>NZ_CP078093.1:689033-1378066 GCF_019203185.1 Crassaminicella indica | reverse complement strand
TTTACAGGCTTCTTCATTATTTTCTCTAGTGATTTTTCAATCACTTCCTGCACAGTTCTAGCATTTGGCTGTATCTGCCAACCACTAAAATTTGTACCATCATATTCTATAATTAATTTTACATTTTTCATATCCTTCACCTTTATCATAGATCTTTTCTAAAATTTGCTTAGTTCGTTCAAACGATCAAGGTTCTATTTTATAAATAATTTATACTTTTTTATATAAAACGATCTAAAATTACAGCTATTAATAGGATTGCTGTAACTATACCAGTTACAAAATCTCTTTTATGAAGCATTAGCTCTCTCATTCTCGTTCTGTTTTCGCCACCTCTATAGCACCTTGCCTCCATTGCCATTGCTAGTTCATCTGCTCTTCTAAAAGCACTGATAAAAAGAGGTACTAATAAAGGGACTAGACTCTTTGCACGACTTAATATATTCCCACTCTCAAAATCTGCTCCTCTTGCCATTTGCGCTTTCATAATCTTATCCGTCTCTTCTAAAAGTGTAGGTATAAATCTTAAAGCTATAGTCATCATCATAGCAAGCTCATGAGCAGGCACACCAATTTTTTTAAATGGATTAAGGAGCTTTTCTATACCATCTGTAAGCTGTATAGGTGATGTTGTAAGAGTTAAAATAGATGTTCCAACAATTAATAATATCAATCTTGTAGCCATAAATACGGCCTGATGGATACCTTCTAAGGTAATATCTAATGGGCCTAATTGATATATTATTTCTCCTTTTGTCATAAAAATATTCATACTAAAGGTAAGAATAATTATTAAAAACAATGGTTTAAGACCTTTTAGCATATATTTAAAAGGTACTTTTGATAAAAAAATGGTTGTTCCTAAAAAAAACAATATATAACTATATGCAAAAAAATCTTTCACAATAAATAGTGAAGCAATATATATAAATGTTGAGACAATTTTTACTCTTGGATCTAATCGGTGTATGACTGAGTTTGTTGGATAGTATTGTCCTATTGTAATATCTCTTAACATTTCGCCTATCTCCCTATCATTTTTAATATTTCATTTTTTGCATCTTCTACCGTAAAAACTTCTTCTCTTACTGACATTCCCATAGCTCTCAATTTTTTCATCAGATAGGTAATTTGAGGTACCAAAAGTCCAATACTTTTTAGAAGCTCTACATTCTTAAAAACCTCACTAGGCTTTCCTGTTAATGCTATATTTCCTTTATGCATTACAATAATTCTATCTACCAATCTTGCAATGTCCTCCATGCTATGGGATACTAAAATAATAGTCATTTTATATTTTTTATGAAGCTCTTTTATTTGATTTAATACTTCATCACGAGCTTTAGGGTCAAGACCTGCAGTAGGTTCATCTAATATTAATATTTCTGGCTTCATAGCAATGACGCCTGCTATAGCTACTCTTCTTTTTTGTCCTCCACTAAGTTCAAAAGGAGATCGCTCCTTTATTTCATTATAAGATAATCCAACGAGTTCAATAGCTTCTTTTACTCTATTTTCTATTTCAGAATCATTAAGTCCTAAATTTTTCGGTCCAAAGGCTACATCCTTATAAACAGTTTCTTCAAAAAGCTGATGCTCTGGATATTGAAATACAAGACCAACTTTTCGTCTTATTTCTTTTAACGATACATCTTTTTTAGTAATATCAAATCCATTAATGATTATTTTCCCAGATGTAGGTTTAAGAAGACCATTTAAATGCTGAGTAAGTGTAGATTTCCCCGAACCAGTATGCCCAATAAGACCTATAAATTCTCCCTTTTCAATTGTTATATTTATATTGTTGAGTGCAGTTGATTCAAACGGACTATTTGCATTATATACATGCGTTAAATTTTCAATTATAATTGACATAAGTAATTCACCATCTCATCTATTGTTAATATATTTGTTGGAATATTCATGCCTTCTTTTTTAAGCTGATGTGCAAGCTCCGTTATCTGAGGTACATCTAATCCTAATTTTTTTAAGGTATCTACTTGTGAAAATACTTCTTTTGGTGTTCCTTCTAAGACTATATTTCCTTCCTCCATTACAACAATCCGATCCGCATTTACAGCTTCATCCATAAAGTGAGTAATATGAACAATAGTAATACCTTCTTGTTTATTCAGCTTTAAAATCGTATCCATAACCTCTTTTCTTCCCACTGGATCAAGCATTGCCGTAGGCTCATCAAAAATAATACATTCGGGTTTCATCGCAATAACCCCAGCAATGGCAATTCTTTGTTTTTGTCCTCCTGATAATAAATGAGGTCCTTTTTTTCTAAATTCTATCATATCTACAGTCTTTAATGCTTCTTCTACTCTTTTTCGAATCTCTTCTGGCTCAATCCCTAAGTTCTCAAGCCCAAAGGCCACATCTTCTTCTACAATAGTTGCTACAATCTGATTATCAGGATTTTGAAATACCATTCCTGCAGTTTGTCGTATCTCCCAAGTATTTTTTTCCTCTAATGTATCTAATCCTTTTACATAAACCTTACCACCACTTGGAAGAAGTAAGGCATTCATATGTTTTGCCATCGTTGACTTCCCAGAACCATTATGTCCAATAACTACTAAAAATTCACCTTTTTTTACATTTAATGAAACTTTTTTTAGTGCCTGAACCTTTTCTTCTTCATCTTTTCTGTATTCATAAACTAAATCATGTATTTTTATAATATTTTTCATTGAATCAACCTCATTCATACATTATTCCTATATATTATACCTCTTATTTTGTAGAATACCAATAGATTGTTCCCTTTTTATCAACAAATGTTTACAAATATAAAAATAAAAGGGACTAAGTTATTCACTTAATCCCTTACTTTCTTATACTAATTCTATAATAACCATTTCAGCAGCGTCCCCTCTACGAGGTCCTAGCTTTAATATTCTTGTATATCCACCATTTCTATCTTGATACTTTGGAGCTAATTCATCAAATACCTTTTTTACTACTGTTTCATCTAATATGAAAGCAAGTGCTTGACGTCTTGCATGTAAATCTCCTCTTTTTCCAAGAGTAATCATCTTTTCTGCAAGCTTACGCGTTTCTTTTGCTCTTGTTTCAGTAGTTTTGATACGTCCTTCTTTTAACAGGCTTGTAACAAGATTTCTTAGCATTAGCTTTCTATGACCTGTTGGACGGCCTAATTTACGATGTCCTGCCATGTCTTTTCCCTCCTTCGACCTATACTATTCTTCACTAGGTTTTAAGCTCAAACCAAGTTCCTGTAGTTTGTGCTGTACTTCTTCAAGGGATTTCTTACCTAGATTTCTTACCTTCATCATATCTTCTTCTGATTTTTGAGTAAGCTCTTCTACTGTATTAATTCCAGCTCTTTTTAGACAGTTATATGATCTTACCGAAAGTTCAAGCTCTTCAATGGTCATTTCCATTACTTTTTCTTTCTTGTCTTCTTCTTTTTCTACCATAATCTCCACATTATCTACGTGATCTGTTAAATCAATGAATAATCTTAAGTGATCATTCATGATTTTAGCACCTAAAGAAACACCTTCATCTGGTTTTATACTACCATCCGTCCATATTTCTAGAGTAAGCTTGTCATAATCTGTAACTTGCCCAACTCTTGTATTTTCCACGTGATAACTAACTTTTCTAACAGGAGTATAGATAGAATCAACAGGGATCACACCTATAGGCATTCCTAGTGTCTTATTATTCTCTGCTGGAACATATCCTCTACCCTTAGAAAGTGATATTTCCATCACTAATTTTGCATCATCTTCTAAAGTTGCAATATGAAGATCAGAATTTAATATTTCCACATCTGCATCTGCAATAATATCACCTGCAGTTACCACTCCTGGGCCTTGAGCTTCAATTCTCGCAACCTTTGGTTCATTAGAATGAATTTTTGCAGATAATTCTTTTAGATTTAAGATGATTTCTGTAAGATCTTCTTTTACTCCTGGAACTGTAGAAAATTCGTGAAGTACGCCCTCAACCTTAACAGATGTAACTGCAACACCAGGAAGAGATGATAACAATATTCTTCTTAGGCTATTTCCTAATGTAATCCCATAACCTCTCTCTAAAGGTTCAACAACAAACTTCCCATACGTATTGTCTTCACTTAGTTCTACACACTCAATTTTTGGCTTTTCTATCTCAATCATAATTTTAACCCTCCTTATTCCTTTTTATCTATACACTATGAGGGTAACTGATTCTAGTACTTATTATCTTGAATATAACTCGACAATTAAGTGTTCAGCTATTGGAATATCAATATCTTCTCTAGTTGGAAGAGAAACTACTTTCCCCTCTAAGCTTTCAGCATTTACTTCTACCCATTTTGGTACATTTGTTGCAGCTTCAGTCATTGCTTTAAACTTAGGAGATTTTGCACTCTTTTCTCTTACTTTGATAACATCACCAACAGAAACTAAGAAAGAAGGAATATCTACTTTCTTACCGTTTACTGTAAAGTGCCCATGTCTTACTAATTGTCTTGCTTCTTTTCTTGATGCTGCAAATCCCATTCTATATACAACATTATCAAGTCTAGTTTCAAGGATTGATAGTAAGTTTTCACCAGTGATACCTTGCATTTTTTCAGCTTTTTCAAAATAAGTTCTGAATTGAGTTTCTAATAACCCATAGTATCTCTTAGCTTTTTGCTTTTCTCTTAATTGTAAACCATAGTTGGATAATTTCTTTCTTCCTTGTCCATGTTGTCCTGGAGCATATGCTCTTCTACTTACTGCACATTTATCTGAATAACATCTTTCACCTTTTAAATATAGCTTTTGTCCTTCTCTACGACAAAGTCTACAAGATGGTCCTGTATATCTTGCCATTATTCTTACACCTCCTAATCCTTATTAAACTCTTCTACGTTTTGGTGGTCTACATCCATTATGTGGTATTGGAGTAACATCTTTAATTAAGCTTATTTCAAGTCCAGCTGTTTGAAGTGCTCTAATTGCAGCTTCTCTTCCAGCTCCTGGTCCTTTTACATATACTTCTACTGTTTTTAGTCCATGTTCCATAGCAGTTTTAGCTGCAGCTTCTGCTGCCATTTGTGCTGCAAATGGAGTAGATTTTCTTGAACCTTTAAAGCCTAATCCACCTGCACTAGCCCATGATAGTGCGTTTCCTTGTAAATCAGTAAGCGTAACAATCGTATTGTTGAAAGTTGATTGAATATGTGCTTGACCACGTTCTATATTTTTACGCTCGCGTCTTTTTCTACGAGTTTTCGCTGCTTTTTTAGCTACCATGCCATTTACCCTCCTTTAACTATTTCTTTTTCTTACGTCCAACTGTTTTCTTAGGTCCTTTTCTAGTTCTTGCATTTGTTTTTGTTTTTTGACCTCTTACTGGAAGACCTCTTCTATGACGTATTCCTCTATAACAACCAATTTCTTTTAATCTTTTAATGTTTAAAGCAATCTCTCTACGAAGATCACCTTCAACTTGATATTCATTATCTATAATTTGTCTTAACTTACCTACTTCCTCTTCAGTAAGATCTCTTACTCTAGTATCAGGATTAATTCCTGCTTTGTCTAGTATATTATTAGATGTTTTTCTACCTATACCGTAGATATATGTTAAACCAATTTCTACTCTTTTTTCTCTTGGTAAGTCCACACCAGCGATTCTTGCCATTATTTTTACACCTCCTGAATCTGTACTCTGTAAAAAGCTTTTTATATACAATATTAGTTATAAGATTTTAATCTAAATTTAGATTAAAAGCAGCCGCACACTCATATACTAATATTTATATCATGAGATTACGTGAAACGAATTTACACGATACTAGCAAAAATATTAACCTTGCTTTTGTTTATGCTTAGGATTTTCGCAAATAACCATTACTTTGCCTTTTCTTTTTATAATTTTACACTTTTCACATATAGGTTTAACGGATGCTCTAACTTTCACTGTTATCCCTCCTTAATCACTTGCCTTTGCCTCGCCAAGTAATTCTCCCTCTAGTTAGATCATAAGGGGACAATTCAATTGTAACTGTATCACCAGGTAATATTCTGATAAAGTTCATGCGAAGCTTACCAGAAATATGTGCTAGTATTTCGTGTCCATTGTCCAATTTAACTTTAAACATGGCATTAGGCAAAGCCTCCACAACTGTGCCTTGAACCTCTATCACATCATTCTTTGCCATTAGGAAATTAACCCTCCTATTCCTAGGTTAACTAAGACCCAGTTTTTCCAGTTCACGTCTCAAAAATAAATTACTTATTTTTTCATCATTTTCTATTCTTTTTTTTACTTCATTACTGATTATATTATATTTTTGTAAGTGCTTCACCTTTTTTTTCTTTGCTTTATCAATTTTTCTTAAGTCTCCATCAGCTATTAGAACATATTGTTCATCGACAATACCGATCACAATAAATGCTCTATCTTTATCTCTTCCAGCTTTCGACTTAACTATTTGACCAACTGTAATTTCATGAGTCGTATTCACTTTTTTCACCTCTTACGCTTAAAGGCTTGTTAAAATAATTGGATCATCTTTTGTGATGACGATTGTATGTTCATAATGAGCTGAAAGCTTTCCATCTAGCGTAACAACAGTCCAATCATCACTAAGAACTCTTACTTTGTAAGTTCCCATATTAACCATTGGTTCTATTGCTAAAGCCATTCCAGCCTTCAGTCTTGGACCCTTTCCTGGAGGTCCAAAATTAGGAATTTGTGGATCCTCATGCATTTCCTGCCCTATTCCATGACCTACAAAATCTCGAACAACAGAAAAACCATTGCTCTCTACATAATTTTGTACTGCATGAGAAATATCAGATAACCGATACCCTTCTCTACAAAATTTTAATCCTTCATAAAAGCTTTGTTTGGTCACTTCTATGAGCTTTTTCGTTTGAACACTCACATTTCCTACTGGGTGAGTTTTCGCAGAATCACCATTATATCCTTTAAGTTTAGCTCCAATGTCCACACTTATAATATCGCCATCTTTTAATATTCTTAATCCAGGTATTCCGTGAACAACTTCCTCATTTATTGAAGCACAAATGCTTGCAGGAAATCCATATAAGCCCTTAAAAGCTGGTATAGCACCATGCTTTCTTATTTCTTTTTCTGCAATTTCATCTAATTCTTTTGTAGTAATACCAGGCTTTATAGCATTACGTACTGCTTCATGGGCATAAGCAACAATTTTTCCTGCATCTCTCATATATTCAATCTCTTTGCTCGACTTTAAGATAATCATTTTACTACGCTCCTAAAGCAGCTACAATATCATCAAATACTTTGCTTATTTCTTGTTGTCCATCTATTGTTGCTAGAATTTTTTTATCTTCATAATAATCAATTAGAGGTTTTGTTTCATTAAGATATACTTCAATCCTTTTAGAGACTGTTTCTTCCGTATCATCTGCTCTTTGATATAATTCATTTCCACATTTATCGCATACACCATCCACTTTAGGAGGATTGAACTTCACATGGAATGTTGCTCCACAACTTTTACAAATTCTTCTTCCGACAGCTCTTTCTACTAGTATACTTTTATCCACATCTACATTGATTACTTTATCTAGCGATGTATCCATTTTTGAAAGGACTTTATCTAATTCTTCAGCTTGCTTTACTGTTCTAGGAAATCCGTCAAGCAAGAAACCATTCTTACAATCTTCTTGTTGAAGTCTATCTTCTACAATGGCTATAACTAATTCATCCGGAACTAAAAGTCCTTGATCAATATATGCCTTTGCTTTCTTTCCTAATTCCGTTCCCTCTTTTATATTTTTTCTGAATATATCTCCAGTTGATATATGAGGTATATTAAACTTTTCAACAATTCCTGAAGCTTGTGTTCCTTTTCCTGCCCCTGGAGGCCCTAATAAGACTAATCTCATTAATATCATCTCCCGGATTTTGATGAAGGTACACATGGGGAAGCCCCCATGATTCCCTATCTATTTTAAGAAGCCTTGGTAATGTCTCATCATCATCTGTGCTTCTACTTGCTTCATTGTCTCTAATGCAACCCCTACTACAATCAACAGAGAGGTTCCACCAAATCTAAATTGCATATTTGTAAATTGCAGTATAATCGTAGGCATTACTGCAATGATTGCAAGGAATATAGCACCTGCTAATGTGATTCTATTTAATACTCTACCTAAATACTCAGAAGTCGGTTTTCCTGGACGAATTCCTGGAATAAATCCACCAT
Organism: Crassaminicella indica; assembly: GCF_019203185.1. Lineage (NCBI taxonomy): Bacteria > Bacillati > Bacillota > Clostridia > Eubacteriales > Clostridiaceae > Crassaminicella > Crassaminicella indica. Next base: position 1,369,851 of record NZ_CP078093.1, on the reverse strand, counting down.
GCTTTTTCATATTATCTGCAACTTCTACTGGATTAAAAGTAACTGCTGTATAGAAGTAAGTAAAGAATATAACTAGAATCATATACAAAATAGAGTAAATCCAAACTCCAGGATTTCCTGCTGGTGATAGCCACTTCTGTACAAAGCTTGAAAATGCTCCACCTTGAAAGAAATATGTTAATGTTAATGGGAATTGAAGTAGTGAAATAGCAAAGATTACAGGAATAACACCTGCTTGATTCACTTTAAGTGGAATATGTGTGCTATGTCCCCCATACATTTTTCTTCCAACTACTCTTTTTGCATATTGCACAGGAATTTTTCTTGTACCTTGTTGTATTGCTACGACACCTGCTATTACAAGCACTGCTATTACCATAAATGTTAATAAAGAAATGATGGAAACTTCTCCAATTTTTAATTTCTCAATTGTTTGTGCTACACCTAAAGGAAGTCTAGAAATGATCCCTGTAAATATAATTAGAGAAATACCATTTCCTATTCCTTTTTCAGTAATTTGTTCACCTAGCCACATTAAGAAGGCTGTTCCTGCTGTTAATGTAAGCACTACAACAGTTATTGACCAAAAATCACTTGCAATAAGTGCTTGACGGAATAGACCAACACTTACACCTGTAGCTTGAATTAAAGCCAATACAACCGTTCCATATCTTGTGTACTGTGCTATCTTTTTTCTTCCTTCTTCTCCTTCTCGAGCAAGAGCTTCTAGACTAGGTATAGCAATAGTTAAAAGCTGCATAATAATTGATGAAGTAATGTATGGTGTAATACTTAGAGCAAATATTGTAAACTTCCCAAAGGCTCCTCCTGAAAATAGGTTGAATAAACCAAAGATACCATTTTCTCCTTGCTTAAATAATTGAGCTAATATCTCTCTGTTTATCCCTGGAACAGGAATACATGAGCCTAGTCTAAATACTACCATCATCATCAACGTATAGAGCATTCTCTTTCTTAAATCGGGAATTTTCCAAGCATTTCTTAGGGTAGATAGCACGTTAGATCACCTCTGCCTTTCCTCCAGCAGCTTCAATTTTCTCTACAGCTGACTGGCTGAATTTATGTGCCTGTACAGTTACTTTCTTTTGTAGCTCTCCATTACCTAATACTTTTACACCATCAACGATTTTTTTGATGATTCCTTTTTCTAAAAGTAATTCAGGAGTTACAACAGTACCTTCGTCAAATCTATTTAATGTATCTACATTGATAATTGTCCACTGCTTTTTAAATACATTAGTAAAACCTCTCTTAGGTAGTCTTCTGTATAGAGGCATTTGACCACCTTCAAATCCTGGTTTTACATTACCACCGCTACGAGATTTTTGTCCGTCTTGTCCACGTCCAGCAGTTTTTCCTTGTCCTGTAGCAGTTCCTCTTCCAAGTCTTTTTCTGTTCTTTGTTGAACCTTCTGCCGGTCTTAACTCATGTAGCTTCATGGTTACACCTCCTTGACCTATATTTCTTCTACTTCTACTAAATGTCTTACTTTTTCAATCATACCTCTCATTTGAGGATTGTCTTTTTTCTCTACTGTTTGTCTAATTTTCTTTAGTCCTAGCGCTTCGATTGTCTTTCTATGTTGAGGCTTGGACCCGATGGTACTTCTTACCAATGTTATTTTTAACATATTAGCCAAGGTCTTTCCCCTCCTAACCTAATAGTTCCTCTACAGATTTACCTCTAAGTCTTGCAACTTCTTCAACTGTTTTTAAGTTCTTAAGTCCTTCTATTGTTGCATTAACCATATTTCTTGAGTTGTTTGTTCCTAATGATTTTGCTCTTACATCTTTAATTCCTGCAAGTTCTAAAACGGCACGTACAGGTCCACCTGCGATAACTCCTGTACCTTCTTTAGCTGGCATGATTAATACTCTTCCAGCTCCAAAGTGTCCCTCTATTCTATGAGGGATTGTTGTACCTACTCTTGGAACATAAATTAAATTCTTTTTAGCCGCTTCAATTCCTTTTTTAATAGCATTTGGAATTTCTTGTGCTTTACCTGAACCAATTCCAACGTATCCATTTTCATCTCCAACAACAACAGTTGCACTAAATCTGAAGGTTCTACCACCTTTTACAACTTTTGTTACACGGCTTATATTAATAACTGTCTCTTTTAAATCCAGTTTGCTCGCATCAATAAGTTGACGTTTCATTCATTTCCCTCCTTCTGCTAGAATTTCAACCCAGCTTCTCTTGCTCCTTCAGCTAGTTCCTTTATTCTACCATGATAAATATATCCGCTTCTATCAAATACAACATTGTTAATTCCTTTTTCTAATGCTCTCTTTGCAACAAGCTCTCCTACTAATTTAGCAGCTTCCTTATTGCCTCCATGATTTACGTTTATCTCTTTATCTAACGTTGAAGCAGCAACTAAAGTTTTTCCTGCTACATCATCGATAATTTGCGCATATATATTTTTCAAACTTCTATATACACTTAATCTTGGGCGTTCAGGAGTTCCAGACACTTTTTTACGGATTCTCAAGTGTCTTTTTTGTCTTTTTGCGTTTTTACTCTCCTTATTAATCACTTCTTTTCACTCCTTTCCTACTTACCTGTCTTACCTTCCTTACGACGGATTACTTCGTTGTCATATCTAATACCTTTACCTTTATATGGCTCAGGCTCTCTCCAAGATCTAATCTTCGCAGCATAGTTTCCAACTAATTGCTTGTTGATACCTTTTACAATAATTTCATTTTGATTTGGAACTTCTGTTGTAATACCTTCAGGATCTATCATCTCAACTGGATGTGAATACCCTAAAGACATTGTTAATTTATTTCCTTGTTTAGCTGCACGATAACCTACACCATTTATTACTAGCTTTTTCTCATATCCTTTTGTTACACCAACGATCATGTTGTTGATCAATGTACGACTTAAACCGTGTAGGGATCTGTGAATTTTATTATTTGTAGGTCTTTCTACTGTAAGTGTATTTTCTTCTACTGTAATCTTCATGTCTTTATTGATTTGTTCTTGTAATTGTCCCTTAGGTCCTTTTACAGTAACAAGATTTTTATCATCTATTTTAACTTCTACCCCATCTGGAATTGTGATTGGTAGTTTACCTATCCTTGACATAGCTGCACCTCCTATACCTTAAGATTATCTATTACCAAACGTAGCAGATTACTTCTCCACCTGTTCCTAGTTTTCTAGCTTCCTTATCTGTAACGATACCGTTAGAAGTTGAAAGAATCGCTATTCCTAGTCCGCCTAATACCTTTGGTATTTCATCTTTCTTTACATAAACTCTTAAACCTGGTTTTGATATTTTCTTAAGTCCACTAATAACTCTCTCTTTGTTGCTTCCGTACTTCATTTGTAATCTGATGATTCCTTGCTTTCCATCTTCAATTACATCATATCCCTTGATAAACCCTTCATTTAGAAGGATTTCAGCAATTGATTTTTTCATATTTGAAGCAGGAATATCTACTGTTTCATGTCTCACTATATTCGCATTTCTTATACGTGTAAGCATATCTGCAATTGGATCTGTCATCATAGTATAAGTACCTCCTTCCTTATATTCCTTACCAGCTTGCTTTCTTAACGCCTGGTATTTCACCCTTGTATGCTAATTCTCTAAAGCAAATACGGCAAATACCAAATTTTCTTAAATAAGCATGTGGTCTTCCGCAAATTCTACATCTATTGTACTCTCTTGTTGAGAACTTTTGTTTTCTTGCTTGTTTAATTTTAAGAGCTTTTCTAGCCACTACTTTCCCTCCTTATCTAGCGAATGGCATTCCTAACAATCTTAACAGTTCGCGTGCTTCTTCATCAGTTTTAGCTGTCGTAACAAATATAATGTCCATTCCTCTTATTTTGTCAACTTTATCATAATCGATCTCAGGGAATATTAATTGCTCTTTAATTCCTAGGGCATAATTACCTCTTCCATCAAACGAGTTAGGATTTACACCTCTGAAGTCTCTTACCCTTGGTAATGCAATATTGAACAATCTATCTACAAACTCAAACATTCTTTCTCCTCTTAAAGTTACCTTTGCACCTACAGGCATACCTTCACGTACTTTAAAGTTTGCAACAGATTTCTTTGCTCTTGTAACAATAGGCTTTTGACCTGTAATTGTTGCTAATTCCTGCACAGCAACTTCTAGAAGTTTTGAGTTATCTTTTGCATCTCCTAATCCCATATTTACAACAACCTTTTCAAGTTTTGGGATTTCCATTACACTTTTATACCCGAACTTTTCCATTAAAGCTTTTGCTATATCTTTAGTATATAGTTCTTTTAATCTAGCCACTTATTTAACCTCCCTTCAAGCTTCAATCTTACTCGATTACTTCTCCGGTCTTTCTAGATACTCTTACTTTCGTTCCGTCTTCTAAAACTTTGTATCCTACTCTTGTAGGCGCATTAGCCTTTTTATCCCAAAGCATTACATTTGAAACATGAATTGGTCCTTCTTGATGAATAATTCCACCTTGCTGTACCTTCGCATTTGGCTTTTGATGCTTTGTAAGCATATTTACGCCTTCAACGATTACTCTATTCTTTTTAGGCTGTGCTTCTAGCACCTTACCTTTTTTGCCTTTATCTTTTCCTGATATCACTACTACTGTATCACCTTTTTTAATGTGCATTCATTACACCTCCTCAAGCTATAGTACTTCTGGTGCAAGTGAAACAATTTTCATGAAATCTCTTTCTCTCAATTCTCTTGCAACCGGCCCGAAAATACGAGTTCCTACAGGGGTTTTATCATCTTTGATTACAACCGCTGCATTTTCATCAAATTTTATATAGCTTCCATCTGCACGTCTAGTACCAAATTTACTTCTTACTACTACAGCCTTAACGACTTGTCCCTTTTTAACAACACCGCCTGGTGTTGCATCTTTAACTGCACAAACAATCACATCACCAATATTTGCATACTTACGCTTAGAACCACCTAGTACACGAATACATAATAGCTCTTTAGCTCCTGAATTATCAGCAACTGTTAGGCGTGTTTCTTGTTGAATCATAGTAATACCTCCTTCCGGTTATACAATTACTTCGCTCTTTCTACGATATTTACTAGTCTCCATCTTTTGTCCTTACTTAACGGTCTAGTTTCCATGATTCTTACACGATCGCCAATTCTGCACTCATTATGTTCATCATGAGCTTTGAATTTTTTTGTTCTTCTTACTGCTTTTCCGTATAGTGGGTGACGTACAAAATCTTCTACTGCTACTACTATAGTTTTTTCCATCTTGTCACTTACTACACGACCTACTCTTGTCTTTCTTCTTGTTCTTTCCACGAGTAAAGACCTCCTTCCGTACCCTTATTTATGCGTTCTTCTTTAATTCTTTTTCTCTAAGGATGGTTTTTGTACGAGCAATATCTTTTCGTACACTTTTTACTTTCATTGGGTTTTCAAGCTGACCTGTAGCTAATTGAAATCTTAAATTAAAAAGTTCATTTTTAAGTTCTATCAATTTATTATTTAATTCTTGTACGGTCATATCACGAAGCTTATTAGCTTTCATTCGCTTCACCACCCTTTTCTGTATCTTGACGTGTTACAAATTTACATTTAATAGGAAGCTTATGCATTGCAAGTCTCATAGCTTCTCTAGCTTTTTCTTCTGATACGCCAGCTAATTCAAACATTACTCTACCTGGTTTTACTACAGCTACCCAATATTCTGGAGAACCTTTACCAGCACCCATACGTGTTTCAGCAGGCTTTTGTGTTACTGGCTTATGAGGGAATATCTTAATCCACACTTTACCCCCTCTTTTTATAGATCTCGTCATAGCGATTCTGGCAGCTTCAATTTGATTTGAAGTAATCCACGCTGGCTCAAGAGCCATAATTCCATACTCTCCGTAAGTTATTTTATTGCCTCTTTGTGCTGTTCCTTTCATTCTGCCTCTATGCACTCTACGACGCTTTACTCTTTTAGGCATTAACATCGTCCGTTTCCTCCTTCCCTCGCTTTAGAACTATTTTCTTTCGCTTCTTCTATCATTTCTTCTATCGTTTTTTTGTCTTCTAGGTTTAAATTCTTGCTTTGCTCTATTAGCTCTTCTCATTTCTTTTACAGCTTCGCTTGTTTCAGGAAGAACTTCTCCTTTATTGATCCATACTTTTACACCAATTTTTCCATAAGTAGTATCTGCTTCAGCGAAACCATAATCAATATCCGCTCTTAATGTGTGAAGAGGTACATTTCCTTCACTGTACTTCTCACTTCTTGCCATTTCAGCTCCACCAAGTCTTCCTGATGTCATGATTTTAATTCCTTGAGCTCCAGCTTTCATTGTTCTACCAATAGCTTGCTTCATAGCTCTTCTGAAGGATACCCTTCTTTCTAGTGAAAATGCTACATTTTCAGCAACTAATTGTGCTTCCATCTCTGCTCTTTTCACTTCATTAATATTTACAATAACGCTCTTCCCTGTTAGCTTCTCTATTTCTTTTCTTAATTCTTCAACACCTGCTCCAGCTTTACCGATAACCATACCAGGCTTTGCTGTAAAGATATTTACCTTTACTTTATTATTAGCAGCTCTTTCTATAACGATTCTTGCTATTCCGGAAGTATAAAGCTTCTTTTTTATATACTTACGAATTTTATTATCTTCGATTAAAAGGTCTGCAAAATTTGCTTTATCTGCATACCATTTAGAATCCCAGTCCTTAATCACACCAACCCTTAAGCCGTGTGGACTTACTTTTTGACCCATTACTTCTCCCTCCTTCTTAGTCTCTTTCTTTTAGTACAACTCCTACATGACTAGTTCTTTTTAATATTTTCACACCACGACCCATTGAAGCTGCTCTCCAACGCTTCATTGTAGGACCTTGATTTGCATATACTTCAGCAATATATAATTTATCCGCATCCATCTCATGATTATTTTCTGCATTTGCTTTTGCTGATTGAATTACCTTTGCAAGTATTTTAGCAGTAGCTCTTGGCGTATATTCTAAAACAGCTAACGCCTCATCAGCATTCATTCCTCTAACCATATCTACAACAGGCTTCATTTTTCTTGGAGATATACGAACATATTTTGCAATCGCTCTAGCTTCCACCTTAGCAACCTCCTTCCGTATCTATCTTACTATTTCTTAACCTTTGATGATTTTTCGTTATCTGCATGTCCTCTATAAGTTCTTGTAGGTGCAAACTCACCTAACTTATGACCAACCATATCCTCTGTTACATAAACTGGAACATGCTTTCTTCCATCATGCACAGCAATTGTATGGCCTATCATTTGTGGAAATATTGTTGATGCTCTTGACCATGTTTTGATTACTTTTTTCTCATTTTTTTCATTCATTTCTTCGATTCTGCGTAAAAGCTTAGGCTCAACAAAAGGCCCCTTCTTCAATGATCTACTCATACCTACTTTTCCTCCCTTCGGAAACTTCATCTGCTTGACCTGAGGACTACGAGGCCAAGGCCACTATCTTTTCCATGACCTCTTTTCCTCTACTACTTCTGATTTCTTCTCTTGATGATGAATTTATCTGATGATTTATTTTTCTTTCTAGTTTTGTATCCAATTGCTGGTTTACCCCAAGGAGTCATTGGCGAAGGTCTTCCTACAGGGGCTCTACCTTCTCCACCACCATGAGGGTGATCGTTAGGGTTCATTACAGAACCTCTTACAGTAGGTCTAATACCCATATGACGTTTACGTCCCGCTTTACCAATTGTAATATTTTCATGATCTAAGTTTCCTACTTGACCAATTGTTGCTTTACAATTGATACTTACAAGTCTTACCTCACCGGAAGGTAATCTAACCTGTGCATACTTTCCTTCTTTCGCCATAAGTTGAGCAGAATTTCCTGCTGCTCTAACTAATTGAGCACCTTTTCCAGGCTTCATTTCAATATTGTGGATAACTGTACCCACTGGAATATCCTTTAACTTTAGTGCATTTCCTACCTTTATATCTGCACCTTCTCCAGACATAACTGTATCTCCCACATTTAATTTGTTAGGAGCAATAATATATCTTTTTTCACCATCTGCATAAGTTAAAAGTGCAATATTAGCTGATCTATTTGGATCATACTCGATAGCAGTTACCTTTGCAGGTATACCATCTTTATTTCTTTTAAAATCAATAATTCTATATTTTCTTTTCGCACCGCCACCTCTATGACGAACAGTAATTTTACCCTGTGCATTTCTTCCAGCTTTTTTTGTAAGTGGTACTAACAATGACTTTTCAGGTTCTTTTTTTGTGATTTCCTCGAACGTAGAAACTGTCATTTGTCTTAACGCTGGAGAAGTTGGGTTAAACTTCTTGATTCCCATTGCTCTTTCCCTCCTTCTTTACTCGTACTTTTATCTACTGCATTCCTTCAAAGAATTCGATCTCTTTGCTGTTAGGAGTTAATTTAATAATCGCTTTTTTTCTATCAGGTCTTTTCCCAACATTCATTCCCATTCTCTTGTATTTACCTTTTACACGCACTGTGTTTACTTTTTCTACTTCTACGCCAAAAATTTCTTCAACAGCTTTTTTGATTTCTGTTTTATTAGCGTTTATATCAACTATAAAAGTATATTTTCTTTCAGCCATATCATCCATACTTCTTTCACTGATTAATGGCTTTTTCACGATATCGTATGGTGTCTTCATTATGCGTACACCTCCTCTATCTTGTGTACAGCGTCTTTTGTTACGATAAACTTATCATGGTTTAAAATATCATAAACATTTAATGTGTTTACAAGAGTAGTTGTTACTCCTTTGATGTTGCTAGCTGATTTTATAACATAATCATTTTTCTCATCAAGAACGATTAATGCTTTCTTTTCCACCTTTAAGTTGTTTAAGATATTTACCATATCTTTTGTTTTAAACGCATCCATTTTAAGTTCATCTAAAACAACAATTTCATTTTCTTTTACCTTAGCAGTTAATGCAGACTTCATAGCAAGTCTTTTTACCTTCTTTGGTAATGTATATCTATAGCTTCTTGGTTTTGGTGCGAATACTACTCCTCCACCAACCCATTGTGGTGCTCTGATACTTCCTTGACGTGCTCTACCTGTTCCTTTTTGTCTCCATGGCTTTCTACCGCCACCTCTAACCTCTGCTCTTGTTTTAGCAGATTGTGTACCTTGTCTTTGATTTGCTAAATAGTTTTTTACAACTTCATGCAATACACTTGTATTTATTTCAGCTCCGAAGATATTTTCACTTAATTCGATTTCACCTACTTGTTGACCTGAAACATTATATAAATCAACCTTTGGCATTTTACTTCCTCCCTTCTGTAGCTAGATTATTACTTAGCTTTAACACTTTCTTTTATTGTAACAACTCCACCTTTAGGTCCTGGAATTGCTCCTTTTATTAATATAAGATTCTTTTCTACATCTACTTTTGCTACTTCAAGGTTTTGAACTGTTACCGTTTCATTACCCATTCTTCCAGCCATTTTCATTCCTTTAAATACTCTACTTGGATATGAGCTGGCACCTAACGAACCTGGTCCTCTATGATACTTAGAACCATGACCCATAGGTCCTCTTGCTTGATTATGTCTCTTAATCGGACCTTGTGTTCCTTTACCCTTTGAAGTTCCTGTAACATCTACTTTGATTCCATCAGCAAAAATGTCCACTTTAATTTCTTGACCAATTTTATAGTCAGCAGCATTTTCTACACGGAATTCTTTTACGAATTTCTTAGGACTTACACCAGCTTTTTCAAAATGTCCTTTTTCTGGCTTGTTTGCTCTATTTTCTTTTTTGTCTTCATATCCTACTTGGATAGCATTGTATCCATCTTTTTCAACAGTTTTGATTTGCGTTACATAAACTGGTCCAGCTTCAACAACTGTTACTGGAATCACACTTCCTTCTTCATTAAAGATTTGTGTCATTCCTATTTTTCTTCCTAAAATACCTTTCATTTTTACACCTCCTGATGTTCTTACAGCGGATTACATTTTATTTTGTAATCATACTAAGAGAGGTATAGGCATATATATCAACCTACTTCTTAGTAGCTACATTCATTATAATTTAATTTCAATATCAACACCTGCTGGTAAATCTAATCTCATTAACGCATCAACAGTTTTAGGTGTTGGATTTAAGATGTCAATCAATCTTTTATGTGTTCTTTGTTCAAACTGTTCTCTAGAATCTTTATACTTATGAACAGCTCTTAAAATCGTAATTATTTGCTTTTCAGTTGGTAGTGGCACAGGTCCTGATACATCTGCACCTGTTCTTTTCGCAGTCTCTACGATTTTTTCTGATGATTGATCTAAAATTTTGTGATCAAAAGCCTTTAATCTAATTCTAATTTTTTGTTTGTTTGCCATTGTGTTTCCCTCCTTTTCATCGCACGCATACTTTTTTCACGTACGACTAGAACACAGTACACTCTCCCGGGTGTTCCCCAGTTGTTTTAAATTCGGAAAGCTTACTGATATTCTGTCGCCCGATTCTTGAACGGACATTCTCAGTGAAAATTTCCCAAAACATTCATTTGGCAACCTTCCACGTCATTGCAGTCCCGCAAACACACTATTATAGTATATTTGAATATTGATCATTAAACAAGTCTTGACTTTATTTTTTTTTTGTGATTTAATAGTAATTTTACACAGAAAACAAACAAGCCTTTTTGAATTGCCTTGTCATATAAATTTTATGATCATTTCTATTTATTTTTTAGCCGAGGGAAATCCCTCGGCTTCATTATTTAACTATTCAATAATTTGAGCAACAACACCTGCTCCAACTGTTCTACCACCCTCACGGATAGCAAATCTTAATCCTTCTTCAATAGCGATTGGGCTGATTAGCTCAATTTCCATTGTTACGTTATCTCCTGGCATACACATTTCTACGCCTTCTGGTAACTCGATTGATCCTGTGATATCTGTTGTTCTGAAGTAGAACTGTGGTCTGTATCCTTTAAAGAATGGTGTATGTCTTCCACCTTCTTCTTTCTTTAATACGTAAACTTCAGCTTTGAATTTTGTATGTGGATTGATTGTTCCTGGCTTTGCTAATACTTGTCCTCTTTCGATTTCATCTCTTTGCACACCTCTTAGAAGTGCTCCGATGTTATCTCCTGCTTGTGCTTGATCTAGTAGCTTTCTGAACATTTCTACTCCTGTTACTACTACTTTTCTTGGCTCTTCTGATAATCCTACGATTTCTACTTCATCTTGTACTTTTAGGATTCCTCTTTCTACTCTTCCTGTTGCTACTGTTCCTCTTCCTGTGATTGAGAATACGTCCTCTACTGGCATGATGAATGGCTTGTCTGTATCTCTTTGTGGCTCAGGAATGTACTCATCGATTGCTTCGAATAATTCTACGATTTTATCTCCCCATGGTCCATCTGGATCGTTTAATGCTTCTAATGCTGATCCTCTAACGATTGGTGTATCATCTCCTGGGAATTCATATTCGTTTAATAATTCTCTTACTTCCATTTCTACTAAGTCTAATAATTCTTCATCGTCTACCATATCACATTTGTTTAAGAATACTACGATGTATGGTACACCTACTTGTCTTGATAGTAAGATATGCTCTCTTGTTTGAGGCATTGGACCATCTGTTGCTGCAACCACTAGGATCGCTCCGTCCATTTGTGCTGCTCCTGTAATCATGTTTTTAACGTAGTCAGCATGTCCTGGACAGTCAACGTGTGCGTAGTGTCTGTTTGGTGTTTCATACTCAACGTGTGCTGTTGAAATTGTGATTCCTCTTTCTCTTTCTTCTGGAGCTTTATCGATATTTTCGAATGCTACTGCTTCTCCAGTTCCAAATCTTTTGTTTAATGTCATTGTAATCGCTGCTGTTAATGTTGTTTTACCGTGGTCAACGTGACCGATTGTTCCAATGTTAACATGTGGCTTATTTCTCTCAAATTTAGCTTTTGCCATTTGTTTCTCCTCCTTTTCAATCCCAAATATCTTTGTGATTTTTATTCACTAAGGAATTTATTTTGCTGCCAGACTTTCATCTGGCAACAATCTATTTACCATTAATAATTTTTTCAGCAATGCTAGTTGGCACTTGTTCAAAGTGATCAAATTGCATTACATAAGTTCCACGACCCTGTGTTTTTGAACGTAGGTCTGTTGCATATCCAAACATTTCTGCTAGTGGCACATATCCTCTAATTACTTGTGCTCCTGATCTTGGTTCCATTCCTTCAATTTTTCCACGTCTAGAGTTGATATCTCCGATAACATCTCCCATGTACTCTTCAGGTACAACAACCTCAACCTTAAAGTATGGCTCAAGTAATACTGGTTTTGCCTTTTTCATAGCCTCTTTAAACGCCATAGAACCAGCTATTTTGAATGCCATTTCTGATGAGTCTACCTCATGGTAAGAACCATCATATAATTCAACTTTTACGTCAACTACTGGGAAGCCTGCTAATATACCATTTTCCATAGCACTTTGTATACCTGCATCAACGTGAGGAATATATTCCTTTGGAATAGCTCCACCAACAATTGAGTTGACAAATTCATATCCAGTTCCTGGCTCTTTTGGTGTAACTCTAAGCTTAACGTGTCCGTATTGTCCACGTCCACCAGACTGACGAGCATATTTTGTATCAACTTCTGTTGGAGCAGTAATTGTCTCTTTGTAAGCAACCTGTGGCTTACCAACATTAGCTTCTACTTTAAACTCTCTTAACAATCTATCTACGATAATTTCAAGGTGAAGTTCACCCATACCAGCAATAATTGTTTGACCTGTTTCTTCATTTGTCCAAGTTCTAAAAGTAGGATCCTCTTCAGCAAGCTTTGCTAAAGACATACCCATCTTTTGCTGTCCTGCTTTTGTTTTTGGTTCAATTGCAATTTCAATTACAGGCTCTGGGAATTCCATAGATTCTAAGATAATTGGATTATCTTGATCACATAGAGTATCTCCAGTTGTTGTATCTTTTAAACCTACTGCCGCAGCAATATCTCCAGCATACACTTCAGATATCTCTTCTCTACTATTTGCATGCATCTGAAGAATACGTCCAATTCTTTCTTTTTTGCCTTTTGTAGAATTGTAAACATATGATCCTGATTTAAGCACTCCTGAATATACTCTGAAGAAAGCAAGCTTTCCTACATATGGATCTGCCATAATCTTAAATGCTAACGCTGAGAATGGTCCTTTATCATCTGCAGGTCTTTCAGCCTCTTCATCAGTATCTGGAAGAACTCCTTTTATAGCTGGAATATCTAAAGGAGATGGCATAAAGTCAACTACAGCATCTAACATTAACTGAACACCCTTGTTTTTATATGCAGAACCACAGCATACTGGAACCATATTATTTGCAATAGTTTGCTTTCTGATTCCTTCTTTTATCTCTTCTACTGTTAGTTCTTCTCCTTCAAGATATTTCATCATTAATTCTTCATCTGCTTCAGCTACAGCTTCTACTAATGCCATTCTGTATTCTTCAGCTTGTTCTAACATATCCTCTGGAATTTCAGTAGTTTCTATTTCTCTTCCTAGATCATCTTTATAGATTCTTGCATTCATTTCTATAAGGTCTACAAGTCCTACAAAAGTATCTTCTTTTCCAATAGGTAATTGAATTGGCACTGCGTTCGCTTTTAAACGATCCTTCATCATATCCACAACATTATAGAAGTCAGCTCCCATGATGTCCATTTTATTAACAAATGCCATTCTAGGAACTTGATATTTTTCAGCTTGACGCCATACTGTTTCTGATTGAGGTTCAACACCACCCTTTGCACAGAATACAGCTACTGCACCATCAAGTACACGAAGTGATCTTTCAACCTCTACAGTAAAGTCCACGTGCCCCGGTGTGTCAATAATGTTTATTCTATGACCTTTCCATTGGCAAGTTGTAGCAGCAGAAGTAATAGTAATACCTCTCTCCTGTTCTTGCTCCATCCAGTCCATTGTTGCTCCACCTTCATGCACTTCACCAATTTTATGTGTTCTTCCTGTATAGAATAATATTCTTTCAGTTGTTGTTGTTTTACCCGCATCTATATGAGCCATAATCCCTATATTACGAGTTTTCTTTAATGGAAACTTTCTAGGCACATTTTCTCCTCCTTTCTTGGTTCCGCATTGCTACAGAAAATATTGTCCCCAAAATCGGCGACAATATAACTAATAAGAAGTAATTACCATCTATAATGTGCAAATGCTTTATTAGCTTCTGCCATTTTATGTGTATCTTCTTTCTTTTTAACAGCTGCTCCTGTGTTATTAGCAGCATCCATAATTTCTTTCGCTAGTCTTTCTACCATAGTTCTTTCGCCTCTATTACGAGAATAAGTTGTTAACCATCTAAGACCCAATGTTTGTCTTCTTTCAGGTCTTACTTCTACTGGTACTTGGTAGTTTGCACCACCTACACGTCTCGCTTTAACTTCAAGAACTGGCATAATATTATTCATTGCTTTTTCAAACACTTCTAATGGTTCTTCACCTGTTTGCTCTTTTACCATTTCAAATGCATTATATACAATTTTTTGAGCAGTTCCTTTTTTACCATCTAGCATGATATTGTTGATTAGCTTTGTTACAATCTTGCTTCCATATATCGGATCTGGTAAAACTTCTCTTTTTGGTACATGTCCTTTTCTTGGCACTTTTCTTCCCTCCTTAACAATCATTCTCTCATCGGTACTCGACAACCAAAAGATTGCCGTCGTGCTTAATGCAATATATATTAAGCCCACCCAATAAGATGGGCGCATTTTCGCTCGACGTTCAATTATTTTTTCTTAGGTTTCTTTGCACCGTACTTAGATCTTCCTTGATTTCTGTTTTGAACTCCTGCTGTATCAAGGGTACCTCTTACAATGTGGTATCTAACCCCTGGTAAGTCTTTTACTCTTCCACCTCTGATTAAAACAACACTGTGCTCTTGAAGATTGTGTCCAATTCCTGGTATATAAGCAGTAACCTCAATACCATTTGTCAATCTTACTCTGGCAACTTTTCTTAGAGCTGAGTTAGGTTTTTTAGGAGTTACAGTCTTTACAGATGTACAAACTCCTCTTTTTTGAGGTGAACTAATATTAGTTGCTTTTCTTTGTAAAGAGTTAAATCCTTTTTGTAGTGCTGGAGCAGTTGATTTATACTCAACTTTTTCTCTTGATTTACGCACTAATTGGTTAATTGTAGGCATTCCATGCACCTCCTTCCAAAATTTCAAAAAAGAAATTTATTTCACATAGGAGCATTCCTATGATGTTTTGCATTATTTATTAGCTTTGTTTAATTTAAGCTGCTATTTTAGTATGACAGCAGTAGCAGCACCTCTATTGATCCCACAAGCTTTTCCAAGCTTCTTCATTGATTCAGCATAAACAATTTGTACATTTTTTTCCTTAGCTTCTTCTTCAATAGTTCTTGTAACATGTTTTTCTGCATCTTTTGCAATAAAAAGTGTCTGCGCCTTATCTTCCTTCACCATTTTTAAAGCTTGCTTTGTGCCTACTACTAACTTCTTTTCATTTTTCAATTCTTCAAGCATATAGTTTCCTCCTTTATTAAACACCATAAAGATTATGCAACTGCATAATCTTTATGTGTATTTAAAAAGTCAACTATCTCTTAATTGCACACTTTATCATTCTAGCACTAACTTTGTATGCTGTCAACTCATAATTTTTTACCATTATTCAGCATCTCTACGCTCTATAGCAATACTTTTATATCTTTTCATTCCTGTACCTGCTGGAATCAATTTACCAATGATTACATTTTCTTTTAATCCAATCAGATGATCTTCTTTTCCCTTTATTGCAGCTTCTGTAAGAACTCTTGTAGTTTCTTGGAATGATGCTGCTGATAAGAAGGATTCTGTAGCTAAAGATGCTTTTGTAATTCCTAAAAGAACTCTTTTAGCTGTTGCAGGTGTTAATCCTTCTTCCTCTGCTTTTTTATTTACTTCTTCAAATTCATGAATATTACAAAGCCCTCCAGGAAGCAATTCTGTATCTCCAGCAGTTTCTATCTTAACCTTTGAAACCATTTGTCTTACAATGACTTCAATATGTTTATCGTTAATATCAACTCCTTGAAGTCTATAAACTCTTTGAACCTCTTTTACAAGATATTCTTGAACACCTGTTACACCTTTTATCTTTAATATGTCATGAGGATTTATAGAACCTTCTGTTATAGGGTCCCCAGCCTTTATTCTTTGACCTTCCTTTACTTTTATCCTAGAACCATAAGGAATTGAATATGTCTTTTGCTGTCCATCGTCATCTGTTACTATTACTTCTTTATTCTTTTTGGCTTCATTAATAGATACTACACCTGGAATTTCTGTAATAATAGCAAGTCCTTTTGGTTTTCTAGCCTCAAATAATTCTTCTACCCTTGGAAGACCTTGTGTAATATCGTTACCTGCAACTCCACCTGTATGGAAAGTACGCATTGTAAGCTGCGTTCCCGGTTCTCCAATGGATTGAGCAGCAATAATCCCAACAGCTTCTCCAACATCTATAGATTGTCCTGTTGCTAAGTTCCTTCCATAACAGTGACCACATACACCATGTCTTGCTTTACAATTAAGAACTGTTCTTATTTTTACTCTTTCTATACCTGCTTTAACAATTTTATCTGCAGCCTCTTCTTTAATTTCGCTGCCTTTCTTTACGATTATTTCTCCTGTTTCAGGATGCAGTACATCCTCTACTGCATATCTACCAACTATTCTATCATATAATGACTCTATAAGTTCATTTCCATCTTTAAATGCTTCTACATACATACCCTCTGTTGTGCCACAATCATCTTCTCTAATAATCACATCTTGACTAACATCAACAAGTCTTCTTGTTAAATATCCTGAGTCAGCAGTACGAAGAGCCGTATCTGCAAGACCCTTTCTAGCACCATGTGTTGATATAAAATATTCAAGAACAGATAAACCTTCACGGAAGTTAGCTTTTATAGGAAGCTCTACTGTATGACCTGATGCATTGGCCATAAGCCCCCTCATACCACCTAGCTGACGTATCTGGTTTTTACTACCCCTTGCTCCTGAATGAGCCATAATGAATACATTATTAAGTCTACCTAAGTTTGCCATAAGAGCATCTGTTACCTTTTCAGTAGTCTCCGACCATGTTCTGATTACCTTTTCATATCTTTCTTCATCGGAAATAAGACCTCTTCTATAAGCTTTTTCATACTTATCTACAATAGCATCTGCTTCTGAAAGTAATATTTCCTTCTCTTTTGGTATTTCCATATCAGCTACACCGATAGTAATAGCACCTATTGTAGAGTAATGGAATCCCATTTCCTTTATGTTATCAAGCATTATTGCTGTAACAGTATTTCCATATTTTCTAAAGCATTTATCAATGATTTTTCCAAGCTTTTTCTTATCGCAAAGGAAATCTATCTCCAAACTATATGGATCATTTTCTCTATCTACAAAGCCTAGTTCCTGAGGAATTTTTTCATTGAATATAAATCTTCCTACTGTACTTTCAACAAGCTTTCCTGCATCGTCTTTATCTAATTTTCTTCTAACCTTTACTCTTGCATGTAAACCTACTACTCCATTTTGATAAGCCATAAGCATCTCATCAAAATCTTTAAAAATCATTCCTTCTCCAGGTTGATTCTCTTCTTCAATTGTTAAGTAGTAGCTTCCAAGAATCATATCCTGAGTAGGTGTTGTAATAGGTGAACCATCTTTTGGTGCTAGTATATTATTTACTGAAAGCATTAAGAATCTTGCTTCAGCTTGTGCTTCTACAGAAAGCGGTACGTGTACCGCCATTTGATCTCCATCAAAATCTGCATTATAAGCTGTACAAACAAGAGGATGCAGTTTTATAGCCTTTCCTTCAACTAATATTGGTTCAAAGGCTTGAATTCCAAGTCTATGTAGAGTCGGAGCACGGTTTAGAAGAACTGGATGCTCTTTTATCACTTCTTCTAATACACCCCATACCTCTGGCTTTACTCTTTCTACCATTCTCTTAGCACTCTTAATGTTATGAGCATATCCATCTTTTACAAGACGCTTCATAATAAAAGGCTTGAATAGCTCTAAAGCCATTTTCTTTGGTAAACCACATTGATAAAATTTAAGCTCAGGGCCTACAACTATAACAGAACGTCCAGAATAGTCTACACGCTTTCCAAGCAAGTTTTGTCTAAAACGTCCCTGCTTTCCTTTTAACATATCTGATAATGATTTTAATGGTCTATTTCCAGGACCTGTTACAGGTCTTCCACGTCTTCCATTATCAATAAGTGCATCTACTGCCTCTTGAAGCATTCTTTTTTCGTTTCTAACAATAATATCTGGAGCTCCTAGATCTAACAATCTCTTTAGTCGATTATTTCTATTGATTACTCTTCTATATAAATCATTTAAGTCAGAAGTAGCAAATCTACCTCCATCTAGTTGCACCATTGGTCTTAAATCTGGTGGAATAACCGGTACAACATCTAAAATCATCCATTCAGGTTTATTCCCAGATTTTCTAAATGCTTCTACTACCTCTAATCTTCTAACAGCTCTTATTCTCTTTTGTCCTGAGCTATCTCGTAGCTTTAATCTTAACTCTTTTGCTAATTTTTCAAGATCAATCTTTTCAAGAATTTCTTTAATCGCTTCAGCTCCCATAGAAGCTTTGAATGCATTGCCATACTTGTCTCTATATTCTCTATACTCGTTTTCATTTAATAATTGTTTATAGCTTAGTGATGTTTCTCCTGGGTCAGTTACTATATAAGAAGCAAAATATAATACTTTTTCAAGGGATCTTGGAGACATATCAAGTAGTAATCCCATTCTGCTTGGTATTCCTTTGAAATACCAAATATGAGATACTGGAGCAGCAAGCTCTATGTGCCCCATTCTCTCACGTCTTACCTTTGATTTTGTAACTTCAACACCACATCGATCACAAACAACACCTTTATACCTTACTCTTTTATATTTTCCACAATGACATTCCCAGTCCTTAGTAGGACCAAATATTTTTTCACAGAAAAGTCCTTCCTTTTCTGGCTTTAATGTACGGTAGTTTATTGTTTCAGGTTTTTTAACTTCTCCCTTTGACCAGCTTCTAATTTTTTCTGGTGAAGCAAGCCCAATTTTTATAGATTCAAAATTGTTTAATTCAAACAAGGAGTTTCTCTCCCTTCATTATGGCTTATAGTAATCTTTTAGATTTATTAAAATTTAAAATCATCATAATCATCTTCTATTGAATATTCCAATACGGATTCATCAATATCATCTAATGTATCAAGGTTTTTTTCCATTTCTTCTTCTTCATCTTCTTCATCTTCTTCATCTTCTTCATCTTCTTCACTTTCTTCATTTTCTTTATTTTGATTTTCTTCAGGTGCTAAATAAGCTTCTCCATCAAGAATTGTGTCTAGTTCACTTCCATCATCATCTACAGATTCTTTAATTTCAATTTCTGTGTCTTCTTCTGTAAGAACTTTTACATCTAAAGCTAAGCTTTGAAGTTCTTTAATCAGTACTTTAAATGATTCTGGAACACCTGGCTCTGGAATGTTTTCACCCTTTACAATAGCTTCATATGCTTTTACACGTCCAACTACATCATCTGATTTAACCGTTAAGATTTCTTGAAGCGTGTGAGCTGCACCATAAGCTTCTAATGCCCAAACTTCCATCTCACCAAATCTTTGTCCTCCAAATTGTGCTTTACCACCTAAAGGCTGTTGAGTAACTAAAGAGTACGGACCTGTACTACGAGCATGAATTTTATCATCTACTAAGTGATGCAGCTTTAGCATGTACATATATCCTACTGTTACTCTATTATCAAAAGGCATACCTGTTCTACCATCATACAACTGAAGCTTACCATCCTCTGGATACCCTGCTTGTTTTAAAGCTTCTTGTATATCTTTTTCTCTTGCTCCATCAAATACAGGAGTTGCAACATGCCAGCCTAATTTTTTTGCAGCTAAACCAAGATGTACTTCAAGTACCTGACCAATGTTCATACGAGATGGTACTCCTAGTGGATTTAAAACAACTTGTAAAGGTGTTCCATCCTCTAAAAATGGCATATCTTCTT
The DNA here is from genome assembly GCF_019203185.1 of Crassaminicella indica. NCBI lineage: Bacteria > Bacillati > Bacillota > Clostridia > Eubacteriales > Clostridiaceae > Crassaminicella > Crassaminicella indica. The sequence goes on along the minus strand of NZ_CP078093.1, from coordinate 1,349,734 downwards.
CTGGTAATATTCTTGAAATAACCCCTTTGTTTCCATGTCGTCCTGCCATTTTATCTCCAACATTAATCTTTCTTTTTTTAGCTATATAACATCTTACGAGTACATTCACTCCTGGTGGAAGTTCATCACCATTTTCTCTTGTGAATACTTTTACATCTACAATAATTCCACTCTCTCCGTGAGGCACTCTTAAAGACGTATCTCTAACTTCCCTAGCTTTTTCTCCAAATATAGCTCGAAGAAGTCTTTCTTCTGCTGTAAGCTCTGTTTCTCCCTTTGGAGTAACCTTACCAACTAGTATATCTCCTGATTTCACTTCTGCTCCAACACGAATAATTCCTCTTTCATCTAAATCCTTTAAAGCTTCTTCTCCAACATTTGGAATATCTCTTGTAATTTCTTCTGGTCCTAGCTTTGTATCCCTTGCTTCGGATTCATATTCTTCTATATGAATAGAAGATAATGCATCCTCCATAACTAATCTTTCATTTAAAAGAATCGCATCTTCATAATTATATCCTTCCCACGTCATAAAGCCTATAAGCAAGTTTCTTCCTAATGCAATTTCTCCTTTATCTGTGGAAGGACCATCTGCAATAGCTTCTCCCTTTTCTACATGCTCTCCTTTGTTTACGATCGGTCTTTGATTAATACAAGTTCCTTGATTAGAACGCTTGAATTTAAGAAGTTTATATCGATCACGACCACCGTCCGAATCTCTTTTTATTACAATCTCATCAGCTGAAACTCTTTCAATAACACCTGAATTTTTTGCAAGAAGTACTACTCCAGAATCTCTTGCTGCAATATATTCCATACCTGTTCCTATAATTGGTGCATCCGGCTTTACAAGAGGCACAGCCTGACGCTGCATGTTTGATCCCATCAATGCACGGTTTGCATCATCATTTTCTAAGAACGGAATCATCGCTGTTGCAACAGAAACCATTTGCTTTGGAGTTACGTCCATATAGTCTACTTCTTCTCTTGGTACAACATCTATATCTCCATTTTTGCATCTTGCAGTAACTCTGCGATTTATAAATCTTCCTTCTTCATCTAACGGCTCATTAGCTTGAGCAATAATTACTGGATCTTCTTCATCTGCTGTTAAATAATGAATTTCTTCTGTTACAACGCCTCTTTCCTTATCTACCTTTCTATAAGGCGCTTCAATAAATCCGTATTCATTGATTCTACCATATGTAGTCAGTGAACCAATCAAACCGATATTCGGTCCCTCTGGAGTTTCTATAGGGCACATACGTCCATAGTGAGAATGATGAACGTCACGAACTTCAAAGCCTGCTCTTTCACGCGAAAGCCCTCCAGGACCTAATGCAGATAATCTTCTCTTATGCGTAAGCTCTGCTAATGGATTAGTTTGATCCATAAATTGCGATAGCTGACTGCTTCCAAAAAATTCTTTTATAGCAGCTGCTACTGGTCTAATATTAATTAACGCCTGCGGTGTAATTACATCAATATCTTGAATGGTCATTCTTTCTTTTACAACTCTTTCCATTCTTGAAAGACCAATTCTAAATTGATTTTGTAAAAGCTCTCCTACTGAGCGCAGTCTTCTATTTCCTAAATGATCAATATCATCTACTTCACCTATACCATGTGCAAGATTTAATATATAGCTTATAGAAGCAATGATGTCATCAATAATAATATTTTTAGGCGATAAATCTTTTCTTCTCTCTTTCAATGCTTCTTTTATTTCATTTTCATCTGTATAAGTATCTAATATCTCTTTTAGTACAGGGAAATGAACTTTCTCTTCTATATTCAAATCATCTATACTAAAAGGTATATGTTCCTTAATGTCTACAAAATGATTTCCTATTACTTTTACAGTTTTTCCTTCTTCATCGATAATATTTATCGCTTTAATACCTGCATTCTCTATTGCTTTGGCCATATCCCTGCTAATTTTTTGGCCTTCCTCTATATAAATCTCACCTGTATATGGATTTACAATATTCTCTGCAGCTATATGACCTGCTATTCTATTTGAAATGCATAGCTTTTTATTATATTTATAACGTCCTACCTTTGCTAGATCATAACGCTTTGGATCAAAAAATAATGAATCAATTAATGACTTTGCACTTTCAACAGTTGGTGGTTCACCAGGTCTAAGCTTCTTATAGATTTCTAATAATCCTTCTTCTTGAGATTTCGTATTATCCTTATCTAAGGTATGCATTAATCTTTCATCTTCACCTAAAAGGTTGATGATTTCTGCATCTGTACCAAATCCCATTGCACGAAGCAATACTGTCATAGGTTGCTTTCTTGTTCTATCAACCCTTACAGATATAATATCATTTGAATCTGTTTCATATTCTAGCCATGCACCACGGTTTGGAATAACCGTCGTTGAAAATAGCTTTTTCCCTGTTCTATCTAACTGAACAGCATAATATGGCCCTGGAGATCTTACAAGCTGTGTTACAATAACTCTTTCAGCTCCATTAATAATAAAGGTCCCTTTGTCTGTCATAAGTGGGAAATCTCCCATAAATACTTCCTGTTCCTTCACTTCTCCAGTTTCCTTATTAATGAGTCTAACCTTCACCTTAAGCGGTGCAGCATATGTAACATCTCTTTCCTTGCACTCTTCTATTTCATATTTAGGTTCTCCATCTAAGGAATAATCAATAAATTCTAAAATCAAATTGCCAGTATAATCTTGAATTGGAGAAATATCTTCAAAGACTTCTCTTAACCCTTCTCGCAAAAACCATTCATAAGATTTTCGCTGGATTTCAATAAGATTTGGCATCTGTGCAACTTCTTCAATACTTGAATAACTCATTCTCGTTCTTTTTCCGGCCTTAATAGGATGTGGCATAATTTTCACCCCTTGTAGTAGTATAAAAAAGTCTTCCTTAAATATTAAGATTGACTTTTTTGAAATACATAAGGTTATAGTTTCCTATGTATCATAAAAAACCCCAAATATTCACACACAAAAAAATTTATAGTTGTATTGTTAGATGTGAAAGGAGGTCTTTTGTTCAAATTTTTATCTATATTAACAACTTTTAAATGTAAAAGTTGGAAGTCAAAGACATAAATACTATTCTTCTCATAATTCATAATATTGCCATTATTGATAGGTTTTATACAATTTAATGCGAGTTTTCGCCTCCTATGGCAGTATATAATGCTATCATAATCTTTATCTGTTGTCAAGCCCTCAATTTTATGTTATAATTGATTTATTCATTTGTTTTTATTCATTGTTCTTGAATCATTTCCTTAAAAATAAAAAAGTCTTCCTTCGAAAAAATTTCAAGGTTGACTTTTTTATTTTTCCTTTTTGAAGGTATTATTTTCTAATGCATTATAAAAAGGTACTCTGGATTTCTCCAGAGTGCCTTTTTATTTTATTTGATTACTTAAGCTCTACGCCAGCTCCAACTTCTTCAAGTTTTGCTTTCATTGTTTCTGCTTCTTCTTTAGCAACTCCTTCTTTTAATGTTTTAGGAGCTCCATCAACTAATTCTTTTGCTTCTTTTAATCCAAGACCTGTAATCTCTCTTACAGCCTTGATTACTTTAATTTTTTGGCTTCCAGCGCTTGTTAAAATTACATCAAATTCATTCTTCTCTTCAGCTGCTGGTGCTGCTGCTCCACCCATAACAGCAACTGGTGCTGCTGCAGATACTCCAAATTCTTCTTCACATGCTTTTACTAATTCATTTAACTCAAGTACAGTCATACCTTTTATAGCTTCAATAATTTGCTCTTTTGTCATTTTACTACACCTCCGAAAATTTTTCATTAATTATGCTTCTGCGCCATTTTTATCTGCAATAGCTTGAAGTAAGTAAGCAAGATTTGATAATGGCGACTTGATACTTCCAAGAAGTTTTGCAAGTAATACCTCTCTTGAAGGAATTTCTGCGATTTCTTTGATTGTATCAACATCATAATATTGTCCTTCAACGACACCTGCTTTTAATTCTAAAGCTTTATGATCTTTTGCAAAATCATTTAAGATCTTTGCTGGAGTTACAGGGTCTTCATATCCAAAAGCAACAGCATTTGGTCCTGTTAAATTTGCTGTTAAAGATTCAAAATCAGTATCCTTTACAGCCAATCTCATTAAAGTATTTTTGTATACTTTATATTCTACACCAGCTTCTCTCATTTTTTTTCTCAACTCAGTTGCTTCTTCTACAGTTAATCCTCTGTAATCTACAACTACTGCTGATTGTGCTTTAGAAAACTTTCCTTTGATCTCTTCTACAATCTGCTTTTTGATCTCTAAGTTGCTTGACATCTTGGTGTCCACCTCCTCTGCAATTTTAAAATTGCTAAAACCGTTCTGTTATATAAATAACAGAACCTCTCTACCGTAGACATAGAGAGGTTCTAAAATTCTTTCGAATCTATATCGAATTACCTCGGTAGGCTTATTTAAACCATATGGTACCTACTGTCTACGGTTTGTATTCATTTTTATTTGCAACATAATGGATTATATCATTGCATGGAGTTCATGTCAATGACTTTTTCTTAGAAAATTAATCCATTACTTTTGTTGGATTAACTTTTACACCAGGACCCATTGTACTTGTTACAGTAATACTTTTTAAGTATTGTCCTTTTGCAGCCGCTGGCTTTGCTTTAATTATTGCATCCATTAATGTTTTGAAGTTTTCAATTAATTTTTCTGCACCAAAAGATACCTTTCCAATTGGTACGTGAATAATATTTGTTTTATCTAATCTATATTCTACTTTTCCTGCTTTGATTTCTTTTACTGCCTTTTCTACTTCGAAAGTAACAGTTCCTGATTTAGGGTTTGGCATTAAGCCTTTTGGTCCTAATACTCTACCAAGTCTTCCTACAAGACCCATCATGTCTGGTGTAGCTACTACTACATCGAAGTCAAACCAGTTTTCTTTTTGAATTTTTTGAACCATGTCTTCTGCTCCGACATAATCTGCACCAGCATTTTCAGCTTCTTTAACCTTTTCACCTTTTGCAAAAACTAATACTTTTCTTGTTTTACCTGTACCATGTGGTAATACAATCGCACCTCTAACTTGTTGATCTGCATGTCTTGAGTCAACTCCAAGCTTAATGTGTGCTTCAACAGTCTCATCAAATTTAGCTTTTGCAGCATCTACTACTAACTTTAATGCTTCTTCTGTTCCATATTGAGCTGTTCTATCTATTAATTTTGCACTTTCTTGATATCTTTTACCTCTTTTTGGCATGTTTTTACCTCCTTTGTGGTTTTAACGGTTTTTTGAGTATACCTCCCACTAAACTGGATATTATTCTTCTACGACAATACCCATACTTCTAGCAGTACCTTTGATCATACTCATAGCAGCTTCTAAGCTACCAGCATTTAAATCAGGCATTTTTAATTCAGCAATTTCTTTTACTTTGTCTATTGATATTGTTGCAACCTTGTTTCTATTTGGCTCACCAGAAGCACTCTCAAGACCTGCTGCCTTTTTTAATAGTACAGCTGCTGGTGGTGTTTTAGTGATAAATGTAAATGATCTATCTTGATAAACTGTAATAACTACTGGTATAACCAAACCAGCTTGATCTGCAGTTTTTGCATTAAACTCCTTACAAAATTGCATAATATTCACACCATGTTGTCCAAGTGCTGGTCCTACTGGTGGTGCTGGAGTAGCTTTTCCTGCAGGGATTTGTAGTTTAATCATTCCTGTAACTTTTTTTGCCATTAGTACACCTCCTCATTTTTCATACAGCTAATCTGCATATAAGATTTTTATGTTAAAAAGCATATAAGCTTTTTTAAAGCAAATTATAATTTTTCTACTTGTGCAAAATCAAGTTCTACAGGTGTTTCTCTTCCAAACATTGAAATAAGCACCTTCAATATCTGTCTTTCTAGGTTGATTCCTTTGACAACGCCAATAAAACTTTCAAATGGACCGGATATAACTTTTACTGTATCTCCTACAACAACATCGATTTCTGCAACTGGTTCTTCAATTCCCATTTTCTTCACTTCTTCATCACTCAAAGGAATCGGCTTAGACCCTGGACCTACGAAACCTGTAACACCTCTTGTATTCCTTACTACATACCAAGACTCATCATTCATAATCATCTTAATAAGCACATAGCCAGGGAAAATTTTCTTCTGTTTTGATTTTTTCTTCCCATTTTTAACTTCTATTTTCTCTTCTGTAGGTACAACAATTTCACTAATAATATCTTCCATACCTCTATTCTCAACAAGCTTTTCAATATTTGCCTTTACTTTGTTTTCATGTCCAGAATAGGTGTGAACTACATACCATTTTGGCTTTTCAGACATATTTCTCCCTCACTATTTAATAATTTGCTGAAGAGCTTTCCCTAAAGCTGTATCTACTAGCCAAATTCCAGCTGCTGTAATCGCACAAGTTACTACTACTACTGTAGTATACGAAATTAAGTCTTTTTTATTTGGCCAAATTACTTTTTTAAGTTCTGCTTTAACATTTTTGAAGTATTTACCTACATTTTGTGATTTGCCTAATTTATTTGTATTTGTTTGTACTGCCATACTATTCACATCCTTATATGTTAATTGTACAAAACATAAATACTATAAAGGATTATTTTGTTTCTTTGTGAGTTGTGTGAGTTTTACAGAATTTGCAGTATTTTTTCATTTCTAATCTGTCTGGATTGTTCTTTTTATTCTTCATAGTATGATAATTTCTTTGTTTGCATTCTGTACATGCTAAAGTTACTTTTACTCTCATGCTTACACCTCCTAGGATACTAACCCTTATATGAACTATCTTGCAATTCGACACAAATATCTCATTATAATACCATTACTTAATAAAGCTATCACAATTTTTCATCTGTGTCAACATAGTTTTTGCTGATTGCTTAATGCAATAAATTGCCTTTATAAGCACACAGAAAAAAACACTTGTGCTTTAGTGCTTTTTTCTCTGTATTTATTTGTTATTTTTTAGTATAGCCATAATGTTGATTTTTATTGCAATTTTATTCAAAAGGACTAGGCTTGGGTTTCAAACCTAGTCCTTTTTACCAACCTTTAATTATTCAATAATTTGAGCAACAACACCTGCTCCAACTGTTCTACCACCCTCACGGATAGCAAATCTTAATCCTTCTTCAATAGCGATTGGGCTGATTAGCTCAATTTCCATTGTTACGTTATCTCCTGGCATACACATTTCTACGCCTTCTGGTAACTCGATTGATCCTGTGATATCTGTTGTTCTGAAGTAGAACTGTGGTCTGTATCCTTTAAAGAATGGTGTATGTCTTCCACCTTCTTCTTTCTTTAATACGTAAACTTCAGCTTTGAATTTTGTATGTGGATTGATTGTTCCTGGCTTTGCTAATACTTGTCCTCTTTCGATTTCATCTCTTTGCACACCTCTTAGAAGTGCTCCGATGTTATCTCCTGCTTGTGCTTGATCTAGTAGCTTTCTAAACATTTCTACTCCTGTTACTACTACTTTTCTTGGCTCTTCTGATAATCCTACGATTTCTACTTCATCTTGTACTTTTAGGATTCCTCTTTCTACTCTTCCTGTTGCTACTGTTCCTCTTCCTGTGATTGAGAATACGTCCTCTACTGGCATGATGAATGGCTTGTCTGTATCTCTTTGTGGCTCAGGAATGTACTCATCGATTGCTTCAAATAATTCTACGATTTTATCTCCCCATGGTCCATCTGGATCGTTTAATGCTTCTAATGCTGATCCTCTAACGATTGGTGTATCATCTCCTGGGAATTCATATTCGTTTAATAATTCTCTTACTTCCATTTCTACTAAGTCTAATAATTCTTCATCGTCTACCATATCACATTTGTTTAAGAATACTACGATGTATGGTACACCTACTTGTCTTGATAGTAAGATATGCTCTCTTGTTTGAGGCATTGGACCATCTGTTGCTGCAACTACTAGGATCGCTCCGTCCATTTGTGCTGCTCCTGTAATCATGTTTTTAACGTAGTCAGCATGTCCTGGACAGTCAACGTGTGCGTAGTGTCTGTTTGGTGTTTCATACTCAACGTGTGCTGTTGAAATTGTGATTCCTCTTTCTCTTTCTTCTGGAGCTTTATCGATATTTTCGAATGCTACTGCTTCTCCAGTTCCAAATCTTTTGTTTAATGTCATTGTAATCGCTGCTGTTAATGTTGTTTTACCGTGGTCAACGTGACCGATTGTTCCAATGTTAACATGTGGCTTATTTCTCTCAAATTTAGCTTTTGCCATTTGTTTCTCCTCCTTTTTATATATGATTTCTATAATGATGATTTTTCAAGTAAACTCATCCGGGTGTATCTATGTATTAAAACCTAACATGGAGCCCACGAGCGGATTCGAACCGCCGACCTCCGCCTTACCAAGGCGACGCTCTAACCACCTGAGCCACATGGGCACTCACCATCACTTATTTTACTACGAATCAAATTTAAAGTCAATGGTTTTTGCTTTGATATTTTTTTACAACACTTAACTTCCCCTTACCTCTAAATACCTTTCTAGCTTTCTTTTTACACGTTGAAGTGCATTGTCAATAGATTTTACGTGTCTGTCCAGTTCAGCAGCCATTTCCTGATAAGATTTCCCCTGAAGATACGACATAAGTACAGTCCATTCCAAATCACTCAATATTTCTCCTATCTTCGATTCAATATGTGCAAGTTCTTCCCTTGATATAATTAATTCTTCAGGATCAGAAATCTTCGCTCCAGATATAACATCTAGTAATGTTCTATCTGATTCTTCATCATATATTGGCTTGTTCAAAGAAACATATGAATTTAGAGGAATATGCTTTTGTCTTGTAGCTGTTTTAATCGCTGTAATAATCTGTCTTGTAATACATATTTCAGCAAAAGCTCTAAAGGAGGATCGCTTGTCCGGTTTAAAATCACGAATAGCCTTAAAAAGACCTATCATCCCCTCTTGAATAATATCTTCCCGATCTGCTCCAATCAAAAAATAAGATCTTGCTTTTGCTCTAACAAAATTTTTATATTTTTTAATAAGATATTCCTGTGCTTTAGAATTACCTTGTCTAGCATCCTCAACAACATCTTCATCAACTCTTAATTCAGTTTTTTCAGCAACTTCCTCTCGTTCATTACCGATTGCCACCAACATCTCCTCCAGCACTTTTTTTGTTTTGTGCTACCCAATTTTTATGTATAACCTACCCCTACTTACAAAAGCACAAAATCGTATATTTATTATAACTTAACTTTTATCGTCTAGTCAAGAAAATCATTGATTTCTGCGCCATTTTTCAAGCTTTTCGACAATATCCTTGCCTATTCGATCTTCAATAGTGGAACGTATTTGTTTAGAAGCTGCTGCTTTTTTATGGATTTTTTTTATTATTTTATCTAATTCAATTTTTAATTCCCTTGCAGAAATTCTTATAGCACCGCTACCCAATACAACCTGCTGCTCTGCCCAATCTGATGTAGCAACCATCACAGAATTTTTTCTGTCTTTCATAAGTTCTTCTACCTTTTTTTCTATATAAGAATCCGCTGTCTGATGTTCTTTTGTAAATACTACCTCTACTCCCTTTGTAAAAAAGCGTTTTACATCACTTCCCTTTACATAATGAGCATCAAATACAACAATAACAGAATATCCTGTATAATGCTTATAATCCACCAACTCTTGAACAAGCGCATCTCTTGCTTCCTCTAAATTCACCTTTCCTACTTCCTTTAAATGAGGCCAAGCATTTATTACATTATATCCATCTACCAATAAAAATTGATTCAAAATCCAATCACCCTATTCTTTCCTCTCTTTGACGAACCACTTCATACATAAGAACAGCTGCTGCTACCGATGCATTCAAAGAGCTGACTTCCCCTTTCATAGGAATATTTACTAAAAAATCACATTTTTCTTTTACCAATCTTCCTATCCCTTTACCTTCACTTCCAATTACTAATGCAATTTTTCCTTTTAGATTTTCTTCATAATGCTTCTTCTCTCCTGTCATATCTGCTCCAACTACCCATAGTCCTTGTGATTTTAGAAAATCTATAGTTCTCACAATGTTAGATACCTTCGCAACAGGAACATACTCTATAGCACCAGCAGAAGTCTTCGCAACTATCCCCGTAAGCCCTACAGACCTTCTTTTGGGAATAATCACACCATGAGCCCCACAAGCATCAGCAGTTCTCATAATAGACCCTAAATTATGAGGATCTGTAATTTCATCTAATATAATAATAAATGGATCTTCATTTTTTTCTTCAGCTTTTTTCAATATATCCTCAACTTCTACATATGTATGAGCTGCTACAAAAGCAATCACACCCTGATGAGCATGAGATACAGAAATCTCATTAAGCTTTTGCTTTTTTACGTATTGAATAGGTATGTTTTTATCTTTTGCCATACCGATAATCTTTTTGACGGAACCTTCCGCTCCATTTGCAATCATAATCTTATCTATTGCTCTATCTGCTCTTAGAGCTTCTATTACTGGATTTCTTCCTTCAATCTTATCCGAATTCATATTTGCACCTCTTTATCATTTTTCTTTATATTTCCCATTTATTTATATTTTATGGGTAATCGGTTGTAAAAAAGCTTTTCTTACTTCATCGATTTTTCCACAAGTCATATTTCCTTCTGGACATGAACCAGAAATACAGCTTGGTCCTGCATTTTTGAATATAGCAGGAGCCACTTCCTTTACTAGCTTTAACATTTTTGTAGCCATTTCTCTAATCTCCCACTGAGCTCTTTGACAACACCTATGATGAAAAAAATTCAACAATGTTCTTGCATTCATAGTAAATACAATTTTTGTCTCACATGCATTAGGAAACACATATCTGCTATCTTCAATCGCCATTTTTTCAGACATTCTTCTTGCAAAGCTTTCACTTTTTCCTTCCTCAAGCAATCTATCATAATGCTTCTTTTGTAAAATCTCTACTAACTCATTATATTTTTTTTGATCATCTTCCATAGCTTGTATAAACTTTTCCCTTGCTTCAGGAATAGCTTCGATACTAGGTGGAATAATATATTCAAACTGATCAAGCTTTACATATCTTTGAGATTGTTGTGAATAACTAGCTATTCTATGTCTTACTAACTGATGGGTAAGAACTCTACTAACCCCTTCTACTGCAAATGTAAAGCTTATATGCTCTATAGGAGATTCGTGTCCTAAATCCATTAACATATTTAAAAAGCTATCTATTTTTTCATCTGTCAAATTTTCCATTATTTCATCTACGCCTACTCTTGAATAGCAAAGCTTTGCAGCAGCAGCTACTACTCTCTCAGGCTGTGGTGTATATTGAATTAATTCTACTTTCATATATTTTCCTCCTATTTTTCTTCTTCCCATTTACTTTCTAATTTAAACTCCTTATAAGGAATAACATGAAAAATATATCCTCTTACTGTTGCACGATAAGCTCCAGAAATCTTTATTTCCTTTGCTTTTTCTCCAAAATAAACAAGAATACGAGAACTTCCATCATTGTGAACTTTTTTTATATCAACTATTTTTTTGCTCGCTATTCCTATTTTCTCCAAAAAATTATTATATCTTTCCTCTTTCTGAACCGTCTTCTCTACAAATTGCTTGAAAAGCAAAGCCTCCCCTTTAACCTTTACCTGATCAAAGATTAATGATTTACAAGTCAATACCGCTAGCAATATAAGTATTATCCAAATCATTCTTTTTTCTCTTTTGTTCATAATTTTCATCCACCTATTCTTCTATTATTTGTATAGCTCTTTTAACAATTTCTTTTATTCTCCCTGTATCTCCTAATAAATATAAATATCCAATCAACGCTTCAAAACCTGTAGCATATTTGTAATCTACAAGCTCTGCATTCTTTGGAACAGTTCCTGATTTTTGATTTCTTCCTCTTTTAATTATATTCCATTCCTTTTCTGGTAGCTCTTTTTCCAAACCATGTACAGCCTTTGCTTGTGCTCCTGCTTTTACAAATCTTGTAGCAATTTTATGGAGTTTATTTACATTTCCTCCATATCTGTGAAGAATATATTCTCTAATATAAACTTCATAAACAGCATCTCCAATATAAGCAAGCACCAAAGGTGATATAAATCTAATTTCTTCTTCACTTTTTTTCTCCAAGTGCATAAATTCAACAAAATTTTTATCCATCAAAAACCCTACCTTATTTGTATTTTTATATTCTCCATTATTATAGTCTTATTCCATCATACTATAATTTTCCCAAACATAAAAGCAGTTTCATGCAGAAAAGAGCAATGTCGTCAATCTTTATCATTTTAAGACTAACGACATTTTCTAGCTATTTCTTTAATTTAAAAGAGCTTTTTAGCGATACAATTCTATTAAATACTATCTTTTCTTCTGTTGTATATTTTGGATCTACATTAAAGTATCCATGTCTGAAGAACTGAAACTTATCTTGAGGTTTTACATCTTTCATATTTGGCTCAATAAAGCCTTGTAGTATTTCTAACGAATTTGGATTTACACATTCTAAGAAAGTTTTATCTTCCTTTTGTTCTTCATCTAAAATCAAAGGCTCATATAGTCTAAATTCTGCTGGTACTGCATTTTTTGCATCTACCCAATGAATAGTTCCCTTTACCTTTCTTCCTGTAAATCCTGTTCCACTTTTTGTTTCTTTATCATATGTACAATGAATTTCTAATATATTTCCATTTTTATCTTTAATAACATCATTACATTTAATAAAATATGCATGCTTTAATCTTACTTCATTACCAGGGTATAATCGGTGATATTTTTTTGGCGGATTTTCCATAAAATCCTCTTGTTCAATATAAATTTCTCTTGAAAATGGAATTTGTCTTATTCCCATTTCAGGATTTTCAGGATTGATTTCAGCATCAAGCATTTCTACTTGGTCTTCAGGATAATTTGTAATAACTACCTTTAACGGTCTTAAAACTCCCATTGTTCTCGGTGCTTTTAATTTTAAATCTTCTCTGATAAAATGTTCAAGCATCATAGAATCTATTACACTATTGCTTTTTGCAATACCTGTTTCTTTAATAAAGTTGCGAATAGCTTCTGGTGTATACCCTCTTCTTCTCAATCCTGCAAGTGTCGGCATGCGTGGGTCGTCCCATCCATCAACATAATTTTCATCTACTAATTGCTTTAATTTTCTTTTACTCATCACCGTATTTGTTAAGTTTAGTCTTGCAAATTCAATTTGACGAGGAACATGCTCCATTTCACATTCTCTAACAAACCAATCATACAACGGACGATGATCTTCAAATTCTAAAGAACATAACGAATGCGTAATCCCCTCAATTGCATCCTCTAATGGATGTGCAAAATCATACATAGGATAAATACACCATTTGTCTCCTGTATTATGATGAGTAGTATGAGATATACGGTATATTACTGGGTCTCGCATATTCATATTAGGTGATGCCATATCTATTTTAGCTCTTAATACCTTCTCACCATCTTTAAATTCACCATTTTTCATGCGCTCAAATAAGTCTAAATTTTCTTCTACACTTCTTTCTCTATAAGGGCTTGGTTTCCCTGGTTCTTTCAAGGTTCCACGATATGCTCTTATCTCTTCTGCAGACAAATCACATACATAAGCTTTTCCTTTTTTTATTAACAATACTGCTCTATTATACATTTCTTCAAAATAATCAGATGCAAAATATAGCCCATCCCATTGATAACCTAGCCACTTAATATCTTCCTTGATCGCTTCTACATATTCTGTATCTTCTTTTATTGGGTTCGTATCGTCAAAACGCAAGTTTGTTCTACCACCAAATTCATCTGCTAATTCAAAATCTACAAAAATAGCTTTAGCATGTCCAATATGTAAATATCCATTTGGCTCTGGTGGGAAACGAGTAACAATTTCCTTGTGTTTTCCTGATTCTAAATCATCTATAATAATATTTCTTATAAAATTTGATGATATTTTATTCTCCATGCATACACGACCTTTCTCCTTCATTGCTTTATTAAAATTATTTGTATTTTGAATATAATTATAACGCATTCATATAAATATATCAAAAAGTTTCAACGGAAAATAGCCGATTCAGTTAATCGGCTATTTTTTTATTTTTGTATATGCCATTTTGTTCCTTGTGGTGTATCTTCAAGAATTATCCCTCTAGCCTTTAAATCATCTCTTATTTTATCTGCTAATGCAAAGTTTCTATTCTTTCTAGCCTGCTGTCTTTCTTCTATCAGCTTTTCAATTTCTTCATCTAAATTTTCTTGCTCTTTTGTAGCAATTCCTAAGACACTAGCCAATTCCATAAATAGCTCTAAGCTTTTTTGTACAAACTCCTTTGAAGCCTTTTCATTTACATGAGAATTTATTTCTTTTACTAATTCAAACACTGCTGCAATAGCATCTGCTGTATTCAAATCATCTTCCATTGCTTCAATAAATTTTTCCCTGTACTTTTCAAACACTTTAAACAATGCTTTTTCTTCTTCATCAATATCTCTTTCTTCTACATTTTGGAGTAAATGAAATAAATTATTTTTCGCATTATACAGTCTTTCCAAGCCATTTTTCGCTTGCTCCATAAGCTCCCTGCTAAAATTAATTGGATTTCTGTATTGCGCTGATAATAGGAAAAAACGCACTACTTCTCCGTCAAATTCTTTTAGTACATCTCTTACTGTAAAAAAATTCCCCTTTGATTTCGACATTTTTTCATTATTAATAGTAATATATCCATTATGCATCCAATATTTAGCAAATGGTTTCCCTGTACAAGCTTCACTTTGAGCGATTTCATTTTCATGATGTGGGAAAATTAAATCCTGCCCCCCTGCATGAATATCAATAGTTTCTCCTAAATATTTTGTAGCCATAACAGAGCATTCAATATGCCATCCCGGTCTACCTTTCCCCCACGGACTACTCCATGCAATTTCTCCCGGTTTTTGACTTTTCCATAAAGCAAAATCCATTGGACTTTTCTTCACATCATTCACTTCAATTCTCGCTCCAGCTTCTAAATCCTCTATGCTTTGCTTAGATAATTTTCCATAATCCTTAAATTTTGATGTATCAAAATATACATCTCCATTTACTTCATAAGCATATCCCCTATCTATTAATTTTTGTACAAATGATATAATATCATCAATATTTTCAGTTACTTTAGGATGTACATCTGCTTTTCTTACACCTATAGTTTTTGCATCTTTAAAATATTCCTCTATATATTTTTCACTCACCTCTTTAGGTGTTATTCCCTCTTCATTTGCTCTATTAATAATTTTATCATCTACATCTGTGAAATTTTGTACAAATTTTACATTATACCCTCTATACTCAAGATATCTTCTTAATGTGTCAAACACAACAAAAGGTCTTGCATTCCCAATATGAAAGTAATTATATACCGTTGGACCACAAGCATATATTTTTACATTATTTTTATCTATTGGTATGAATTCTTCCTTCTTTCTTGTAAGTGTATTATATAGCTTCATTTCTCTTTTCCCCCTCCTCAAGCATTTTCTCTAAATGAGCAATTCTTTTTCTCAAGCATTCTAACTCTTGCATTATTGGATCTGGTAAATGAACTTGATCCAAATCAATATCAGGTTTACTAATGCTCCTTATTTTTACATTGTCCTTAACAACAATACGCCCCGGCACCCCTACAACTGTACAGTTTGGTGGCACTTCCTTTAATACAACAGAACCTGAACCTATTTTTGAATTATCCCCTACTTTAAAAGGACCTAATACTTTAGCACCACTACTTATTACAACATTGTTTCCTATTGTAGGATGCCTTTTTCCTTTTTCTTTTCCTGTTCCACCTAAAGTAGCACCTTGATAAATAGTAACATCATCACCAATTTCAGTTGTTTCTCCAATCACCACACCCATACCATGATCAATAAAAAGCCTTTTGCCTATTTTCGCTCCTGGATGAATTTCTATACCTGTAAAAAATCTTGCCATTTGAGATATAAATCTTGCCAATACCACAAATCCTCTATTGTACAAGGCATGGGCAATGCGATGACTAATAATACTGTGGATACATGGATAGCACAAAAGCACTTCAAGCTTACTCTTTGCAGCAGGGTCTCTATCTAAAACAGCTTCAATATCTTCATTAAGAGCTCTTAATAATTTTAACATATCCCATCCTCCTTTCCATAGTGATAAGTGGCAAAATTTGTTAAAGTTAAATAAAAAAACCTTCCTCTCCATATACAGAGACGAAGGTCATTCGCGGTTCCACTCTGCTTAGGGTTTCCCCTCAGCTTATTTAGCATTAACGGCGCTTACCGACTGTGCCTACTAATTTTCGGACAGCTGCTCATAGGTGCACTTCAGTTTAAAAAACACTTAAGCTACTCTCAGCCAACGATAGCTTTTCTCTGTCAGCTTTTTTAAACCTACTCTCCTAATCACTGCATTTATAATAGATGTGTTTTTACATATTCTATGCGAGATAGTATATTTTGTTTCCCTAAAACTTTCATCATCAAATTCAAGTCAGGACCATGTACTTCTCCTGTTAGTGCCACTCTGATCGGCATAAAAAGATTTTTCCCTTTATACCCAGTTTCTTTTTGAATAGCTTTTAATGCTGTTTTTCCAAATGATTCATCAACTATTTCAGCTTCCTTTACCTTTTGTGCAAATACTTCTAATAGATGCGGTAGATGCTCAAGCTTTAGAACCTCCTCAGCTTTTTCATCTTCTGGTGTTATTTCTGTTTTAAAGAAAATATCTGCTTTTTCTACGATTTCACCAGCAAAGGAAAGTCTATCCTGTAGTAATTGTACCATATCCTTTAGCCATTCATATTTCTCTTTCGCTTCTTCTTTTGTAATATATCCAGCATCTACAAGATGAGGAATAGCTAAATCAGTAATCTCTTCAACAGAAGCTTCTTTCATATAGTGAGCATTAATCCAGTTTAACTTGTCTGTATCAAATACCCCTCCACTTTTAGATACTCTCTCTAGTGAAAATTTTTCAATCAAATCCTCCATAGAGAAAATCTCTTGATTATCCTCTGGACTCCAACCTACAAGTGCTAAGTAATTTACAAGTCCTTGCGGAAGATATCCTTTTCTCTTAAAGTCTTCTGCAGCAACATCCCCTTGTCTTTTACTTAATTTCTTTCTATCTTTATTTAAAATATTTGGAAGATGTACAAATTTTGGTGCTTCCCATCCTAATACTTCATATAAATAAGCATGCTTTGGTGTTGATATAATCCATTCTTCTCCACGAATTACATGAGTAATCTTCATTAAATGATCATCTACCACAACAGCAAAATGATATGTTGGGAATCCATCTGTTTTCATCAGTACCTGATCATCTAAATCATTTGTATTAACCACTACATTTCCTCTTATTACATCAGAAAAAGCAATCTCTCTATTTTCAGGAAATTTTAATCTCACTACATATTCTTCCCCACTCGCAATCCTTCTCTTTGCTTCTTCTATAGAAATATTTCTGCAATGACCATCATACTTAGGAGTCTCTCCATTATTCTTTTGTTCTTCTCTTACTCTTTCTAATCTTTCTTTAGAACAGAAGCAATAATATGCATGTCCCTCTTCAAGTAGCTTTTGAATATATTTTTGATAAATTTCAAGTCTTTCTGATTGGACATATGGTCCCATTTCTCCTTTTTGAACAAGCTTTCCATTTTCAAGCACAACTCCTTCATCATGCTCAATGCCAGCCCATTTTAAAGCTTCAATCATATTTTCTATGGCACCTTCAACATATCTTGTTCTATCTGTATCTTCTATTCTCAATATATACTTACCATTATTTTGTTTTGCAAATAAATAATTATATAGAGCAGTCCTTAAACTTCCTATATGTACAAATCCTGTAGGACTTGGTGCAAATCTAACTCTTACCGTCATACAAGCTCCTCCTAATTAAAAAACTTTTTATATTCATTCATTATATCGAAAAATACATTTATTATCAACTGATTTACCCTTATATGCTATTTTACCCTTTAGTCCTTTTATTTTATACTATATAGATAAACAACATCAACATTAAAAAAGAAATATATAAAGATAAGTGAATGACTTTGATAACTTTTGAAGTTATTTATCTATAACAACATTTAACATATTTAATACATTTGAAACTGCTTGATTATAAGTAATCTCTTCTTTTTCTTCTTTATTTCTTATTTTATACTCCACAATACCTTCTCCTGCTTTTTTTCCTACCGTAATTCTTATAGGAATACCTAAAAGGTCTGCATCTTTAAACTTAGCTCCTGCTCTTTCGTTTCTATCATCTAACAATACTTCAATGCCTGCATCTAATAATTCTTTATATATTTTTTCTCCTAAAAGGACTTGTTCTTCCTTCTTTACATTCACTACAGTAATTATTACATGAAAAGGTGCAACACTCATTGGCCATATAATTCCACCTTCATCATGATTAGCATCTACAATACCAAATAATATTTTTGTAATATCTAATATATAATTACCCATAAACACAGGTTTTTCTTTTCCAAGCTCATCAATAAATGTAACTCCTAATTGTTGACTATAGTCTGTTTTTAGTTTCTTTATTTGCCCAAATTGGGTAGCTCTCTTAATTGATATATGCCCATTACATTTCGGACATTTGTCTCCTTCTTTTATGGTTTTTATATCAAAAATATAATCAGCCTTGAAATCTCTTTCATAATTTACATTTTTAATATGATAATCTGTTTTGTTCCCACCTGCTATAGCATTTTTCATCTCTACTACTTCATCATCTACAACTATAGTAACATCCTTTATCCCTATTGGACCTGCAAAACCTGTCTTTGCACCTGTAATACGCTCTACATCTTCAGCCTCTGCAAAACTTAGTTCCATCGGTTCTAAATTTAGCCCATCTTCTAGCTTTGTTAAATTTAAATCTCTATCTCCGCGAATAAATGCTGCTATAAATTTATCCTTTCCTTTTAGTAATAAGCATTTCATTAGTCGTTCTTCTTCTACATCCAAAAATTTATTTAGTTCTTCAATAGTTTTTACATTTGGTGTATAAACTTCTTCTAATGGATACATTTCCTCATCTTGTTTAGGTAGATCTACAATGCATTTTGCTCGTTTTCTTGTAGCCTTATAACCACAATCCTTACATAAAGCGATTTCTTCTTTTCCTTCATCAGAAATCCTTACAAATTTACCAGATAATATTTCTTCTTCATTGTGGATATCCTTCACTTGTACTGTAGGTAATCCACATTTTTTAAATATTTTTTCATAATATGTGTGTAAAGCTTCAAAGTGTTTATTTAAGCCCTCTAAATCTTTATCAAAAGTAACTATAGAAAAATTGATATTTCCTTTTTTATTTTCCGCATTTTGACACACTGTTTGCACTTGATAAAATCCAAACGGAAGCTGCTTATACGACTTTAAGTCTTTTTTCACAAGTTGTGCATATAATTCTTCACTTGCTTGTGAAAGCATAGTAAATTCTTGTATTCCTGCTTCATCGAATACTTCTTTTGCTATTTTATTTATTTTCTCAATAATCCTGTATCCTAATGGCAAATAGGCATAGCTTCCCCCAACCTTTCTCATAATACCAGCTCTAATGAGTAGCTTTTCTGATATTTTTTCAATCTCTGAAGGAACTTCCTTTAAAGTATTTAAATACAGTTTTGATGCTCTCATTTTTAAATCCCCTTTCCCTTTTATTTATAAATGAAGGTGGTTATCATGATAACCACCTCTTTTAATATGCTCTTGCTACGTATACCATATGCTTTGCTTCTTTTCCGCAAAAATGACACTTATTTCCCAAATCCTCTTGCTCAAATGGAATACATCTTATCGTCGCACCTGTTTCTGCTTTTATTCGTTCTTCACATGCACGATCTCCACACCACATAGCCTTTGCAAAACCAGGTTTTTCTTCTTGCTTTTTCTTAAAGTCTTCAAAATTTTCTACATAATAAGTTTTTTCATCTCTATATCTACGAGCTTTCTCTAACATATTATAATGAATATCATCTAACAATTTTGTTACTGTCTCTTTTAATCCTTCCATTGGAACAGCTTGCTTTTCTAAGGTATCTCTTCTAAAAATCATTACTTGATTATTTTCTATATCTCTAGGACCTATCTCTATACGGATTGGAACTCCTTTCATTTCCCATTCATTAAACTTCCAACCTGGTGAATTGTTTTCACTATCATCAATTTCTATTCTAATATCTTCTCCTAAAGCTTTCTTAAGCTCATAAGCTTTGTCTAAGACACCTTCCTTATGCTGTGCAATAGGAATAATAATCACTTGAGTTGGCGCTACTCTAGGAGGAAGTACTAATCCTCTATTATCTCCATGAACCATTATAATACCGCCAATTAATCTTGTAGATACACCCCACGATGTATGGTATGGATGCTGCATTTCTCCATTTCTTCCTAAGAATGTAATATCAAATGCTTTTGTAAAATGCTGCCCTAAATTATGAGATGTACCAGCTTGAAGTGCTTTACCGTCATGCATTAATGCTTCCATCGTATAAGTAGCCTGAGCTCCTGCAAACTTTTCTTTTTCACTCTTTCTTCCTGTTATAACAGGAATCGCTAATAATTCTTCTGCTGTTTCTTTATATATGTTAAGCATTTGAATAGTCTCTGCTTGTGCTTCTTCTTCCGTTTCATGCAAAGTATGTCCTTCTTGCCATAAAAACTCTGATGTTCTTAAGAAAGGTCTTGTAGATTTTTCCCATCTTACAACACTACACCACTGGTTATAAAGATAAGGTAAATCTCTATATGAATTTAACCATTTTGAATACATAGAACAGATAATAGTTTCTGATGTAGGTCGTACACATAGTCTTTCTGCAAGCTTTTCATTTCCCCCATGAGTTACCCACGCTACCTCTGGTGCAAATCCTTCAACATGCTCTGCTTCTTTTTTTAATAAGCTTTCTGGAATAAGTAATGGAAAATACATATTTTTATGTCCTGTATCTTTGAATCTTTTGTCCATATAGCTTTGAATATTTTCCCATATAGCATAGCCATAAGGTTTAATAACCATAAATCCTTTTACTGGTGAATAATCTACCATATCCGTTTTCTTAATAACATCTGTATACCATTGTGGAAAGTCAACCTCCATAGGTGTTATATCTTTTACAAATG
Source organism: Crassaminicella indica (assembly GCF_019203185.1). NCBI lineage: Bacteria > Bacillati > Bacillota > Clostridia > Eubacteriales > Clostridiaceae > Crassaminicella > Crassaminicella indica. Next base: position 1,328,518 of record NZ_CP078093.1, on the reverse strand, counting down.
CTTTTTCCTTCTTTGCCATATCCCTTCTCCTTTCTTCATAGACAATATCTTATTTCTAATCAAAACAACAAAGTCTTTCATAAAAAAACCCCTTCGTCTACATCTAGAGACGAAAGGGCATAATTTTCCGCGGTACCACTCTAATTAATTCAAAAGAATCCTCTCAAACTAGATATAACGGTCTAGCTCCGTAAAGACTTACTGATTTTCAGTCTTAAGCTCCAGGGCGGGTTCGAAAAGATACCTCTTACAAAGTCTCTCAGCCTATGAACTTTGCTCTCTTAAAGAATCATCTATCCTACTATTCCCTATCACAGCTTTTACCATTTTTAATTAAACTTAAATACATATTAACCAATATTGGCTTATTTGTCAACAGAAAATCTTATAATACTTGCAACAGCTTGAGCTGCAATACCTTCACCCATTCCTGTAAAGCCCAATCCTTCCGTAGTAGTTGCCTTTACATTCACAGCATCTACTCCTATCCCTAAAGTATCTGCTATGTTTCTTCTCATTTGCTCTATATATGGAGCCATTTTAGGCTTTTGTGCAATAATCGTACTGTCAATATTATTTACTATATATCCTTTAGTATGAAGAATAGTATTTACTTCTGATAACAATTTTATACTAGAAACCCCCTTGAACTTATCATCCGTATCTGGAAATAGCTTTCCAATATCTCCAAGAGCTGCTGCTCCAAGCAATGCATCCTTTATAGCATGAAGGAGTACATCTGCATCAGAATGTCCCAATAGTCCCTTTTTATATGGTATTTCAACACCACCTAATATAAGTTTTCTTCCATCAACTAATTTATGTACATCATATCCCATACCAATACGCATAAAAAACCTCCTATTTTCTATTCCTTAAAATAGCTTCTCCTATATACAAATCTTCTGGTGTAGTTATTTTTATATTGTCATAGCTACTCATAAGCATTCTCACTTTTTCACCCAATCTTTCAACTAACACAGTATCATCTGTACCCAAATATCCATCTTCTATCGCTTTTTTATGGGCTCTCAACAACAACTGATAGTCAAAGGTCTGTGGAGTTTGTATAGCCCAAAGAACATTTCTATTTAGCGTATTTTTAATATTTTTTTCCTCATCCACTACTTTGATTGTATCCTTTACAGGTACACCTACCCCTACGGCTTTATGCTTTATCGCCTCATCTATACTCTTTAAAATATATTCTTCTCTTACAAACGGTCTTGCACCATCATGAATAACTACAATATCACATTTTTGATATACTGCCTTTAACCCATTAAATATCGACTCTTGACGTTCTTTACCTCCTGCTACAACCTTTGTTACTTTTTCAAGCCCAAAAAAATTTATCACCTTTTCTTTACAATATGCAACTTCATCAGGATGTGTTACAACAATTATTTCATCAATAAAAGAGCACTTATTAAAAACTTCGATAGTATGAGCAAGTACAGGCTTTTCTCCTATATTCAAATACTGTTTATTAATATGGCTATTCATTCTTTTCCCTTTTCCTGCTGCCGCAATAATCACAGAAACAAATTTTTCTTTTCTCAAAATTTTCACCTCATTTATTTCAAAACAAAACCCAGCATATGCTGGGTACAATTTTATTATAAACGATTATGCCGTTTTATCAACCATCATTTTAGGCTTTGCAAAAATCATTCTTCCTGCAGCAGTTTGCAACACACTAGTAACAAGAACCCCCATAGTCTCTCCAATATGTTTTCTTCCACCTTCTACAACAATCATTGTTCCATCATCTAAGTACGCTACTCCCTGCCCTGATTCTTTTCCTTCTTTTATCACTTGTACAACCATTTCCTCGCCAGGCAGAACTACTGGTTTTATGGCATTTGCAAGCTCATTAATATTCAGTACAGGTACTCCTTGAAGTTCAGCAACTTTATTCAAATTATAATCATTTGTAACAACTTTTCCACCCATAAATTGACCAAGTCTTAATAATTTTATATCTACTTCTGACACCTCTTCAAAATCTTTATCTGTAATCTTTACTTCTATAGGCAATTCCTTTTGGATACGATTTAAAATATCTAACCCTCTTCTACCTCTTGCCCTTTTTAGACTGTCTGATGAATCTGCAATATGTCTTAATTCTTCAAGAACAAACTCTGGAATCACAATAGGTCCTTCTACAAAGCCTGTCTGCACGATATCTGCAATTCTACCATCAATTATCACGCTAGTATCTAATATTTTAGGAATACCACTATTTTCTTTCTTTGTCTCTACCTTTTCCTTAGCTGCTATATTCTTTTTAAACAGCATAGAAATATTCCCTAAGTCTTCTCTTTTTTTCGTTGCTAAGCTCACACCTAAATATCCTAAAAATATATACAGCATGATAGATAAAATAGGTCCAACTAATGGAATAGATATCCCCATTAGCAAGCTGCTAATTAAATAAGCAATAACCAACCCAATGATTAATCCTAAAGCTCCAATAACCATATCCATAGTAGGAATTTTTTGAAGCTCTCCCTCTACCCAGTTTGCTGAACTTAAACCTTTTTTCATCAACCACGGAGTAATAGTAAAAAATATAATTCCACCTAATATCGCACCTATAACACTCACAACAATTCCCATAACAGGTGTAATCTCTGGCATTTGTACAAAGTCTTGAACTTTAGCCAGCTTTATCAAGAATATAGCAGCTGCATAACCAACTGAAGCACCCGCTAAGGTTAATGCACCTCTTACGATTTTGTTGAACATATTTCTTCACCTCCTGTTTTAAAAGTATAACCATGCTAATTTTATTTTATAACTAAACACGATCTAATTTCAACAAAATTTGTATATTTTGGTAAAACATATCTGCAATGATAAAAGTGAAGCGTCATCACGACGCTTCACATTATTGAATAGCTGTGTCAATTAAATCTTCAGCAACCTTTTCTTCTATGCCTCTAGCCAATACAATCTCACTTATTAGGATTTGTTTTGCATTCGCTAGCATCTTTCTTTCTCCTGTCGACAAACCTTTTTCTCTATCTCTTAAGGTTAAATTTCTCACAACCATAGCAACCTCATAAATATCTCCGCTTCTTATCTTATCCATATTTGCTCTATATCGTCTATTCCAGTTTTTAGGCATCTTAGAAATATCGTCATTTAATACAGCTACTACTTGATCTACTTCCTTTAAAGATACGATTTCTCTTAATCCGATATCTTCTACATTATCAAGAGGGATCATTACTTTCATATCTCCTAGAGGCATCTTCATAATATAATATTTACGCTTCTTCCCCAATATCTCTTTTTCTTCTATGGCTTCAATAATCCCTGCACCATGCATAGGGTAAACCACTTTATCACCGATATTGAACATCCAGCAAAACCTCCCACATTGTACATTCCCTATATTCAGTATACAATAAGGGGTAGGTTCTGTCAAGAAAATATTTATTTTACCACACGTTACAAGCATTGTCAACTTTATTTTTCAGAATAATATCCCCTTTTTTCTCATATTTTACCACGAAACAGGCTAATTTTCCTATTTTCAACTCTAAAATTAAATTTAATCTAATAACCTTTAACTTTTATCTATAATATGCTAGAATAAACTTGAGTAGAACTTTTTTACAGAGGTGATAAGATCAATGGACAATTCTATTCTTCATAAATTTCAGAATAGTGTTTCAGAAGTGCTTATTCGACATAAAAGTATTCTTGATATTATATCAAAATATCAAGAGAGTTGTGCAAGAGTAAATAGATCTATTATAAAAGCCGCTACAAGCTGTGGATGTATTCATATCAATGCAAAGGCACAAGAAATACCAAAAGATATTTCTTATGATGAATTAAAGGATTTTTTAGAAAATCATATTTCTGGAGATCTTTGTGATATTTGCAAAGACAAAATAAACGAAGAAATGGGAAATCATTTATTCTATCTAGTAGCGATTTGTAATTCACTAGACCTTGATATTCATGAAATATTAACTAAACAATGTAAAAATATTAATACTCTTGGAAAATACAGCTTATACTAAAAAGCACCAATATTTGGTGCTTTTTTATTTAACGAATATGTCGATCTAGTAGTACTTGTTCTTGTACCCTTCTTAGTCCTTCTTTAATAGCCCTTGCTCTAATCTCACCAATTCCTTCTACATCATCTAGTTCTTCTATAGATGCTTTTAATATGCTCTGAAAATCGCTAAAATGCTCTACTACATTTTGAATTACAGACATAGGCAGTCTTGGAACTTTACTTAAAATTCTAAAACCCCGTGGTGAAACAGGTATATCTAATAAATCATTCAAGGTTCCATTATAGCCTAAAATCTTGCCAATATTAGATAAATCCAATAGTTCTTCAGAAGATAGATTTTTTATTTGCCTACTTACTGTATTATAATTTACATTTTCATCCTTCACCATATAATCTTCAACTACATATTTTCCATCTTCTTTGACATTGGCTAATAATTCTTCTAACTGCATACTTACAAGGCGTCCTTCATTTCCTAATTCGCTAATATATTTATCTATCTCAGAAACAATACGCATAACCATTTCTGTTCTTTGGAGTACTATAGCTACATCTTGAATAGTAACTAAATCTTCAAATTCCAAACCACTTAAATTAGTCATTGCTTGATCTAAAACTTTTCTATATTTTTCCAAAGTTTGAATAGCTTGATTTGCTTTGTTTAATATTTTATTGGTATCTTGGACAATATATTTGGAATAGCCTTTGTAAATAGTTATAATGTTTCTTCTTTGTGAGATAGATATAACAATAAGCCCCGTCTGTCGAGCCACTCTCTCAGCAGTTCTATGTCTTATACCAGTTTCCGAAGAAGGTATAGACGGATCAGGAATCAACTGCGTATTTGCATATAATATTTTTTTTGCATCTGAACTTAGTATAATTGCCCCGTCCATCTTTGCCAGCTCATACAAATATGCCGTTGACAAATCAACATTTATAGAAAAACCTCCATCTACAAGGTTCATCACTTCTTCATTATCCCCTATAACAATCAAAGCCCCTGTTTTAGCTCTTAAAACATTTTCTAGTCCTTCTCTTAAAGGCGTACCAGGAGCTAGTATCTTAATCGATTCCATTATATCTTCTTCTTTTACCTTATCTTCTCTTACCAATTGTATTGTCCTCCCAATCTTATTTCTCCTATCTTTCCTATTATATTACATCTATACATCCTAATCAAAGACATATTGCATTTAATTTTCAAAAAACATACAATCTATGGCATCTTTTAAAGAATTTGCTCCTATCAATTTAATTTGTTCCTCTAATTTTAATTTTTTTATAATCTTTTTAGGGAGTATACATCTTTTAAATCCCATTTTTGCAGCCTCTTTAATCATCTTCTCTATATTGGAAACAGATCTTAATTCTCCGGTCAACCCGATTTCTCCAATAGCAATAGTATTTGTAGTAGGAATTATTAATCCTCTCATACTTGAGTAAATAGCAAGAGCTACCCCTAAATCTGATGAAGTTCCTTCAGGCTTGAGTCCCCCAACTACATTTACATAAACATCTTGATTCATAAGAGGAATTCCTACCTTTTTTTCTAAAACTGCCAAAATTAAATTCAATCGATTTAAGTCAATACCAATGGCTGCTCTTCTTGCAAATCCTAGATTGGTTGGAGCAACTAATGCCTGAATTTCTAAAAGCAGAGGCCTTGTTCCTTCTAAACTACTAATAACAATAGATCCTTCCATATTGTTAAGCCCCTCTAAAAACATTTCTGATGGATTAGCAACCTCCATTAATCCTTCTTCTCTCATTTCAAAAACACCAATCTCACTAGTTGTTCCAAAACGATTTTTTAAAGCTCGAACAACCCTAAATTCTTGAGTCCTCTCTCCTGTAAAATGAAGTACCGTATCTACAAGATGCTCCAATATCCTCGGCCCTGCCAATTCTCCTGTTTTTGTCACATGTGCAACAATAAATATAGGAATATTTTTTGTTTTAGCTAGATGCATAATATTATTTGTACATTCTCGTACCTGAGAAACACTACCAGGTGCAGAAGATAAATCTGGTTTAAAAAGAGTTTGTATAGAATCAATAATTACAAATACAGGACATAATTCTTGTATATATTCCTTAATCCTATCCACATTAGTTTCTGATACAATCATTAATCTATCTTCTACTGCGCAAAGTCTTTCTGCTCTCATTTTTATTTGTTCTTCTGATTCTTCTCCTGAAACATAAAGAACTGTACCATACTCCTTTGCAATATTGCTGCTTGCTTGTAATATTAACGTAGACTTACCAATTCCAGGTTCTCCAGATATTAATGTTAGTGAACCCTTTACCATTCCCCCTCCTAATACTCGGTTAAGTTCCTTTATATAAGTATTTAGTCTATCATAATTGCTTGATTTTATTTCTTTAATCGATAAAGGTTTTGTAGAACTTGTAATAGTTGGTGATTTTTTGTACTGATTGGTTGCACTAATCCGTTCTTCTACCATAGTGTTCCAACTGCCACATACACATTGCCCCATCCATTTAGGACTTTCATAGCCGCAATTTTGACATACAAAAATAGTTTTTTCTTTTTTTGCCATATATTCCTCCAAATTCCGTTTTATCTCTTATAAAAACTATATCCTTTCTCTTTTGATTTTATACTTTCATTCTATGCTCGTCAATGAAACCTGAGTATGAAAAAAGGCTTTATGACAAAACGCCATAAAACCTCTTATAAATACAATGCACCGCACCTATCCACTTCTAATATTTTAACATTCCAGGTACCTTCAATAGTTGTTAGAAATTTATTCATTTTTTCTTCAAAATGAATATTTTCTTTATCAATAATAGCCATCAGAGTTGATCCTGATCCGCTAATAAATTCTGCTTTTGATCCTAAATCCTTAGAAGCCCTAAAAATCTTATCTATATTAGGAATTAGATTAGCTCTAAATGGTTGATGAATTTTATCCTCAGTAGCCATTCTCAAATGATGAATTTCTCCATTATTCATACTAGCTACAAGCATTGCTACTCTTGATAGATTAAAAATGCAATCCTTTTTACTATAGTTTTCTGGAACAACCTTTCTCGCTTCATGGGTAGAAACAGTAAAATTAGGAATTAGCACTGCAAATCTTAAGCTTTTAGGAACATTTACTTTTGAATATATCACTTTATTATTCTCATAAATAGATACACTCATCCCACCAATGACCGCTGGTACAATATTATCAGGATGTCCTTCTATTTCCGTTCCTATTCTTATGATATCATCTTTACTGCATATATTATCCATCAATTTGTCAGCTATCATAATCCCTGCAACAATACAAGTAGCACTGCTCCCTAATCCTCTACTCATAGGAACCTCTATTTTCTTTGCAATAATTCTTAATCCATCTGCTTTTTTTCCATAAAGCTCTAACGTTTTTTTCATGCTTATGTACACCAAATTCTCTTCTAAACCGATTTCTCCAAAGCCTACTGTCTCTATTCCTTTATTTATTTTTTCTATCTCAAATTCATTATATAATGTGAGTGCCATCCCAAGTGTATCATATCCAGATCCCATATTAGCTGTTGTTGCTGGTACTTTTATCTTAAACATATCTACCACCTATCCAATACTCTCTATTTTGAATACATTTTTATTCCATAGCAATTAATTCTACCTTAGATGTACCTTCTTGGCTTCTTAATTCATCTAATATCTCATCTATTCCCATATTCGCCTCAGAAATATCAAATGTAATGCTTATATTAGCAATCCCATTAATAGGTATATCTTGATTGATCGTCAATATATTAACATTGCACTGAGCCATTATATTTAATATATGTGATAGATTTCCTGGCGTATGGTCTAATAATAAAGTAATAGTTACCTTTTGCCCCCTGCTTCCTTCAGATGGAGTAGAAATAAAATCTTTATACTTATAATAAGTACTTCTACTAATCCCTGTCATTTGTGTTGCCTCTGTTACCCCTCTTGCTTTACCTGTTCTTAGCAACTCTTTTGTTTGTAGTACCTTTTCATAAATATCTGGCAAAATGGCTGTATCAATAATCAAAAATTTTCTTTCTGTCACTTATTTCACCTCTCTTGTTCGCTTAAAATATACAATTGTTTATCTCTCACGAACTATATTTATCATATTAACATATTTTTATAACCTATACAACACTTTATAGATAAACAGCATCAACATTAAAAAATAAATATATAAAGATAAGTGAATGACTTTGATAACTTTTGTAAAAAAACTTACTGAAATTACATGAAAAATACGTTAAGAACCTTCATTGTTTGAACGAAGTGAGTTTTGAAGGTTTAGTATTTTTTCATGTAATGAAGTTTTGTTTTTTCAAAAGTTATCTGGAATGAACTGTTCTTTATATTTCATTTTGAAGTTGTTTACCTATAGATAAACAGCATCAACATTAAAAAATAAATATATAAAGCTGCAATTTTTATGCAGCTTTATTATCCTTTATTTAATTTTAGTTTATTTTTAAATACAATTTCACCATTTTCTACATCTACAAAAATATCATCGTCTTTGGAAATATTCTCCTTTAATATTTCCTCAGATAAAGCATCCTCAAGCATTCTAGTAATCGCACGTTTTAGTGGTCTTGCACCATATTCTTGATCAAATCCTTTTTCTCCAAGTAGCTTTTTGGCTTTTTCTGATATTTCAAGCTTTATATTTAAAGCTTTCATTTTTTTAGTTAAATCCTTCACCATTAACTCTACAATCTCATTAATATGTTCTTTTTCTAAAGAATGGAAAACAATTACTTCATCAATTCTATTTAAAAACTCTGGTCTAAAGCTTTTTCTTAATTCATTCATCACATTTTCCTTCATTTTTTCATATGCAGTTTGTTTTTCATCTTCTGCTCCACTTGCAAATCCTAAGGTTTTTTGCTTCTTAATAGTATGAGCACCTACATTAGACGTCATAATAACAACTGTGTTTTTAAAATCAACCACTTTTCCTTTTGAATCTGTAAGTCTTCCATCATCTAATATTTGAAGAAGCATATTAAATACATCTGGATGTGCTTTTTCAATTTCATCAAATAAAACAACTGAATATGGTTTTCTTCTTACCTTTTCAGTAAGCTGTCCTCCTTCATCATGTCCTACATATCCTGGAGGTGAACCAACTAAACGAGATACAGCATGTTTTTCCATATATTCAGACATATCAATTCGAATTAAAGCATCTTCATCTCCAAATAAAGCTTCTGCTAATGCTTTAGAAAGTTCTGTTTTTCCTACTCCTGTAGGTCCTAAGAATATAAAAGAACCAATTGGACGTTTTGGATCTTTAAGTCCTACACGAGCTCTTCTTACCGCTCTTGCAACAGCTTTTACAGCTTCCTCTTGTCCTATTACACGTTGATGAAGCAGTTTTTCCATATTCAAAAGCTTCTCTGATTCTTCTTGTGCAAGCTTTTTAACTGGAATTCCTGTCCAATTTGATACAGTTTCTGCAATTTCTTCTTCTCCTACAGATGCTTCTTGATTGCCCTTTACTTTCCAATTATTTTTTCTATTTTCTAGCTCTTCTTTTATTTGTTTTTCTTCATCTCTTACTCTAGCTGCTCTTTCAAAGTCTTGAGCGCTGATAGCTTCTTCCTTTTCCTTTGCAAGCTCTTCTAATTTTTCTTCTAAATCCTTTAATTCTGGAGGCTGTGTTACAATTTTCAACCTTATTCTTGATGCAGCTTCATCAATTAGGTCCACAGCCTTATCTGGTAAAAATCTATCTGTAATATATCTATGAGAAAGCTTTGCTGCTGCTTCTAACGCTTTGTCTGTAATTTTTACTCCATGATGTGCTTCATATTTATCTCTTAATCCCTTTAGAATCTGTATTGTTTCTTCTACAGTTGGTTCTTCTACCTGAATAGGTTGAAATCTTCTCTCAAGGGCTGCATCCTTTTCAATATACTTTCTATATTCATCTAAAGTAGTTGCCCCAATAACCTGCAATTCTCCTCTAGCCAAAGCAGGCTTTAAAATATTTGATGCATCAATAGCACCCTCTGCTGCACCAGCTCCAATTATTGTATGCATCTCATCAATAAAAAGAATAACATCCTTTGCTTCCCTTAACTCAACCATTACTTTTTTGAGTCGGTCTTCAAATTCTCCACGATATTTTGCTCCAGCCACCATAGAAGCCAAATCTAATGTAACTACCCTTTTATCCTTTAATGTTTCTGGAATATCTCCTGCAACGATTTTTTGCGCTAATCCTTCTGCAATAGCTGTTTTTCCTACTCCGGGTTCTCCAATCAAACAAGGATTATTTTTTGTTCTCCTGCTTAATATTTGTACTACTCTTTCTATTTCTTTACTTCTTCCAATTACAGGATCAAGCTTTCCTTCCCTCGCCATCTCTGTCAAATCTCTTCCATATTCATTTAAAGTAGGTGTATTTTTATTACTTGCAGCACGAGCAGCTTCTCCTTGATGCTCATTTGAATTTCCTAAAAGCTTCATTACTTCATTCCTTGCCTTTGATAGATTTACACCGCTATCTATCAAAATTTTTGCTGCTACACCTTCACCTTCATGAATAAGAGCTAAAAGTAAATGCTCTGTTCCTATATAATTATGTCCAATCCTTCTTGCTTCTGCAAAGCTAAGCTCAAACAATCTCTTTGTTCTAGGAGTAAAACCTAATAATTGTGGACTTAACTCATTTCCCAAGCCAATAATATTTTTAACTCTTTCCCTTACATAATCTAGACTTACTCCCATATTTGCTAATGCTCTTGCTGCAACACCCTGCCCTTCTCTTAGTAGTCCTAGCAAAATATGCTCTGTTCCAACATAATTATGTCTAAGACTTTTTGCTTCTTCTTGTGCAAGAACAATTGCTTTTTGCGCTCTCTCTGTAAATCTGCTAAACATATCCATATAAAGCACCTCCTATATTTAGGTTTGACTATTCATACTCAATTATTCACAAGTCTTTATTTTCCTAACTTTTCTCTTACTAAACTTGCCCGTCTAATATCCCTTTCATTACTGCTCAAAGCTTTTCCTGCTATTTTTTGTAAATATGCTGGTTGTGTCATTACCATTATCTCATTTACATTATCTATATTAATATCCTCTAACAATCCTACATCTATCCCCAATCTTACATCTGATAAAAGCTTCATACATTCCTGTGAGCTTAAAATCCTTGCATTACATAAAATGCCAAAAGCTCTATAAACTCTATCTTTAAGCTGTATGCCATTATTAGATAATAATGTACTTCTAGCATCTCTTTCCTTTTGAATTATTTGTCTTGTAACATCCTTAAGATTTCCTATAATATCCTTTTCATTTCTTCCTAAAGTCAACTGATTAGATATCTGAAATAAATTTCCAGCAAATTCAGTTCCCTCTCCATAAATACCTCTTACAGCTAAACCAATCTGACTTGCAGCTTGAAGTATTCTATTTATATATCCAGTCATTGTCAACGCAGGTAAATGGATCATGACAGATGCTCTAATTCCAGTTCCTACATTTGTAGGACAAGATGTTAAGTAACCTAAATTTTCATCAAAAGCATACTTTACTTCCTCTTCTATAACATCATCAATCTTATTGGCTATGTCCCAAGCTTCATCTAATTGAAATCCTGGAAGCAAGCATTGTATTCTTATATGATCCTCCTCATTAATCATAATACTTACAGACTCATCTTTATTTAAAAGTGCTGCACCCTTTTCATAATTTGTAGCTAAAGTTGGACTAATTAAATGCTTTTCTACTAAAACCTGTCTTTCTAATTGAGATACTTCTTCTAATGTAATCAACTCAAAATCATTTCTTAAAGTACTCTTTCCTTGAAGAATTGCATCTGAAACAACTTTAGCAACCTCTTTACTCTTCCCTTTTGTAAGTGCTACTGGAAATGGAAAATCTTCCACATTCCTAGCTAACCTTATCCTGCTACTAATAATAATATCGTTATCTGGTCCTGACTCTTGCATCCACTTTGTCATCTAATCACCTCCTAGAGCTATTCCTTTATATTCTTTTCAAGGTCTTTTATTTTATCTCTAAGTACTGCTGCTTCTTCATATGCTTCATTTCTTACAGCATCATTCAGCTTAATCTTTAATTCCTTTATTTCATTTTTTATTCTCAAAGAACCTCCTGCTCTTTTTGGTATTTTCCCTATATGACTCTCACTTCCTTGAATCCTTTTTATCAAAGTGTTTAATTTTTCTTCAAAAGCATTATAGCATTTTGAACATCCTAATCTTCCTAACTGCTTAAATTTTCCATATGTCATTCCGCAATAATCACATTTTGTAGCTTTCACATAATCTACTTTTATAGGAGAGTCCTGTATAGAATCAAGTATACTTGCTAAAAAATTGTTAATAGAAAAAGATGTATCAAAAGCAACTGCTTCATTTTGCTTTGCACACTGATCACATAAATGAATTTCTGTTTTTTTATTATTGAGTATTTTAGTCAAATGCACAGTAGCCTGTCTTTTATGACATTTTTCACATAACATTTTCATTCCCTCCCGTTATAGTTGCATATAGAAATAATCATGCTCTTTAGCAAATTCGCTCTTACTTCATCTTTTATATTCATAGGTATATTCATACTTCTGTCACTAATAGCCGCTTTCATCAATACGCTTTCTCTTTCTGTAATCATTTTTTTCTCCTTTAATACGTCAATAATAGAAGCTCCTTTCATTTTACTGATTTGATCTCCTATTTCTTCTAGAAGCATTCTGATATACTGATTCTTATCTACATTTATCTGAAAAATTTTTATATGTCCTCCCCCACCCCTTCTACTTTCAATAAGATATCCTTTATCCACAGTGAATCGAGTTGTTAGCACATAATTGATTTGTGAAGGAGCACAGTTAAAATAATTTGCTAATTCATTTCTTTGAATCTCAATCCCTCTGTTATTAGCATCCTTTAATAATTCCTTTATAAAAATTTCAATAAGATCACTTAATCTTGCCATATGCATCTCCCTAATCTTTGACTTTCTTTGACTTTAGTTTAGTAAAAAAATTTTCTTTATTCAAGTTTGATTTTTTACCATTTATCGCATTTTTTCAAATATATATCTAATTATCTTTATTTTTCTATAATTCTTTCTATATTTTTAGCATTTAAAAAAAGCCAATAAATTATTGACTTTTTTCTCTTATATATTATGCTCTTTTAATATCGTTCTGTATTCATAAATAAAGATGGTAACTACACCATCTTTATTTTTTTGCCTTTACCCCTTCAATTATTTTTGGACTAAGATGCGCTGGCACCTCTTCATATCTTGCAAATTCCATTGTAAAGCTTCCTCTTGCCTGTGTCATGGATCGAAGGTCTGTTGCATATTTAAATAGCTCTGCTTGAGGAGCTTCTGCAATCACCTTTTGATTACCATCTCCAATAGGCTCCATTCCCAGTATTCTTCCACGTCGTTTATTCATATCTCCCATAATATCTCCCATGTAATCCTCTGGGATAATAATCTCTACATGCATAATAGGTTCAAGAAGTATAGGATTTGCTGCTTCCATTCCTTTTTTAAATGCTAATGATGCAGCAATCTTAAATGCCATTTCAGAAGAATCTACATCATGATAAGAGCCGTCATATAATGTAGCTTTCATATTTACCACTGGAAATCCTGCTAAAACTCCACATTCTAAACATTCTTTCAAGCCTTTCTCAACAGCTGGTATATAGTTTTTAGGCACAGCTCCACCAAATATCTCTTCTTCAAATATAAATTCTTCTTGGCATGGTTCAAATCTTATTTTCACATCTCCATATTGTCCATGTCCGCCAGATTGTTTTTTATGTTTTCCTTGTACATCTGATTTTCCTTTTATAGTTTCTCTATATGGTATTAATTGATCTACTAAGTTTACATCTACACCAAATTTATTTTTAAGCTTGCTTGTAATCACATCAATATGCATATCTCCTTGTCCGCCTATAAGCGTCTGTTTTGTTTCCTTATTTCTCTTAACAACAAAAGTTGGATCTTCTTCTGTTAGTTTACTAAGTCCTGAACTAATTTTTTCTTCATCTCCCTTTGCCTTTGGCTCAACTGCCATAAATAATGTAGGCTGAGGAAATTCAATCTTACTATATTGAATAGGATTGCTTCTATCACACAAGGTATCTCCTGTTTGAGCATATTGAAGCTTTGCAACTGCTGCTATATCTCCTGCAACGACTTTATCAACAGGAATCTGACTTTTTCCTCTCATCAAAAATAGGCTTCCTATTTTCTCTACTTTATCCTTTTCTGGATTATATACCTCCATATCTCCTTTTAATTCTCCAGAAATAACCTTCATAAGAGAGATCTTTCCAACATAAGGGTCAACAATAGTTTTAAAAACTAATGCAGAAAATGGTTCTTCAACACTTATGTTTCTAAGAACATCGCTTTTGTCTTTAGGATCTATTCCTTCATAAGGCTTCATATCCTTTGGTGTTGGCATATAAGTATCAATCATATTAAGGAGTGTATGAGTACCAATATTGTTAACTGCAGAACCAACTAAAACCGGTACAATAGACCCTTCCAAAACACCTTTACGCAACCCCTCATGAATTTCTTCTGCTGTAAATTCTTCTCCTTCAAAATATTTTTCCATTAATACTTCATCACTTTCAGCTACAGATTCCATAAGCATATCTCTAATTGGCTGAATTCTATCCATCCATTCTTCTTTAATTGGCGCATCTACACATTCTTTTCCATTATATTCTCTTGCAACTAAATCCACTACATTTACAAGTCCTCGTAGTCCTCGATCTGTTCCTAATGGAATAGCAAAAGGTGCTATGGACTTCCCAAATTTTTCTCTTAACTGATTAATGACCTTATCATAATTAACGTTTTCCTTATCCATTTTGTTTAAAAATATGAATCTAGGCATTTTTCTTTTACTTGTATATTCCCAAGCTTTTTCTGTTCCAACCTCAACTCCAGAGCTTGCATCTACTACAATAATTGCTCCCCCAGCAATTCTTAAAGCACTATTTACCTCTCCTACAAAGTCGAAGTATCCTGGTGTATCCAATATATTATATTTATCCTTATTCCATTCAATAGGAATTAAACTCGTACTAATAGAAAGCTTCCTAGCTATTTCTTGCTTGTCAAAATCTGATACTGTATTTCCGTCTTCTGTTTTGCCTATTCTATTTGTAACTCCCGTTGTATATAACATAGCTTCTGTTAAAACTGTTTTTCCGCAACCCCCATGTCCAACTAATGCTACATTCCTTATCTGATTACTCACATACGCCTTCATTTGTCTTCCCCCTCACTCCAATATTTGTTGTAATGTTTAGATAACCTTAATAAATATATTCTTTACTTTTCTGAAAATTCCTTCCTATTTAAGAATATTTGCATTTTTTTGTATATATAGGTAAACAACATCAACATTAAAAAAGAAATATATAAAGATAAGTGAATGACTTCGATAACTTTTGTAAAAAAACTTACTGAAATTTCATGAAAAATACGTTAAGAACCTTCATTGTTTGAACGAAGTGAGTTTTGAAGGTTTAGTTTTTTTTTCATGGAATGAAGTTTTGTTTTTTCAAAAGTTATCTGGAATGAACTATCTTTTATATTTCGTTTTGAAGTTGTTTACCTATAAATAAACAACATCAACATTAAAAAAGAAATATATAAAGATAAGTAAATGACTTCGATAACTTTTGTAAAAAAACTTACTGAAATTTCATGAAAAATACGTTAAGAACCTTCATTGTTTGAACGAAGTGAGTTTTGAAGGTTTAGTTTTTTCATATGCTTTTACAATTTATTGCTATTTATTCGAATTATAGACATAAAATTGAAAAGTGAAAAAAATGTAGTCGATCGAAAATTCAGAAAAATATACCTTTTTATGCAGGACTTTGAAATTATTTACAGAAATTTATTTATACAAATAAAAAGCCGGCTTACAATAAATTTTTTTTTAAATATATAAACAACATCAACATAAAAAAAAGAAATATATAAAGATAAGTGAATGACTTCGATAACATATCTTTTATATTTCGTTTTGAAGTTGTTTATCTATATTATGAAATAATGGAGGTTTTATTATGAAAATTACTAAAAAAATGTACGAAGAGTACCTAAACAAATTAGGTATTTCAGAAAATGAAAAATTTGAAAAAAAAATAAAATATAGAGGGAAAAAATATGGAAGCTGGCTGAGAAGAAATCATAAAGAATCCTTCGATATAGGATATAATCAGTATGTTGTTGTGAAAGAGCTTAAAAATATTTTAATTGAAGAACATATCGAAAAAGAATGTCATATTCTAACACCTAATGAATTCTCATGTAAGGATTATGAAGGCCAGCCGCCTTTATTAATGATCAGTAGTGAGCTTGAAAGTAGTTTTATTGCTGAATTTATTGACGAATATATTCCAAAGGATAAGTATTTCCTTAAACCATGTTCTTACTATATGCTTGGAGTATATCCAATAAAAGGTCAAAACAAATATATAACTCGATTAATGGTTGGCTAGAAGACAGTATATATCCTGTCTTCTTTTATACACTTCTATGCTTTTGAAAATTTTTGTTTTATGAGCATCTCCTCCATTTTTTCTATAGGTACTGGTTTACTAAATAAATACCCTTGACATTCTTCACATCCAGCCATTTTTAAAAGCTCTAACTGCTCCTTTGTTTCTACACCCTCTGCAACTACTATTATATCTAAAACCTTAGCCATTGTAATAGTAGCTGCAACAATCGTGTTGTTTACTTGATCCGAACAAATATCATCTACAAAGGATTTATCTATTTTCAGTACATCTATAGGAAATGATTTTAAATAATTCAGCGAAGAGTATCCTGTTCCAAAATCATCTAATGATAAACTTATACCTCTTTTTTTTATCTTTTCAAAAATCATCTTTGCATAATAAGTATCCTGCATAGCCGTAGTTTCTGTAATTTCTAAATTCAACAATTTAGGATCAACACCTACTTCAGCTATAATCCTATCAAGTGTATTTATAAAATTGCTATCATTGAATTGACTAGAAGATATATTAATAGCAACACTTTTTGGTCTTATCCCTTTATCTACTAATTCTTTTATTTGTTTACAAGCCATCTCTAACACAAACTTATCTATATTTTTTATCAATCCAGATTTCTCAGCAATAGGTATAAATTTAGCTGGAGAAATGAATCCCATATGTGGATGATTCCATCTTACCAATGCTTCCCATCCTACAATTTCACCAGAATTTATATGAATTTTAGGCTGATAATATAAAGTAAATTCCTTTCTTTTTATGGCACTTATAATTCCTTCTTTAATTTTCATTTCTTCATCAACCTTATGATTCAATTTATTGTCAAAAAATTTAAAGTTGTTTCGTCCACTCTCCTTTGCTTGGTACATCGCTATATCTGCATTTTTCAATAGAGTTTCTACATCTTCCCCATGCTCAGGAAACATAGCAATCCCAATACTACAAGTAATATGTATTTCCTTTTCATTTAACCAAAATGGTTTTGAAAAAGTTCTAATCATTCTATCTGCTATGTTCCACACATTATTTGAAGTATTTATGTTATTCAATATAATCATAAATTCATCTCCGCCTAAGCGTACAACAGAATCATCTTCTCGAACACAATCCTTAAATCTTTTTCCAACATACTTTAAAAGAGTATCTCCCATTCCATGTCCTAAAGAATCATTAATACATTTAAATCTATCTAAGTCTACAAACATAACCCCTACCATACTCTGCTTTCTTAAAGCATTATGGATAGCAAACTGCAATATATCCTTTCCAAGCCTTCTATTTGGCAAATCAGTAACAGTATCATGATAAGCTAAATATTGTATTTCTTCTGCGCTCTTTTTCAATTTACTAATATCCCTTTGAAATGCAACAATATACTTAGGCTCATTTTTCTCATCATAGATCACAGAGCTTGAACAATCTACCGTAATGATATCATTATTTTTCGATATATACTGCATTTCTAAACGGCTAAAACCCTTGCTGAAAATTATTGAAAGATTCTCATAAAATAATTTTTTTGAATCAGAAGTTAAAAACATAGCCAATGATTTATAACACATTTCTCTTTGAGAATACCCCAAAGTCTCTTGTACTGAATGATTCATCTCCAAAATTATTCCATTTTTATCCAAAACATATATCATATCAATAGCTGTTTGAAAAAAGGATCGAAATTTTTCCTCACTTTCCTTTAGCTCTTTTAACGCCCTCATTAATTCTTTTTGATGATTTATAGTTTGTGAATTTTTTGTGCTTAATAATTGATCTCTCTCTTTTAACACTATATTTTTTAATGCTAAAGTTTTTCGTATCATCTTTTTTCCTCTTAGTAGCATAAAAGAAATAATAAAGCTATATGCAAAATAATAAGGAATGCTTTCATTAGTAAACCAAAAAACTGTCAAAGCCATTATATGAATAGTTGCTATATTTTGAGCAAAAGAAATACGAACACATAAAAACCATAACACTAATAATAAGCTTATCATATATAAAATATTATATTTTGGGAGAAATTCTCTTATATATCCTAATATTTTACGAAAAATTAATTTTTCTTTCATTACAAATTCCTTTCTTTTTAATTGTTTTTTATACATATTTTAACATATATTTACAATATTTTATACGCTTTTATTTTACAAAAAAACTCGTGCTTATATTTGCACGAGCTTTCAACTTTAATGATTGATTCTATAAAATCATATATTGGCTATAGAAGTTTATCTTTTTTCAGGTAATATTTCAATCCAATAGCCATCAGGATCATTAATAAAATAAAGACCCATTTTATTATTTTCATAACAAATACATCCCATTTCTTTATGTAACGAATAAGCTCTTTCATAATCATCTGTAGTAAACGCTAGATGAAATTCATTATCTCCTAAATTATAAGGTCTTTCCCAATCTCTTAACCATGTAAGCTCTAGTCTATGAGGAGTTGTTTCATCTCCTAAGAATACAAGCACAAAGCTTCCATCCTCTGCTTCTTTTCTTCTAGTTTCTACTAATCCTAAAGCTTCCTTATAAAAGGCAATACTTTTTTCTAAATCTAAAACATTAATATTGTTATGATTAAATGAAAATTTCATAATACACCTCCTTTATTTTTTTTCACCACCATTATCTAACGAAGTAATATCTTTTAAATTTATTCTTTTCGACAAAAAATATGTTATCCCTATGGCTATAAAAAGCCTTAATCCCAATAAAACATATCCATTTGCACCTACTGCAACAAACAATAGCGTATCCTCAAAAACTGCATGACAAGCAACTAAAAAGGCTACCAGCAAAATCAAATCCTTCTTTGTCAAATCCCCTTCCTTAGAGCTTTGAATAATTACGCCAGCTCCATAAGATATTCCAAAGATAATACCTACTAATAATGGAAGAACTGCCTCTTTTGATATACCAAACAGCTTTGTAATCCCTTTAAAATATTCTGATAGTTTGTTCAAAACATTATAATCTTTTGCTATCTGTAAGATAATCATTAAAGGAATTACAATAACTGCTATAGAATATACAGATTCTAAACTTCCTAATAAACCTTCTTTAAAAATTTCTAACATAATAATGCACCTACCTGTCCTACCATAATTCCTACAATAACAGCTAAGCCAACTCTTAAAGCAATAACTTTCCCTATATTTGCATCTAATTTTTTGACAACTGCTGTCTCAACAAATAAAGAATGGGAAAAAGATAGCATAATTCCTATGGTAGTTATTTGCATAGGTGTTAATGATATAGCCTTAATTGCTCCTAGTGCTGCATATATATTCAAAGCATTTCCTAAAACCAGTACTATCGCAGCTTCTCCAGGCAAATGAAACACCCCCATAAGAGGCTTAAACACATTTGATATCCAGTCAAGAACTGGTGTATGTTTTAAAAAAGTTATAAAAATATATACAGGAATAATAATCTTTCCGAGCATCCATGTAGTCTCTATTCCCTTTTTAATACCTGTTTTAATAGAATCAATCACCTTTCCCAACCCCTTTTTACTTATACTTTCTTAAAACTCAGCATATTTTACTGTTCTTGGAAAAGGAATTACATCTCTTATATTACTCATTCCTGTAATATACATGATAAGTCTCTCAAATCCTAATCCAAAGCCTGCATGCTTCGTTCCTCCAAATCTTCTAAGCTCTAAATACCACCAATAATCTTCTTTATTAAGACCTAACTCTTCTATTCTCTTTTCTAGTACATCTATTCTTTCTTCTCTTTGACTACCACCAATAATTTCTCCAACTCCTGGAACAAGCAAATCAGCAGCTGCTACTGTTTTACCATCATCATTAAGTCTCATATAAAATGCTTTAATATCTTTTGGATAATCCATTACAAATACAGGTTTTTTATATACTTTTTCTGTTAAGTATCTTTCATGCTCTGTTTGAAGATCACAGCCCCATTCTACAGGATATTCAAATTTTGCATCAGCTTTTTTTAATATCTCAATAGCCTCTGTATAAGTAACTCTTACAAAATCAGAGCTGACAATATTATCTAATCTTTCTAATAAGCCCTTATCAATAAACTTATTGAAAAATTCCATTTCCTCTGGAGCATTTTCTAGCACATAATTTATTACATATTTGATCATATCTTCTGCCAATTCCATATCATCCTCAAGATCAGCAAAAGCAATTTCAGGCTCGATCATCCAAAATTCTGCAGCATGTCTTGCAGTATTTGAATTTTCTGC
Organism: Crassaminicella indica; assembly: GCF_019203185.1. Classification (NCBI taxonomy): domain Bacteria; kingdom Bacillati; phylum Bacillota; class Clostridia; order Eubacteriales; family Clostridiaceae; genus Crassaminicella; species Crassaminicella indica. The sequence continues at coordinate 1,307,672 of NZ_CP078093.1, read as the reverse complement.
TCTGAAGGTTGGTCCAAAGGTATATACATTTCTAAAAGCTAGTGCATAGCTTTCCGCTTCTAGCTGTCCACTCACTGTTAAATTTGTTTCTTTTCCAAAGAAATCCTTCTTAAAATCTATATTTCCTTCCTCATTTCTTGGAAGATTTTCTAAGTCTAATGTAGAGACTCTAAACATTTCTCCTGCACCTTCACAATCACTTCCTGTGATAATTGGTGTATGAGTATAAACAAAGCCTCTTTCTTGGAAAAACTTATGAATCGCATAAGCTGCAATAGAACGCACTCTAAATACTGCTGAAAAAGTATTACTTCTTGGTCTTAAATGAGCAATAGTTCTTAAAAATTCAAAGGTATGTCTCTTCTTTTGAAGAGGATAATCTCTATCAGATGTTCCCTCCACTTCAATTTTTGTTGCTTTTATCTCAAATGGCTGTTTTGCACCTGGTGTTAATACTAGCTTTCCTTCTACTATAATAGAAGAACTTATTGTAAGCTTTGAAATTTCTTTAAAGTTATCTAAATTTTCTTCAAAAACTACTTGAAGGTTTTTAAAAAAGCTTCCATCATTCACTTCAATAAAGCCAAAAGCCTTTGATGCTCTTAAAGTCCTTACCCAACCTGAAATAGTAATCACTTGATCTTGATATTTCTCTGTTTGTCTATAAATGTCTTTAATCAATATTGTTTTCATGTTTTTTCTCCTCCTCAATCAAAAAGCCTTTCGTCTTATTAGGGACGAAAGGCTAAATTCCGCGGTACCACCCTTATTGCCAAATGGCCAACTCATCAGTACAAAAATACTTTTCAATGATAACGGTTTTAGCCGTCTAAGCCTACTTTCATAAATGATTTCGGTTAGAAACTCAGAGATGTTCTTCAGTACAGATCCCGTATCGGTCTTTCACCACCACCGACTCGCTTTGACGTTTTCTCATACCTACTCTTCTCGTCCTTGTTTTTTACAATATAGTTGTATCACTGATATTATAATATTTAGAAAATAATATGTCAAAACTTTTCCTATTTATTTTGCCCATAAATTTTTAATATATAAAAATATACCTATGCTTTTATATAATATGTTACAATGAGTTTAGTCCAATTTTTCGAGGTGATATCATGAAGCTTTCTGTAGAACAATTAAAGGATTCTAATCATTTTTTAAATATTATATTTGAAAATATTACATCTGCTATTTTTTTAGTAGACAAAAATATGAAGTTACAACAATTCAATGAACCTTTCAGCGTTTTATTCAATAAAAAAGAAGATAAAATAATTGGCAAACTATGTGGAAATATCATTGGCTGTCAATACTCAGTTGATGAAAATAAAAATTGTGGTACTACAAGCAATTGTGAAAGCTGTATTATTAGAAACTCTATATTAAAAGCATTTCATGATCAAACTCCCACCTTTAAAGAAATATTAACTAGAAATTTCTATATAAATGAAAAATCCATAAAAAAATATTTCCAATTTACTACCAAGTATATTAACTACAATGGTGAAGACATGGTTTTAGTTATATTAGATGATATTACAGAGCTTGAAAATAGCAAATTAGAGCTTCAGAAAAGAAATGAAATGATCGAAGCTTATCACAGCCGAATTCGAGATGAATTAGCCCTTGCTAAAAATGTTCAGCAAAATCTTATCCCAAATAAGCTCCCTCAATTAGAAGGAGTATCCTTGTCTGCTATCTACAAGCCTCTAGAAGAAATAGGTGGAGATTTATATGATTTTATAAAAATAAATGAAAACTCTTTAGGAATATTTTTAAGTGATATATCTGGTCACGGTGTTCCTGCTGCTATGATTACAGCTATGGTAAAAGCGATTATGGAAACGAGTAATTATCTTTTTCAGCATCCAGCAGCTTTTATTAACTATCTCAATAGAAAACTAATTAATATATCTGAAAACCTATACTTAACTGCATTTTATGGGCTTTATAATAATAAAACAAAAAGATTTACTTATATGAGATGTGGTCATCCTTATCCTTTAATCATTAGAAACGGGGAATGTATAGAATTAAAGGAAGGAGGAAGTACTATTTTAGGTGTTTTTGAAAATATAAACTTCGAAAGTAAAACAATAGCTCTTCAAAAAGGAGATAAACTCATCTTTTATACAGATGGATTAACAGAAACTAAAGAATATCCTCATACTATATCTCAAAAAGATCTTCATAGCATTTTATTAAAGCATTCTCATAAAAAAATAGATTCCTTCATAAACCATGTCTATGAAGAAATAATCAATTTAAGAAAAAGTAAAACCTTTGAAGATGATGTATGTATTTTAGGAATGGAAATACATGATTAGATCTAAAAAATGTATAGCAATCGCTATACATTTTTTATTTATATTTTAAATTTATTTATAGTTTCTTGAAGCTTTCCTGATAAACTTGCAAGCTGTTCTGCTGATGAAGATAGCTCTTCAAGTGTTGCAGATTGCTCCTCTGTAGAAGCTGCTACTTCCTCTGCTCCAGCAGCATTTTCTTCTGTAATACTTGCAATATTTTCAATATTTTCTCCTACAACAGCTGCATGTTCATTTAAATTTTCACAGGCAAGCGTTACTCCTTTCATATTATCTGTAAGATCTGAAACAGATTTTAATATATCTTCAAAAACATTTACCGTTTCTTTTACAGCGTTTTCTTGCTCTGTTACTATCAATTTTGCTTGTTCCATTTCCTTAACAGCATTTTCTACACTTGTCTGAATCTCATTTATCAAATCACTAATATTTTTAGTTGCTCTTCCTGATTCTTCTGCAAGCTTTCTTACTTCCTCTGCAACAACAGCAAATCCCTTTCCTGCTTCTCCTGCTCTTGCTGCTTCAATAGCTGCATTTAATGCTAACAAATTGGTTTGTTCAGCAATGCTACTGATTAACTCAATAATCTGCCCAATTTGTTTTGATTTTTTATCAAGTAATAAAATCTCTTTTCCTACATTCATTGTCGCATCTTTATTCTCTACTGCCTTAATCTCTTGGTACTCTACAATCTGAATTCCTGCATCAACAGTTTCCTTTGTCATAACTGTAAGCTTTTCAGCATGCTCAGTATTATCAACAATTTTTCCAATACCTTTTATTAGTTCATTTACCATATTACTTCCTCTTTGGGTAGATTGTGCTTGTTCTGTAGCTCCCTCTGCTAGCTCTGATACCGTATTAGCTACTTGCTCAGAAACTGTGCTTGCTTCCTCTGTTGAAGCCATCATCTGCTGAGCTGTAGATGCTACCGTCATACCCATTTCATTCATTTCTGATAGAAGACTGCGCATATTTTCAATCATATTATTAAAATTATTAGCAAGTACACCTATTTCATCATCAGTCTGTACATCTACTTTTACCTGAAGATTTCCTTTAGCTACATCTTTTGTAAGTTCAGCTATTTTCAAAATAGGCTTAATAGATCTATTAATTAGAAAATAAATTAATAATCCCATTACAATAATCATAATCATTCCAATACCTGTAATAGTATTTCTAAATATAGCTACATTATCTGTTACTTCGCTTTCATATGTAGTCATTGCAACAGACCATCCTGTAGAGTGTAGCGGTGCATACGCTGCTATTTTTTTCCCACCTTCAAATTCATAATGTTCTACACCAGTTTCTCTTTTTACCATTTTTTTTGTCAGTGCAATTTGAGAATCACTACCTTTTTCTAAAGCATTATAATTAAGAATCATTTCTTTTTTAGGATGTGCCATAACTAAGCCTTCTTGATCAACCATATAAGCATAGCCTGTATCTCCTAATTTTTCAGCATTGACTATATCTGTGATAGTAGATAAATTTACAGTTCCTCCAATTAATCCAATAATATTTCCCATATCATCTTTTATAGGAGCTGCAATTACTATAACAGGCTGTCTTGTGGTTTTTGATACAATTGGCTCTGATATAGTAATTTGTCCTGCTATGACCTTAGAAAAATATTTTCTATCCTTTATATTACCTCCTTGCCCATTTGTACTTAAATAATTTCCATCTATATCAGACATAATAATTGCTTCAAATTCATTAAAAATATTTTTATTTTCAGAAATAAGCTTTTTTAATCCTTCATAATCTATTTTTTTTACTACCTCTACAGACCCTAACAATTCAATAATTTCTTTCCAGCCTTGAATTTTATCATCTGCCATAGTTACAATTTTATCTGCCTTACTCTGTGCTATTTCTTCTATATCATTCATAATAATATCTTTTGCTTGATAATATGCTGTTCCTGATAATATAAGAATAACCAAAATAGAAAATATGAATACAGGTATAGTAATTTTATATTTCAAACTTTTCACAAAAAAACCTCCTTATTCATTTTATATGTACCTTATAATTTATTTTCAACAATCCTTGTAATTTCATCTATTTTTTATAAACAATCTAATAGCTTTTTACACCTCCTCATTTTCTAAAATAAAAAGGTGTCTCTCGATCAGACACCTTTGCCCATTGATTTTCGGCAAACTGGCGATCATAGTAGTTCTCTACCTTAGACCCATGTCTTTGCGTCCTTATGTTTCCATAAGTTTGCTATTATCGTCCTCCTTTTCTATTCAATTTTAAAAATAATCAAAAATATTGTTTTCTATTTTGATTTATTTCGACATATATTGATTTTTTCCTCTATTTTTTTATACCATTCCCTTACATAGTTTATGTAAAGATAAATGAATAAATTCATATAAAAAAAGCAGCAATCGCTGCTTTTTTTTATTCTGCATCTACTCCATAACAAGCACAAAGGGCAACAAGTCCATCATTAAAGCCAGAACCAATAGCGTTAAATTTCCATTCTCCATTATGTCTATATAGCTCTCCAACAACTACAGCTGTTTCTAAGCTATAATCCTCCGAAAGGTCATATCTTAAAAATTCCCTATTCGTATTTTGATCTACCAATCTTACAAAAGCATTCTCAACCATTCCAAAGTTTTGGCCTCTTTCTTTTCCTTCATAAATCGTAATAGCAAATATAATTTTTTGTATTTCAGTAGGTACTGTGTTTAAGTCTACAAAGACGATTTCATCATCTCCACTTCCTTGCCCTGTTCGATTATCTCCACTTAATGTTATTCCAAGCCCTGCTGGTTGTTTATTTCCATAAAATACAAAATCCTTTTCATTTCTTACCTTTCCATCATTCTTTACTGCAAATGCAAATACATCTAAATCAAAATCTCTTCCATCAAATTTATTTACATCCCATCCAAGTCCTATATGAATCTTAGAAAGAACATTTGCATCTAATCCAATATCTGATGCAGCCTTTTTTAGCGATACCTTTTGACCCTTTTTTAGGGATACTGGTTTACTAGCTCCACTACCAAGACCTCCTAAGCTTCCTAATCCTGCTGTTTGTGGTTGATTGTTTCCGCTATTTCCTCCTAGTCCGCCAAGACCACTTAATCCCATATATATACCTCCCTATCTATTGTTAAAGAAATTTCCTAATGTATTTGTCACCTGCCCCATCATATCTTGGGCATTATTTACAGAGTTATCAAAAGCACTCGATTGAGTTCCTACTGTTTCACCTCTATCAATTCCTACATCTAATCCTGCTTTCCTTTCTGAAGGCTGAAGCACTACTGTATTTCCTCCTTGTTTAAATTCAAACATATAAGATTCACCTGATGTTTGCCCTATAAATGTTTTCCAGTTTACATCTGCTTTTAAACTTGGATCTGGACCTGTCCAACATATAATCGCATCTGGATCTACTCTGCAAGGTGTTTGTAGCACAATTGCATTTCCATCTGTAATAATAGCTACATATCCTGTTTCTCCTGAATTATTTTTAAAATTTGTGGTAAATAATCCCTTTTGAGATAATACTCCTGCTCCTATGAAACGAACACCATATGTTAAATTTCCCGTAAAAGCTAATATATTTTCAGATTCTACCCCTACTTGCTCTCCAGGTTCAAGTGGTACAATAGTCACATTTCTTCCTGCAAAAGCTAATATACACATGCCATTTCCTGTTACCTTCATAATTTCCATGTTCTCACCAGTTAATCTTCTAGAGATGTTATTAATAAGACCTCTAGCTATCCCACCACCTGCATTTGGATCTAATAATACTTTTTCATATTTAAATTGACCCTGATCTGCAACCATTGCTCCTTTTTTAGCAAAGAAAAAGCCACTTCCTTGTGCTACACATGAATATGCTGGTGTTTGCTTTGTTGCTCCTGTTAAATGTTCATAAGTTGATAATTGAAAACCCATTATATTCTCCCCTTATCTATTTATTTAAATAAATTATATCATTTTTAAAACATAGATTTTAGAGGGTATTTCAAAATACTTGATTAAACTTTTATCTTATAGGACAAATACCATTATCACAACCATCATTTCCTATGTCCAATGTTGCTTCTTCTTTTTCATATTTTCTAAGTAAAGAAGGAATAAAGGGCTTCATTTCATCTACTCTTTTGTTGTATTCTTCTTCAGTAATTGCTTCATAAGGAAGCAGCTTATAAAAATTATCATCTAGTGATAAGAATGATAATGCAACTATATCATCCCAATTATTCCATACCCACTCTTCTACTTCTTCCCATTCATGCTCTCTTACATGTATCGTAATAGAACAATTGTGATCAACATAATTTTTCATAAACATTTTATAATTTTCAAGCTGCTCTATTGCAGAAACATCATATTTTGTTTTCCCCTTTGGCGCTTTTACAGGAAACTCTACTACTTTTGTAACACAGCTGTCCCATTCTTGTCCAACCTCAGGAAATACCGGATACCCTAATTCCTCACAAACCTTTACTAATGGATCATCTGAACTTATACGAATTCTTCTTATATAAAAAGGTGAATGAGAATAGTGAACCCCACTAGATACAGTAGGCAACTGGCTTAATGTTCCCTCAGGTTTTACAGTAGTTACCAACAAAGGTTCTTTTCCTCCAATTTCAGCAGCATATTTTTTCACTTCTTCATGAGCTACTTTTCTTAGCTTCCTTAAAAGTTCTGCTTCTTCTTCCTTTGTAATACCTGTAGCATTGACCATATCCTGCCATCCTGTTAAAGAACAGCCTACTAATTTATCTCTTTGTTGCACTGCATCCCAATTTGGCAACTCCAACTCCACACAAGTCATTCTATAACCTGCTCTTACAGATAACCTTTGCGCCTCAAGCAAACCTTTTAAATCTAATTTTCCATTTTTATCTACAAAAGCATATACATTCACTGTTGTTAAGTTACAAAGACCTTGTGAATCAAGAAGAATTTCTCCACATGGATTAACACCATTCATATTTGGTCTTCTTTTTAATCCTGCTTCCTCATTGATCCATCCAGGCTCTCCTGAATATCTCATTCGTTCAATCTGCCAATGAAGCCTTTCCCTTGTAGGTTTTTTTCTATAATATATTGAATTATTGCTCATTTGTCTATGAATAATGCTCTTATCTACAATCCATTGTCCATCAATTTGTTTATATAAATTAGATTTTGCATTTATACATTCTTGATCCTCTGCATCTATTAATACCATTTCAGCTGTTCTTCTAACACCACCTACAACAACATTCTCTCCAATAATATTGGCAATATCTAAACAGTCAATAGGCTTTAGTTTATATTTCTTTTGCTGCGGACTTTGTTTGTTTTTACGAATTACTTGATCAATTTTAAAGAACATATTTTTAAGACTTTCATGTCCACTTGCAGTTCCCCCAAATGTTTTTAGTTTCTCTCCTTTTGGTCTTACATTATCATAATTTACAATTATAGTTTTTACATTTCTATATTCATTACTATATAAAAGCTTAAAGAAGAAATCTAAGCTTTGGGTCCATCCTTCCTTACTATCTCCTACTGTAATTTTAGCAATATTATTGTGGAAAAATTCTAAACTAGTATTATCTTCTCTTTCATTTTTAGGAACAGGCATATAATCTTCATGTATAAGCTCATAATCAAGCCTTACCTTTGGAAGATTTTTCACATCCTCTTTTAAAATCCTAAGACCAACTCCAGAACCCACCATCAGTAAATAAAATAAATCCTTAAAGGACTCAAATTGCTCTATTTTTAAAAAAGAACAATTATAATTTGCCATTGGATAATTTTTCGCTACTGGTGTATTTCCTACCCAAAAGGTACGTCCAGATAAAAATTGACGAAGATTATAAATATTATCATACAGCTTTTTTGCTTCTTCCTTTGTAGTTGGAACTAAACTGCAATTATATTCAACAGCTCTTCTTACTGTTTCCCACCAACATTCTCTTCTTTTTTCCTCTGGCAGCCATCTAGAGTAAGTTCTATAATATACAAAATTACCTAGTTGTTCCATAGGTGAAGTTTTATGCTTATATTTACTGATAAACTCATCTGTTAGCAATCGATCCTCAATCCTTTTTCTCATTTTTCTTTTTTGATTTTGTTCATTTCTATAAATTATGTACATTTTTGCAACATCTCTTCTATCACTTGACATCAATAAATCTTCTACCATATCTTGTATTGCTTCAACATGTATTGGAGATGTTGTATTTCTTATTTTTTCTTGTATTAAATAAGAAATCTTTTTACTTAAATCATTATCTATTCCTGATTTTGTTTCTGCCATAGCTCGTTCGATTGCATTTTTTATTTTGATACTATCAAAATTTACTATTTGATCATTCCGTTTTTTTACCTTAATCATAAAATACTCCTCTCAAAATCATTAATATAGATAAACAATATCAACATTAAAAAATAAATATATAAAGATAAGTGAATGACTTTGATAGCTTTTGCAAAAAAACTTACTGAAATTTCATGAAAAATACGTTAAGAACCTTCATTGTTTGAACGAAGTGAGTTTTGAAGGTTTAGTTTTTTTTCATGGAATGAAATTTTGTTTTTTCAAAAGTTATCTGGAATGGACTGTTCTTTATATTTCATTTTAAATTTGTTTATCTATAATATGTACTAGATATTGTATAAATATATCTTAAATAACATCATTTGGTATATTAAGTTTCAATGTGCACTATATATTGTAGCACCTGAAGGTTTTATTGTCAAAAAAAAAGATGGTTATTTGCCATCTATTTTCTCAGCATATTTAATATTTCTTTTATTGTCTCTACAATATACTCTCCTTTTTTATATTTTCTTTTTGCTACAATTACTTCCACTTGCTTTCCTTTTTCCTCAATATCCTTTAAAATTTGGGGTTGCTCTATAAAAGTGCCTAACGTATTAAAATCTTTGTCCATAATGATAAAGGTGGGTATTTTAGTTTTACCATTCACTTTATAGTTGTCCATAAAAGCTTCATTACCTTCTCTAGATACAATAGAAATTACAAAATTTGAGTTTAACTCTGCCATTTTTTGAAGAGCTGGTACATTAATCATACAATCAGGACACCATATTTCAGCAAATACCAAAACATTTACTAGATGATTAATTTTTTTAATATCCGCTTGCAAAGCTTCATCTAACTCAATGCTATTATATACTTCTAAAGTTCTTTCTTTATAAGTATCTTTATCTTTATTTACAAACTCCATAAAGGAAAGTCCTTTTTTAAAAAGTGCTTGAACACTCATCAAATCCCCCCTTATTTTCATCTAATTATAAACAAATCTATCATAACATTAAAAGTTTTCTTTCCATATCCATTTATATATATGATTCAACATATTATTTTAGACTTATAATATACAGATAAACAACATCAACATTAAAAAAGAAATATATAAAGATAAGTGAATGACTTCGATAACTTTTGTAAAAAAACTTACTGAAATTACATGAAAAATACGTTAAGAACCTTCATTGTTTGAACGAAGTGAGTTTTGAAGGTTTAGTTTTTTTTCATGGAATGAAGTTTTGTTTTTTCAAAAGTTATCTGGAATGAACTGTTCTTTATATTTCATTTTGAAATTGTTTACCTATAGAAAAAAACTTCAAAACAAAATATAAAGGGTAATTTCTTTTTTAAATAAAAAAAATTATCTAGCAACGACCTACTCTCCCAAGGCGTCTCCACCTAAGTACCATCGGCGCTGAAGGGCTTAACTTCTGTGTTCGGCATGGGAACAGGTGTAACTCCTTCGCTATAGTCACTAGATAATTTCTTTGCTAAATATAAACTTTAAACAGATTACTAAAATCTATCATATACTGCTTTTCATTAACACTTATACCTTCAAAACTAAACAATGCATATTTTGGTCAAGCCCTCGACCTATTAGTATCGGTCAGCTAAAGACATTACTGCCCTTACACCTCCGACCTATCAACCAGATCGTCTTTCTGGGGTCTTACTGGATTAACTCCATGGGAAATCTTATCTTAAGGGGGGCTTCGCGCTTAGATGCCTTCAGCGCTTATCCCTTCCGTACATAGCTACTCAGCTGTGCCACTGGCGTGACAACTGATGCACCAGAGGTACGTCCATCCCGGTCCTCTCGTACTAAGGACAGCTCCTCTCAAATTTCCTACGCCCACAGCGGATAGGGACCGAACTGTCTCACGACGTTCTGAACCCAGCTCGCGTGCCTCTTTAATGGGCGAACAGCCCAACCCTTGGGACCTACTTCAGCCCCAGGATGAGACGAGCCGACATCGAGGTGCCAAACCTCCCCGTCGATGTGGACTCTTGGGGGAGATAAGCCTGTTATCCCCGGGGTAGCTTTTATCCGTTGAGCGATGGCCCTTCCACTCGGAACCACCGGATCACTAAGCCCGACTTTCGTCCTTGCTCGACCTGTGTGTCTCGCAATCAAGCTCCCTTCTGCCTTTGCACTCTTCGCGCGATTTCCGACCGCGCTGAGGGAACCTTTGGGCGCCTCCGTTACTCTTTAGGAGGCGACCGCCCCAGTCAAACTGCCCACCTGACAGTGTCCCAAAGCTGGATTCACAGCTTATGGTTAGAACTTCAGTATTACAAGAGTGGTATCCCAACGTCGACTCCACACACACTGGCGTGCATGCTTCTCAGTCTCCCACCTATCCTGTACATGTAATACCAAAATCCAGTGTCAGGCTACAGTAAAGCTCCACGGGGTCTTTCCGTCCTGCTGCGGGTAACCGGCATCTTCACCGGTACTACAATTTCACCGAGTCTATTGTTGAGACAGTGCCCAAATCGTTACGCCTTTCGTGCGGGTCGGAACTTACCCGACAAGGAATTTCGCTACCTTAGGACCGTTATAGTTACGGCCGCCGTTTACTGGGGCTTAAGTTCTGTGCTTCACTTTCGTTAACACTTCCCCTTAACCTTCCAGCACCGGGCAGGCGTCAGCCCCTATACATCGTCTTTCGACTTAGCAGAGACCTGTGTTTTTGCTAAACAGTCGCTTGGGCCTATTCTCTGCGGCCACCTCGGGCTTGCACCCTAACGTGGCACCCCTTCTCCCGAAGTTACGGGGTCATTTTGCCGAGTTCCTTAACAATAGTTCTCTCGCTCGCCTTAGGATTCTCTCCTCACCTACCTGTGTCGGTTTGCGGTACGGGCACCTACAATCTCGCTAGAGGCTTTTCTTGACAGTGTGGAATCAGTAAGTTCGCTACTTGTTTTTCGCTCCCCATCACGTCTCAGAATTATCGAAACGGATTTGCCTATCTCGACTTCCTAAACGCTTGGACGCACACAACCAACGGTGCGCTTAACCTATCCTCCTGTGTCACCCCATTGCTCAAACGATTTTCGGTGGTACAGGAATTTCAACCTGTTGTCCATCGCCTACGACTTTCGTCCTCGGCTTAGGTCCCGACTAACCCTGAGTGGACGAACCTTCCTCAGGAAACCTTAGGTTTTCGGCGGGCAGGATTCTCACCTGCCTCTCGCTACTCATGCCAACATTCTCTCTTGTATACAGTCCACTGCTCCTTACGGTACAGCTTCAACCCGTATACAATGCTCCCCTACCCATCCCAAAGGGATGCCGTAGCTTCGGTGACAGGTTTGAGCCCCGGTAATTTTCGGCGCAGGATCACTCGACTAGTGAGCTATTACGCACTCTTTGAATGAATGGCTGCTTCTAAGCCAACATCCTAGTTGTCTATGCAATCCCACATCCTTTTCCACTTAACCTGTACTTAGGGACCTTAGCTGACGGTCTGGGCTGTTTCCCTCTCGACTATGAATCTTATCACACATAGTCTGACTCCTAAAATTATGATTACGGCATTCGGAGTTTGATAGTCTTCGGTAACCGGTGAGGGCCCCTAGGACATTCAGTGCTCTACCTCCGTATCACAACTTTTAAGGCTAGCCCTAAAGCTATTTCGGGGAGAACCAGCTATCTCCGAGTTCGATTGGAATTTCTCCGCTATCCACAAGTCATCCCAGCCTTTTTCAACAGACATGGGTTCGGTCCTCCACGAAATTTTACTTCCGCTTCAACCTGCTCATGGATAGGTCACCCGGTTTCGGGTCTACGGCATACAACTAAAATCGCCCTATTCAGACTCGCTTTCGCTGCGGCTCCGTAGCATAACTACTTAACCTTGCTGCATACCGTAACTCGTTGGCCCGTTCTACAAAAAGTACGCGGTCGTTCATAAAAAGAACTTCCACTGCTTGTAAACATAGGGTTTCAGGTTCTATTTCACTCCCCTCCCGGGGTTCTTTTCACCTTTCCCTCACGGTACTATGCGCTATCGGTCACCAGGTAGTATTTAGCCTTGGGGGGTGGTCCCCCCTGCTTCCCACAAGGTTTCACGTGTCTCGTGGTACTCTGGAGTATACTCGAAAGTCTTCTTGTTTCGCCTACAGGACTATTACCTTCTATGGTGAGCCTTTCCAGACTTCTTCGACTACAATACCTCTTTCTTAATGAGTATATCCGCAACCCCTAAAGAAAATTCTTTAGGTTTGGGCTAGTCCCCTTTCGCTCGCCGCTACTTAGGGAATCGAGTTTTCTTTCTCTTCCTCAGGGTACTTAGATGTTTCAGTTCCCCTGGTATGCCTACCATTACCTATGGATTCAGTAATAGTTACTTAAGTATTACCTTAAGTAGGTTTCCCCATTCGGAAATCCCCGGATCAACGCTTGCTTGCAGCTACCCGAGGCTTATCGCAGCTTACCACGTCCTTCATCGGCTCCTGGTGCCAAGGCATCCGCCCTATGCTCTTTATAGCTTGACCAGTAAAAATTGTATTTTATATGCATTGTTCAGTTTTCAAAGTACACATGGTGGAGACGAGGGGGATCGAACCCCTGACCCCCTGCGTGCAAGGCAGGTGCTCTCCCAGCTGAGCTACGTCCCCATAATTAACTTTTGAAGGTTTGATCCTTCAAAACTATACAGTGTAAGTTAAGCCTTTCTCCTTAGAAAGGAGGTGATCCAGCCGCACCTTCCGATACGGCTACCTTGTTACGACTTCACCCCAGTTATTGATTTCACCTTCGGCAGCTTCCTCCATAAGGTTAGATAGCTGACTTCGGGTGCCCCCAACTCCCGTGGTGTGACGGGCGGTGTGTACAAGACCCGGGAACGCATTCACCGCGGCATTCTGATCCACGATTACTAGCAACTCCAGCTTCATGTGGGCGAGTTGCAGCCCACAATCCGAACTGAGACTGGCTTTTAGGATTTGCTCCAGATTACTCCTTCGCTTCCCGTTGTACCAGCCATTGTAGCACGTGTGTAGCCCAGAACATAAGGGGCATGATGATTTGACGTCATCCCCACCTTCCTCCGAGTTATCCCCGGCAGTCTCTCTAGAGTGCCCATCCGAAATGCTGGCAACTAAAGACAAGGGTTGCGCTCGTTGCGGGACTTAACCCAACATCTCACGACACGAGCTGACGACAACCATGCACCACCTGTCTCTCTGTCCCCGAAGGGATTTCACCGATTAAGGTTAATGCAGAGGATGTCAAGTCCTGGTAAGGTTCTTCGCGTTGCTTCGAATTAAACCACATGCTCCGCTGCTTGTGCGGGTCCCCGTCAATTCCTTTGAGTTTCAGTCTTGCGACCGTACTCCCCAGGCGGAGTGCTTAATGCGTTAGCTGCGGCACCGAAGGGATGAACCTCCGACACCTAGCACTCATCGTTTACGGCGTGGACTACCAGGGTATCTAATCCTGTTCGCTCCCCACGCTTTCGTGCCTCAGCGTCAGTTACAGTCCAGAGAGTCGCCTTCGCCACTGGTGTTCCTCCTAATATCTACGCATTTCACCGCTACACTAGGAATTCCACTCTCCTCTCCTGCACTCAAGCCAATAAGTTTCCAAGGCTTACTACGGTTGAGCCGTAGCCTTTCACCCCAGACTTTATCGGCCGCCTACGCACCCTTTACGCCCAGTGATTCCGGATAACGCTCGCCCCCTACGTATTACCGCGGCTGCTGGCACGTAGTTAGCCGGGGCTTCCTCCTAAGGTACCGTCAGTTTTCTTCCCTTAGGACAGAGTTTTACGACCCGAAGGCCTTCATCACTCACGCGGCGTTGCTGCATCAGGCTTTCGCCCATTGTGCAATATTCCCCACTGCTGCCTCCCGTAGGAGTCTGGACCGTGTCTCAGTTCCAGTGTGGCCGATCACCCTCTCAGGTCGGCTACTGATCGTTGCCTTGGTGAGCCGTTACCTCACCAACTAGCTAATCAGACGCGGGCCCATCCTATACCGCTAAAGCTTTGACTCATGTACCATGCGGTACTAGAGCTTTATCAGGTATTAATCCCGGTTTCCCGAGGCTATCCCTGTGTATAGGGCAGGTTGCCCACGCGTTACTCACCCGTCCGCCGCTTTCCACTAATCAAATCTCCCGAAGGATCATTGACAGCTTCTCGCTCGACTTGCATGTGTTAGGCACGCCGCCAGCGTTCATCCTGAGCCAGGATCAAACTCTCAAATAAAAGAATTCGAATTGAACGTTTCTCGTTTATAACGAGTATCTGGCTTAATTTCTTACACTGTATAATTTTCAAGGTTCATCATCAGAAGACATATATCAGTTTATCACGTATTATATATTATGTCAACTATTTTTTAAAGGTACTTTATGGTAACCTTTTAAATTTCCTTCGCTGAAAGCTTCTGCTCATCAGCGACGATATTTACTATATCATAAATACAAGTACATTTCAAGTTCATTTTTTTATTCACATTTATCATTATATGTGATTTTCTAAAAATTATTCTTGTTTTCTCTATTTTTCTATATATTTTTTATATAGTTATTTAAAGATATTATTCATTTGATTTTTTTTGTAACTTCCTTATATATATAGGTAAACAACATCAACATAAAAAAAGAAATATATAAAGATAAGTGAATGACTTCGATAACTTTTGTAAAAAAACTTACTGAAATTTCATGAAAAATACGTTAAGAACCTTCATTGTTTGAACGAAGTGAGTTTTGAAGGTTTAGTATTTTTTCATGGAATGAAGTTTTGTTTTTTCAAAAGTTATCTGGAATGAACTGTTCTTTATATTTCATTTTGAAGTTGGATCCCTATATATATAAATATTATTAAATTACCATTTCTAAATAAATCATATAACATAAAAAATACAGGGTATACATAAAGTATACCCTATGCTTTATTTTTCAATTGGCTTCATTGTTGGGAAGAAGATCACATCTCTAATGGTTGGGGAATCTGTAAGAAGCATAACCAGTCTATCAATACCGATTCCAATACCTCCTGTAGGAGGAAGACCTACCTCAAGAGCATTTAGAAAATCTTCATCCATCATAGCTGTTTCATCGTCTCCTAATTCTTTCTTTCTCAATTGAGCTTCAAATCTTTCTCTTTGATCTAGTGGATCATTTAATTCTGAGAATGCATTTGCAATTTCCCAAGTATTAGCAAAAGCTTCAAATCTATGTGTATAACGAGGATTTTCTGGATCTCTCTTAGCAAATGGTGAAATCTCAACTGGATGATGCGTAACAAATGTAGGTTGTATTATTTTTTCTTCACAGAATTCTTCAAAGAATAAATTAATAATATCTCCCTTTGTCATTTCTTTTTCTACTTCTATTCCTTTTTCCTTTGCAATTTTTCTTGCTTCTTCATCTGTTTCTACTTCCTCAAAGTTTATACCTGTTTCTTCTGTTACCATATCTACCATTCTTATTCTTCTCCACGGAGGTGTAAAATCAATTTCTTGACCCTGGAATGTAACCTTTGTTGATCCGCACGCTGCTATTGCCATTTCTGCAACCACTTCTTCACACATCTTCATCATTACTTCATAATCAGCATAAGCCATATACCATTCAATTGTAGTAAATTCTGGGTTATGCTTTGGAGACATTCCTTCGTTTCTAAACAATCTTCCAATTTCATATACACGATCAAGACCACCTACAACCAATCTCTTAAGATGTAGTTCTGTAGCAATTCTCATATACATATCAATATCTAATGTATTATGGTGAGTAATAAATGGTCTTGCATTAGCCCCTGACGCTACCGAATCAAGTATTGGTGTTTCTACTTCTAAGAAATCACGATCATCTAAGTATTTTCTTAATGCTTTTATAGCCTTTGTTCTAGCTATAAAAGTCTTTTTCACTTCTGGGTTTACAATCAAATCTACATATCTTTGTCTATATCTTAATTCCTTGTCTTTTAATCCATGCCATTTTTCAGGAAGTGGCTTTAGTGATTTTGAAAGCAATTTTACATCTGTTGCTCTTACAGATATTTCTCCTTGCTTTGTTTTAAAAACAGTTCCTTTAACTCCTACAATATCTCCTATATCATATGTAACAAATACATCATATTCTTCTTCACCAATAGCATCTTTACGAACATAGGATTGCATTCTTCCCTGCTTGTCTTGTATATCAATAAAAGCAGCTTTCCCCATTGTACGCTTTGCCATAATTCTGCCTGCAATAGAAACTTCATTTCCTTCCATTGTTTCAAAAGCATCTTTTATATCTTGGCTAAAATGTGTTTGGTCATATTTTTCTATCTTGTATGGGTCTCTTCCCATTTCTCTAAGCTTTTTAAGCTTATCCCTTCTCACCTGAAGTACTTCACTGAGATTCATTTCTTCACTCATCTTTTGTACACCCCCAAATTATCTTTTAATTTCTAAAATCTCATATTTAATAATACCATCTGGCACTTGTACAGTTACAATATCTCCAACTTTACTTCCTAATAAACTTTTTCCTACTGGAGCTTCATTAGATATTTTGCCTTCATACGGATCTGCTTCAGCTGACCCTACAATGGTGTATTCTATCTCTTCATCAAATTCTAAATCTTTTACTTTTACAGTTGTTCCAATATTTACAGTATCTAAAGAAATGTCTGCTTCATCCAATACTTTTGCTTTTCTCAGCATCATTTCAAGCTTTGCAATTCTCTCTTCTACTTGAGCTTGTTCATTCTTTGCTTCATCATATTCTGAGTTCTCACTAATATCTCCAAAAGCAATTGCTTCTTTTATTCTCTCTGCTACTTCTTTTCTTCTAACTGTTTTTAGATGCTCTAATTCATCCTCTATTTTCTTTAATCCTTCACGAGTTAATATAATCTCCTTCTCACTCATTGGTTTCCTCTCCTTTTCCACAATTTAGAACAAAATCTTTAAAAAGATTTGTTAATAATTATATGTCCCCAAAATAAATTTATTCTTAAAAACGAATGGAAAACATTTCTATTGTACTACAATAAGCACTGTTAATACAGTGCTTTTTATAACACACGATGAATTTTCAAAATTTTTTATTCATTTTTCTACCATATGCGAAATATTATAATGTACATGGTATACATTGTCAAGCTTTACTACAAAGATTAGCTGTGTTCCTTTTGGAAATTTTTTGAAAAATCCATTAGATTCTTCACTATTTCTTTTTTTGTTTGTAGAGTATTTATATTCCCTCGAATTTTAGCAGAATTTCTTATTCCTTTTAGATACCATGCTATATGCTTTCTAATCTCTCTAACAGCAATATATTCTCCTTTATTTTCAATAAGCATTTCTAAGTGTTTTAATGCCATTTGTATTTTTTCTTCTACAGTAGGTTTAGGAAGTATCTCTCCCGTTTTCATATAATGTGCTACTTGTTTAAATATCCATGGATTTCCTTGAGCTCCCCTTGCAATCATAACTGCATCACAATTTGTAATTTCTTTCATTTTTATTGCATCTTCTACAGTAAAAATATCTCCATTTCCAATAACAGGAATCGATATAGCTTCCTTTACCTCTTTTATAATATGCCAATCAGCTTTTCCTGTATAAAATTGTTCTCTTGTTCTCCCATGAACAGCAACAGCTTTTGCACCATTTTCCTCTGCAATTTTGGCAATCTCTACTGCATTTATAGAGGATTCATCCCAGCCTTTTCTAATCTTTACTGTTACAGGCTTATCTGTTGCATTTACTACAGCTTTTATGATCCTTCCAGCTAATTTAGGATTTTTCATAAGTGCTGAACCATCTCCATTTTTGACTATTTTAGGTGTAGGACATCCCATATTAATATCTAATATAGCATTTTCATGATCATTTAATTTTTCTGCTGCTTTTGCCATAACCTCTGGTTCACTGCCAAAAACTTGTAGAGCTACTGGTTTTTCTTTTTCATCTATCTGTAGAAGCTTTACTGTTTTTTGATCATTATAGTACAATCCTTTACAGCTTACCATTTCTGTATAGACTAAACCTACTCCTTGTTCCTTGCACAATAATCTAAAAGTCAGATCTGTCACTCCTGCCATCGGTCCTAAAAATACATTATTTGCTAATTCTACATTTCCAATTTTCATTTTGCTACCACCTACTCTTTATATATATATATATCATCAACATAAAAAAAGAAATATATAAAGATAAGTGAATGACTTCGATAACTTTTGTTTTTTCAAAAGTTATCTGGCATGAACTGTTCTTTATATTTCGTTTTGAAGTTGTTTACCTATATAAACAATAGTATAATTAGGGTCATTCTTAGAAACAATTCTAAAAAATGACCCTAATTGATTACCTTTTATTTCTCTCATAAATAATTCTAAGTCCATCAAGGGTAAGCATTTTATCTATTGCATCAATCATCTTAGATTCACTCATTATAAGACTTGCAAGTCCTCCTGTAGCAATCACCTTTGTATGAGAATCTCCTAATTCTTCTTTCATTCTACACACAATATAGTCCACTAATCCCACATATCCATAAACTATTCCCGACTGCATACTGCTTACTGTATTTTTGCAGATGACTTTTCCGGGCTTTACAAGCTCTACTCTAGGTAATTTAGCTGCATGCTGAAACAATGCTTCACTAGATATTTTTATTCCCGGAGCAATTGTGCCTCCCAAATATTCTCCCTTCTTTGAAATAGCACAAAATGTAGTGGCAGTTCCAAAATCAACAATAACTAAAGGACCACCATACTTTTCATATGCTGCAACAGCATTGACAATTCTATCTGCTCCAACTTGCTTTGGATTATCATATTTTATATTCATTCCTGTTTTGATGCCAGGTCCTATTACAATAGCTTTTTTATTACAATATTTTAATGCTGTATGTTCGAGTGTATACATAATTGGCGGTACAACTGATGAAATAATTACATCCTTTACATCCTTAAGACTTAATCCTTCATATTGAAATAATTGATTGATGAGCATACCATATTCATCCGAACTCTTAGATTTATCTGTTGCAAATCTCCAAAAATGCAATAATTCTTTTCCTTTATAAGCTCCTAAAACAATATTTGTATTCCCGACATCAAACGCTAATAACATATCTTCGCTCAACCTTTCTCACTTGTTCTTTATATGTAATTTTCTTTCTATATGTTATCATCTGCTCAATTCTTTTGCAATAAAAAATTAACCTTTGATTCATGCATTATTTCCTATTAACAATTTTTCTATACATAATCTACAATCCCCCTGACAGAGACTTCCCCTGAAAAAACCTTCTCGATAACTCCCGACTGATTTTTTATAAGGAGTTGTCCATCTTCTGTTAAGTCAATAGCCTTTGCTACAACTTCTTTTTCCTTATTTTTAATTTTAACTTCTTTTCCTAAAGTAACAGAATATTTTTTGCAAATTTCAATGCTCTTTTTTATATTTTTATTGTATGTAAAATCTGAATACAATTCTTCAAAGCTATGAAGTATTTCCTTTACAATATTTTTTCTCGAAACAGTCCTTCCAACACAAGCCTTAATAGATGTTGCAATACGCCTAACTTCTTCTGGAAAGTCTTTCGTATCCATATTCACATTAATACCGATTCCTACAACTATATAGTTTACTGAATTCAATTCAGCACTCAGCTCTGTGAGAATTCCACATACTTTTTTCCTGTGGATAATAATATCATTTGGCCATTTTATCCCCACATCCTCCCCAATAATCTTCCTTAAACCACTCGCAACAGCAGCTGCTGTGATTTGTGTGATTTTTGCAGCTTCCGTAGGTGCTATATTAGGCCTTAAAATAATAGACATCCAAATACCTGTCCCCTTAGGCGATACCCATGTTCTTCCCAGTCTTCCTCTTCCACCAGTCTGCTCCTCAGCAATAATTATAGTACCCTCAGCAGCACCTTCTGATGCCATTTTTTTTGCCATATTATTTGTAGAATCAATAGATTCAAAATGATAAATTTTACTACCAATATTTTTACTTGCTAATTCTATTTCAAGAACATCTGCATCTAATGTATCTGGCTCTTTAGTCAGTCGATATCCTTTTCTTGAAACAGATTCTATCTCATATCCTTCTTCTTTTAATTGTTTTATATGCTTCCATACAGCTGTTCTTGTTACTCCTATTTTCTTACTTAACTCCTCTCCTGAAATAAAAGCATCTTTGTTCTTCTTTAGGGCTTCTAAAATATTTTTTTTCATCCATCCACATCCCCTTCATCCTTACTCCTTACGTTTTAATAAAAATATTATACTATAAAAAGCAGAAGCATATTTGAAAATACACTCCTAAAAAAATAAACAGGCAAATAAAAATCTGCCTGTTTATATATTACCCAAACAATGAAAGCATAACTCCTGCTGCAACTGCCGAACCAATAACACCTGCAACGTTAGGACCCATAGCATGCATCAATAAGAAGTTTGAAGGATTTTCTTTCTGTCCAACTACTTGTGAAACCCTAGCTGCCATTGGAACTGCTGAAACACCAGCTGAACCAATAAGTGGATTTATTTTTCCACCTGAAAGCTTGTTCATAATCTTTGCTAATATCACACCTGCTGCTGTACCTACTCCAAAAGCTAATACACCTAAGAAAATAATCTTTAATGTCTGTGCTGTTAAAAATGCCTCTGCTGTAGCAGTAGCTCCTACTGAAAGTCCTAATAGAATTGTAATAATATTTATTAGCGCATTTTGTGCAGTATCTGCAAGTCTACCAGTAACTCCTGACTCTTTAAACAGGTTTCCAAGCATTAACATACCTATTAATGTTGCTGCTGGTGGAAGCATTAAAGATACTACTAATGTAACTATAATAGGGAATAATATTTTTTCTGTTTTAGAAACGGGTCTTAATTGATCCATTTTAATCATACGCTCTTCTTTTGTTGTTAAAAGCTTCATGATCGGTGGTTGAATGATTGGCACTAGTGCCATGTATGAATAAGCTGCAACAGCAATTGCTCCTAATAATTCTGGAGCTAGTCTCGAAGCTAAAAAGATTGCTGTTGGTCCATCTGCTCCTCCAATAATTCCAATAGATGCTGCTTGTTGTCCTGTAAACCCCCACAAAATTGAACCGATAAACGTAGTAAAAATACCAAATTGAGCTGCTGCTCCTAATAATAAAGCTCTTGGATTCGCAATAAGCGGTCCAAAATCTGTCATGGCTCCTACACCCATGAAGATAATTGGTGGAAATATTCCTAATTCATCTCCTTGGAAGAAATACCATAAAAGTCCTCCTGGTTGACCATGTTCTCCATGTGGCAGCATCATATTCGCATATGGCAAATTTGTTAAAAATATACCAAATGCAATCGGTACTAATAGTAACGGTTCAAAGCCTTTTTTGATTGCTAAATATAAAAGCACAAATGCAATAAAAATCATAACAATATTTAAAGGATAGTCTTTAAATCCATAAAAACCGGTACTTTGTAAAAATTTTATGATAGTTTGTACCATTGCTACATCTCCTTTCTTTTTGGTTTTGGGTACATGACTATCCTAATACTACCAATGTATCTCCTGCATTGACAGAAGCACCCTTACTTGTATTGATAGCTACAACCTTACCAGCTGCAGGTGCCATGATTTCATTTTCCATTTTCATAGCCTCCAGAATTAATAATACTTGTCCGTTTTCTACAGTATCTCCTACATTTACCTTTATATCTAAAATCGTTCCTGGCATTGGAGCTGTCACTGTATTTCCTCCAGCTGGAGCTGGCGTTGGTGCTGCTGGCTTTTGTGCTGGTGCTGGCTTTGGCGCTGCTGGTCTTGCTACTGGTGCTGTAGGTCTTTGTACTGGTGCTGAAGCTATAGCTCCGCCAACTTCTTCTACTTCCACTTCATATGCTTTTCCGTTTACAGTTATATTAAACTTTCTCATTTTTATACTCCTCCTCTAAGCTTTTATCCATAATATAAATGTTCTAGTAGTTATTATTCATCTGCTCCATCCTACCCATTCTCCCCCATACTGGTGTTGAATCGCTTACTCTTGTAATGTTTCTTACAATAATATTATGGGTAGAAGTTTGAAGACTTGCTGCAATAGCTGCAGTAATTACTGCAACTAATTCTTCTTCATCATCTTCTTTCTCTAGCGCTAATTCTGGTTTTATTGCTGAATCCTCGACAACCTTTTTCTCTTCCTTCTCCGTTTTATTAAGCATTTTAGACATTACTATAATCAATCCCCATAGAATACATAATGCTACAAAGGTTACAGTCATCCCAAGGAACATTACCTGCAAAGAAGCTAGCATTTTATCTCCATCAGATAGATTATGTATTAAATTAGGGTCTTTAAATTTATCTAACAACGATAATTTATCCATGTTTTCACCTCTCTTTTTACTATTTCAACTTGTAAAATTAATAAAACAAATATTATTATTTTTATATTTCAGCATGTTTTTATTAATTTTACTCCTTATAGAGGAATATTTCCGTGTTTTTTAGCAGGTCTTGTTTCTCTCTTTGACATAAGCATATTAAATGCATCTACAAGTCTTGGTCTTGTTGTACTTGGTTCGATTACATCATCTACATAGCCTCTTTCTGCTGCTTTATAAGGAGTTGCAAATTCAGCTGTATATTCTTCAATTTTTTTCGCTCTTTCTTCGGCTGGATTTTCTGCATTTTTGATATCCTTTCTAAAGATAATATTTGCAGCACCCTGTGGTCCCATAACAGCAATCTCAGCGCTTGGCCATGCAAGTACTATATCTGCTCCTAATTCTTTGTTACACATTGCAATATATGAACCACCATATGCTTTTCTTGTAACTAATGTTACCTTTGGTACTGTTGCTTCACTATATGCATAAAGCATTTTTGCTCCGTGTCTAATAATTCCGCCGTATTCTTGATTTGTTCCTGGCAAGAAACCCGGTACGTCTACAATATTAAGCAACGGAATATTAAAAGCATCACAAAATCTTATAAATCTCGCTGATTTGTCAGAAGCATTGATATCTAAACAACCTGCAAGGAATTTTGGTTGATTTGCAATAATCCCAACAGTATTTCCATTAATCCTTGCAAAGCAAGTAATAATATTTCTAGCAAAATACGGTTGAACCTCGTAATAATCACCGTCATCTACAATTCTAGATATAACATCAAACATATCATATGGTTTGTTTGGATTATCTGGAAGTAGATCATCAAGTTCTGGAATAAGTCTGTTAATATCATCTTCTGTTTCATAGTGAGGAGCTGTCTCCATATTGTTAGATGGTAAGAAGCTAAGTAGTCTTCTAATTTGCATGATACAGTCTTCATCATCTTGAGCGATAAAATGCGCAACTCCACTTGTTGAATTGTGTGTCATTGCACCACCTAAATCTTCAGCTGAAACTTCTTCACCAGTAACTGTTTTAATAACCTGTGGTCCTGTAATAAACATTTTACTAGTTTGATCTACCATATAAATAAAGTCTGTTATTCCTGGAGAGTATACAGCTCCACCTGCAGAAGGTCCCATAATTGCTGATATTTGAGGAATTACACCCGAGCAAATAGTATTCCTAAAGAATATTTTCCCATATCCTGAAAGGGCATCTACTGCTTCTTGAATTCTTGCTCCTCCTGAATCGTTTAGTCCAACAACCGGCGCTCCTACCTTCAATGCATTGTCTAATACTTTTACTATTTTTGCTGCATGCATCTCCCCTAAAGAACCTCCAATAACTGTAAAATCTTGGGCAAATGCATAAACTAGTCTTCCATCAACCATACCATATCCAGTAACAACCCCTTCTCCTGGAGCTTCTTGGCTTTCCATTCCGAAGTTTGTACATCTATGCTTTACAAAAGCATCTAATTCAACAAAAGTACCTTCATCAAATAATAAATTTATTCTTTCTCTAGCAGTAAGCTTCCCTGATGCATGCTGCTTATCAATTCTCTTTTGTCCACCACCAAGAGTAATTTTTTCCTTACGTTTACGCAAATCTTCTATTTTTTTGTTTGCCATTTGTCTAACCTCCTATCACTTGTGAAGCTGTCACATTTGACAGCTGCGAACTATTTTCTTTCACTTAGTTCTAACAATACACCATTTGTACTCTTTGGATGACAAAATGCAATTTTTGCACCACCAGCACCATATCTTGGTTTTTCATCAATCATTCTAACACCTTTTTCTTTTAATTCTTTGATTGCTTCTTCAATATTTGGCACTCTTAGTGCAATATGTTGAAGTCCTGCTCCTTTTTTCTCAATAAATTTTGCAATAGGACCATCTGGATCAGTAGATTCTAATAATTCTATTTCACTGTCTCCAACAGGCAAAAATGCTACTTTTACTTTTTGTTCTTCCACTATTTCCGTTCCTTGTAATTCAAGTCCTAATATTTCTTGATAAAATTTTAAACTCTCTTCAAGATTTTTTACAGCAACACCAATATGGTCAACTTTTAATACTTTCATTTTTCATCCTCCTCATTTTTTAATATTTCCATAGGGTAATAACCCTTAACACATCATACACTACCATTTTCAAAATTACAATTTTTCTTGCATTTTAGCTTTTCAAGCTCTATGCTTTCTTGATTTTTTCCAGTACAATTTCTGCCGCAGAATATGGGTCAGATTTTCTTAAAGCAACATCTTTTGCTAATTGGTTTACCATTTCCTCTTTACTTGATTGATCTAATATCATATTCATCAATTTCTGCTGAATCAGATCTACAATCTCTAGCTTGCTGTTTTCTGTTCTTTTCTTTTCTAGCTTTCCTGTTTCTCTTAAATGATTCATATGCTCTTTAATGTGTGCCAATAATTCATCTATCCCTTTATTTTCGACAGCAATTACCTTTTGTACAGGCGGTCTCCAGTCAGATTTATTGAAATCTAGCATCATTTCAATTTCTGTTGCAGTTCTTTTTGCACCGTCTCGATCTGCTTTATTTACTGCAAATACATCTCCTATTTCCATAATCCCTGCTTTGATTGCCTGAATGTCATCTCCAAGACCCGGTACCATTACCATAAGCGTTGTATCTGCATTTTTTGCAATATCTACTTCAGACTGTCCTACCCCTACTGTTTCAATGAATATATATTCCGCACCATATATATCTAAAATCTTAACAGCAGCAGCTGTAGCCTTAGACAATCCTCCTAAATGCCCTCTTGTTCCCATGCTTCTTATGAAAACACCTGAATCCATACTTAGTTCATTCATTCTAACTCGATCCCCTAATATTGAACCTCCTGTAAAAGGACTCGTAGGATCAACAGCAATAATCCCAACCCTTTTTCCTTCTTTTCTTAACGCTTTTACAAGTTTATCTGTCAATGTACTTTTACCTGCTCCCGGAGGTCCTGTAATCCCTATAACATGTGCATTACCAGTTTTTTTATATAGTTTTTTTAATATTTCAATAGCCTCGCTGTCATGATTTTCTGCCATTGTAATCAATCGTGCAACAGCTCTTTTTTCTCCTTTTAATAATCTCTCTGCTAAATCCATTGACCCACCACCTATTTTCTAAACATACTATAATTGCAGAATACAGACCAATTGGTCTGAATCTGCACTTATAGTTATGTTGATTATTTTCTTTTAATATTATTTTTGATATAATCTATCGTTACTGAAGTTGGTGTTCCAGGGGTAAATACTGCTTCTATACCTTTTTCTTTTAAGAAAGGTATATCATCATCAGGAATAACGCCTCCACCAATTACTAAAATATCATCTACATTTTCTGCCTTAAGAAGCTCTACAACATTTGGAAGTAATGTATTGTGTGCTCCAGATAAAATACTCATCGCAATACAATCTACGTCCTCTTGAATAGCAGCATTAACAATTTGCTCTGGTGTTTGTCTTAATCCAGTATAAATAACTTCCATCCCTGCATCTCTTAACGCTCTTGCAATTACCTTTGCTCCTCTATCATGTCCATCAAGTCCTGGCTTTGCAACTAATACTCTAATAGGTCTATCCATAAATTTTTCCTCCCTCATTTAATCTTCCCAATTCTATTTATATTTAACTTTTTATAATTGTACGCTCTGTTGATATTCTCCAAAAACTTCTCTCATTACACCACATATTTCTCCTAAAGTAGCATACGCTCTTACAGCATCTAAAATATATGGCATTAAGTTTTCATCAGTTTGACAAGCGCCTCTTAAAGCTTCTAGTCTTTCTTTTACTAATTCATTATCTCTTTTCGCTTTTAGTTCTTGAATCTTTTTCTTTTGTAATTCTCCAACAGAAGGATCTACTTTTAATAATCCTTTAGGTGCTTCCTCTTCGATTTGGAATTTATTCATACCAACAATAATTCTCTTTCCAGTCTCAATATCCTTTTGATAGTTATATGCTGCATCCATAATTTCTTGTTGAATATATCCATTGTCAATAGCTTTTGGTGCGCCACCCATTTCATCAATTTTCTTAATATATTTCATCGCTTCTTCTTCTATTTCTTTTGTTTTTGCTTCAATATAATATGAACCTGCTAATGGATCTACTGTATCAGCAACACCACTCTCATAAGCTACAATTTGTTGTGTTCTAAGTGCAACTCTTACAGAGTCTTCTGTAGGAAGCGCCAATGCTTCGTCTTTAGAATTTGTGTGTAGTGATTGAGTTCCACCTAAAACTGCCGCAAGTGTTTGAATAGCAACACGAACAATATTGTTTTCTGGCTGTTGTGCAGTAAGTGTAGAACCACCTGTTTGTGTATGGAATTTAAGTGCCATTGATTTAGGCTTCTTCGCTCCAAATCTTTCTTTCATTATTCTTGCCCATAGTCTTCTTGCTGCTCTATATTTAGCAACCTCTTCCAAAATATCATTATGTGCATTAAAGAAGAAAGAAAGTCTCGGTGCAAATGTATCTACATCAAGCCCTGCTTTTATTGCAGCTTCTACGTAAGCAATACCATCTGCAAGTGTAAATCCAACCTCTTGAGCAGCAGTTGAACCAGCTTCTCTGATGTGATATCCAGAAATTGAAATCGTATTCCATAATGGAACATTCTTAGAGCAGTATTCAAATATATTTGTAATTAAACGCATTGAAGCTTCTGTTGGGAAGATATACGTTCCACGAGCTATATATTCTTTTAATATATCATTTTGGATTGTACCTCTTAGTTTATCAGGTGTTACACCTTGTTTTTCTGCCACAGCTATATACATAGCTAAAAGCACTGATGCTGGTGCATTGATGGTCATAGAAGTTGAAACTTTATCTAGTGGAATCCCATCAAACAAAATTTCCATATCTGCTAAAGAATCTATTGCAACTCCAACTTTTCCAACTTCTCCTTCTGATAATGGATGATCTGAATCATACCCAATTTGCGTTGGAAGGTCAAATGCAACAGAAAGTCCCATTGATCCTTGCTCAATTAAATATTTATAACGTTTATTAGACTCTTCTGCAGTAGCAAATCCTGCATACATACGCATTGTCCAAAATCTTCCTCTATACATAGTAGGCTGTACCCCTCTAGTATAAGGGAAGCTCCCTGGCATTCCTAAATCTCTTTCATAATCAAAATCTTCAATATCAAGAGGGGTATAGAGTCTATTTACAACTGACCCTGAACCACTTTCAAATACTTCTTTTCTTTCAGGTCTTTTTTGTATAGTTTCTGCTACCTTTGCTTCATAAGCATTTAAACTTTCTTTTACTTTGGCTAGTTTCTCTTTTTCAAACATATTTTTCCTCCTTTTTAAAGCTTATATATTTATCTAATATATTTTTAGCATACCACAAATTATAATCTTTTGTAGTAAGTTCAGCAAAGTATATGTGTATACATTCTGTTATATAACATACATGTGTGTTTAGATACAGATGTACGTTATTTTATTGTCATACTTCCTGTCTGCAAAAATCTTTCATGCCATGATAATGCTTCACCCATCATATGCGGCTCATGCATAAACCTTCCTTTTTCAGCTCTTTTTAGATAATCCATAAGAATATCTCTATAATCAGGATGTGCACAATTTTTTATAATCTTTCTTGCTCTTTCTCTTGGTGAAGTTCCCCTCAAGTCAGCAAGTCCCTGTTCCGTTACCACAACACATACGTCATGCTCTGTATGATCTACATGAGATACCATAGGCACAATAGAAGAAACATCTCCATTTTTTGCTGTAGATACAGTTGTAAAGATAGATAAATATGCATTTCTTGTAAAATCTCCAGATCCCCCTATACCATTCATCATACGAGATCCCATTATATTTGTTGAATTTACATGCCCATAAATATCTACTTCTATTGCTGTATTCATAGCAATCACACCAAGTCTTCTTATCACTTCAGGATTATTACTAATTTCCATTGGTCTTAAAATACAATGCTTTGCATAGTGATCTATATTATCTAGAAGTCTTTTTAAGCCTTCCTCTGATGGTGTAAATGACGTTCCAGAAGCAACAGTTACTTTTCCAGCATCAATAAGATCAAACATAGCGTCTTGAATCACTTCTGTATAACAAGTAAGATTTTCAAACTTAGACTCAACAAGTCCTCCTAAAACCGCATTAGCAACAGAACCAACTCCAGATTGCAATGGTAATAAATCTTTAGGAAGTCTTCCCATTTTTACTTCATGCTCTAAAAAATCAATTATATAGCCTGATATCTTTTTTGAATTTTCATCAATCGCTCCTAATGGTCTCACTTTATCTGCTATATCTGTTATAACAATTGCTGCAATTTTTTCTGGATCACAAGGAATATAAGAAGTACCAATTCTATCTTTAGGATGGGTGATCGGGATAGGTTTTCTGTATGGTGGCCTTTCTGGAATATATATATCATGTACTCCTTCTAGAGCCATTGGTTGACTTGTATTAATTTCAACAATAACTTTTTCAGCATTTTTTACAGCATGAGGTGCAACTCCAACAGAAGTAGTAGGAATAATACCACCTTCCTCAGTTATAGCTAATCCCTCAACAATTGCTATATCTATTTTACCAAAGAATCCATAATCTACAAATTGTGGAACATGGCTTAAATGCATGTCTTGATACATTAATTTCCCTTTATTTATAGCATCTCTTGAATATTTATTTGTCTGATATGGAAATCTTCTTTTCATTACACCGCTTCTTGTTAATGCACCGTCTAATTCATCTCCTACAGAGGCTCCTGTAATAATAGTTACTCCTATTTCTTCTCCTTCTTCAGCCCTTTTAGCAAGAGCTAATGGTACTGCTTTAGGATATCCAGAAGGAGTAAAACCACTTGTAGCTATAGTCATTCCATCTTTAATCAGCATAGCTGCTTCTTCTGCAGATACTATTTTCCCTTTTAAATCCTCTCTTCTAATTCTGTTTCCTAACATATAAATCGTCCTCCTTTATATTCAACATGCCTATTTATAATTTATGTTTTTAAAAGTATTCCTTGTATTTGAATACTTTTATTATCCCTACAAAATACATAAATTATTTTTTCTTTCTTGGTACATATACCAATTTACATAGGCAAATTATGTAATATTATTGTGAAAATCACCATGCCTAATAACGCAGCTGGGTAAGTTGCACCATATCCTGCAGCAGGGTCATCACTACCAATAGCATCAACAGCAGCTCCAAGTCCAGGTGTTGATGTCATCCCTCCACAAATAGCTCCAGATAACATGATCCAATTAATTTTTAATACATATCTTCCTACAAAGAAACCAATTGTCATTGCCATTATACCTACTACTAATGCTACAACTGCTAAATACCAACCTCCACCAAATACAGCATCAAATACTTTAAAACCATATCTCAACCCTACAATAGCTAAGAAAAATGCAAGAGATAATTGTCTTACAACACCTAATATCTTGTTATTCATTCTAAAGTTAAGAAATCCTATTTTTCCTATATGTCCAAGAATTAACGAACCAATTAATACTCCACCTGTAGAACCTAAACCAAAATCCCCCAGATATGGAAGATATATTTTAATTTTGCCTATAGTATAACCAAAGAAACAAGCAATTGCAAATGCTGTAAGATCAAAGCTGGTTTCTTCAATTTCTTTTCCTTCTGTTTTTGATTTTGCTGCTGCCATTTCCTTTCTTAGTTGTTCCTGTTCTCTTTGTACATCCATACCAAAGATTTTAGGAAAGAAATTTACACAAAGAATAACTATTAATACTCCAATAGGATATCCTATAGCATGACCTACTCCAATCCCCGCTTCTGCATTTTTTATTAATTGTGCTTTTTGCGCTTCCGATAACAAAGGTGTATTTTCTGGGGTTAACTTCCCTGTTGAATCGATTACATTTAAAATTTTTGCCTTATCCTCATCCTTCAGCGTATCATATACTTCAGCTTTATGCATCGCATGTCCTCTTGCTGTTTCAATAGCTGCTGCAAGTCCTGGCGAGCTTGTAAGCGCCCCCGTATAAACACCTGATACTTCATATGGATTAGAATTTACTCCTAACAATGGACTCATCAATGTCATACCATAAGTAGATGCCGCTCCTAAAAATGTAATAAAAAATCCTAAAAGAACAAATTTTGCTCCATATTTTTTAAGAACAGTCCCCATATCCTTTGCTGCTAATAACCCTACTGCTGCAACAAATAAAATAAGAAATAAATAGAAAAAACCCTTATCAATCACTCCTGTTTTTATCAATTTCTGTGCTGAACTATATCCTGCATCGCCTTCAGCAAATCCCTTTGCATATCCAAGTACCCACCAGCCTATTAAAAGTCCAGCAAACAATGTTCCAGATACACCAAAGTTAAATTTACCGAATTTTATTTTTCCAAATAACATTCCAATAAATACTGATATAAACATTAATATAAATGGATTCATCAGCCAAGCTGCTACATCAAATTTCATATTATCTCCTCCTCTTTATATTTTTGTACTAAACCATTCCCTGTAATCGTTTTCCCGGTACACCTCCTATTTCTATAGTTAAAAAACTTATTCTTTTTATTTTGTGTATATAATAAAATTTAAATGCAAAAACTATTCCAATTGGATAATATTTTAAAACGTCTAATTTACAAGCTTTTGTTTTTTAGAAAAGTCAAAAAAAATATACAAGTGGTAAATTTTTTACCACTTGTGGTTCAAATGTTTCCATATTTTATTTATGAATACTGTATTTTTCTATTTTTCTTCTCAATGTTACACGAGAAATCCCTAAATGTTTGGCTGTTTTTGAAATATTCCAGTTATTTTCTTTTAACGCTATATTAATAGCCTGCATCTCAATATCTTCAAGATTGCTACCTATTATAAGACTACCTTTATTTTCACTGTGCTTGCTTATGATATTTTCAGGTAAATTTTTCACATCGATTAAATTTTCTTCTTGAAAAATCATCACCCTTTCTATAAAATTCTTTAATTCTCTTACATTTCCCTTCCATTCATAGCTTTTACAAATTTCCATAGCTTCTTCTGTCATTCCCCGTACCTTCTTATTTAAAGCCACATTATATTGATCAATAAAATAATTTATTAATACTTCTATATCCTCCCTTCTTTCTCTTAAAGGCGTTGTGTATATTGGAACTACATTCAATCTATAGTACAAATCTTCTCTAAAATTTCCTTTTTCTATTTCTTTTAATAAATCTTTATTTGTCGCTGCAATAACATTTGCACGAAATTCAATTTCTTTTATTCCTCCTATACGGCGAAATCTTTTTTCCTGCAGCACCCTTAAAAGCTTTGCTTGAAGGAGTATATCCATATCTCCAATTTCATCTAAAAACAAGGTCCCCTCATTTGCTTCTTCTATAAGTCCCTTCTTAAGCTGTTTTGCATCAGAAAATGCACCTTTTTCATATCCAAACAATTCACTTTCTTGCAGATTTTTAGGAATTGCAGCACAATTCAACGCAACATAAGGTTTATTTTTTCTTATTCCATTAAAATGGATTGCTTTTGCAATAATTTCTTTTCCTGTTCCACTCTCTCCTTGAATCAATATAAACGTATCATAAGGTATATTCCCTATCTTTTGAGCAATACATTTCACCTCATGTATTGCCTTACTTTCTCCAATGATTTTTGCTATTTGCTTCTTTTCCTGATAAGAAATCTCTTGTGCCTTTTTGATATATTTTATATTATCGTTTATGCTTTCTTTAATTTCTTCTATATTAAAAGGTTTTGTAAAGTAATCATTTGCACCTAATTTCATAGCTTCAACAGCAAGCCTTACCTCACTAATATAGGTAATAATCATGACAATATTTTCTTTATCCTTTTTTCTTATATACTTTAATACATCGATCCCGCTAATTCCTGGTAAATGAATATCCACAATACATATATCTGGTCTTTCTTTATCAAAAATCTTAATTCCTTCTTCACCAGAAGCTGCTGTTAATATTTTTATTCCTAATTTACTTAAAGCTACTCGTAGAGACAATCTTATACTTTTTTCATCATCAATAATTAATATTTTCATCTGTCTCCCCCTTAAAGGATAATGTAAATTCTGTATACTTTGAAACTTCACTCTTTACAGAAATAGTTCCTCCATTATCTGTTATAATTTTATGAACAATAGAAAGCCCCAATCCTGTTCCATCTTCTTTCGTTGTAAAAAAAGGATTAAAGATTTTATCAATCTTTTGCTCACTTATGCCTTTTCCATTATCTCTTATAGAAACCATCAATATACCTTCAAATATTTGCACTTTTATTTCAATAATTCCACACATATCTACTGCTTGGATACTGTTTTTTAGTATATTCACAAATGCCTGTCTCATAGCAGACGGGTCTACTTTTATAAAAGGGATTTGCCTTGGAAAATTTTTTATCACTCTTATAGTTTTATATTTTATCTCTGGTTTTAAAATGTTAATGGCACTATCTATAATATGCAATATATTGATATATACCTTTTTATTATTATTCATACGGGTAAACTCTAAAAAATTAATCACAATATTATTGAGCATATCTACTTCTTCTCTTATCGCATCAATTAGTTCTTCCCTTAAACTTTCATCCACCACATGATCTTTTAACACCTCCAAAAGATTTGTCATTCCTGCTAGAGGGTTACCTATCTCATGTATAATAGATGAGGATAATTCTCCAATAGTTTTTAAGCGGTCTTCTCTTCTTAATTGTTGTTCTAGCATCTTAATCTGAGTTAGATCTTTCATAAGACAAACTAATCCAATAGATTTATCCGAATCATCATATATAGGAGAAATCATTATCGTAATCGGAACCTCTACACCATCTATTCTTTTAATTTTATATTCCTCTTCAATCACCCCATGTATATTAGAATACTTATCAAAAATTGCTTTCGGTAATTTTATACCCTCTAATAATTCGCTTACATATTTCCCAACAATATTTTCATTCTT
Organism: Crassaminicella indica; assembly: GCF_019203185.1. NCBI lineage: Bacteria > Bacillati > Bacillota > Clostridia > Eubacteriales > Clostridiaceae > Crassaminicella > Crassaminicella indica. The sequence continues at coordinate 1,273,631 of NZ_CP078093.1, read as the reverse complement.
TATCCCTGTAATCTTTTCAGCAGCTCTATTAAAAATCACTACTTGCTCTTTATCATTAATAACAAAGATCCCACTACCTGCACTTCTTAATATATTTTTTAAATATTTTCTAGTATCCTTTTCTCTTTTATGAGAACTTTTTAAATCCTCTATTTTTATACTCAATTCCTTACTCATCCTACAAAAAGCAAGCTCTAATTCTCCAATTTCATTATTTTTAGTCACTTTAAAGCCTTTCATACCTTCATGAATATCCTTACTAATATTTCTTACATACTCTACTAATTTTTCAATAGGTTCTGTAATTGTATATGCTAAAGATATACTTAAAAAAAAAGCAATAGCAATAATACTAAAAATCAATGGTATGAGTTCATATTGAATTTGTTTAATTTCTTTTCCTATATACTCTTCATTTCGTTCGACCATAACCATTCCTTTATAATTTTCAATTTTACTAAAGGACACATATACGCTATGTCCATCACTTTGATACTGCCCCACTCCTTGTGAATATTTTTTTAATATTTCTTCTAACTCTACGACTTTATTTTCTATTTCAATATTTCTTTTTAATACAATCTCTTTGAACATTTCATTATGATCTGGACTAACTAACACCTTGCCTGCTCCGTCAACTACATAAATTTTCCCATCATATGACTTTTGTGTTTTTTCCACAATCTTACGAATAGCTTCTAAAGGAACACCTCCACCGATAATCCCTCTTATTTCTCCTGTATACTCATCTAATATTGGAGAAACAATCATAATATGAGGCTGATTCAATATACTGCTTATAAAAACCTTGCTTATATATGTTTCTTTATTCTTAATAAGATGCTTATAATATTCTCTTTTTACATAATCTCTACGATAAATAACATCATTATGAGGAACACTATAAGTAATTCTTCCATCTGGTGTCATATAAAACATTACATCTAGCCATCTATAGCTTTTATAAATTTGGTTAATTTCCTTCTTTATTCTTTCCATATCCTCTACATCAGTATTTTGCGCAACATATTTCACCGTATTTTTAGCATCTGATAAATACTGATTGATTTGATCAGAAATCATATTTGCAATAATTGTATTTTTATTGATTATATGTCGTCTCATTTGTTTGCTAGCAATCCTATACGTTACATAAGTACTTCCTATTACAGCAAATAAAACCAAAGTAATAATCAATATGGGTATTTTTACCTTTAAACTTTTCACATTATTCACCCTTTTATTCTATCTTTGTATCTATTGTACAAAATATTTAAACAATTTTCTATAAAAAAGAATAGAAACTATCAAGGAAAGTGATATAGACATAAAAACAAAAAATACTCAAACAAAGGAACTGCAAAATCAAATAAAACAAATTGACGCTCAGATACAACAGCTCAAAATTGAAAAAATGAAGAATAAAGTTAAACCAAAAGAAAATGAAGAAAGTCAAAAAAAAGAAAGTCAACAAGAAAAGATTAAAAGAGAAATCATGGAAGAAAAAGGTGTGAGCTATACACCAAGCATGAATGGATTACTAAAGGTAAAAAATAATTATTCACAGTATCGAAATCTAAGTAAATAAGGTTTCTTTATATACAACCTGAGCCTTTTGATTATACAAAAGGCTCTATTTATTAAATACATGCTACTCCATCTTCCTTAGCCGCTTTCATAACAGCTTCAGCTACTGCTATTGCTACCTCTTTGTTAAAAGGATTTGGAATAATTTTTTCTACACTTAATTCACTTTCATTTAAAACATTTGCAATAGCAAAACTAGCTTTCACCTTCATATTTTCTGTAATCTGCTTTGCTCTTGCATCAAGTGCCCCTCGAAAGATCCCTGGAAATGCTAATACATTATTAATTTGATTTGGATAGTCCGATCTTCCTGTTCCAACGATAAATGCACCTGCCTCCTTTGCATCTTCTGGCATAATTTCAGGAACAGGATTTGCCATAGCAAATACAATCGCATTTTCATTCATAGATGATACCATTTCTTTTGTTACAATATTAGGTGCTGAAACACCTATAAAAACGTCTTTATTTTTCATAATATCTTTTAAATTCCCTTTTTGTTTTTTAAGATTAGTCACTTTTGCAATTTTCTTTTGTGCTTCATTTAGCCCCTCTGCTCCATCGAATATCGCTCCATTTTTATCGCAAAGAACAATATCCTTAACCCCTGCAGTTAGTAGCAGCCTTGTAATAGCTATACCAGCCGACCCAGCACCATTAATCACTACTTTTATATCATCCAATCTTTTATTTGCTAGTTTTAAACCATTAATCAATCCTGCTAATACGACAATAGCCGTTCCATGCTGATCATCATGAAATACAGGAATATCCAATTCCTGATTTAATCTTTTTTCGATCTCAAAACAACGAGGTGCTGCAATATCCTCAAGATTTATTCCCCCAAACATTGGCTCTATCATCTTAATAGTTCTTACAATTTCATCTGTATCTTTTGTATTTAAAACTATCGGAAAAGCATCAATACCTGCAAAGCTTTTAAAAAGTACTGCCTTTCCTTCCATAACAGGAATCGCTGCATAAGCACCTATATCCCCTAGCCCTAAAACAGCTGTTCCATCGCTCACTACTGCTACCATATTTCCCTTTGAAGTATACTCATAAACAGCATCTTTATTTTTATGAATCACTCTGCAAGGCTCTGCTACTCCAGGAGTATATGCAGTAGATAAATCATCCTTATTTTCCAAAGCTACTTTACTTTCTACTGAAATTTTTCCCTTATTTTCTTTGTGCATTTTTAAAGCTAGTTCATTATAGTTGATCATTTATTTTTCCTCCTCTAATATTTCATATTTTTCTCTTTCTGTTTCATAAAGATTGTTCCCTTCATGATCTATGACAACAATTACTGGGAAATCTTCTACCTCTAATTTTCTAATAGCCTCTGTTCCCAAATCTTCATAAGCAATGATCTGTGCTTTTTTTATCGCATTAGCAATAAGAGCTGCTGCTCCACCAATTGCAGCAAAATATACAGCTCCTTCTTTTTTCATTCCCTCTATTACCTTCTGACTTCTTAGTCCCTTTCCAATCATTCCAGTTAATCCCTTATTCAGAAGTGGCACCGTTAAATCATCCATACGATAGCTAGTAGTAGGTCCAGCAGAACCAATAGGTTTTCCCGGCTTTGCAGGAGTTGGTCCTACATAATAGATTATAGCATCTCTTACATCAAAAGGTAGCTCCTCTCCTTTATGTATCGCATCTACCAATCTTGCATGAGCTGCATCTCTTCCTGTATAAATAGTACCTGATATATAAACTGTGTCTCCTGCTTTAAGCTTTTTTACCTTTTCTTTTGTTAATGGTGTAGATATTTTTTTTATAGTCATATTGTTCACCTCACCTATATGATAATTTCTTCATGTCTTGCAGCATGACAGTTAATATTTACAGCCACAGGCAATCCTGCTATATGTGTTGGATAACTTTCTACATGTACAGCTAAAGCTGTTGTATTTCCTCCTAAACCCTGAGGACCTATTCCTAAATTATTTATTTTTTTTAATAGAATCTTTTCTATATCTCTTAAATGCTCTTTTTCATTATAACTCCCAATAGGTCTTGTTAATGCTTTTTTTGCAAGCACTGCTGCTTTATCTATAGTTCCTCCTATCCCAACACCTACAACAATAGGTGGACATGGATTAGGTCCTGCATCCATCACCGTATTAGTAACAAAGTCTATAACCCCTTTTACACCATCTGAAGGCTTTAACATTTTTGTTCTGCTCATATTTTCACTACCAAATCCCTTTGGTGCAAAAGTAATTTTAACATTTTCTCCTGGTACAATATCATAATATATGATAGCAGGTGTATTATCCTTTGTGTTTTCTCTTATGAGTGGATCTTTTACTACCGACTTTCTCAAATAGCCATCTTTGTATCCTCTTCTTACTCCTTCATTGATGGCTTCAGTAATGCTCCCTCCAACCAATTGAACAGCTTGTCCAACTTCAACAAAAAAAATAGCCATTCCTGTATCCTGACAAATAGGCATTTCTTCATTTTTTGCAATTTCTGCATTCTTAATAAGAATTTTAATGATTTCCTTTCCAATAGGAGAAGTTTCCTTTTTCTCTGCTGCTTCAAAAGCATTCATAACATCTTCTCCTAAATAAAGATTTGCTTTTATACATAAGTCTCTTACAGCATTTTCAATCTCTTTTACATCTATTTTCCTCATATTCTCACTTCTCCTTTTCTACATTTCATTTTCAGACTATTTACCTATATTATACACTAATTTCAAAAATATCAAATCACTATACAAAAAAAGAACCTACTTCGGTTCTTTTCCTCATCATTTTATTATTTCCTGGGAAATCATCTTATATTCTACATACTTTTTTGTTGCTTTGACTATTTTTGCGCTTTTAAAACCCCCTTGGCACAAAACCAAAGGGGCTTTCATTATTCTTTGTCTAAATCTATATCATCATTACTTTGATCATCTTTTTTTTCTAAGCCAACAAAATTTTGCTCCTCAGTAAATAATTTTTCAAATTCTTCAGCATTTAGCGTCTCAACTTCAAGAAGTGTATTGGCTACAAGATGAAGCTTATCCATATTTTCTTTTAATAAACGTTCAGCTTTTTCATAGCCTTCATCTATAATCAGTCTTATTTCCTTATCAATTTTAGAAGCAATTTCTTCTGAATAATTTCTCTTTGTTGAAAAATCTCTTCCTAAGAACACTTCATCTTCTGAGCTATAAGCAATAGGCCCTAAATTTTCACTCATACCATATTTTGTTACCATGGCTTTTGCAATGCTTGTAGCACGCTCTAGGTCGTTGCTTGCTCCTGTACTAATATCATGTAATACCAATTGTTCTGCTACTCTACCACCTAACAATTGTACAATTCTATCTTCCATTTCTGTCTTTGTAGTATAAGTCTTTTCTTCTTTTGGTAGATACATAGTAAATCCGCCTGCTCTACCTCGAGGAATAATTGTTACTTGATGTACAGGATCTGAATTTGGTAGCATTTTAGCTACAACTGCATGACCAGCTTCATGATATGCTGTAAGCTTTCTGTCCTTTTCACTAATGACTCTACTTCTCTTTTCTGGTCCTGCAATAACTTTTGTAATAGCTTCTTCTATAATACTCATACTTATTTTTTTAAGGTTATTTCTAGCTGATAAAAGTGCTGCTTCATTCATTAAATTTTCAATATCTGCTGGAGTAAATCCTGGTGTTCTTCTAGCTAAAACCTTTAAATCTACATCTTCAGCTAATGGTTTATTTTGGGAATGTACTTTTAATATTTCCTCTCTTCCTTTGATATCAGGAACTCCTACCATTACCTGTCTATCAAATCTACCTGGACGAAGTAATGCTGGGTCTAATATATCAGGTCTATTAGTTGCAGCAATAATGATAATACCCTCATTAACACCGAAGCCATCCATTTCTACAAGTAATTGATTTAGAGTCTGCTCTCTTTCATCATGACCTCCACCAAGACCTGCTCCTCTTTTTCTTCCAACTGCATCGATTTCATCTATAAATACAATACATGGAGCATTTTTCTTTGCTTGTTCGAAAAGGTCGCGAACACGTGATGCTCCTACCCCTACAAACATTTCAACAAAATCGGAACCACTTATACTAAAGAATGGTACTCCAGCTTCTCCTGCAGTAGCACGAGAAAGGTATGTTTTCCCTGTTCCTGGAGGTCCAACCATTAAAATTCCTTTTGGAATTCTTGCTCCCAATTCCATGTACTTTTTAGGATTCTTCAAGAAATCAACGACCTCTTGCAGTTCTTCTTTTTCTTCATCAAGTCCTGCAACATCATCAAAGGTAACTTTTTTTCTTTCATCTTCTTTATGCAGCTTTGCTTTACTTTTCCCAAAGGACATTACCCTGCTTCCTCCCCCTTGAGACTGCTGCATAAATACAAACCAGAATACAACAAAAATTAAAACCATAAATATAGAAGGTAGTATCTCAAAGAACCATGGTGTTTTTGCTGGTGGTTCTCCTTTAACAGTTAACTTTCCACTTTCCATTTGGGGAAGTATATATTTTTCTGTCAATACTTCCGTACGAACAACAGGTGGTATATATGTTTTAAACTCTTGATTATTTTTCAATTTCCCTACAATAGCATTTTCAACTATTGTGATTTCTTTCACATTTTGCTTTTGTAATTGGTTGATAAACTCAGAAACTGATAAATCTAATTTATCTTGTGCTGGCTGTCCGTAGAAGTGTACAATAGAAATGATAATAATAAATATTAGTATATAGAAGCTAGCTCCCCTAAAAAACTTCTTCAACCAAAGCCCTCCCTTCAAACTGTCTTTCTTGAATTTAACATCTTTTAATTCTACCATATTTTCTTATATAAAACAATAAATTAAACTGTCCTTCAATTATTAAATATTTGAAAAATTTTTTAGCTATATTTTTTATATATAATAACTAATACATTCTTTGTCTCCTTCTCGACTTTATAATTTTCACTCATCCTATGTCCAATCACCCATATAATTTCTTCCCCATCACATACAAGTGGAATTTTATCTCGCTCTTCTCGAGAAATTTTTTCATCAATAAAAAAATCCTTAAGCTTCTTACTTCCCTTCATTCCAAAAGGTGTAAATCTATCTCCATTTCTTCTATTTCTAACAATCAGGTGACTTTTTATTTTATCAAAATCAAAATACTTTTTATCCTGTCCTTTAGATATATTTTTTATATCCTTACGGTCTATTACTACGGCTTTTAAAAAGGCTTTGTCCTCTTTTATATTTAATGTTTCACCAATATTTATATTGTATTCAAATTCATCTCTTTCTATTTTTCTTTTTCCTTTCTTGATCATCATCGCATCATAATCCAAAACAGCATAAATGCCCTTTGGCAAATGAATTTCTCTACCTACAGAACCATATTTTATAAAATCCAATAATTTTTCTATATGCTTATGCTGTACATCTTTTAGCTCTCCCATGCTTTGATTAATTGCTTCACGCAATATTCTTCTCTGAATAGCAGGATGCTTTTCTTCAAATGCTTTTTTGTTAATTCTTATATCTGAATTATTTTTTATAACTACTTGATGATAAGCCTTTTTCGCAGCAATATTTAAAAAATCCTTATCTTCTCTTATAATATTTGTAGTTCTTGATAAAGTTTCTTTAATATTCTTATTAAAATATTTTTCTATATATGGAATCAATTCCAATCTTATACGATTTCTTGTATAAACAGCTTCTAAATTTGTCTTATCAATCCTAGGCTTTAAATTATATTCATTACAATAATCTTCAATTTCTTTTCTTCTAATATCTAAAATCGGTCTTATAATTTTTTCATCTCTTACATAATCAATCGCACTTAGTCCCTCAAGCCCTGTTCCTCTCATTAGCCTCATAAGTACTGTTTCTGCTTGATCATCCATATTTTGTGCTACAGCAATTTTATTTGCATTCATTTTTTTCATGACTTCATCAAATAATCCATATCTAATTTCTCTTCCTGCCTCTTCAAAAGTTATCCCCTTTTCTTTACTATACAAGCTAACATTTTTACTAAATATAAAAGCTTTTACGCCTATATTTTCACAAAACCTTCTTACATAATCTGCATCTTCATCAGCTTCTTCCCCTCTAAATTGATGATTTAGATGAACTGCATAAAGCTTTAAATCGTATTCCTCCCTTATCCTCCAAAAAAGATGCAAAAGAGCTATCGAATCAGGACCTCCTGAAACTCCTACTACAATCCCATCTCCTTTTTGAAACATATTGTGCCGTTTTACCGTCCTTATAAATTTTTCAAGCATTTATCTACTCCTATCTAGTCCTTTATTTATCTAAAAAGGACTTTCTTATATTTCTATATGTTCCCTGTAAAACCCTCCTAAAACAAAATACTTTTTTATAAATATTCATACATTATCCCTATAAATAGTAGTATACTGCTCACCAATAAAACATTCACTGCAAAATTCTGTTTATCCCATACAATATTTCCTTCTTTATCAATACCATTTATATATATGTCCTCTAAGCTTTTTAAAAATACTTCAAAAGATATATTATCTTGCCTTATCCCCTTGTGGAGAATATTAACTAATTTTTTGGATATGTGCATATCTTTTAATTTTTTTATCAATTTATCCACAGATATTTTTCCTGGAGTAAAATTTTTTCGTAACAAAAGAATAATACAAAACATACTCAAACTAAACAAATCATATTTTTCATCAGCTCGCCTCAGCCCCATATTCCAACTAGCTCTATCATATAAAGGAGTAAATTCCTTCACTGAAGATCCTATATGAGTTACCCCGCCTAAATCAATAATTCTTATTACATTATTTTTTGCATCAATCATTAAATTTTCTAATTTTAAATCTCCAAAAACAAAATTATTTTTATGAAGAATTAAAAAAGCTTTCCCAATAAGTAGAGTAAGACCTATAATAGCTTTTATATTCATAGGTTTTATTTTTATATATTCTTTCAAATTCTTTCCATCTATATATTCCATAACAATATAGTATAATTGATTATTTCCACAGCAAAAATCATCTATTTCATTCACTTTAGGAACAAGATCTATATGAGAGAATCTTTTTAACATCTCATACTCCTTAGTAATGCTCTGCATCTGTCTGCTTATTTTTAATGCCCAAATTTTTTTCTTTTCATCTTCAACCTTATAAACTTGTCCAATCCCTCCTGCTCCTATCAACTGTATGATTTTATATTGATTATTATTCCACTTTCCCTTCACTAAAAATCCTGGATATAATTTTATATCCGCCATCTCTTTTACCTCCTAATCGCCTTTTCATATGAAAAAACGACTATTGCTAGTCGTTTTTATACCATACTTTCTTTTAACAATGGTTCACTATTTAAAATAATATCTTCTAAATTTTCATCTTGCTCACCTTTTATCAGCAAAACAGCTTTATTAATAGCTGCTGCTGTAGGAGTAGTACCACCAGCCTTTAATGCAAATATCCTATCCTTCAAAGCTTGTATATCTTGTGTAAAATCACTAATTAAAGCTGTACATTCTCCATTTTCTCCAGGATAAGCAATCACTGCCACTTCACTCTTACCTTTTCTTCCATTCAAAGAATTCATTAACTCTATAATGCTTTGCCTTGCTGTACTCATCTTATTTTTCATACTTGCACTGCAATCCATTAAAATACAGCACTTTATAGCTACTTCTTCCTCAAGCTGGTCCATATAATCGATCACCTTGCTTCTTACCTTAGGAGGAATATCAAAAAGGTCTGCTCCTACTATTTTTTTTAACTGTTTTCCTACAATAGTTTCAATAGTTTTATTAACTGTTTTTTGTGTGAGAACATGCATAGTCTTTCCTAAATTTTTAATCATCGTATTTTCCCATACTCCACCGCCAGCCTGTGCAATTTTTTCTACTTCACATAAAGCATCTTCATCACAACTACCATTATCCATAATCCCAATAGCATTCACAACAATATTTTCTTTTTTTGCCTCCATTGCTGCTGTTACAGGATTTCCTCCGATATTTGATTTTCCATCTGTAACCAAAATTATCTGATTAATCTCCATTCAAATCCTCCCCTTTACTATACTTTTTTCTAGATTATTGGCGAATATAGCTTTTTATATACAATTCAAATTAATATTTATCAAAAGAAAAGAACTAAAAAAAGAGCCACTACGGCTCTTATCTTACCTCCCATACCTTCGAAATCATCACTGTCATATCGTCTTTTATCTTATTTCCATATTTTTTTATAGCCATATCTAAAAGATCATCTGCAATACGTTGAGGATTCTTGCTTTTTATTTTTTTTAGAGCAGATATAATCCATTGCTCTTTTTCATCTACATCTGAATCTGCATCTAATACACCATCCGACATCATAACAACAAAATCCCCATTATTTAACCTTTGTCCAAAGCTTTCAATATCTACATTATTAAGAATCCCTATTGGCAAAGATGTGGACCTAATTACCTCTACATCTCCATTTGCTCTTTTTATAAAGCTAGAGGCTGCTCCTATCTTTACAAATTCTACTTTACCTGTATATAAATCTACCATAGATAAATCCATTGTTGAAAATGTCTCTTCAGAGGATTTTAAAACAAGTATAGAATTAATAGTTTTTATAGCAACATCCTTTTCAAAGCCTGCTTCCATCAACTGTTCTAATACAGATATACTCGCTTGACTTTCCTTTGCTGCTCTTTCTCCTGATCCCATTCCATCACTTAAAGCCATCATATACTTACCATCAGGTAGATCAATAAAAGAATAGCTATCTCCACAAATATCATCCTTTGATACTCTAGCAACGCCTGTTGCTATTCTATACTTTTCTGCTTCAGTCAATGTAAAGGAACAATTTCCTGTTTTTGCATCAGCTTTACAAAGCTTTGGTTTTCGTACAACATCTCTTCCTATTACTTTAGAAACTATAGGGGCTATCCTTTCATCACATTGCTTTCTATCAAAACAAGCTCTTTTTTCTATTGCAATCTCGAATTTTTCATCTTCCTTCTCTAGCACAGTAATTTTGTCAATAGGTATTCCTTCCTTATCAAAGGCTACATATAAAGCATCTTCAACTTCTGTTCTAAAATCTATTTTCATATTTATTTCTTTAGACAAATCATCAATGATATGTGCTACACCTTCAAATTGTTCAGCTACCAGTTGTCTACTTTCAAATAGTCTTCTCTGCCATTCATAATGAACCTTGTGAACTTCAAAACGACCCATTATAGCATCTATTAAAGAATCTAGCTTAATACATCTCTTTTTCAGTACTTGAGGAATTTTTTCTGATTTTATCTTCCCATAAGACTCCAAATAAGAAATCACATTCACAATATCATTGTAAGTACTATAAAAATTATTATGCCAACAGCTTCTGCACATACCACAATGTTTACATATCTTTTCTGCTACTTCATCTACCATATTTGCCATATCATTTTGATCAATAAGCTTTTCTTTCTCCGCAATATTTCCATAAGTTGTAGCTAACTCTGAAAATGCATTTGAATACTCCTTTAATCTAAGATATATCATTTCCTTAATTCTTTCACTGCGTGTCTTATCTATTTTATAATTATTAGCATTTGCAAATTTCTCCATATATTGCATCATAGCTCTTGGCATAATAATAAAAAGCATACAACTAGCTATGATTTCTTCAAACTGTATTAATACCTCTGTAGACCCATTTATGTAAAAAGTAAGTATGGCATTCCCTAAAATAATCCCTATAGCAGAACCTTTTTTACCCAAATCTTTAAATATACCAGCAAGCAATCCTGAAAATCCATATATGCTAATAACCATTGGCGTTTCGATACTTGACATGCTTGTAATAATACCTATCGTTATTCCTACACTTGCTCCAATACTAGCCCCTCCATTATAAGCAAATATTAATGTTAATAAAATACCAAATATATTCTTTATTCTAAAATTTCCTATCACAATATTAGCTAACCCTGATACAACAACAGCTGATAATATAGCTATGCAAATCAATTCTTCATTTGATAATACCTTCCTGTTTCTTCTTTGTATAATTATTGGCACTGCATAAGATAGTATGTAAACAAATACAAAAACAACAACCGACTCAAAGCCTTCCATAACTAAATCATATATATATATTTCTGTAGCAAGCATATAGATAAGTCCTGCTAGAAACATAACAAAGCTTGCTGCAATTGCTGTCATAAAGGTTTTAGCTCTTACTTTATCCCTTATAACCAAAAATACAATAAATGATAATGCTAAAGCAATAATATATTTTGCTGTATTTATATGAGTTGTAAACATTCCTAACAATACAAATAATCCTATATATGAATACTTTTTATCTTTTGTTAGTAAAGATATGTAAAATGCAATCCCAAAGGGTGCAAGCCCATCTAAAATATTTGCCCTTCCCAATAAAAATCCTACTAGCACAAGCATAAACATATTTTTAGACAAATGGAAAATTCCTGTTTTTTTCCTTTCTCCCATATATGTATGAGCTTGTCCACTATATACTCTTTGATAAGGTATAACATTTATTTTATCTGCCATTTTTACACCACCCATTTCATATTGTTAAGAAAATTATATCAATGGGTGAATAAAAGATTTGTCAAGTTACCTGCTTTCCTATAAAGAAATTTAAGACAGCTCACGATGCATTTTTACAAATTATCATAAATATAGTCTATATTGTCCAGCTATCTTATCTATATGACCAAACTGCAAATACTTTTACTGTTAAACTTTGTTGATAAGAGTGATACTTTATCGATAAAAAATTAGTATATTTTTTTTAAAAAAGCATAAAATATAAATTTAAAAAGCAACTCATTTGCCGAGTTGCTATACTTTTACTATAATTGTTCAAAAATCAGCCCTTCTAAATTATCATATTCACTAATCGTGATATCATCTACATTCAGCATTGTTAATATTTTATCTAAAATAATAGTTCCTGCTGTAATAATATCTGCTCTTTTCTCCTCAAGTCCATCTAATTTTTTTCTATTCTCTAAAGTTTTAGATAAAAAATCAGAAAGAATCGCTTTCACTTTTTCATGACAAAGCTTTGTATTATGAATCATAGCTTTATCATAAACCTTCATCTTCTTTGAAATCGCAGCTAATGTCGTAGCAGTTCCTCCTATACCTATTATTTTATCGATTTGAAATTTTCCTAAAGAATCAATCATAGATTCCATACAATCAGCAATTGCCTTTTGTATATCCTCTACTTCTTTTTTAGAAACGGGATCAGTAGTTACAAATTTTTCTGTCATTCTTACAGCACCCATATCTAAACTGCAAAGAAATTTGATCCCTTCTTTATTGCCAAAAATAAATTCTGTACTGCCTCCACCAATATCTATTACTAAAATATTTTCATCATCTTTATTAATTCCCTTCAAAACTCCCATAAATCCTAATGCTGCTTCTCTTTCTCCAGTGATGACATCAACCTTTACACCAACCTCTTCTTCTGCTCTTTTTATGAATATTTCCTTATTTTTTGCATCTCTTACTGCACTTGTTGCAATAATAGGTAGTTTATTTACTCCTTCTTTACAAGCAATATTTACGAATTCATTTAAAGCCTTAATATTTCTATCTATTGCATCCTTTGATAACCTGCTCGTTTGATCAACCTTTTCACCCATTCTTGTTGGTTTTAAAATTTTAATGCTTTCAACTATTCTCCCTTTTTCTATTTTGGCAATAATCATCCGCATAGAATTTGTTCCAATATCAATAGCTCCCAATTTAAGCATAAAATATTCCTCCAATATATAAAACCGAGACATTGTCTCGGTTCTTATTATCTAGCAACTCCTTTTCTATTGAATCCATTTCCTCTTCTACTGTCTTTCATATGTTTTCTTACCTGCTGTTGTTTTTCTTCACTGTCCTTAAAGAATTTTAACAATTTATCTTCAAAAGACATCTGTCTATCCTTCTCCCTTTGCTTCCAATCAAACGCTGCTGGTTTAGGATTAGTTTTTTTAGGAGGTTTTGGTTGTGCTTTTCTAATAGAAAGACTAATTTTTCCTTTTGGATCAATAGCGATAACCTTTACCTTTACCTTTTGTTGTTCCTTAAGATACGTACTAATATCTTTTACATAATCATCTGCTACTTCTGATATGTGGCATAAACCTGTTTTTCCTTCTGGCAGTTGAACAAAAGCACCAAAATTTGTAATGCCAGTTACAGTGCCCTCTACAACTTTTCCAACTTCAACGGGCATAAATTTAATCTTCCTCCTTTTAAAATTAAATAATTACAATATATTATTTGCACTCATTATAAATTATATTTATAAACCTGTCAATACGCTCCCTTCTATCTTTATAATTTTTATTTATTATATTTAGCTTTATTAATATCTATATAAATAATTTCATTTGGTTTTACCATTTTAAGCCTCTCTCTTGCCACTTTTTCAATAAACTTTGGATCATCTCCTAATTGCTTTTCTTCTTCTAAACGTGCTGTTTCCTTTTTAAGCTCTATAATTTTTTTATTAAGCTCTTCCTCTTGCTGCTTTAATTCTTTTAATTCTATCTGCTGCTTTATAAATATCCAAGATATGTAAAGTCCAAAGATCAATAAAGCTATATGAAAAAATCCTTTTTTCTTTTTTACCGTATTTTTTTTATATTTTCCCATCGTCCCTATACCTCATATTGATCTTAGTTTACCTTCATACTTCTATAAAAATATAAAAATTCCTTCTATTTTTTGTTTCGCATAAATTTAGTATATTTTACCATATCCCGATACCATATTTTAACCATCAAAAATAATCTTTTCATTCTAAGATATAAAGGAGAAAATTTCTTCTTTAATGGACAGAATAACATTACAAAAAATTTTTTTATTATTTTTATAGGAAACAAAATTATCCTTAAAAGCTTCATCAATAAGCTTTTAAGCTTATTGAGCAAAATTAATATACCTCTGATTACAAATCTACTTAAAATCCTATTATAAAGAATAGCTCCTATTAAAAATCCTAAAAAAACATAAAACCTTAACTGCCCATCATTACTAAATAATAATACGTGAACAGCTATAATAGCAATAACAATCCAAAAAATCAGATCCTCTATTATTGTTGCAATTTTTTTAGGTTTAAATATACATCGGAGAATTCTATACAAATCATAAATAAATCCAATAATAATCCCTCCATATAAAGTAGTTAAAAAAACATATATCTGCTCAGATACATAAGTGATCATATATCCACCTCAATTCATAATACTTGTCTAATCCACAAAAAAATAACCGCCCTGCGGTTATTTGAACATTTTTCCTAAAAAACCTATCCCCTTATTCCCCATACTATCACGATCACTATACATCATTGCATCAACAGTTCCTTCCACCACAACATTCCCATCATCTAAATTTAATTTATTGATATCCAACCCATTTCCCTTTATTGTTAAAATTCCCTTAACAGTCTCTAAAATAATTGTATTTTCATCAAAGCTTGTCACATGCTCTACCCCTGATACACTAAGCTTTTCCCTATTTTCAAGAATAATATTCTGGCTCCTGTTTTTAGAAACTTTTCTTTCTTCCATTGACATTATCCCTCTTTTCCTCTAATATCCTACTTTAAACATATGCTTGTATATATTTGTTTATTCCTATTTTAAGCATAAAAAATAGCACCCTTATAGGGTACTATTCTACCACTTGATACATTTCTTTTGCTGCATCCTTTGTAGCATGATCAGAAAGCGCTAATACTTCTACCTTTGTTGTTCTAGTACCAAATACAATGGTTATAATATCTCCCACTTCAACTTCACTAGAAGCCTTAGCCACTTTTTCATTGATACTCACACGCCCCTGATCACAAGCTTGCTTTGCTACAGTTCTTCTTTTTATTAATCTACTATTTTTTAAAAACTTATCTAAACGCATTGTCACTTCTCTCCTAAAAATAAAAAAGCAGACTAGCTGCTTTTTCTTTCTTTATTAAGCATTTACCATTTCCTTTAATGCTTTACCTGCTTTAAATACAGGTGCTTTTGAAGCGGGAATATCAATAATTTGTTCAGGATTTCTTGGATTTCTACCTTGTCTTGCCTTTCTTTCTCTTACATCAAAAGTTCCAAATCCAACTAACTGAACTTTATCATTATTTACAAGAGCTTCTTCTACACTTTTAATGAATGCATTTAATGCAGCCTCTGCATCCTTTTTTGTTAGTCCTGATTTTTCTGCCATACTAGCAACTAATTCAGCTTTATTCACAATCATTACCTCCTTGATATTTAGAATACGTATTAGCATATTCTATCTTTTATTGAAAAATCCTTCTTTATTAGTAATATTTTTTATCTTTTTTTTTATTTTTATGTATTTTTGCTAGATTCCATAGCTCGTCCATCTCATTTAATGACATTTCTTCCAATTTTCTTCCATCATTTTGTGCTGTCATTTCAATAAATTCAAATCTATCTATAAATTTTTGAATAGTTTTATTTAATGCCATTTCTGGATCTACCTTTAAAAATCTAGCCACATTTACAACAGCAAAAATTAAATCTCCTACTTCTTCTGTTATTTGATCATATTTATCTGTATTATATACTTCTAGTAACTCCTCTAGCTCTTCTCTTACTTTCTTTATAGCATCTCCTACATCATCCCAGTCAAATCCAACCTTTGCTGCCTTTTCTTGAACCTTATAGCTTTTCATAAGCGCTGGAAGAGCTTTTGGAATCCTTTTTAAACTCTCTGTATACGTCTTTTCATTTTTTTCTTTCCTCTTGATCTCCTCCCAATTTTTTATTACACCTGATGTAGAATCTACATGTAGTTCTGCAAATACATGAGGATGTCTGTCGATCAATTTCCTGCATATTCCTGTTATCACATCTGAAATATCAAAATCTCCAAACTCAGAAGCGATCTGTGAATGAAAAACAACTTGAAGTAGCAAATCTCCTAATTCCTCTTGCAAAAGAACCATATCCTGCTTATCTAAAGCCTCTAAAACTTCATATGCTTCTTCTATCACATAAGGCTTTAAGCTAGCATGGGTTTGTTCTTTATCCCACG
The DNA here is from genome assembly GCF_019203185.1 of Crassaminicella indica. Lineage (NCBI taxonomy): Bacteria > Bacillati > Bacillota > Clostridia > Eubacteriales > Clostridiaceae > Crassaminicella > Crassaminicella indica. Next base: position 1,256,959 of record NZ_CP078093.1, on the reverse strand, counting down.
GACATCCATCTTTTCCCCTTAATTTTTTCATTATTTTTAAGAGATCCTTCATCGTATATACTTTTAATGTATTATCACCAATCTTAGGAATATATATACTTGTCAAATAGTCTAACCATTCTATACGATCTAATTCATATAGCATTATATTTTCTATCTTTTCTTCATCTGGTATTCCTGCTGCTCTTATAACTACAATAGGATGTTCATCTTTATAGTATTCCATCAATTTTAATTTTATCTCAGATGCGACAAATTTATTATATACCTGAGTCACGATTACATCTGTTTGAACATCAGGAGACTGATGCTCAAGTGCTAATCCATCTATTATCTTTAATCCCTTAATAGGATCTTTTCTTAAAGCATGTAATATCGCTTCAACAAAGCTAACAGAAGGAATAAATTCTATAGTAAAGCCTAATTTTTCTGCTCTTTCAAGCAGTAATTGTACAGTAACCTCTGCTACAAAAGGACTACCGGGAACACCATAAACTACATCCTTTTCCTTTAATAAATCTATTATTCTTCCTACGATAGTTTCATAAACATCATCAAAGCTTTTTTGACTCTCATAAACATCATCAAAGCTTTCATAAACAATTCCCTGAAGCTTTAAATAATCTACTACAGGATGCATAGAAGTTCTTAGATAGATCATACTGCTACTTTTCATTTTTTCCATAGCACCAATGGTTAAATACTCTTTGCTCCCTGGTCCTAACCCTATAATCGTAAGTTTTTTCATCCCTTCACCCTCAATCTATCTTTATAAACTATTATTTCCTTAAAAGTCCTATCATACTCAGTATTTTGCTGATCTTTCTTCCTCCAGGAAGCATTTCAAAATCTTTCTTTGTAATCCCTCCTGTTGTAAGAAGCATCAAGCCATAAATAACAGCACCAATACCTATTGCAGCTAATGTTGTTAGCTTATTCCCAAATACATCTACAAACCATCTATATACAAATAAAACAGATACACTCATAGCAGCAACAGCAATAATCGGCTTTATCACAAAATTAGCCAAGCTGAACTTTGTTCTTGTAAGCCTTTTTACTGCAAAAAAGTTTAAAATAGCCGCAACCATATAAGCCATAACTGTACCAATAGCAGCTCCCTTTACATTTAATGAAGGTATTGCTGTTAAAAAATAAGTAGCTAATACTTTGAAAATCGATCCTATAAACAAATTTATTACAGGAACAGTAGGTCTTCCTAACCCTTGTAGTATTCCTGTAAAGGTTTGAACCAATGTTAAAAAAATTACCCCGAATCCAAGAATTGACAATGACTCTGCAGCGCTAGCAGCACTTTCTGGTATTAATGGATAAAGTAGCAGCATAATAGGCTTTGATAATGTTACTAGCCCAATAGCTGCTGGAAGTCCAATAAGTAGTGCCACCCTCGTACCCATTTGAATATTATTTCTTACAAGAGTCATATTTCTTCTTTGCTTAGCTTCAGAAATAGCAGGTACCAAGCTTACTGCTAAGCTTACTGTAATAATTTGAGGCAAATTCACAAGAGGTGCTGCCATACCAGTTAACTGTCCATACAAATCATTTGCCATATCAGGCGAATACCCTATAGCTTGAAGTCTTCTCATCACAATAGTTGCATCAATCGTATTCATTATTGGTAGGATAGAAGCTCCAATAGTAATAGGAATAGCAATCGCAAGTATTTGAGAAAGAATTTTACCAGCAGGCTCTTGCTTTAAACGAGCGCCTCCTTTAATTTTATGTAAAATTTTATCTCTTCTTTTAAAATAAATAAAAATAATCATCAAAGCTCCTGTAATAGCTCCTGCTGCTGCTCCAAAGGATGCTCCTGCTGCTGCAAGCTCTAATCCCTTATTAAACTTATTTAAAAGAAAATATGCAAGTAAAAATCCTACAACAGTTCTTCCAAATTGTTCAATAATCTGAGAAATAGCTGTTGGTACCATATCTTGAAGTCCTTGAAAATATCCACGAAAAGCAGCCATAATAGGTACAAATAATAATGCTGGAGCAATAGCCATCATAGAATAACGAGCTCCTTCATTCTTCATAAACTTAACAATACTTCCTGCCCCAAAAAATAAAATAGAAGATGTAATAAGCCCTAGTGCAAATAGCAATATAAATGAAACCTTAAATATCCTATGAGCACCATATCGATCTCCTATTGCATTTTTCTCTGCAACAAGCTTTGATATAGCTGTTGGAATTCCAGCTGTTGATATAGTTAAAAGAGCAACATATATAGGATATGATGTTTGATAATATCCCATTCCCTCGCTAGTGATCATATTTGCAAGGGGAATTCTAAAAAAAGCTCCCATTATTTTTACAATAATTCCTGCTATTCCAAGTATAGCAGCACCCTTTAAAAATGATTTACCGCTCATGAATCCTCCTCCAATATTCAATGATCATAGTGAAACAAATCTATTATATCAAAAAAAGCTGTATTTGTATTATTTTATTCCAAAAACATAAAAGTAGTAGCCATAGGCTACTACAAATATTTTATGTATTATTCCTCAAATTTATTGCTCCATTTGTTTTCCTAAAAAGCTCGCAGCTGTTTCTGCTACCTTTAATTCTAACTCTCCTAATGGCTTATCCTCCTCTTTTGATAAAAGAGCAACAGCTCCAATAGAATCTCCTTGAGAAACAATTGGGACAATAACTTGGGATATATATTTCTCTTCATCTGATCCATCAGCAGTTAATGGGCAGACTTTTTCTTTTTCTGTAATAATTAATGCTTTTTTGCCTTCCATTGCCTTTTCAAAGGATCTGCTTACCCTTTTTTCTAAAAATTCCTTTTTAGAAGCTCCTGCTACGGCAATGATATTATCTCTATCAGCAATAATAGCAACTTGTCCTAAAGCATCATTTAAAGACTCAACATATTCAGTTGCAAATTCAGTTAACTCTCCGATTGGAGAATATTTTTTAAGGATTACTTCTCCATCTCTATCTGTAAATATTTCTAGTGGATCTCCTTCTCTAATTCTTAAGGTACGTCTTATTTCTTTTGGTATTACAACTCTACCTAAATCATCAATTCTTCTAACTATTCCTGTAGCTTTCACTTATTTTCCCTCCTAGTATCTTTGTGTGATCAATCTTGCATCATTATTGTAAATTTATTATTTTACTAATATACTTCTTTTATGCATGTTTGGAAAATTTTCTAAACAACCCTTTATAAAAATATTACATTTTTTCTTCTCGACATTTTTCGACTTTATTCGTTTTTTGCCATTATATTATAATTTTCATGTTTTTTCAATATAGGTAAACAACATCAACACAAAAAAATGAAGTTTTGTTTTTTCAAAAGTTATCTGGAATGAACTATTCTTTATATTTCATTTTTAAGTTGGATCCCTATATATAACTAAATATTTAATATTTTCAGCATATAGAATAATACTCATCTATTGTTATCATTTACTAAAAAAATAATCTGTGCTAAGCACAGATTTATTGAATATTTTCTAAAAACTTTTCAATTTTAAAGGAAGCTTTTACTTGATCCATTTTATTCTTTATAGCAGACTGAACCATAACTCCTCTAATGTATTCTTTTATATCTTCAAACTTTATCATTTCTTCTTTTCTATCAGTTACTTTAATAATATGATAACCATATTCCGTCTTTACAATATCACTTATTTCTCCTACTTTTAAAGAAAAAGCTGCTTTCTCAAACTCTGGTAGCATTTTTCCCCTTCCAAAATACCCCAAATCTCCACCTTTCTTACTAGATGAACATTTAGAATTTTCTTTTGCAAGCTTAGCAAAATCTTCTCCGTTCTTTACTCTCTTTAATAGCTCCTTTGCTTTTTCTTCTTGATCTACTAATATATGACTTGCTCTTACTTGTATATCCTTATACTCTTCTTTATGTTCATCATAGTATTTTTTTAATTTCTCATCCGTCAAAGCTAAAGCTTTGACAGTTTTTTCTTGAAACTTGCCTACATAAAGGTCTCTTTTTATTTGACTTTTCCAAAAGCTTTCATCTATTCCCTCTTCTTTTAATTCTTTAAAAAAGTTTTCTGCTCCTTCTTGCCCCTTCATACCCTGCATAAGAGCTTTATATTGTTCGTCTACTTCTTTATCATCAACCTTTTCTTCTTCCTTTTCCATATACTGAATAATTGCCTCTTCCATAATCATCTTATCTAAAACCTCTTCTTGTACTGCCTGAAGATAAGTCTTACCATTTACATCTTCAGTCCAAATCTGATCCCCACGCTTGCTTTCAATAATTTTTTTGTGCATGAATAATACTTTATTATATGCATCCTTACTAATTACCTTATCGCCTACCTTTGCTACAATATCTTTTTCATTTACTGCTTTTTTTGCACACCCTGCTGCAAAAACAAGAGTAAAAACTAGTAGCATTACAAAAATAGTTTTTGCTTTTGTCTTCATGGATTTCACAAGATCCTCTCCCTATCATATACATATTTTCCCTAAAATCTATTATAACTGAAATTCATTTTTATTAAAACCACTAATTTTTTCTAAGAATCCACTGATTTCTTTTAACCTATTATTATAAAAATAGTATTTTAATCTTATGTGTGGATTATTTCCAACATTTACATCTATTCGATTTCCATAAAATCCAATCATCTCACTAATCATTAAAGGATTTATTCTACTAGCTTCATCAAAAACAAACTTAGCATGCATCTTTGTTTCTGATATAGTAACTATCCCCATTCTTTGTGCCATCGCCTTAATATATGCAATAGCAATTAAATTCATAACAGCTTCTGGAATATTTCCAAATCTATCTTCTATTTCTTCTTCTAAATCATAAACGTCCTGCTTATCCTTAATGGAAGCAATTTTTTTATATATTTCTAATTTATGGCTTTCATTCATTATATATTTTTCAGGTATGAAAGCATTTACATTAATTTCTATAGCTGTATCAGGAACTTCTTGTATTTCTTCTCCCTTAAGCTCTCTTACAGTATCCTCTAATAGTTTACAGTATAAGTCATATCCAATAGCAGCCATATGGCCGTGCTGCTGACTTCCTAAAAGATTTCCTGCACCTCTTATTTCAAGATCTCTCATAGCTATTTTAAAGCCAGATCCAAACTCAGTAAATTCTTTAATAGCCTTTAATCTTTTTTCTGCAACCTCAGTAAGAATCTTGTCCTTTTGATAAGTAAGATACGCATAAGCTAAACGATTAGATCTACCTACCCTTCCTCTTAACTGGTAAAGCTGTGCAAGTCCCATTTTATCTGCATCATATATAATAATTGTATTGACATTAGGTATATCAAGTCCTGTTTCAATGATAGTTGTACAAACTAATATATCGTATTCTCCATTCATAAAATCAAGCATAATATTTTCTAGCTGTCTTTCACTCATTTGTCCATGTCCAACAGCAACACTTGCATCAGGAATAAGCTCCCTTATTTTCGTAGCCATCTGCTGAATTCCTCTTACACGATTAAAAACAAAATAAACTTGACCTCCTCTTCCCATCTCCCTTAATATAGCATCTCTTATCATCTCTTCATTATACTCTATCACATAAGTCTGTACTGGATATCTTTCTTCAGGAGGATCTTCTATAATGCTCATATCTCTAAGTCCAATGAGTGACATATGAAGTGTTCTCGGAATAGGTGTTGCCGTTAGAGTAAGTACATCTACATTTTTTCGAATACGCTTTAATGCTTCCTTATGCTGCACACCAAATCTTTGCTCTTCATCAATAATCAAAAGTCCTAAATCCTTAAAAACTACATCTTTAGATATCAGCCTGTGGGTTCCTATAAGAATATCTACAGCTCCTACCTTTACTTTCTTTATGATTTGGGCTTGTTCTTTTTCTGTTTTAAATCTACTTAGCATTTCTATAGTAATAGGAAACTGACTAAATCTGTTGATCAATGTGTTGTAGTGCTGCTGTGCAAGAATTGTTGTAGGTACTAAAAAAGCTACTTGCTTTCCATCCATAACACATTTAAAAGCTCCTCTTATAGCCACCTCTGTCTTACCATATCCAACATCTCCACAAAGCAATCTATCCATTGGGATAGGTTTTTCCATATCTGCCTTTAATTCTTTTATGCATTTAATTTGATCAGGAGTTTCTTCATAAGGAAAACTATCCTCAAACTGACGTTGCCAAGGGGTATCTGGTGAAAAAGCATACCCTTTACTTTCCTTTCGAATGGCACTTAGCTTTAATAAATCCTTTGCCATATCTACAATAGCCCCTTTAGCCTTTGCCTTCGTCTTTTTCCATTCTGTTGTCCCTAACTTATTTAGCCTAGGTCTTGCTCCATCAGCTCCGATATATTTTTGTACCATATCCATCTGCTCAATAGGAACATATAATATATCCTCTCCTGAATATTTCACCTTCAAATAATCCTTTTTAGCTCCCTCTACCTTTAATTGCTCTACTCCTATATATTTTCCAACTCCATGATTTTCATGAACAACATAATCTCCTATATTAAGGTCTATAAAGGATTTAATAGGTCTAGCATCTTTTCTCTTTTTCGATATTTTCTTCCTTTTTACTGTGCCAAAAATTTCATCTTCTGTAATGACCAAAAATTTACTAGAAATATACTCAAAGCCCTTATTAATATTTCCTTGAAGAATAAAAGTCTGACCAGATTGAATAGGATGATTTATATCATTTATAAAAATAGCTTCAATCCCTTTTTCTTTTAAGCTTTCTTCTAATCTTTTTCCTCTTTTTTCTGTCCCACATAATAAAACTATTTTGTAACCTCTATATTTATATGCTTTTATCTCATTTGAAAATATATCCATTTTCCCGTGGAAGGCTTGTGCCATTCTAGAAGAAAAGCTTACTATATTTTTGGGTTCAAAATAAGGATCCTTTTTAGGTAAACTGTTTAATACAAAAATATGCTTTTTCTTTATGGCATATAAAAAATCTTCATAGCTTGCAATCAGCTTTATTTGCTCTGGGAGAACTTCCCCCTTTTCTAATAAACCTTTAAAGCTTTCTTCAATTTCTTTGTATGCATGCTCTGCTCTTTCCTTTACACGAGAGGGATCATCTATGAAAATAAGAGCATCTTTTTCCAAATAGTCAATAAATAATTCCTGTATTTCATAATAATAATTCAAATAATTTTCAAAGCCTTGAGGATGCTTTTGTAGCTCAAGCTCTTCAATAAAACGGTTGATCTTTTCACTCAATCTATTATAGCTTTTTCCTTTTATTTTCTTTTCATGCTGTTTAAAAGCATTCCTTATTTTTTTGATAGCTTCTTTCTTCCTATCATCATCTAACAAAACTTCTTTAACGGGTGTAATAAAAACCTCCATTTGTTTTTCCAAAGATAACTGCGAATGAATATCAAAGCTCCGAATTGAATCTATTTCATCGTCAAAAAGCTCTATTCTATAAGGGTTTTCAGAAGTAACAGAGAAAAAGTCTATAATTCCTCCTCTGACACTAAACTGACCCTTAGCTTCAACCATATCTACTCTTTCATATCCTAATAAAATAAAATCAGCTATTATTTTTTCTAGATCAATAGTCTCACCATACCTTATACTTAAAAAGTTTTTCTCAAAATCATCCTTTGGCATTAATTTATGAAGCAAGCTTTCAATAGATGCTACAACAATACATTCTTGTTTTTCAACAAGTTTAATCATCGTATTTAATCTTACTTCAAGTCTTTGATGGCTATGCGCATCATAATGATAAAATACCAATTCCTTAGCAGGATACTGATAAGCTTTATTTTTTATAAAAAACCTTAAATCTTCATAAATTCTTTTTGCTTGATATTCACTATAAGTAATAATCAAACATTGTTTGTGAAAAGCCTCATGCATAGCAAATACAATATGAGGAATTTGAGAATCCATAAGTCCATGCACCATAGTAGGACTTAAGCCTTTATTGAAACTATTCTTTAACTCCTCATATTCTTTTAAATGCCTAATCCCCTGGATCAATATATTTTCCTGCAAAATCATTCACACCCTTCATTGACTGCACCACTATAAGCCCAGACCTTATGACTGGGCTTCATATATAAATATACAACGTTCCTATTAACCATTATATCTATTCATAGCAATATCTATTCCCTCACTGATTAAGGTTTCTATAGATTCTGCCGCTCTCTTTATAGCTTCATCTATAAAAGGTCTTTCTTCTTTTGAAAATTTACCCAATACAAATTCTGCAAGATTTCCGTATTTTGGCTTTCCTATACCAATTCTTACTCTCGGAAATTGATCTGATCGTATCTCATAAATAATAGACCTCATGCCATTATGGGTTCCTGCGCTCCCTTTTTTCCTTATTCTTAATTTTCCTACTTCTGTATCAATATCATCATAAATAATTATTAAATCATCCATAGGGAGTTTGTAGAAATTTACAATTTCAACTACACTTCTTCCACTTAAATTCATATATGTCTGAGGCTTTACCAGCATAACCTTTTTATTTTTAATAAATCCTTCTCCTATTACTGCCTTGTATTTTACCTTATTCATACTGATATTATTTTTATTTGCTAACTCATCTATTGTATCAAATCCAACATTATGTCTTGTTCCTTCATATTGTTTTCCTGGATTTCCTAAACCAACAACTACAAGCATATTATGCATCCTTTCTTTTTGCAATTTCTAAACTATTATAACATATATTTATATAACTATTCATCTATAGATAAACAACATCAACATAAAAAAAATATATAAAGCAGTCGCTTTTGCGACTGCCCTTTATACCTTAAACCGATTCAATTGATCGTTTAATTTTATAGCTAATTGATTTAGTTTTTCTGAAATTCCTGCTATTTCTTCAATAGTAGCTGCTTGCTGCTGCATAGAAGCACTCACTTGTTCTGAAGAAGCTGCTGTTTGTTGAGAAATACTTGATATATTCTCTATAGCTGCTACAATATTTTGCCCATCATCATTCATATTTTTTATATATTCATTAATGACTTGTATTTTATCCCCAATTATTTCTATTCCTTGTACAATCTCTTCAAAAGATACATTTACTTCATCTACAGCCATCACCTGTTCTGTATTTCTCAGTTTTACTTCTTTCATGACATCTACAGCTGCATGTGTATGCTCCTGAATATTTACAGTCATTTCTCTAATTTCTTCTACTGATTGCTTCGACTGCTCTGCTAATTTTCTTATTTCTTCTGCTACTACTGCAAAGCCTTTACCTGCATCCCCTGCTCTTGCTGCTTCAATAGCTGCATTTAGTGCTAATAAATTTGTTTGCTCTGCTATAATGCTAATAGTTTCTAATATACTTCCTATATTTTGTGAGTGTGTATCAAGTTCTGTTACAGCTGTTACAATTTTTTCAATAGCTTCATTATTCACCTTCGTCTTATCCTTTAATAAATTAACTGTTTCTACTCCTTTTTTATTTGCTTTTAAAACAAGCTGAGAACTATCTAGCATATCTTTAGCATCTTTTTCTAAGCTTTCTAATTTGCTTGCCAAAGCACCTACCATGTTTGATCCATTTTCTGCTTCCCCTGCCTGATGAGATGCTCCCTTTGCTATTTCATCTACTGCATTTGCTATTTCATCTGAAAAAGCGCTTGATTCTTGGGAAGATGCAGCTAAAGTTTCCGCAAAATGACCTACTTCACTACTAGCTTTGCTTACTTCATTTAGCAAGGTACGCAGCCCTTCCTTCATAGTATGAAAGCTTTCTGCCAGCGTTCCTACTTCATCCTTTGACTGAACTTTACACTCAACTGTTAAATCTCCTTCTTTTATTTTCTCCATATCCATTGATAAAGCTCTTAAATGTTTAGTAATATTTCCTGATATAAAAACAGATATACCAATTGCTATGATTAGAGCTAAAGCACCAATGATTAATGTAGATTTTAGCAGTGTTTGATATTGATCATTTATTTCATCTACATACATATTTCCAATTAACTTCCATCCAACTCTATCTATCGTAGTAACTACTGCAAATTTTTCTTTTTCTATTCCATCTTCATTTTCTACATAATCTATAGTATCAATGCTTTTCTGATTAATTGCTGTAGCTATAGCTTTGTTTAAAATTTCCTTTCCAAGCAGATCCTTTTTAGGATGTGCTAATATTTTTCCTTTACGATCTGCTAAAAAAGCATATCCTTTTTCTCCTAGCTTTACATTATCAACAACATTTGATAATTGTTCTAATGAAATATCAATAGCTACAACTCCTACAAATTCATTTCCATGTCTTGAATCATATACTGGTTTAGATATTGTAATAACATTTTTGCCTGTATCATCATCTACATATGGTTCTGACCAGACAAAAGTATTTTTACTAACAGCATCCTTGTACCACGGTCTTGTTGTTGGATCCCATCCTTCCTCAAGGTCTACTATCACTGGATATGCATATAATTTTTTATCCCTTGTACCAATATAAACACTAAGTACATCAGTATGATTTTTGCAATAGTTTCCAAAGTATTCTATCATCCATTTTACTGAATCAGGATTATTAAATATTTGTTCTACATTAGCATCTGTTGAAAAAATGCTGATATTTTCTTCTAATTCCTCTAAATGTGAATCAATCATATTTCCTACTTCCTTCATAGTAGTAGCCATTCCAGCTTTTAATTCTTTTTTCATAATATGAACAGAATTTTTAAAGCAATTCACCCCTACTGCTGCCATTGGTATTGTAATTAATAATATGAAACTAACGATTAATTTAAATCGAATCCCTCGTTTCATGAATATTTTCCTCCTATAAAAGTTGATTTGCCCATTGCCCAAACATTTTTATGTGTTATAAAAAGTGGAGAAAATCTCCACTTTTTTTATCCAAACAATTTACTTACAGACTCATTTTCATATATTCTTCTAATAGCTTCTGCTAAAATATCTGCCACAGATAAAATTTTTATATTATCTAATTTTTTCTCTTTTCCTAGCTGAATAGTATCTAATACTACAAGTTCTTTTATAACAGAATCTTTTATTCTTTCTATTGCAGGACCTGATAAAACAGGATGAGTACAGCAAGCATACACTTCCCTAGCACCAAAATCCTTTAATGCTTTTGCTCCATTTGTAATTGTTCCTGCTGTATCAATCATATCATCTACTAAAATAACATTTTTGCCTTCTATATCTCCAATAATATTCATTACTTCTGAAACATTTGCCTTTGGTCTTCTTTTATCAATAATCGCAATCGGTGCATCTAATATATTTGCAAAATTTCTAGCTCTTGTAACACTTCCAAGATCAGGAGATACTACTACTATATCCTCTAAGTTAAGCTTTTTGAAATATTCTGCTAAAATAGGCACACCTAAAAGATGATCTACAGGAATATTAAAATATCCTTGAATTTGTGCTGCATGTAAATCCATTGTAAGCACACGATCTGCCCCTGCACTAGTGATAAGATCTGCTACAAGCTTTGCAGTAATTGGATCTCTAGCTTTTGCTTTTCTATCTTGTCTAGCATATCCATAATAAGGTATAACTGCTGTTATTCTGCCAGCAGAAGCACGCTTTAATGCATCTATCATGATTAATAGCTCCATCAAGTGTCTATTTACAGGTGCACAGGTAGACTGTACAACAAATACATCAGCACCTCTTACTGTTTCATTGATATTTACAGAAATCTCTCCATCACTAAAAGAACCTACTTCTGCATCTCCTAAAGTTATCCCTAAGCTTTCACAAATCTTAAGAGCCAAATCCTTACTGGCATTTCCAGCAAAAACCTTTATCTCTTGTCCATTGATATTCATTTTTGATCCTCCCTAAATTAATCTTTTTTTCATAAGCCCTTTCTTTCTACCCAGCCAGATATATTTTTTTGCTTCTCTCTTGCTACAGATAGCGCCCCCTCTGGAACTTCCTTAGTAATTGTAGAACCTGTTGCTATATATCCTTTCTTTCTTACTACAACAGGAGCAACTAAGTTTACATTACTTCCTACAAAGGCATTATCTTCAACGATGGTTTTATGTTTATTTTTACCATCATAATTGACAAATACTACACCACAACCTATATTTACATTTTTTCCAACTTCTGCATCTCCTACATAAGCTAAATGAGATGCTTTTGAACCATCATCAATGCTAGAATTTTTAACTTCTACAAAATCTCCAATTTTTACTTTTTTGCCCAATCTGCTATTTGGTCTTAAATAAGCATACGGACCTATCGTACATCCTTGATCTATAAAGCTATCAATGATAGTTGAATTTTGAATTTGTACTTGATCCTTTATAGTAGAATTCTCAATACGTGTATTGTGTCCTATAATACAATCTTCTCCAATACTTGTATCACCTTTTAAAATAACTCCTGGATAAATTACTGTATCTATTCCAATCTTTACATTTTTCTCAATATATGTATTTTTAGGGTCAATAATAGTTACACCATCTTCCATATGCTTTGTTAAAATTCTTTCTCTCATAACTTTTTCAGCACATGCAAGCTGAACTCTTGAATTAACACCCATAATATCTGCATTATCCTCTACCTTAAATGCACCTACTTTATACCCTTCTTTTCTTAATATTTCAATCACATCTGTAATATAATACTCCTGCTGCTTGTTGTCATTTGTGATTTTTTTAAGGGCTTCCTTCAACAATTTTGCATTATAGCAATACATACCTGAATTTATTTCTGTAATCCTTTTTTCTTGTTCATTTGCATCCTTTTCTTCAACGATCTTTACTACATTTCCTTCATCATCCCGAACAATTCTTCCATATCCTTTAGGATTTTCAAAATCCGCAGTTAAAATAGTTCCTTGAAAATTTCCTTTTATATGAAAATCTATTAAAGCTTTTAGTGTCTCTCCCTTTATCAAAGGAGTATCTCCACATAAAAGCAATACATTTCCTTCATCTTCAATTAACTCTTCTGCTTTAATCACTGCATGACCAGTTCCTAATTGTTCTTTTTGAAGCGCAAAATCCACTCCTCGATGCTCAATAGCTTTCTTTACTTTATCTCCTTTATGACCGATTACTACGATTGTTTTTTTAGCATTTACTTCTTCTGCTGCATCAATTATATGTTCTACCATAGGTTTTCCACAAACATCATGTAAAACCTTTGGTAATTTTGATTTCATTCTTGTCCCTGCACCCGCAGCTAAAATAACAGCCGATATATTATCCATCTACACCACTCCTTATTATACATTATTTTTACAAATTGTTGGTTATAAAATTAATTTTTTTCTACTGATTATGACAATTTTTTTGTTTTTATTAATAATAAAAGTCTGTGCTTATCCGTCATTTAGTATATCATTTTTTTTTATATACTAAAAGGATTCACAAAAAAAGAAAAACCCTTTGAATGATCAAACAATCTCTCCAAAGGGCCTTTTTTCTTATTCAATGAATAAATTTTTATTCTTCCTTGTTTTTTACTTTCTCATATTCATTAAATATATGTTCTTGAAGTTTTGCTCTAGTCTCTGAGTTAATAGGATGAGCAATATCTCTAAAATCTCCTTCTCCTATCTTTCTGCTCGGCATCGCTATAAACAATCCATTTTGTCCCTCGATAATTTTTATGTCATGAACTACAAATTCATTATCAAAAGTTACTGACACAATAGCTTTCATCTTGCCTTCATCACTGATTTTACGTACACGTACATCAGTAACCTCCATATTATCACCACCTTCCCAGTCTTAACTTACGAGTTAATAACATATTCTCCAAATTTTCCCGATTTCCTTCTTTTATTTTGTAAAGATTTAGAATTTTTTATACTAACCGTTCATTCGCATAAATATTAATCAATTTATTTTTTTCATCTACCTTGTCTAAGATTAGCAACGGAACATAATCTTTAATAACTTTTTCTTCTGGCTCTTTTGTCGCAATCATAACACCTATTCCAACTACAGTCGCTTCAAATTCCTTCATCATATCTATCATTCCCTTTGCCGTACCTCCAGCTTTCATAAAATCATCAATAATAATAACCTTTGCACCTGTGTTTATTGCTCTTTTAGAAATAGACATAGTTTGAATTTTTCCAGTTGTCCCTGATAAATAATTAATGCTTACAGTAGATCCTTCCGTAACTTTACTATCTCGCCTTAAAATAATCAGTGGTACATTAAGTGCATTTGCTGTCATAAGAGCAATAGGAATCCCTTTTGTTTCAACAGTTACTACATAATCTATCTTTTTTCCTGAAAACTGAGTAGCAAATATTTCTCCTAGCTTTCGAACGATATTAGGATTATAAATAATATCTGCCATATAAAGAAATGCACCTGGAATAATTCTATTTGGCTCTGAAAGCTTTTTACATACATCTTCTAAAATCTCTTTTGTATCCTCTTTACTTATTAAGGGAATATATTTCACTCCCCCTGCAGCACCTGGGATTGTTTCAATCTTTCCTAGCTTTAGATCCTCCATCAACTTTTTTGCTATGACAATATCTTCACTAATGCTTGATTTTGCAGCATTAAATTTATTTGTAAAATAATTTAAAGTAAAAATTTTGTTAGGATTATCATTCAATATCTTAATTAAAGCTCCAATTCTTCCATTTCTCTTTATTTTCATATTCTTTACGCTCCCTATTCCGAATATTTTTATCATTTGTATATAATTTTATTCGGTATTATAAAATTATTCAACCAATATTTTTTCTTTTATTCTTTCCTCAAAAAAATTTTATGGTATAATTTCACTAGATTTTTTATTTTGTTCTTTCCATTTTCAAGAAATATCTATAGATTTATATGAATATGGTAATAATAGTAAAAATTAAATTTTCATTAAAGGAGAATTTTTTATGGTTGATTTTGATTTAGACAAACATGATGTAAATCATATCTATTTTATTGGTATTGGTGGAATAAGCATGAGTGCAATTGCTGAAGTACTCCTTACCTTTGGCTATGAAGTATCTGGATCTGACATGAAAGCTTCTAGTATTACTGAAAAGCTTTCAAAAAAAGGGGCAAAAATTTATATCGGACATAATGCACATAATTTACCTTCCTGTGATTTAGTTGTTTATACTGCCGCCATAAAGAGTGATAATCCAGAGCTTGTAAAAGCAAAGAAAAAAAATATTCCTATTGTTTCAAGGGCCGAAATATTAGGACTTTTGATGAAAAAATTTAAAAAAAGCATTGCTGTTTCAGGAACACACGGAAAAACAACAACCACTTCTATGATTTCTATCATTTTAGAATATAGCGATTTTGATCCTACAATCCTTATTGGAGGAGAATTAGACCAAATAGGAGGAAATGTTAAAGTAGGAAATCGTGAATATTTTGTTACAGAAGCTTGTGAATATGTAGGAAGCTTCTTAAAATTTTTCCCTAGTATCGGGATTATACTTAATATTGATAAAGATCATCTAGATTATTTTAAGGATATAGATCATATCGTAGATACCTTCACAGCATTTGCAAGACTTATTCCAAAGAGTGGCTTATTGATTGCTTTTAAAGATGATCCAAACGTTGAAAAAGTGCTCTCTAGTGTTGATTGTCCAATCATTACCTACGGTTCTGACGCATCTTGTGATTATTGGACAGAAAATATCCATTTTAATGAAAATGGTTTTGCAGATTTTGATGTATTTCATAAAAATTCATTTTTAGGAAGTTTTTCATTAAATATCCCTGGTAAACATAATGTAAACAATGCTCTAGCTGCTATTGCTTGCTGTCATTCTTTAGGAGTGCCTATAGAAAAAATAATCAAAAACTTAAAAAATTTCCACGGAACACATAGACGCTTTGACATATTAGGCAAATTAGGTGATATTACTATCGTTGATGATTATGCCCATCATCCTACAGAAATAAAAGCAACTTTAAAAGCAGCAGCTAAAGTTCCTCATAATAAATTATGGTGTATATTCCAACCTCATACTTATACTCGTACAAAAGCACTATTAAATGATTTCGCTAATTCTTTTGATCAAGCAGATAAAATTATTATTGCAGATATTTATGCAGCAAGAGAAAAGGATACAGGAGAAATTCATTCAAAGGATTTAGTAAAAAAAATAAAATCCTACAACAAGAATGTCATATACATGGATAATTTTGAAAAAATAGTAGCCTATGTAAAAGACAAAGCTCAGCCAAAAGATTTAGTATTAACAATGGGTGCAGGGGATATATATAAGGTTGGACAAATGCTTTTAAATAAAAAAGGTTAAGGAATCCTCCTTAACCTTTTTTATACGCTTAATGCACCTTTTATTATTTCACTAATTTTTTCACTATAATAATTTTTCCCTTTGTAGGCTATATAGTTTTCATATATTTTTACTTCTATAGCCTCTCCATCAACTATAAACTGCATACTATACTTTAAAGCTTCATCATTAGGAATTTCTTCAACTTCTTTTGTTTTTGATTTCATAAGCCATCTTGGTATTTCTAAAGTATAATAAGTATCATCTTCAAAATCAAACAAGTTTTCTTTATCATCTACAATAATTTTAGAGCTCTTTAGCAAATACTTAAAGTCATTGCTATCTTTCCTAAATGCTACAGCATAGTTTTCATGAATATAATCCCATAATTTCTTATCATATTCATAATAAACAAAATTATCCGATGTATCTAATGCAAGAATTTCTTCATCTACAATATGCATTATATACTTTTGATCTTCCGTTTCTATAGTAACTACATAGTCTGGATAGCTGCAAGGAGTGCTTGCCATTTCTTTTCCATCAACAGGAGCTATTAAATGGATAGTTTTTAGAAGCTTTTCTGCGCCTTCTTCATTTAATATCCATCTTTTTTCTTCATCTTTCGCTTCAATACATATAAGCTTAACATTTTCAAACAATTCACTAGTCTTGTATTGCTCCATGTAAATAGCTCTTAATGCTTCATTCAAAGCCTTTAATTGCTCTAAGTCTCCTTCAAACAAATGGGTTTCCCCTTGCACGTCCTCAACCATTACATATTTTTCGTTTACTTTTATTTTTATATTCTTATTCTTAATGTGAATAGCATACAAACAGTCATTATATACTTCTATATTTTCCTCTGCATTATCTGCTTTCATTAACAACTTCAATTCTAAGCTTTTTAATCGATCAACAATTGAAGCTAGGTCTTTATCATTTATTTCTATAATATGACTAGACCCTAAATAAGATTCTAAATACATTTCATCTACTCCAGCTAGTATTTCATCCATATTTATACTAGCCTCTTCTTTGTCATCCTTTATCACTGGGTCTGTTATATTATCCGATAACTTAATACTTTCCTTTTGTTTATTAAATAGCATAAACGAAGTGATAACACCACTTACCACAGCAACAACAACTAAAATTCCTAAAAATGCACTTATATTTCCTTTTTTCATTTGATTTCACTCCTATTTGTGATATCAAAAATAATTATTCTACATTTTATGCAAAAAACCTTCTAATGCTTTTATAATTTATTATTTCCAAATTATCACATTTTATCTATACCCCTATTTTTATAAACCATAAAAGAGCAGCAAATACTGCTCCTTTATAGCTTTTGACGACTATATATTTCTTTTATTAAATTTTCTACTGCATTTGGATCATGTATAAAATAAGATAAATGGTTTTGACTTGATGCTCTCCCTGGAAGAGAATAAGCTTTTAAATTTTCTTTTGTCATTCCCAAAGCATTTTTTGCCAGTATTCCAATATCTGATAAATCCATATCTGTTTTTACATATTTAAAAACAGTATTAGCAACAACTGGAAGTCTAAAGCCTAGTGCCTTTTCTATTGCCGCTTTCATAAATTGCTGTTGTCCTTTTATACGTCCTAAATCTCCGTCTGGATATCCTCCACCATTATTTCCTTTTCTAAATCTTAAAAATTGTATAGCGTGTTTTCCATCGAGAACTTGTACTCCTTTTTTAAGATGAATATGCAGTGGAGGCTTAGCGTAAGGATCATCATAGTCCATATTCATAGGAATATTTACTTTTACTCCTCCTAGGGAGTTTACAATTCTTTCTACTCCTGAATAAGTTACCTTCACATAATGATGAATAGGTACACCTCCTAATACATTGCTAACGGCACTCATAGTACCTTTTATGCCATGATCTCCATAAACAGCATTTATTTTCTTCTCTTCAGGAGCATTATATCCTCTCCGAGCATAATAAGTATCTCTCGGTATAGATACTAAATCAACATTTTTGCTTTCAGGGTCAAAGCTTGCAAAAACAATTGTATCTGTTCTTGCTCCTTCCATACCTAATAATAAAACATTTATTCTTTTACTATTTTCAATCAGTTTTTCTAGCTCGCTTTTTTCCTCTTCTACTACTTGCTCTTTTTTACTGTCTACAATTTCTGTATTTTCTATCTTCCCTCTATCACTTACTACCACATCTGTAGGAGGCTTGTAAAACTTAGAAAATACCCATACACCAACTCCTATAGCTATAATAAAACACAAAAAAGCGATTGCAAATATTTTTAAAAAAGTTTTCATGCCATTCTCCTTTCAGAGGTTTTCTGAAATCATTGTATCACAATCATTATATTCATTAAGTTAAAATTATATTACAAATCCCCAAAAAACTAAAGAAGCTCCCACAAAGGGAGCTTAAATTTTTTATTTACTATAATCGTAGAAGCCTTTACCTGTTTTTCTTCCTAATAAATTGCCTCTAACCATTTTTCTAAGCAATGTGTGTGGTCTGTATTTTGAATCACCAAATTCATTGTATAATACTTCCATGATTGCTAAGCACACATCATTCCCAATCAAATCTGCTAAAGCTAAAGGTCCTATTGGATGGTTTGCACCTAGTTTCATTGCTTCATCAATATCTTCAGCCTTTGCAACACCATCAGCTAAAATACCTACTGCTTCATTTATCATAGGAATCAATATTCTATTTACAACAAAGCCTGGTGCTTCTTCAACTTCTACTGGAGTTTTCCCAATTTCTTTTGTAAGCTCTACAATAGTAGCTTTTGTTTCTTCTGAAGTTGCAAGACCTTTTATGATTTCAACAAGCTTCATTACTGGTACTGGATTGAAAAAGTGCATACCAATTACTTTATCTGGTCTATTAGTTGCTGCTGCAATTTCTGTAATAGAAAGAGATGATGTATTTGTAGCTAATATTACTTCAGGTCTTACTAACTCATCAATTTCTGCAAATAATTTTTTCTTAGCCTCCATATTTTCTGTAGCAGCTTCGATAATTAAATCACAATCCTTGATAATTTCAAGCTCTGTAGAACCGTGAATTCTTCCTAAAATCTCTTCCTTTTGCGCTTCTGTCATTTTACCTTTTTTAACGCTTCTATCTAGGTTCTTTGTAACTGTTTTTATTCCTCTGTCTATAGATTCTTGTCTTCTAGCTCTCATATAAACTTCATAACCTTTTTGTGCAAATACTTGGATAATCCCAGCACCCATTGTTCCTGTTCCTAAAACACCAATTTTTTTCATAAAATGACCCCCTCTATGTAAATATTTATGATAAAACTAAATTTTATTCTCCTTTAAATACTGCTTTTCTCTTCTCTACAAAAGCAGTCATACCTTCCTTTTGATCCTTTGTAGCAAAACATAATCCAAATAAATCAGCCTCTATTTCAATGCCTGTTTCAATATCTGTCTCAACACCTCTATTGATTGCAATATTAGCATATCTTACAGCCCTTTGAGCATTTTTAGCAATTCTCTTTGCTAAATCCATCGCTTCATTCATCAATTCTTCAGGGTCTACAACCTTATTGACAAGACCAATTCTTTCAGCTTCTTCTGCTTTTATTATATCCCCTGTAAAAATTAACTCCTTAGCTTTAGCTATTCCTACAAGTCTTGGAAGTCTTTGCGTTCCAGAAAATCCTGGTATAATCCCTAATCCTACTTCAGGCTGCCCAAATTTTGCTTTCTTGCTAGCTATACGTATATCACAACACATTGCTAATTCGCATCCACCACCTAAAGCAAAACCATTGACTGCAGCAATCACAGGTTTTTCCATTTTTTCGATTTTTCTGAATACTCTCTGTCCCAAATTTCCAAATACTCTACCTTCTTCTGCTCCTAAATCCTTCATTTCTGAAATATCTGCTCCAGCAACAAAAGCTTTTCCTTCTCCTGTTATAATAACCACATCTACATTGTTATCTGCCTCTAATTGGTCTACTGCTAATTCTAATTCCTTTAAAACTTCAGAGTTCAATGCATTCAATGCTTTTGGTCTATTTAGTTTTAAAACAGCAATTCTTTCTTGCTGCACCATTTGAATAAATTTGTAATCCATATCTGCACCTCCTATATTACGCTTCTCTATTTTTGATTATACACCTAATATTGGAAAATAGGAACCCTTTTAATGATAAATTTTTAACAAAATATATATTTTTTGTCAACCAATGGTACTATCGTTGGTACTATACCATTTTTTATATTATTTAAATATGATAGTGGGAACTCCAATTTTTGAATATAAAATACTAAATACTATAACAGCGATACTAGTTTCTAAACATAAAATAACTGTTCTATTTTCTATCAATTTATCATTATTTTGTATATTAGGGATAATTACACTAACTATGAAAACAATACCTAATAAAAGTTTATTTGTTATACTATTACATACATTATAATAACTATGTACCAACCAATACATAACTCCAACGGTTACCTGTTGTATAATAAAATACATAAATTTAAACATATTTCTTAACTTTTTATCCATACAAGTAAAACCTCCAATTTTCTCGTGCTAGTAGTCTCTATCTATTTTAACAAAATAATTTAAAGCAAAGTAGATTAATTACATTATTTGTAATTTACTTCACCCTAATTATAACAAAATAATGATTAACGCTAAAACGAGATGTGAAAATTTCACATCTCGTTTTTTTATTTTATGCTACTGGAAATTTATCGAAAGAGTTTTGCACTATTATAGATTTTATAGATTAAATTCCCTTGCAATTGCTTCAACAGCTTTTTTAGTATCCTTTGTATCTATTGTATAAGATATTCTAATTTCAGAAGTAGTAACTTGCTTAAATTCAATATCATTTTCAGCAAATATCTCAAACATTTTTGCTGCAACTCCTGATTGACTTCTCATACCTATCCCTACAACAGATAATTTTGTAATATTCTTCTCTATATCAATCTCTATATTGTTTAATTCTCTTTTTAAATTTTCCATTATATTTAAAATAATATCTTCATCTGTTTTTGGAGCTGTAAAAGACACATTTACTTTTCCATTTAAAGGTGCTGTTTGACTAATCATATCAATATTGATATCCTTCTCAGCCAAATTCCCAAAGATTCTTGATATATTTTTACTGTCATAAGGCACATGATTAATTGTTACCATCAAATCCTTATTACTCGCTGATAAACCCGTAATTGCTCTGCTTTCCATAGTCGCATCAAACTCCTTTATATACGTTCCTGGCCATTCTTCGTTGCTTAATGCAACATAAATAGGCACGTTGAATTTTTGTCCGATTTCCACCGCTCTAGTCTCCATAACACCAGCCCCTAAGCTTGCCATTTCCATCATTTCTTCATAGCTGATCTCATCAAGCTTCCTTGCAGTAGGAAATAATCTTGGATCAATAGTATAAATACCATCTACATCTGTATATATTTCACAAGCACATTCCAGTTTTGCAGCAATTGCTACTGCTGTTGTATCAGATCCTCCTCTCCCTAAAGTCATGATATCACCACTGCCATTCATTCCTTGAAACCCTGCAACAACAACTATTTTCCCATCATCTAAATATTTTTTTACCTTTTGTATATCAATATCTTGAATTTTTCCCTTCGTATGATATCCTTCCGTTTCTATACCTGCTTGAAATCCAGTAAGGGATATAGCTTCATACCCCATTTCATTCAGAGCAATAGATAAAAGGGATATAGACACTTGCTCTCCAGTAGATATTAACATATCAAGCTCACGTCTTTTAGGTTGGTCTGAAAGCTCTTTTGCCATCCTTATTAACTTATCTGTAGTGTTTCCCATTGCAGATACAACCACAACAACACTATCGCCTTTTTTCTTTCTATCAGCTACTCTTTTGGCTACAGCCTTGATCATATCAATACTACCTACAGATGTCCCTCCATATTTTTGCACTACCAGCATTCAGTTCTCCTCCAATCATTTGGTGTCGCTATTGTATCTTAGAAATAAAAACAGCTAAGAGTAAAAGCACTCTTAGCTGTTTTTTCAGCAAAATTGAACTTTCACCCTGTGTGAAATAGCGCCTCACTGATAAACTGGGTCATTCATCAGTGACAGTTTCATATTTATTCAATATGAACCCAACATATAGATTTAGGTAAATCTATACATTTCGGCGATGTTCCCTTTCCTATGCTATCATCAGTTCCCTATCCTTCCTTCATAGTACTATTGAACAATCGCAACCTCTAAGACACAACAAAATATTTTTTATTTTCCCGTATCTTAGCATATGTTTTTAGTTTTGTCAAATTTCTATCATAATATTAAAGTTCTGAATGTTCTGCATATATTTTGAAATAATAACTTAAAAATCAATTTATAAAAAAGAAATATATTAAAGATAAGTGAATGACTTTGTATTATTTAATAAAAATTTCATCCTTTTAAATAATAGTTTTTTCAAGTTGCAGGAAATTTTTTGATAACATGTTTTATTCTGATAATTCTAAATTTTTATTGTTTTCTTTCGAGTAGAATGTTATACTTATTATAACCTTGAAGAATTTTACATTTCCACTAATCAAAAAAAGGGAGGAATTTGTATGGAAGTCAAAAGGAAAATCACAGTTGGAGAAGCTATGCTTGTTATTTTATTTTTAATCATGGCACTCATCAGCACACTAAAGATTTTTAAAGGAGACCCTCATATGGCAATTTTGGCATCAATAGTATTTGCAACCTTAGTTGCTAAAAGAGCCGGATATACATGGGCCTATATCGAAGAGGGAATTCTTGAAACCATTAAAATGGCTATGCAGTCTATACTCATTCTTATGGTCATCGGATGTATTATCGGTACATGGATTTTATCTGGTGTTGTTCCTACAATGATTTATTACGGTCTTAAAATGATTTCTCCAGGTATCTTCTTAGTCGCAACTTGCCTTATTTGTGCTATTGTATCTCTTGCAACAGGAAGCTCTTGGACTACTGCTGGTACAGTAGGTATTGCTCTACTGGGTGTTGGGGCAGGTCTTGGGATTGCTTCTCCAATAGTTGCAGGTGCAATTATTTCTGGTGCTTACTTTGGTGATAAAATGTCACCCCTTTCTGATACTACTAACTTAGCGCCTGCTATGGCTGGTTCAAATCTATTTGATCACATAAAACACATGTGCTTTACAACAGGTCCTAGCTTATTAATCTCTTGTGTTATTTTTGGAATATTAGGCTTTAAATACGCTGGTAAAGAACTTGATACCGCTTTAATTAATACTTTTTTAGATACTTTAAATACAAATTTCAATCTCAGTCCTTTATTATTAATCCCTCCAATTTTAGTTATTGCTATGGTAATCTTTAGAGTTCCTGCTCTACCAGGACTTGTTGGAGGAACTTTTCTTGGTGGTTTATTTGCTTATATTTTCCAAGGTGCTGGTATGAAAGAAATTATATATGCTGCTCATTATGGCTATGAAGCATCAACAGGAGTCAAAGCAATCGACAGCTTATTATCTCGTGGTGGATTGGATAGTATGATGTGGACGGTATCCTTAATATTGCTTGCTATGTCCTTTGGGGGTACTTTAGAAAGAACAGGCATGCTTCATGCAATCGTAGAACAGATGTTAAAAGTAGCAAAATCAAGAGGTTCTCTTGTTGTAACTACATTCCTAACTTGTATTTTCTGCAACCTTACAACAGGAGATCAATATATGTCCATAGTTCTTCCAGGTAGAATGTTTAAAGAAGCTTTTGAAGAAAAAGGTCTTCATCCAAAAAACCTTTCTAGATGCCTTGAAGATTTCGGTACAATTACTTCACCTTTCGTTCCCTGGAATACCTGCGGTAACTTCATGTATACTACATTGATGGTACATCCCTTTGCATATGCACCATATGCTTTGTTAAACTGGATTAACCCATTAGTATCTATGTTCTATGGATTTACAGGCATAACAATGGAAAAGCTTCCTGCTTCTAAAGAAGAAAAAACCGAAGAAGATGTATAGCTTAACCCCTTCCCTAAATCATAGGGAAGGGATTCTTAAATTTTTTTATTTTTATAGGAATAATATATACCTACAAAAATATCTATTTAGTAAATATTATTTTGAGGAGGAAACACTATGAATATATTAAACAAAGTAAAACAAGGAATGCTTGATAGTACAAAAGCCATTAAAGAAATTTCTTCTGATGTAACTGAGCTTACAAAGCTAAAAATCGCTCTATCAAAGGATCTAACACGAATTGAGGAGCTTTATTATGATTTGGGTAAAAAAATGTATGCTTTATTTGAAAAAGATCCCCATATAGAAGTCGATGAAGAGGTTTCGTCTTCACTTATAGAAATAAAAGCTACTCTAGAAAGAACAAAAGAATATCAATTAAAAATTGAATCTTTAAAAGGGATTATAAAATGTGAACAATGCGGATATGAAGTAGATGAAAATGATAAATACTGTTCTAATTGCGGCAATAAGCTAAAGCTATTAATATTAGAAAAAATTAATGAAGAAGCTGTAAACTTTGAAGAAGCAGATGAAAACAAAGAAGTAGAACATACAGCCGTAGATGACATTGAAAAAAAACCTGAGTAGTCACTCAGGTTTTAACTCATCTTTGCTTCTTTTTTTGCTTTTTCAATCTCAAAATCTATATGAATAAGCTCTCTATTGATTCTTTTTTTATCTTTTATTTCATCTTCTGATAAATTATTTTTTTGAATAAACATAATATATTTATCCATCAATAACTCTCTCTTTTCCATCAATCTTTTTACATAATCCATACGTTATCCCCCTCTCTAAGGTTATATATACTATATAAAATCTCTAAGCTTTCGACTACTTTCTACATTTCCACTTATATTATAACCAAAAACATATGCTTTGCAAGGAAAATTTAGAATAATTCTGTATTTTATAACAAATTTACTTTCACAAAGCTATTTATCACTTTTATAAATTATTTTGTTTATAGTATACTAATAATAAGTATATTCTTTTTAAAAGGAGTGATTCAATGAAAATTCAATTTTTAGGACATTCTTGTTTTTATGTTGAAGAAGGAAGCTTTAAAGCATTAATTGACCCATTTATTACCAACAATCCTCAAGCTAAAGTAAAGCATACTGATTTTAATGATATCTCTCATATTTTTGTTACCCATGGTCACGCAGATCATTTGGGAGATACTCTAGCCATTGCAAAAGAATGTAATGCAACAGTTATCACAAACTATGAAATTGCATGCTTCTTAGAAAAACAAGGAGTAACTATCCATCCTATGCATATTGGAGGAAGAACAACATTTGATTTTGGAACAGTAAAAATGACCCCTGCACTTCATGGTTCTGGCATAGAAACAGAAAAAGGTATGGTTTATGGCGGAAATCCTTGTGGATTTGTAATTGAAGTAAATGAAAAAAAGCTTTATCATGCTGGAGATACAGGACTTACTATGGATATGAAGCTTTTAGAGGTAGAAAATATTAATGTAGCTTTAATACCAATAGGTGGTAATTTTACAATGGACATAACAGATGCTGCTCGTGCTATAGATTTTATCAAGCCTAAAAAAGTAATTCCTATGCACTACAATACTTTCCCTATCATTGAAGCAGATCCTAATATTTTAAAGGAAGAAATGAATAGTGCAGAAGTAATCATTTTAAAGCCAAATGAAGTATATGTATTTTAATAAATAAAAAAATATTCCTACATATTTAGGGGGTTTTATTATGTCAAAATCTTTTTTTATGGTTGCACCTCATTCAAGAACGATTAGTGGAAATGATAAAATTTTTGCTGTGAATAATGCTGCTCAAGCTATGGCAAAAAAAATTGGCTCTAATCATGTTGTGAACGCATCTATTGGTGCTTTAATGGACGATGAAGGTAATTTATCTATTTTATCAACAGTAATTGATATACTTAGAAGCCTTCCATCAGAAGAATTCGCAGCATATGCACCTATTGCAGGACTTCCTAGCTTTTTAGAAGCTGTAAAAAAAGCTGCATTTAAAGAATTTGTTCCTAAAGGATATATAGAAGCTGTAGCAACTCCAGGTGGTAGTGGTGCTATTAGACATACTATAAGAAATTATTCAAAAGAGGGAGATGATATTTTAACCTCTGACTGGTATTGGGGCCCATACCATACCATCGCAGAAGAACATAATAGGAATTTAAAAACCTATACTCTCTTTGATAAAAATGATAAATTCCACCTATCTTCTTTTACAGAAAAAGTAAATGCCATTTTGGAAAAACAAAGGAACTTAGTGATTTTACTAAATTCTCCAGCTCATAATCCTACTGGATATAGTTTATCTGATGAAGAGTGGAAAAATGTCATAGATGTCTTAAAAACAGCTGCAAAAAATAAAGATAAAAAAATCATTTTATTTGTAGATTTAGCTTATATTGACTTCGCAGGAGAAAATTCTCGTTCTTTTATGAAATACTTTAACAATTTGCCAGAAAATATATTGATAATCATAGGTTTTAGTATGTCAAAGGGATATACACTATACGGAATGAGAAGTGGTGCAATGATTGGTATATCCTCTAATGAAGAGGTTGCAAAAGAATTTAAGCAAATAAATTCATTCTCTAATAGAGGGGTATGGTCTAATGGTACACGACCTGCTATGGTTGTCTTAACAAAAATATTTGAAAATAAGGAATTACTAGAAAAAGTAGAAGCCGAAAGAAAAAAACTACATGATATGCTAAATGAAAGAGCTAATGCGTTTTTAGAAGAAGCCAAAAGAGTAGGTCTTAAGGTTTGTCCTTATAAAGCTGGATTCTTTATTACAATCCCTTGTGATGATCCTGAAAGAGTCTGTGAAGAATTAACAAAAGATGCTGTTTTTGCTGTTCCCCTAAAAAAAGGCATACGCTTTGCCGTTTGTTCTGTTTCAAAGGAAAAGTGTTCAAAAGCTCCAGAAAAATTTGTAAAAGCTATAAAAGCTGTAAAAAAATAATATATTTTTTGCTTTTATATCCATAGCACCTAAAATTTCCAATCTCCTTTGTCAATAAATGTTTTGTACAATATCATATTTTGGTATATAATAATTCTAAGTATGTATTTTACAGAGGAGTGTTGAAATGAATATACCTGAATTAAAAATAGGAGATTTAATCGCCAAAGTACCTATCGTACAAGGTGGTATGGGTGTGGGTATCTCCTTATCAAACTTAGCTTCGGCTGTGGCAAACTGTGGTGGCATAGGTGTGATTTCTGGCGTTGAACCAGGCTTCAATCTAGCTCATTATCACAGGAATAAATTTCAAGCCAACATAGATGGTCTAACTTATCATATTAGAAAAGCAAAGGAGCTTGCTCCTAAAGGAATTATTGGAGTAAATATTATGACAGCTCTTTCTAACTTTGAAGATATGGTAAAAGTAGCTGTAAAAGAAAAAGTAGATATTATTTTTTCTGGTGCTGGTATGCCAATGAAATTACCAGAGCTAGCAAAAGATTCTCTTACAAAAATAGCCCCTATTGTTTCTTCTGGAAAGGTAGCAAGGTTGATTTGCAAGCAGTGGGATAGAAAACATAATTATTTACCTGATGCAATTGTAGTAGAAGGTACTGAAGCTGGAGGACATTTAGGTTTCTCTGTTGAACAGCTTGAGGATAAAGAGAATTTTTCTCTTAAAAAAATTGTTCAGGAAGTATTAGAAGCCATTAAGCCTTTCGAAGAAAAATACGCTCGGAAAATTCCTATCATCGCAGGTGGTGGGCTTCATGATTCAAAGGATATTGCTGAAATATTATCATCTGGTGCTTCAGGCATACAAATGGCTACAAGATTTGTTGCCACTCACGAATGTGATGCTTCAGATGCATTCAAACAAGCTTATATTGATGCAAAAGAAGAAGATATTATGATTATTAAAAGCCCTGTAGGTATGCCCGGACGTGCTATTAGAAATGATTTCATAAAAAAGGTTTATGAACAAGGTAAACCTAAAGGCATCAAATGTATAAACTGCTTAAAGCCATGCAATCCAAAAGAAACATTATACTGCATTGCTGATGCACTTATTCAAGCACAAAAGGGAAACTTTGAAAAAGGCTTTGCCTTCGCAGGAGCAAAGGTTTATAAAATTGAAAAAATCACATCTGTAAAAGAAGTGATTAATGAACTTATGGAAGGATTAAAGAATCTTTAGAGGAGCTTAAACTCCTCTATTTTTATTGAATCTCTTTTGACCACTTTCGTTTAATAATGTTATCTTTATTTCCTTTGGAATTTGAAGTATAAAAATTGCTGATAAAATAAGTACTCCTCCAAGCATCATAGGAAGGGTCAATACCTCTCCTAGAATAAAAAATCCTGTTATACAAGCTACTACAGGCTCAAAGGTGCTTATAATTACTGATGTACTAGAGCCTATTAACTGAACTCCTTTACAAAATGCAATAGTAGGAAATACTGTACAAAATAATGCTTGAATAAAAATATACATCCAGCCTTTTGATGTGCTTGGCAGGAAAATATTATTATTTAGCATTCCTTGTATAAAATACACAGCAGCACATGAAAATGCTACATATCCAGCTACAACAACAGAATTCATCGCCTTTGTCCTCTTTTCACTTAACCCTAATGCATAAAAAGAATAACAAAGGGCAGACAATAAACTAAAAATAACTCCAATTAAATTTATGTGTATATTGTCACTCCAAACTACTAAAACCATCCCTATTCCTGAAACTATCAATGCTAAAAGCTTTCTGATATCCTTTTCTTCTTTCAATACAACCATTTCATAACCTGCAATCATTGCTGGATGGGTAAATAATATAATAGTAGCAAGAGATCCTGAAATATATGTATACGCACTACATATAAAGAAACTAGTTCCTAAAAAACCTACAGCTCCAAGTAGCAATAAATAAAGAAAATGTGATAAACTAGTTTTATAATGCATATTCTTTGAAAAAATATATCCCCATGTAATAATAGCTGCGATAAAAAATCTAAAAAATAGTATACTAGAAACATTCAAGCCTTCTTCAAAGGATAGTTTTGTTATTACTGGTATACTTCCATAAGCAAATGTAGATAGTATTACTAATAATGTTCCTTTTAGCCAATTATTTTTCATTTAGGTCACTCTCTTTCTTGAACTTATTACCAAAGAGATTATATCATAAATATATATATTTAAATCAATTTTATTTTAGGATAAACAAATAAGCTAAATTTGCGTATAATAATAGTGTAGTTATATTTGGGTGGAGAGAACGGTGAATGACATGTATATAAAATATAAATATAAATTATGGATCTGTATTGCTCTAATCCTTGTCCTTTTTACCATTGTCGGAAATGCTCTAACTATTCAAGAACAAGGATTTTTTAAATTTACAACCCTTAACCACAATATCTTAAATGATCTATTTTCAAAGCAAGGCTTCACTATAGTAGTAGAAAAGCTCAAAGGCTATATCGGTACTGTATTTTCTATATATACCATATTTATTGCTATCATTATATTTATGGAAAATAAGAATCCTTCAAAGACTATTGCATGGCTTCTCGTACTTGTATTGATTCCTATTGCTGGTTTTATCTTCTATTTATTGATGGGACAAAATGTACGCAAAAAAAAGATTTTCAAAAATAAAAAAACTAGAGACTTTCCTTATTTCGAGCAGGTAGCTCATATTCAAAGAGACGCTATAAAGGATAAGGAATTATTTAAAAATAACGAAAGCTTTGTAAAAAAAAGGCTTATTAGTTTAATATTAAACAATTCTAAAGCCCCATTTACTATAAATAACCGATTAAAAGTCTTAACTAATGGTGATGAAACCTTTACAGCCATTATAAAAGCATTAAAATTGGCAAAGCATCATATTCACTTAGAATATTTTATTATAAAAAATGACCATATTGGCAAGCTCATAAAAAAAATTCTTATGGAAAAAGCAAGAGCAGGGGTAGAGGTAAGAGTAATTTATGATAGTGTAGGAAGCTGGAGATTAGGCAAAGGTTATTTGCGTGAAATGAGAGATGCAGGCGTTCATATATATGGTTTTTCTCCTGTAGCTTTTCCTGTTCTTAGCAGAAAACTAAATTATAGAAATCATAGAAAAATCATCGTCATCGATGGTCAAATAGGCTTCTTAGGAGGACTTAATATTGGAGATGAATATCTAGGAAAAGATCCTAATTTAGGTTTTTGGAGAGATAGTCATTTAAAGGTTGAAGGAGAAGCTGTTTATGGTCTTCAAAATATTTTCTTGATGGATTGGCTATTCACCGCAAAGGAAGAAATTGATTTTGATAAAAATTATTTTCCAAAGCTTCATTATTATGGAGAACAGTTGATACAAATTGCTGCGAGTGGCCCTGATTCTGATTGGGAATCTATTATGCAAGCTTATTTTTCTATTATATCATCTGCTGAAGATCGAATATGGATTAATACACCTTATTTCGTCCCAGGAGAAAGTATCATGATGGCTTTAAAAACCGCCGCATTAAGCGGAGTAGATGTAAGAATTATTTTACCGAGCAAACCAGATCATAAAACTGTTTTTTGGGCCTCCATGTCTAATATAGAAGAATTACTAGAAGCAGGTGTAAGAATTTATCAATATACAAAAGGATTTATTCATGCAAAAATAATGCTTGTAGATGGTGTTGCTGCATCTATTGGTACAGCAAACTTTGATATAAGAAGCTTTCAAATAAACTTTGAAGTAAATGCTTTTATCTATGATGAAAAAATCGTTTCAGGAATGGAAAAAAACTTCTTGATAGATATCAGCGACAGCATAGAATTAAATTTAGAAGAATTTTTAAAAAGACCTATGATCAACAAAATAAAAGAATCGGCAGCAAGATTATTTTCCCCATTATTATAAAAAAGTAGGAAGCACAATTATGCACTTCCTACTTTTTATTAGCTGCCTTTGCACGCATTTCTTTATTTAATATTTTCTTTCTTAAACGAATATTTTCAGGCGTTACCTCCACTAATTCATCTTCAGCAATAAACTCTAAAGCTTTCTCTAAAGACATATCTACAGGAGGAACAAGCTTCATTGCATCATCAGCGCCTGAAGCTCTCATATTAGTAAGCTGCTTACGTTTACAGACATTTACAACAATATCTCCACTTCTTGAATTTTCTCCTACAATCATTCCTTCATATACTTCCGTTCCAGGTCCTATAAATAAATTTCCCCTATCTTGTGCATTATATAATCCATAGGTTATAGCTGTACCTGTTTCAAATGCTACTAAAGAACCCTTTGTTCTAGTTGGAATTTCACCTTTATAAGGTTCGTATCCTGCAAATACATGATTGAGTATACCATTTCCACGTGTATCTGTCATAAATTGAGAACGATAGCCTATGAGTCCTCTTGCAGGTATATGAAACTCTAATTTTACAACTCCGCTCCCATTAGAAATCATATTGGTCATTTCACCTTTTCTTTGTCCTAATGTTTCAATAACCGTTCCCATATATTCTTCTGGTACTTCGATTACTACATGCTCCATAGGCTCACATAAAACGCCATCTACTTCTTTTAGAATTACCTCAGGTCTAGACACAGATAGCTCATATCCTTCTCTTCTCATATTTTCAATCAAAATAGAAAGATGTAGTTCTCCTCTTCCTGAAACTTTAAAAGCATCTGGAGAATCTGTCTCTTCAACTCTTAATGCAACATTTGATAAAAGTTCTCTTTCAAGTCTATCCTTCAAATGTCTACTTGTTATAAAGCTCCCCTCTCTCCCTGCAAAAGGACTATTATTTACAATAAAATTCATTGCAAGGGTAGGCTCGTCAATCTTTACAAAAGGTAGTGGTTCGATTTTATCTGTGGAACAAATAGTTTCCCCAATATTTATATCATCATTTCCAGATAAAGCAACAATTTCTCCAAACTCTGCTTCATTGACTTCTTCCTTTTTTAATCCACTAAAAGTATATAGCTTACTTACTCTAAAGTTTTGAAGTGTACCATCTGCACTACATAACACAACTTCTTGATTCTTTTTGATAGTACCTCTAGTAATTTTTCCAATACCAATTCTACCTACATATTTATCATAATCAATAGAAGAAATCCTAAGCTGAAGTCCATCATCTATTTCCCCTTTTGGGGCTGGTACTTCTTTTAAAATCATATTAAACAGAGGAAGCATATCTTCATTAGTATCTGACAACTCATATTTTGCAATTCCTGATTTTGCAGAAGCATAAATTACAGGGAAATCTAATTGTTCATCATCTGCATCCAACTCAATAAATAAATCCAATACCTCATCTAAAACTTCCTCCACTCTTGCTTCAGGCCTGTCAATTTTATTAACAACAACAATAGGTTTTAATCCTGCATCTAAAGCCTTTCTTAATACAAATTTTGTTTGAGGCATAGGTCCTTCGAAAGCATCTACTAACAATAAAACACCTTCAACCATCTGCATGATTCTTTCTACTTCGCCACCAAAATCAGCATGTCCAGGGGTATCTACTATATTTATTTTTACACCTTCATAAATAATAGATGTATTCTTTGAAAGAATAGTGATCCCTCTCTCTCTTTCTAAATCATTAGAATCCATTACTCTTTCTTCTACCTGCTCATTACTACGAAAAGTCCCACTTTGCTTTAACATTTCATCTACTAAAGTTGTCTTACCGTGGTCAACATGGGCAATAATGGCAATATTTCTTATGTTTGTTTGAATCATGGAAAACTTCCTTTCAAATAAATTAATAATATATCATTATAGCAAAAAAGTATATTTGCTGTAAAATCATTAAAAAAGATACCTATCTTCTTGACAGGTATCTTTCATACATTGGCGGAGAAGGCGGGATTCGAACCCGCGCACCGGTTACCCGGCCTAACGGTTTAGCAAACCGTCCTCTTCAGCCTACTTGAGTACTTCTCCTTATAACAAGATGGTGCGGGTGGAGGGACTTGAACCCCCACGCACAAGGCGCTAGATCCTAAGTCTAGTGCGTCTGCCAATTCCGCCACACCCGCATACCAAATAAACTATATTATTCAACAAATATTAAATTATGGTGGGCGCAATAGGGATCGAACCTATGACCCCCTGCTTGTAAGGCAGGTGCTCTCCCAGCTGAGCTATGCGCCCAAATATAACCAGCGGCGACCTACTCTCCCAAGGCGTCTCCGCCTAAGTACCATCAGCGCTGAAGGGCTTAACTTCTGTGTTCGGTATGGGAACAGGTGTGACCCCTTCGCTATTGCCACTGGATTATTATATTATACCCTCAAAACTAAACAATGCATATTTTGGTCAAGCCCTCGACCTATTAGTATCGGTCAGCTAAAGACATTACTGCCCTTACACCTCCGACCTATCAACCAGATCGTCTTTCTGGGGTCTTACTGGATTAACTCCATGGGAAATCTTATCTTAAGGGGGGCTTCGCGCTTAGATGCCTTCAGCGCTTATCCCTTCCGTACATAGCTACTCAGCTGTGCCACTGGCGTGACAACTGATGCACCAGAGGTACGTCCATCCCGGTCCTCTCGTACTAAGGACAGCTCCTCTCAAATTTCCTACGCCCACAGCGGATAGGGACCGAACTGTCTCACGACGTTCTGAACCCAGCTCGCGTGCCTCTTTAATGGGCGAACAGCCCAACCCTTGGGACCTACTTCAGCCCCAGGATGAGACGAGCCGACATCGAGGTGCCAAACCTCCCCGTCGATGTGGACTCTTGGGGGAGATAAGCCTGTTATCCCCGGGGTAGCTTTTATCCGTTGAGCGATGGCCCTTCCACTCGGAACCACCGGATCACTAAGCCCGACTTTCGTCCTTGCTCGACCTGTGTGTCTCGCAATCAAGCTCCCTTCTGCCTTTGCACTCTTCGCGCGATTTCCGACCGCGCTGAGGGAACCTTTGGGCGCCTCCGTTACTCTTTAGGAGGCGACCGCCCCAGTCAAACTGCCCACCTGACAGTGTCCCAAAGCTGGATTCACAGCTTATGGTTAGAACTTCAGTATTACAAGAGTGGTATCCCAACGTCGACTCCACACACACTGGCGTGCATGCTTCTCAGTCTCCCACCTATCCTGTACATGTAATACCAAAATCCAGTGTCAGGCTACAGTAAAGCTCCACGGGGTCTTTCCGTCCTGCTGCGGGTAACCGGCATCTTCACCGGTACTACAATTTCACCGAGTCTATTGTTGAGACAGTGCCCAAATCGTTACGCCTTTCGTGCGGGTCGGAACTTACCCGACAAGGAATTTCGCTACCTTAGGACCGTTATAGTTACGGCCGCCGTTTACTGGGGCTTAAGTTCTGTGCTTCACTTTCGTTAACACTTCCCCTTAACCTTCCAGCACCGGGCAGGCGTCAGCCCCTATACATCGTCTTTCGACTTAGCAGAGACCTGTGTTTTTGCTAAACAGTCGCTTGGGCCTATTCTCTGCGGCCACCTCGGGCTTGCACCCTAACGTGGCACCCCTTCTCCCGAAGTTACGGGGTCATTTTGCCGAGTTCCTTAACAATAGTTCTCTCGCTCGCCTTAGGATTCTCTCCTCACCTACCTGTGTCGGTTTGCGGTACGGGCACCTACAATCTCGCTAGAGGCTTTTCTTGACAGTGTGGAATCAGTAAGTTCGCTACTTGTTTTTCGCTCCCCATCACGTCTCAGAATTATCGAAACGGATTTGCCTATCTCGACTTCCTAAACGCTTGGACGCACACAACCAACGGTGCGCTTAACCTATCCTCCTGTGTCACCCCATTGCTCAAACGATTTTCGGTGGTACAGGAATTTCAACCTGTTGTCCATCGCCTACGACTTTCGTCCTCGGCTTAGGTCCCGACTAACCCTGAGTGGACGAACCTTCCTCAGGAAACCTTAGGTTTTCGGCGGGCAGGATTCTCACCTGCCTCTCGCTACTCATGCCAACATTCTCTCTTGTATACAGTCCACTGCTCCTTACGGTACAGCTTCAACCCGTATACAATGCTCCCCTACCCATCCCAAAGGGATGCCGTAGCTTCGGTGACAGGTTTGAGCCCCGGTAATTTTCGGCGCAGGATCACTCGACTAGTGAGCTATTACGCACTCTTTGAATGAATGGCTGCTTCTAAGCCAACATCCTAGTTGTCTATGCAATCCCACATCCTTTTCCACTTAACCTGTACTTAGGGACCTTAGCTGACGGTCTGGGCTGTTTCCCTCTCGACTATGAATCTTATCACACATAGTCTGACTCCTAAAATTATGATTACGGCATTCGGAGTTTGATAGTCTTCGGTAACCGGTGAGGGCCCCTAGGACATTCAGTGCTCTACCTCCGTATCACAACTTTTAAGGCTAGCCCTAAAGCTATTTCGGGGAGAACCAGCTATCTCCGAGTTCGATTGGAATTTCTCCGCTATCCACAAGTCATCCCAGCCTTTTTCAACAGACATGGGTTCGGTCCTCCACGAAATTTTACTTCCGCTTCAACCTGCTCATGGATAGGTCACCCGGTTTCGGGTCTACGGCATACAACTAAAATCGCCCTATTCAGACTCGCTTTCGCTGCGGCTCCGTAGCATAACTACTTAACCTTGCTGCATACCGTAACTCGTTGGCCCGTTCTACAAAAAGTACGCGGTCGTTCATAAAAAGAACTTCCACTGCTTGTAAACATAGGGTTTCAGGTTCTATTTCACTCCCCTCCCGGGGTTCTTTTCACCTTTCCCTCACGGTACTATGCGCTATCGGTCACCAGGTAGTATTTAGCCTTGGGGGGTGGTCCCCCCTGCTTCCCACAAGGTTTCACGTGTCTCGTGGTACTCTGGAGTATACTCGAAAGTCTTCTTGTTTCGCCTACAGGACTATTACCTTCTACGGTGAGCCTTTCCAGACTTCTTCGACTACAATACCTCTTTCTTAATGAGTATATCCACAACCCCTAAAGAAAATTCTTTAGGTTTGGGCTAGTCCCCTTTCGCTCGCCGCTACTTAGGGAATCGAGTTTTCTTTCTCTTCCTCAGGGTACTTAGATGTTTCAGTTCCCCTGGTATGCCTACCATTACCTATGGATTCAGTAATGGTTACTTAAGTATTACCTTAAGTAGGTTTCCCCATTCGGAAATCCCCGGATCAACGCTTGCTTGCAGCTACCCGAGGCTTATCGCAGCTTACCACGTCCTTCATCGGCTCCTGGTGCCAAGGCATCCGCCCTATGCTCTTTATAGCTTGACCAGTAAAAATTGTATTTTATATGCATTGTTCAGTTTTCAAAGTACATGTGGTGGAGACGAGGGGGATCGAACCCCTGACCCCCTGCGTGCAAGGCAGGTGCTCTCCCAGCTGAGCTACGTCCCCATAATTAACTTTTGAAGGTTTGATCCTTCAAAACTATACAGTATAAGTTAAGCCTTTCTCCTTAGAAAGGAGGTGATCCAGCCGCACCTTCCGATACGGCTACCTTGTTACGACTTCACCCCAGTTATTGATTTCACCTTCGGCAGCTTCCTCCATAAGGTTAGATAGCTGACTTCGGGTGCCCCCAACTCCCGTGGTGTGACGGGCGGTGTGTACAAGACCCGGGAACGCATTCACCGCGGCATTCTGATCCACGATTACTAGCAACTCCAGCTTCATGTGGGCGAGTTGCAGCCCACAATCCGAACTGAGACTGGCTTTTAGGATTTGCTCCAGATTACTCCTTCGCTTCCCGTTGTACCAGCCATTGTAGCACGTGTGTAGCCCAGAACATAAGGGGCATGATGATTTGACGTCATCCCCACCTTCCTCCGAGTTATCCCCGGCAGTCTCTCTAGAGTGCCCATCCGAAATGCTGGCAACTAAAGACAAGGGTTGCGCTCGTTGCGGGACTTAACCCAACATCTCACGACACGAGCTGACGACAACCATGCACCACCTGTCTCTCTGTCCCCGGAGGGATTTCACCGATTAAGGTTAATGCAGAGGATGTCAAGTCCTGGTAAGGTTCTTCGCGTTGCTTCGAATTAAACCACATGCTCCGCTGCTTGTGCGGGTCCCCGTCAATTCCTTTGAGTTTCAGTCTTGCGACCGTACTCCCCAGGCGGAGTGCTTAATGCGTTAGCTGCGGCACCGAAGGGATGAACCTCCGACACCTAGCACTCATCGTTTACGGCGTGGACTACCAGGGTATCTAATCCTGTTCGCTCCCCACGCTTTCGTGCCTCAGCGTCAGTTACAGTCCAGAGAGTCGCCTTCGCCACTGGTGTTCCTCCTAATATCTACGCATTTCACCGCTACACTAGGAATTCCACTCTCCTCTCCTGCACTCAAGCCAATAAGTTTCCAAGGCTTACTACGGTTGAGCCGTAGCCTTTCACCCCAGACTTTATCGGCCGCCTACGCACCCTTTACGCCCAGTGATTCCGGATAACGCTCGCCCCCTACGTATTACCGCGGCTGCTGGCACGTAGTTAGCCGGGGCTTCCTCCTAAGGTACCGTCAGTTTTCTTCCCTTAGGACAGAGTTTTACGACCCGAAGGCCTTCATCACTCACGCGGCGTTGCTGCATCAGGCTTTCGCCCATTGTGCAATATTCCCCACTGCTGCCTCCCGTAGGAGTCTGGACCGTGTCTCAGTTCCAGTGTGGCCGATCACCCTCTCAGGTCGGCTACTGATCGTTGCCTTGGTGAGCCGTTACCTCACCAACTAGCTAATCAGACGCGGGCCCATCCTATACCGCTAAAGCTTTGACTCATGTACCATGCGGTACTAGAGCTTTATCAGGTATTAATCCCGGTTTCCCGAGGCTATCCCTGTGTATAGGGCAGGTTGCCCACGCGTTACTCACCCGTCCGCCGCTTTCCACTAATCAAATCTCCCGAAGGATCATTGACAGCTTCTCGCTCGACTTGCATGTGTTAGGCACGCCGCCAGCGTTCATCCTGAGCCAGGATCAAACTCTCAAATAAAAGAATTCGAATTGAACGTTTCTCGTTTATAACGAGTATCTGGCTTAATTTCTTACACTGTATAGTTTTCAAAGATCAAACTTTTTCAAACCAACTCTTTCGAGCTGACTTTTATATCTTATAGCATTTCCATTCATCTGTCAAGTGCTTTTTATTTTTCTCTTTTATTCCTCGCACGTGACAAAATATACTATACCATGTTTCTGACTGCTTGTCAATATTTTTTAAAAAACTTTTTTGCATTTTTTAAAGAACAGTAAACACTATAACACATATTGCACATAACATCAATGTAAATTATTTCATGATTACTCTTCTCTATCAATGGGTTCATAAGGATCTTCTTCATAATCAAATTCATATTTTTTCATAGTTGATTTATTTGTGAAAATTTTTTTTCTTTGCATAGCTTTCAATCGATCATAAGCATCCTCTTCATAATCAAAGTCTCTTTTGTAAAAATCTCCTTTATATCTTTTCATTTTTATCATCTCCCAAAATTATCACAGGCTACTGCTTGCCATTTCATTTTTTTAATATTTCACTATCATTATAGCAAATTTTTTCATTATATGATTATCATGTTTTAGTGAATTGAAAAATCATTTGTTTAATTAGCCAAATTATTCCTAAGATTCAGGTGTCTGATTTTGTTATTTATATCCAATCAATTTATGATTTCTTGTAAAGCAGTATTATTATTGGAAATTTATTGAAAACAAAATGTTTTTATGTTACTTTTATAAGTAAGTATTAATAGGAGTTGAGGGGTATTTTGAGCGTAGAAGGGTTAAAGTATTTAATATTTCCAGCCTTGTTTTTTAATTATATATTTATCAAAAGAATAGATGATAAAAAATAAAATTTAGTTGACCTAAAAGATATCATCCTCAATACTGTTTGAATTATTGAAAGAGGTGAGTTTTATGAATAAAGGATATATTCATGTCTATACTGGAAATGGAAAAGGAAAAACCACAGCAGCATTAGGTTTAACAATAAGGGCATTAGGTGCAGGAAAAAAGGTTTTTGTTGCTCAATTTGTAAAGTCTATGGAGTATAATGAATTAAAAATATTAAAAAAACTAGAAAATGTTGATGTAGCTCTCTATGGACACGGCTGCTTTATTACAAAAGAACCAGCTAAAGAAGATATACTAGCTGCACAGGAAGGTTTAAAAAAGGTAAAAGATATTTTGAAAAGCAAAAAATATGATGTAGTGATTTTAGATGAAATTACTATTGCTGTATTTTTCAAACTCCTTTCTACTCAAGATGTATTATCTCTATTGGAATATAAGCCTGATCCTACAGAATTAGTGATTACGGGAAGATATTGTCCTGAGGAGATTATAAAAAAAGCTGATTTAGTAACAGAAATGAGAGAAATCAAACACTACTATACACAAGGTGTTTTAAGTCGAGAAGGTATTGATAAATAATACAATTAGTTATATCATAAGCACATTCCAATTATTAACATATTTTAAGCTTCAATATTTTATTATAGATAAACAACATCAACATAAAAAAGAAATATATAAAGATAAGTGAATGACTTCGATAACTTTTGTAAAAAAACTTACTGAAATTTCATAAAAAATACGTTAAGAACCTTCATTGTTTGAATGTAGTGAGTGAAGTTGTTTATCTATAAAATTTATATTATATACATCAATATTTTTACTTTCTAACCTTGAAAATTTGGAAATGCCCTTCGATTTTTTCTTTAATTTCTTCTAATGTTTCTGCATCATATGGATGCAGTTGATTTTTTCCCTCTAATACCGTTTCTCCATCTCTAAAGTTTTGTATAGAATATCTTTTACTTCCCTTTAAATATTCTGCTATTTCTAATATATCTTCTTTAGTCAATAATTCTTTACATACAGTTGTTCTAAATTCATAATCTATATTCGAATTTTTAATAATATCAATACTTCTCTCTATATCTTTTATATTCACCTTTGTTTTAGTAACGTATTCATATTTATGAAGGGGTGCTTTTACATCCATAGCTACATAATCTATTAGCCCTTCTTCAAGTAATTGCTTTAACATTTTAGGGTTAGTGCCATTAGTATCTAATTTTACCAATAATCCTTCTTTTTTTATTTTCTTTATTAATGCATATGTTTCTTCATAAAGCGTTGGTTCGCCTCCAGAAATACATACAGCATCTATAAACTTCTTTCTTTTATTTAAAAAAGAAAAGATTTCTTCTTCACTAATGGTTCTACCTTCTCCTTTTATAATATGGCTGTTGTGACAATACGAACAGCGAAAATTACAGCCCTCTACAAAATAAACTGTACAGATTTGATCAGGATAATCAATAAAAGAAGTTTTTTCATGCCCTACAATATTCACATTCAACACCTCTTTGATTATTAATATATTCATGAATTTAGGCAAGGTTTTAACCCTTGCCTTTAAAATTCATCTATTTTCTTAAAGTTTTATTAAATATCTTAGATTTCTTAACCAATATTTAATTTAACAGTAGCTTGATGATGCTTTAAGCTTTCTTCACAGGAAAATTCTTTTCTATCCTTGAATTCTTCTCGCTTACCCTTATTCCATGCTTGAACAGGTCTATGGAATCCTACCACTCGTGTCCAAACCTCTGTTTCTTTTCCACAATGAGGACATTCAAAATGTTCCCCTGATATATATCCATGTTCTCCACAAATAGAGAAGGTTGGCGTAATAGTAATATAAGGAATACTGCTATTTTCCATAACTTTTTTCAATAAAGTTTTACATGTCTTTATACTATCAATTTCTTCTCCTAAGAAGCCATGTAATACTGTTCCGCCTGTATATAACGTCTGCAATCTTTCTTGTAGCTCGATTGCCTCAAAAATATCATTTGTATAACCTACAGGAAGCTGCGTAGAGTTTGTATAGTACGGTTCATCATTTCCCTGTGTGAAAATATTTGGATACATTTTTTTGTCTAATCTAGCAAATCTATAGCTTGCTCCTTCGGCAGGAGATGCTTCAAGATTCCATAAACTTCCTGTTTCTTCTTGGAATATTTGAATAACTCTATTCATAAATTCCATAATCTCAACAGCAAATTCATTTCCTTCTTCCGTTGTGATATCTACACCTAATAAATTTACACAGGCTTCATTCATACCATTTAAACCTATTGTTGAAAAATGATTTTTAAAGTACTCTCCTGTACTATCCTTAACCCCTTGAAGATAAAATCTCGAATAAGGATATAATCCTGCATCCATATACTTTTCCAAAACAACTCTTTTGCTTTCACATATTTCCTTTGCAATCTCCATTAACTCTCTTACTCTACGTTTAAATTCTTCCATCGAATTAGCAGTATATCCGATCCTTGCCATATTTAATGTAACTACATTAATAGAACCTGTCAATGGATTTGCACCAAACAAGCCTCCACCTCTTCTTCTAAGCTCACGATTATCTAGTCTTAGACGGCAACACATAGATCGAACATCCTCAGGTGATAGATCAGAGTTTAAGAAATTTGCAAAATAAGGCGTTCCAAACTTTCTTGTCATCTCCATAATAGCATTTACAGGCTCTGAATCCCAAGGAAAATCAGGAGTTATATTTACCGTTGGAATAGGGAAGCTAAACGCTCTTCCTGCACCATCACCTTCCATCATAACTTCACAAAAGGCCATATTAAATATATCCATTTCCTTTTGAAACTCTTTATAAGTTTTATCCATTCTTTTTCCACCAATGATTACTGGTTGATTTTTAAGAAGTGGATGAGGTGTAATATCTAACGTAACATTAGTAAAAGGTGTTTGAAAGCCTACTCTTGTAGGAACATTTAAGTTAAATACAAATCGTTGAATAGCCTTTTTTACTTGTTCATATTTAAGATTATCATAATAAATAAAAGGTGCTAAATATGTATCAAGACTAGATACAGCTTGTGCACCAGCTGACTCCCCTTGAAGTGTATAAAGTAGATTTACAAGCTGCCCAAGAGCTGACTCTAAATGCTTTGGCGGTTTTGACTCAATTTTTCCTTTTGCTCCTCTAAAGCCATATCTTAAAAAAGCTTCTAAATCCCATCCACAACAATAAGGAGCTAACAATCCCAAGTCGTGAATATGCAAATCTCCTCGGATATGTGCTTCTCTTAATTCTTTTCTATAAATTTTATTTAACCAATACTTTTTAGTAATGCTTTCTACAATATGATTGTTAAGTCCCTGAAGACTAAATCCCATATTAGCATTTTCATTAACTCGCCAATCCTCTAGATTTACATATTCCT
The DNA here is from genome assembly GCF_019203185.1 of Crassaminicella indica. NCBI lineage: Bacteria > Bacillati > Bacillota > Clostridia > Eubacteriales > Clostridiaceae > Crassaminicella > Crassaminicella indica. The sequence continues at coordinate 1,214,480 of NZ_CP078093.1, read as the reverse complement.
CGATCATTCTTTCTGCATCCATAAATAAATTCTTAACTTCTCGAATCTCTTCGTGTCTCTTTCTATAAAGAATATATGCCTTTGCTGTTTTAGCATGCCCTTCCTCTATTAATACCTTTTCTACTATATCTTGAACATCTTCTACAGATGGTATACTCGCTCCATATGTTTCATTTATAATCTCAACCACCATCTTTGCAAGTTTTGTTGCCACCATTTCGTCTTTTCCACCTACAGATTTTGCCGCTGCAAAGATAGCCGCTTTAATTTTTACACTATCAAAATCGACAATCTCACCATTTCTCTTCTGAACCTTAGTAACTGACATGATACCCCTCCTATTGTGTTGCTTTCAAATGTATGTACTACATATTGTATATTATGCATCATTGTCCACACTTATGACAATAATCCTTTGGACTAATTATTACAAGTTTTGACCCCTTTTAACATATATTCTCTATGATACTCTTATGTTCTTAGTTTTATAAAAAAGTTAGTTTAAATGATATAGGGATCCAACTTCAACATAAAAAAAGAAATATATAAAAAAATGAATTTAGAAAGATAAGTAAATCACTTTTATAACAAAGTACAATTTAAAAAGTATAAAAGGATATGCTTTTGCATATCCTACTATTTTATAAATATATAAGGATCTTTACTCCATTTTTCTAGTAGCTCTCTCTGTGTCTCTTTTATATACCCCATCTCTATTGCCATAGGAAGAAGAACAGAATAGCTTGTCAACGTTTTATATGGGATCTTTGCTTCTCTAAAAATATCATCTACCTTTGGAAATCCATAAGTAAATATTGCTACAACCCCTAAAACCTCTGCTCCTATCTTTTGCAGTGCCTTTACTGCCTTCATAGAACTTCCTCCTGTTGACAGTAAATCCTCAATAACTACTACCTTTTGACCACTCTTTACAATCCCCTCTATTTGATTGCCTTTTCCATGCTCTTTTGCTGAACTTCTTACATAAGCCATAGGCAAATTCATTTTTTGTGATATCCATGCAGCATGAGGAATTCCAGCTGTAGCTGTTCCTACTATTACTTCTACTTCAGGATAATTTGCCTTAATGATTTTCTCGAATCCTTCTGCAATCAATTCTCTTACTTTAGGATAACTCATGGTCAACCGATTATCGCAATAAATAGGCGATTTGATTCCTGATGCCCAAGTAAATAAATCATCTGGACTTTTTATAGTTACTGCTTGAATTTCTAAAAGTTTTTTTGCAATTTCTTTACTCATATTCATTTTTATTCCTCCCTTGTTAGCCTCACTGGACTATTTTTAAAGGTTAATCTGATTTAGTTTATCACGAGATCCATCTACTGTCAATTTACTTTAGCGCGTCTTTAGAGTATTTATTACCTGCATTCCATAGCAAATATTCTTCTATCCCATTTTCTTTTAATGCTCTAATTTGATCCTCTACCTGCTTAGCTCCATACTTGATGTGTCCCCTTACCCAGCTAGCTGTAAAATCCTGTATCCACGGTCTTATAGTCGCAGGAGTTTCTATATTTTTATTTCTTACAATAGAGTCCTTTGCAGATTGATATACCGTCTCATAAGGATATGCATCTGGAATAGATAAATGATACGTTCCATTCGCATAATGACTTGGATATATCATAGGGGATACATAATCTGTTACATTGCTTATAGCTTCCCAATATTGACCTAATCCCATATCATCTGCAACAGATCCTACCAGTCCAAATATATCTGCACTCACATAAACTTCCTCTTTTGAAAGCTCCTTATAAGCCTGCTGTAAAAAACGCTGAATAGTTTGAGGCTTGCTATAGTCTTTACTATCATTTCTATAATCTAAAACTTTATCAAGCTTATTTCCATTTGATGCAGGGAAGCGAACATAGTCAAATTGTATTTCATTAAAACCCATTTTTGCAGCTTCCTTAGCTACTTCTATATCATATTTCCAAAGCTCTCTATCATGAGGAGATGCCCATCTTAGCTTATCTTTGCTTACAAATGTTTTTCCTGTTCTTTTATCGAGAATAGCCCTTTCAGGATGCTGTTTTGTATAAGTAGGATCTTTAAAGGTAACAATTCTTGCAATAGTATAAATACCATTGTCCTTTAAAATTTGCATTCTTTCTTGAAATTTTTCAACACTAATTCTTGCTCTTTCATTTGCTTCTGGAGAATATTTTGCTGCTGCTTCTGTTGGGAATAGCATAATCCCATCATCATCTTTTACATCTATAACAAACGCATTAATTTCTGTATCCTGTGCAAGCTTTAAAAGTCTTTCAAAGCCCTGCCCTATAAAGGAATGCTCTGTCATATAAACACCTTTGACCTTCACTCTAGGATTATTTTTATATTCATCTACCTTTTCCTGAGGTGAAAAATCTAATATTTTTAAAGACTCATCCAATAATTCTGTACGATTCTTTACTGTATAGTCGGATTTGATCCAACCTGTCTTTTTTCCATCTATTGTATCAAAAGAAACTTTATACCAAATGTCTCCATTTTCATTTGTTTGTTCTTCTATAACCTCAACGCCAGTACCCTTCATAAAGCTATTTACAATAGGCGAATCCTTTCTAGCCTCTTGTCTAACATTTAATTTGCTGGCACTGATATAAACAATATTTTCTTGTTCTTCTTTTTCTGCTTCTTTAGATGTAGTTTCTTCACTACCTTTATTCTCTTCATAAACCTCGTTAGCAGTCGTTCCATCTGCCTTTGAGGATGGTGCCTGGCATCCACTAAGCATAGTAATGCTTCCCATGGTTATGGCAATCACTGCTGCAACTAAAATTTTCTTTTTTTTACTCATTTAGACACCTCTCTTTTTTATTTTACTCTATTATACCATGATATGACAAAAAACTTATAGATTTCTTACTATGAAATTTTTACTATAAATGATTTATTCACATTTTTTATAGAAAATTCCAAAGTAAATATTCAAATATAGGATTTTTAAAGTACAGACAAATAGACAAAAATAAAAAAAGCGCTCCCATAAATAAAAGCACAAGCAAAATATATACAATATGGAAAGCTAGACAATAGAAATGTATATTATTTAAATAATCAGTTTTATGTAGCATACATAGATTAGTTGAAAAGAATTTCAGACTTGCATATAATGGAAAATATTTAATAAATATAGAAAAAGATTAAGAGCACTTAGCCATGTGCTTTCTCATAGGTAAAAATATAGTAAAAAGCGTCCCTACACCTTCATAGCTTTCTACCGTTATTCTTCCTTTATTTTTATTAATAATCTGCTTTACAATATTTAGACCATAGCCATGATCTTCTCCTGCTTTTGTAGAGAATCCTTTTTCAAATATTTTTTCATGCATATTTTCTGGTAATACAGGATAAGAATTTCCTATTAAAATAACACATTCTTCATCATGCTCAGCAATATCTATTATAAGAATTTTATCTTCTTCTTTACAATGCTCTAATTCATAAATAGCATTATCTATTAGATTAAAAAGTACAGTACAAAGCTCTAAAGAAGTAGTAATATCTAATTCTACCTTTATCCCCTTGCTTTCTGCAATAGTACACTTTCTCCCTAAAGTAGCAGCTATTTCAACATTCTCTATTTTAGAAATGGAGAAAACACCCTCAACCTTTTGAGAGATTTTAAAAATATAATCTAACGCTTTTTTGCTTTGCTCAAGCTGAAGCATTCCAGCAATCAAATTTAGATGATTAATAAAATCATGCTTTTGCCCCTGCAGTGCATCTATTACCTCTTTCGAGTTGTTTAATTTTATAATATTCTCTTTTTCCCTCTTTAAAAAATGTAAAATATAAAAAATACAAATGATTGCACTTATTCCAAGTATATTTATTAAAATTCCCATATAATATGGATATTTATAGCTTATAACTACATTATTCATCAAGCTTAGAATTGTACCATTAGTTAAAAACATCACCATAAAGCTTTGTAATAATATCAAACCTATCAATATATATGCTCGAACAGAAAGCTTCATATGAATCATCCTTATCATTTATTTTCATGAAAATGCTTAAAATCTATAATAGTAATCTTAAATACATAGCCTATTAAAAATCCAACAATCAAAAGAAAATCAGATAACAACATCCCTATCAGCGTTCCACCTGGTCTGCTCATTAATGTCGCTGGGTCAAATTGAAATAATTTCAAGAATGGAAATAAAAATACTCCTTCCCCCCAAAGCAACAGTAAAAAGCTTATCAGTCCAGAAATAATACTATCTAATATTCTTTGTTTTCCAATTAATACAAGCAATATCACATAACACATAAATATTATAAAAATATGTGTCCCAAAGGGAATATTATTCTTGATATAAAAAGCTCTAACTACATGTACTATTATTCCCTGTACAATAGCAATCAGCATTATTCTTCTTAACTTAAGACGTATTCCTATAAGACCTAAGCCTGCTCCAATCATAAAAAAACATTCGATACAATAACTTGCTAGTCTTTCTACTATATCCATATACTCTTCCTTTCTCTTTACCAGTTGCCAATGGCAATAGAGCATTGCTCTATTGCCATTAGTCCTTACATACCTTTTAACTGCTCAGGTAGTTCTGGTTGATAACCAAGAGTAGCACATGCTGATGCTGCATTTGTAATTGCAAAAAATGTAAGAACAGCAACTGATAATTGTAGTAATCTTCTCATCATTTGTATCCCCCCTTATTTTCCCAATATTTTATTTAATAAACAATCTGACTTATGCCAGAGTTTATATCCCACCTTTGTTATGGAAAAACACTGCCACAAAACTCCTAAGCTAGATGCTATGACCATACTGTGACCCCTTTTGAAAATAATATAATATCCTATATTCAAAAAACACCACACTACTAAAATAACTAGTGATCGTCTTTTTAATTTTTCCCTTTTTTCAAAAGTATTGATAGGCTTTTGTGGTGTATCTGCTGGAGCGTATTTATTTATGCTCCATAACCCAAATAAAAATACAAACACTAAAATTGACAATGTAATCTCCTTAGTAGGTACAATAACCTTTATTAATAGCCCTAAAGCATTGGATACAACCATTCCAAAAATTGCACAATTCCACATACTTTCACAATGAGCCCCTCCTGAAGAAGATCGCAATATTGATATGGTAATCATAATCACAAATACATATGAAAAGGTTCCCAACAACCACGCAGCAGCAAGTGCTAAAAAATACCCCAAAATCGCACTCATCATCAGATACAAAGAATATCTCAAAATCGCTTCTTGATTATCATCAATCCCCAAATAATTTTTATATACTTCTAAAATCCTTCCTATGCACTTTTCCATCCCTAAATTCCCCTTTATTTGACAATAGTAAAATAATACCATTTTTCATTAGTGCAACAGTATTTAATTTCTCCATAATCACAAATATTCCTCTAAAAATTTGTAATTTTTTTGATATATTTCCAAAATAAAAAACATACAGCCTCAGTAGACCATATGTTATAATTCAAATCCCTGCTCTTTAATCATCCTTATATCATCTATAATTTTATTTCCTACAGTAGTTAAATAATTTCCTACCAAAGCAGCATTTACACCTGCCTTAAATCCCATATGCTGCATTGCTCCTAGCGAAACTCTTCCTCCAGCATATCGAATAACTCCATCTGGTATAATCAATCTAAAAATAGCCATTGCTTTTAATATCTCTAGAGGAGAAAGCTTATCAACATTTTCTAAGGGTGTTCCTTTAATAGGGTTTAAAATATTGATCGGAACAGATTTAATCCCTAAATTCTTTATTTCAAAAGCCATCTTCACACGATCCTCTACAGCTTCTCCTAATCCTATAATACCACCACAACATAGCTTTAGTCCTGCTTTTTGCACATTATTTATTGTATTTATTCTATCTTCATAGGTATGAGTACTACAAATATTCTCATAAAAGCTACTGCTAGCTTCTACATTGTGATGATACATGTTTACCCCTGCGATTTTTAACCTTACCGCCTGTTCATATGATATTATTCCATGAGATGCACATATTTTCAAATTTGTATCTCTTGTAAGTCTTTCATAAATTTTGATAAGTTTATCAAAATCCCTTTGATCTATTCCTTTTCCACTTGTAACTAACGAAAACCTATTTACCCCCTCCCGCTCCATCTCTAAAGCTCTTTTTAGAATTTCATCATAATCTAATAAATCATAGACCTCTACGCCTGTTTGATAATGAATAGATTGAGCACAATATTTGCAATCCTCAGAACACATTCCGCTCTTTGCATTAATAATGCTACATAAATCTGCTTTATTTCCTACAAATTTCTCTCTAATCATATTTGCTGCATCAAATAAAGCTTTTATTGTCTCTTCATCTTTTTCATCAATTGCCATTAATTTTACCGCTTCTTCATAAGTAATTTCTCCACCAGCTAATATTCTTGTCTTTATTTCCGTTATAAAGGTTTTCATTTTATCTAGCTCCTAAAATTCTTTTTTTACTTTATAGATACATATCCTGCCCTACGAAGAGCTGGAACTACTTTTGTAGCAGTATAAGCAATGAGTATACTCCAACAAATATCTTGTATAACAAATGGGAAAAATCCAAATTTTAATGCTGTCATAAAAGTAATTGACTTTCCTGAATAAAAACGCATAATCATATACATATAAGGTACACCTATACTATAAACAGCTACCAATCCTCCAATAACTGGGAAAAATATATTTTTAAATTTTACTTCTTTTAATCTCTCAGTAAATTTACCTATTATATACGCACAAAGTATAAATCCAATCAAATAACCAAAGCTAGGCTTGTAAATATATTTCAGCCCTCCCCCTCCTGTAAAGATCGGAACTCCACAAAGTCCAATAAATACATATAACAACTGCGAATACATGCCTAATCTAGCCCCTAAAAACACTCCAGAAAAAGCACAGAACAAATACTGTAATGTAATAGGAACAATAGGTGTTGGAATTTTTATAAAAGCACCAATAGCCATAAGTGCTGCAAACATTGCAACCAATATCATATCTCTAGTCTTAATTTTCATAAAGCACCTCTCCCTTTATACAATGTTACTTTTATCATATATGAGGGTATTTCTTTTGTCAACCATGCTCAATGTTTAAGTTTACCTTTGCAAAAAAAAATTACAGTCTATTTCTATAAAAACAGACTGTAAACATTTGAGATTAGTAAGCTTTCACTTGTGTCCATATTCTATCATACTCTGTTGTAAATTCTCCTAAATCTATAAATACCTCTCCCTTTTCAAAGAAATTTCCCTTTGGATAGATAATTTCATTTTCTCTTATTTCTTTTGGAAGCAGCTTCATAGCCTCTTTATTAGGAGTTGCATACATTACAAATTGTGCACATTTTGCAGCTACCTCTGGACGCATCAAATAATTTATAAAAAGCTCTGCTTCTTTTTTATGCTTGCTTGTAATTGGAACAGCCATCGTATCAAACCAAAGATTTGTTCCCTCCTTTGGAAGAACATATTTAAGATTTGGATTTTCTTCCATTAACACCATAGCATCTCCTAAAAAGCACATGGATATTGCTGCTTCTCCAGAAGCCATCATATCTTTATAAGCATCTGAATCATAAGCTTTTACCAAAGGCTTTTGTTTTATCAATTCTTCCTTTGCTTTTTCTAACTCATCTATATTTTTTGTATTCATAGAATATCCTAGTCTTTTTAAAGCTACACCTAGATTATCCCTCACACTGTCAAACATAACAATATTACCTTTGTATTTTTTATCCCATAAAGCATTCCAGCTATCGATATCCTCTTTGATTTTTGTAGTATCATACAATATGCCAATAGTTCCCCAAAGATAAGGAACAGAATATTTATGCTCTTTATCATAAGGAAGATTTTTAAATTCTTCTCTAATGTTTTTGAAATTTGGTAAATTATTATAATCCAACTCTTGTAATAAACCTTCCTTAATCATTGCCTCTACCATATAATCTGATGGAAAAATCACATCATAATCTGTTCCACCAGCTTGTACCTTTGCAAGCATTTCTTCATTTCCTGCATAAGTTTCATAATTCACTTCTATACCATATTCTTTCTCAAAATCCTTTAATACTTGTGGGTCTATATACTCTCCCCAATTGTATACATTGATCTTACTATAATATCCTTGTTCATTGACTTTTTCTCCACATCCAGTAAATAAAACAAAAACCATACAAAATACAACAAGCCATAAAGTTTTTTTCAATCCAACCATCCTTTCCTTTAGTTCGTTTTTTCTCTTTTTTGTAATAAAAGCAATAACCCTAAAACCCCTATAAAAAGAAGGGTAGATAAAGCATTTATTTTAGGAGTAACCCCCGTTTTAGTCATAGAATATACCTTAATAGACAAAGTATTTACACCTGACCCAGTCGTAAAAAAGCTTACCATAAAATCATCTAATGACAATGTAAATGCAAGCAATGCACCCGTAATAACTCCCGGCATAATTTCAGGAAGTATTACCTTGAAAAATGCCTGCATAGGTGTTGCTCCCAAGTCTAAGGCTGCCTCTTCAAGATAAGGATTTAACTGCCTTAGCTTTGGTAACACTGCTAAAATCACATAAGGTATATTAAAGGTTATATGTGCAAGAAGCAGTGTAATAAACCCTAACCTTATCTTTAATGCTACAAACAAAGCAAGCAAGGATATACCAATCACAATATCTGGATTCATTACAGGCAAATAAGTTACATTCATAAAAATGCTTCTCCATCTTGGTGACATTTTATGTATAGCAATAGCACTAATCGTTCCTATAATCGTTGAAATGATTGCTGCAAGTATTGCTATTGCAAATGTATTATAAAGAGCCTGAGCAACAGTCTGATCAGAAAATAAAGCTTTGTACCATCTAAGTGTAAACCCATTCCATTTGCCTCGATATTTTGAATCATTGAAAGAATAGATTATTAACAGGAATATGGGAAGATATAAAAATAAATATACTAAAAAAGCATAAAGCCTTTTTATTATTCTTTTTACCATAATCCTCCCCCTTCCTCATCTTGATATTTGTTACTTATAGCCATACCAATTAAAATCAATACCATCATAATCATAGAAATAGCTGAACCAAACTGCCAATTTCTTGCAAATAAAAACTGATTTTGTATTAAGTTTCCAAGAAGAATAGTCTGTCCTCCTCCTAACAAGTCAGATATAACAAAAGTACTTACAGCAGGCATAAATACCATAATTAGTCCTGATACTACTCCCGGTATACTTAAAGGGAAAATCACCTTCATAAAAACCTCCCTAGATGTAGCCCCTAAATCCTGCGCTGCCTCTATTAAACTATCATCAATTTTAACAAGTACAGAATATATCGGCAACACCATAAAGGGAAGAAAGTTGTATACCATGCCAAGCACTACTGCTCCAGCATTATATAAAAATCCTAAAGGTTTATCTATCACACCTAGTCCTATTAAAAACTGATTAATAATCCCTTGATCCCTCAACAAAACCATCCATGCATATGTTCTGAGCAAAAAGTTTGTCCAAAGTGGAACAACAAATAACATAATCAGTACATTCCTTCTCTTTAAAGAGCTTCTGGCAATAATCATAGCCATAGGATAGGAAATCAATAAACAAATCATCGTACTAATAGCTGCAAGAATAATCGATCTCCACAATACATTTAAGTAAATAGGCTCCATGAAGCTTCTATAGTTATCTAAAGTAAATTCATAAACAATCCTGCCATAAGGAGAACGCTTACAAAAGCTATATACCATGATAATAATAATAGGTGCAATACTAAATATTAATGACCATAATGCATAGGGAATAGAAAGATATTTCTTCTTCATTCCTACACCGCCTTTTTCATGATATGTATAGCATCTGGTATAATTTTAAGACCCACATATTCTTCTATATTTGGCATATGTATACTATGAATCATCCATTGAAATCCACTTTCATCTTGAACCTCTATTTCATAATGAACTCCTTTAAATATAACAGAGGTAACTTTTCCTTTGATCATTCCTTCATCAGCCTTTACAATTTCTATATCCTCAGGTCTTACCAAAACATCCACAGCTTCATTTTTTGTAAATCCCTTATCTACGCAAGGCAGTATTTTATCCTCTACCTTCACACAAAAATCTTTTAGCATAAAACCACCTAGTATATTTCCTTCTCCAATAAAATCTGCCACAAATTGATTGACAGGCTCATCATAAATATCTTGCGGCTTTCCAATCTGCTGGATATATCCTTCACTCATAACAACTACACGATCAGACATAGTCAAGGCTTCCTCCTGATCATGCGTTACATAAATAAAAGTGATTCCTACTCTTTGCTGAATTTTCTTTAATTCTATTTGCATCTCTTTTCTGAGCTTTAAATCTAAAGCCCCAAGAGGCTCGTCCAAAAGAAGCACCTTTGGTTCATTCACAAGGGCTCTTGCTATTGCAATTCTTTGCTGTTGTCCACCGCTCAAAGAATCTATCCTACGGTTTTCAAAGCCTTCTAAATTCACTAGCTTTAACATTGCTTTTACTTTTTGTTCTATTAAGGATTTTTCTATCTTTTTTATCTTCAAGCCAAAAGCTATATTTTCAAAAACATTTAAATGTGGAAAAAGGGCATACTTTTGAAATACTGTATTTATTTGTCTTTTAAATGGAGGAATTTCATTGATTTTTTTTCCTTCAAAATAAACATCTCCAGCCGTTGCATGTTCAAAGCCTCCAATAATTCTAAGTGTAGTAGTCTTTCCGCATCCACTCGGCCCTAAAAGGGTGACAAATTCTTTTGGTTTTATGCACAAGTTTATACCACATAAAACCTCTTTATCTTCAAATGTCTTAAAAACATCGTTTAATTCAATAATATACGATTCCATATTCATAGCCCTCCTTACTTTATAATAACATTAATTGTATCATTTTTCCTATTCTCAAAGAAAAAAATATTTAGTATTTGTAACCTTAAAGTTTATTAAAACTAAAACCAGTTTATTATATTTTTTTTGGAGCAATTTGTCAATAAGCTTAGCTTATATTCTATATACAAGCATGAATTTTTACGATATATAAAAAATAAGCACCTAGATTTAACCTAAGTGCTTATAATATCATTTATATAAAAACAGTCCTCTATTTTTATAACAAAATACTTTTTCTTATTTAAAGCAGTCTTTTTTCTATCTCATATCCTATAGCATATCCTATAGCTCCACCAACAATATATCCTACCACAAAATTTGAAAACATAGTGAAAAAAAATCCAACCAATCCCCCTATCAAAAGCAAATTCGTCTTTATATTTTTCTTGAACAGCTCAAGCACCCCTCCATCCCCCCATAAGCTCATTTCATCCAATACTTATTCTATTCCTCCGTTTTATACGATATTCAATATATTCTACATTTTCATACTATTTCCTTCACTTTAATTATGCTATATCTTGAATTTAGCGATCTCTTCTTGAAGCTCTTGAGCTAACCGTGCTAATCCTTCACTCGCATCAGCAACTTCATTCATAGAAGCAGTCTGTTGCTGTGCTGCTGCAGCTCCTTCCTCTGTGCTTGCTGCATTTTGCTGAGCAATAGCCGATAGATTTTGAATAATGTCTAATAGCTCTTGTTTCTTCTTCTCCATATTCTTTCCAGAACTATTCAAATCTTTAATGGTCTCTTCAGAAGATTGAATAGTCTTTGTAATTTCTCCATATTTACTTTCTGTATTTTTTACGCTTTCTGTTTGAATATCCATAAATTCCAAAACCTTCTTAACTGTCTCTACTGAAATATTAGAATTACTTTGTAATTTATTCACTGCTTCATCAATCAAGGTTGTAGAATATGCAGATTGTTCAGATAATTTTTTGATTTCATCAGCAACTACCGCAAAGCCTCTTCCATGTTCTCCTGCCCTTGCAGCCTCAATAGCCGCATTTAGTGCTAATAAACTTGTCTGTTCTGCTATAGATGCAATAACTTGACTAGCTTGTCCAATATCTTCTGCACTTGCATTAGTTTTTAAAATATTGTCATAGACTTCTTTTATTGCATTGCTGCTTTCATCTGTATTTTTATCTAAATCCTCTATTATTTTCAACCCTTCCTCAACTAACTGATTTACTTTTTCAGATTCTTTATTAAGCTTTTTCAAATAATTTTGATTTTTTTCAATAAGATGACCTAGCTCAAGCACATTATTTGCACCATTTTCTGTATCTTTTGCTTGATCTGTAGCACCTTTAGCTATTTCTTCCACAGTTTTAGCAATTTCTTCTGATGCTTTCATAGATTGCTCAGATGTAGCCGCCAATTCCTCTGATGATGCAGCTACTTGCTGAGAGGATTCAAGCATATTGCCTATAAGATTTCTAAAATTTTTCGTCATTTCATCAAATGCTTTTCCTAATTGTCCTATTTCATCTTTCTTTTCTAAAAATTTTTCTGGTACATCCTTTGTAAAATCACCTGATGCCATTTGTTTTGCATACTCTGTAGCTAAAATAATAGGTACTGCGATCTGTCTTCCTATTAAAGTAGCTGCTCCTATAGATAAAATTAAAAGCACAAAAGTTATAATCCATATAGCTCTTTTCACAGTATTTAAATCATATAATGCTTCAGAAACATATGAAGTAACAGCAACAGCCCAAGTAGTCCCTTCTATAGGGGCATAACCCATAATTTTATCTTTCCCTTGAAAATAATATCTTCCAGTCCCTGATGCTCTCTCAATCATTTTTTCTGTCAATACAGCTAATGCTTTGTATTTTTCATCACTTTTCACCATTTCTAACAGATTATACCTTTCTTTTACTAAAGCTCTATCTTTATGTCCTATAATAGTACCTTCGTGATCTATTACATAAGCATAACCACTTTTTCCAATAGTAATATCCTCGATCAGCTTGCTCAAATTATTTCCATCTCTAATAGCAACCAATACCCCTATTATTTTTCCATCATGTTTTATAGGTGTAGCAACAGCTAAAATCAAAGCTCCATCTGCTTTTCTCACAATCAAATCAGACATTAATGTTTCACCCTTTAAAGCATTTTTAAAATATTCCTGATCACTTAAATCATAAACTTTTCCATTTGTATCCACTGCTTTACCACTTGGATCTACAATCTCCATCATCAAATAACCACTTCTTTTTACTTCTTCTCTTAATGCTTTCAGTTTATCTTCTAATGGAGCATTTGGATTAGCAATGCTTGTTTTACTAGCTATTACTTCTAGCTTTTCTAATTGAATATCCACCCTTGCTTTGATCACTTTAGAAGCTTCCTTTGCAATCCTTTCTAAATTACGTTCAACACTGTTTGTTAATGTTCCTGATGCTTTCACATAGGAAATAGTCCCTAAAATACCACACACAAGCAATAATACGATAGAAAAAAACACAATTATTTTTGTTTGAATACTTTTCATTTTACTCCCCCCTTAACCCCTTTATTAATTAAATAAATATTATACTGATTCAATAAAACATCTAACTCCTGACTAATTCTTATGATTTCTGGATCCAAAAGATTGTCCTTTCGTTCAATAAGGTTTTGCATATCTTTTCTTAGGTATATTATTTTTTCTTCTATACTCTTACGCATATTTATACCCCCTTTTTTCTTTCGTAATAATCTATTCCAAATTTATCCCCATTTCATATTTTTTATCTAGTCATCAAATTATATTGCAAAATTTATTCCAAATCTAAAGCTTAATAATAAATTTCATAAAAAAAAATAATAGAATTCATAGCTACTATGACTTTCTATTATTTTACTTTTATTTCTATATTTTTCTATAATTTTCTACATTTTTTGCTATTTCTTTATTTTGATATTTTTTTATCAAATTATATCAATCTGTATCGCATTGTATTAACTTGTATCACTTTTTTTATTTGTTCAAAACATTATGCAACACTTTGAAACAATATAAAGCATTTATATATCCTTTTCAATCTTATATTTTTTCATTTTTCGGTAAAGGGTACTGCGAGAAATACCCATTTCCCTAGCAATCTTACTGATATTTCCTTTATATTGTTTAAAAAGCCTCAATATCTCATTGCACAATTGTTCTTCTTGCAGCTTTCTTTCCCTTTCTATAATTTCCTTAATGCTTATTGGCTGTTCTAATGCATCAGCTGTTTCCTCCATATCGTCATCATTAGCTTTGATAATATTTTCTGGCAGATGCTCTACTGTTACATAATTATCCCGTACAATATGCACAATTCTTTCTACAACATTTTGTAATTCGCGAACATTCCCATACCAGTTATATTTTGTTAAATACTTTATCACCTGTGAATCCATATTTTTTAAAATTTTATCTCCATGCTTAGCTGTTTTTTTTATAAAATATTCAAATAGTAAAGGAATATCTTCACGACGTTCTCTTAGTGAAGGAATTTTAATAGCAATAACATTTAACCTATAATATAAGTCCTCACGAAAGCTACCTTGCTTTATGGCATCAAATAAATTTTTATTTGTAGCACAAATAATACGTACATCTATAGGAAGCTCTTGTTCCCCTCCTATACGCATAATCTTTTTTTCTTGGATAACTCTTAGTAATGCTACTTGCTGTTCAAGTGGCATATCTCCTATTTCATCTAAAAAGATAGTCCCTCCTGAAGCCAATTCAAATTTTCCAGGTTTTCCTCCCTTTTTTGCTCCTGTAAAAGCACCTTCTGTATAACCGAATAATTCGCTACCAATTAAATCTCTCGGAATAGCACCACAATTTACAGCTATAAAAGGACCGCTACAACGTTTGCTATGGTTGTGAATAGCTTGAGCAAACAATTCCTTCCCCGTACCACTCTCTCCTTGTATCAATATGTTTCCATCTCCCAAAGAAGCCCTACGTGCTATCTCCACTGTCTGTACCATTTTTTTATTCTTTGTAATAATATCAGAAAAAGTAAACCTAGCCTGTGCACCACTCAAGCGGTTTACAAGCCTATGAACCTCTTCAATAGGTCTAAAGATAATTACCCCTCTTCTAACATCATCTTCAAAATTATCTATAGGATCTCCAGATATAAAAAACTGTAAATCCTTATTTTTCGTTGGTATAATCAATTCAACACCATAAAAAGACTTTTTTTCTTTTAGCATTTTACAAATATCATTATTATTTCCTTTTAAAATCGTATTTTTAAAATATTCTTTTATCTCTTTTATATAAGGTTTCCATTTTTTCTCAAGAACCCCGTTTAAATTTTTAAAATTTCCTAGTTCATCAACAACAGCTACTCCTTCATGCATATTCATCAAAATACTTCTCATATAGCTATTGATCAATGTCAGTTCTTTATTTGCTTTATTTAGTTCATATGTCCGTTTTTCAATCTCCATTTCTAATTCTTCTTGAAGCTTTTCTAATGCTTCCTGAGTTTTTTTTCTTTCAGTAATATCTCTTCCTACCCCTTGATATGCTACAGCTTCTCCTGATTCATTATAAAACATACATCCTGTCCATTCTACCCAAGCTAATGTACCATCTTTTTTGATTGCCCTTGCTTCTACATTTATAAAAGGGTCATCAATAGTTGCTTGATTAATAGCTTCTGCTATTTTCTGATAATCCTTCTCATAAATATGAAAAAAATTCTTGTTTCCTATCAAATCCTCCCTATTTACTCCAAAATAATCACAATATGCATCGTTCACAAAAACATATTCATGCTCTGTTGTCATACGGATAATTAATTCTGTCTGAGTATTTAATATATCATCATATTGCTGCTCTTTTATTTTTAATTTTTCTTTTATTTGGATAAATTCTGTTACTTCACAAGCTACAACCATTATTATTTCTTTCTCTTTTACTTTTGAAGCTTTCATACATGCATCTAACCAAATCTCTTGCCCACTCTTTTTATATGCTTTGATAGTATGAAATTCTCCATCCTTTCGATATTCTTTAAGAATATCTTTAAAATCCTTATCCACAATTTCTTCAAAGCTTCTATGCCTCAATTCGTCCTTTGAATAGCCAAGACTTGCTTCAAAAGATGTACTCACATAAACAAACTGATTTTTATATAAAATAAAAAATATCATCTTTTGCTCTATCATATTAAGTATTTCTGACTGCATAAGCCTCTGATCTATATTTATTTCTTCGATATGCTCTCTACCCTTCACTACTGTATCCCCCTTATGCTTTTACTCAATGAAAGAAAGTCTATAAGCTTTGTTTTCTGTTATTTCCTAGCATACTTTTCGGAGGCTTTGGTCCAAAAAACTGATAATAGTCTACTTTAATTCTTCCATTGTATAATTTTCTTTTTTTACTTGCTGATTTTCCATATAGCTTCTCAAATTCTTCATCAGAAGTAAGAATATATTTAGACCAGGTATCAAATCTAGCAAATACTTTTCCCATTCTCTCATAAAGTCTTTGTACTTCTTTTTTCTCTCCTAGTCTTTCTCCATAAGGAGGGTTGCATATAATATATCCATATTGAGCATCAGATCTTATTTTTCCCATATCTTGCAATAAAAAGGTAATACTATCATCTACTCCTGCTTCATAAGCATTATCTTTTGCAATCTCTAGAGCTTTTTCATCTATATCAGAAGCCAAAATATTAATATCTACATCTTGTCTAATCGCCTTTAATGCTTCTACTCTTGCACTTTTCCATTCTTCTTTAGTAATTCTTTCCCACCCTTCTGAAATGAATGACCTCTGAAGCCCAGGTGCAATGTTTTTTCCAATCATTGCTGCCTCTATAGGAATCGTACCAGATCCACAAAATGGATCAATTAGTACGCGATCTTCTCTCCATCTGCTGATTAAAACCATAGCTGCTGCTAATGTCTCTTTAAGAGGTGCTTGATTTGCTTTTGCACGATATCCCCTTTTATGCAATCCTGCACCACTTGTATCAATAGTCAATGTAACTGTATCCTTTAGCAGTGCTACCTCTACTGGAAACTCTGCTCCATCTTCTTTGAACCATTCTATTCCATAAGTTTCTTTTAGCCTTTCAACGATAGCTTTCTTTACTATAGCCTGACAATCAGATACACTATAAAGCTGTGATTTAATAGACTTTCCTGTAACAGGAAATCTTCCATTCTCAGGAATCCATTCTTCCCAAGGCAAAGCCTTTGTCTGCTGGAATAACTCCTCAAAGGTTACTGCTTTAAACTCCCCCATCTTAAGAAGAACTCTATCTGCTGTTCTAAGCCATAAATTTGCTCTAGGAATAGCTGCCTCATTGGCGATAAAAGTAACCTTTCCATTTTCAACAGTCATTTTTTCATATCCTAATTTTTTTACTTCAAGCTTTACCATTTCTTCTAATCCAAAGGTAGCTGTTGCAATCAATTCAATCTTTGCCATATTATCTCTCTCCTACATTCATCTTTCAATTTTTAATTGCTTTTATTATAGCATAAACATAGCTTTTTATTCTTGTTTCTATACTTTTGTTGTATTGATTGAATAAAGGGTAGTGGCTATAATAAAGTAAGAGATGATGCTAATAATTGACGAAAAATAGACGAGACCACTTCATCATTGTAGATGAAGCTGAAATTTTAGATAGGAGTAAGTTCATGGAAAGAGTAAACAAAATCATTAAAAATAAAAAATATATATATTACTTAAACAAAAATGCAGCAGCTGAAAAAGATCGGATTTTTTGCCATCACGACCTTCAACACGCTTTAGATGTAGCAAGAATTGCTTATATATTATCTTTAGAAGAAAAGCTTTCTATAAAAAAAGATATAATCTATGCAGCTGCTCTTCTTCATGATATCGGAAGGTGGAAAGAATATTTAGAAGGTATTGACCATGCCTTTGCAGGTGCAAAACTAGCAAAAGAGCTATTAGAAAGCAGTGGTTTTGATCATATTGAACAAGCTCTCATACAAGAAGCCATTAAAAACCATCGAAGATATGATTCAAAAAATCATCCTTTAGATAAAATAATTTATAAAGGCGATAAGCTATCTCGTCCTTGTATTAAATGTCGTGCAGTAGACCAGTGCAAAAGGTTTGATGTAGGAAAAACACCTAAGCTTTACTATTAAATATCATAAGAAAGGAGTTTTTTACTTGATACTGATGATTGATAATTACGATTCCTTCACCTATAATCTTGTACAATATTTAGAATGCTTAAATGAAAAAGTTATTGTATATAGAAATGATGCTATTTCCTTAGAGAAAATAGAAAGCTTAGATCCAGCAATGATTGTTCTATCTCCAGGTCCTTGTACGCCAAACGAAGCAGGTATCTGTAAAAATGTCGTAGCAACCTTTAAAGGAAAAATTCCTATCTTAGGAATATGTTTAGGCCATCAGACTATCGGACAAGTATTTGGCGCAAAAATCATCAAAGCAAAAGAACCTGTTCACGGAAAAGTTCATCCTATAAAGCATATTAATAAAGGCGTATTTAAAAACCTTCCAAATCCTTTAAAAGTAACAAGATACCATTCCCTTGTCATAGAAAGAGAAAGTATTCCAGACTGCTTTGAGATTACTGCTTTGACTTGTGATGGAGAAATTATGGGAATCAAGCATAAAAATTATCTTATAGAAGGGGTTCAATTTCATCCTGAAGCAATTCTAACAGAAAAAGGAATGGAAATTTTAGAAAACTTCTTAATAGAAGCCAAAAAAAGTAGGTGTTGTAATGCTTATTAAAAAAATAAATACTTCATATGACAGCTTTGAATTATATACGCTTTTTAAAGACAAGCAATACAGCTTCTTTTTAGATAGCGGCATGGATCATGAGAAATTGGGGAAATATTCTTTTATCGGTTTTGATCCTTTTTTAATATTTCAAAGTAAAAATACAAAAATCACTATTACAAAAAAACATAATACAAAAACTTATACAGGAAATCCGTTTGAAAAGCTTAAAGAGCTTTTTTCCTTATATAAAATGGATTATCAAACCGAGCTTCCTTTTTTAGGTGGTGCTGTAGGGTACTTCAGCTACGATTTGTGCCATCACATAGAAAAGCTTCCTAGAACTGCTGTAGATGATGTAAATATCCCAGACTGTTTTTTATGTTTTTATGATGGCATCATTATTATCAACCATCAAACCGATGAAGTATCTATTGCTGCTTTAGGGATAAAGGATAATGCAGAAAAAATAATATCAGATATTGAAAATATTATCAAAAGCAAAGCTTTGCCCAAAATAGAAAGCTCTAAAGAAAAAAAGGCTTTATCATTACAATCTAATTTTAAAAAAGAAGATTACCTAAAAGCTATACATAAAATCAAAGATTATATTCAGTCAGGAGACATCTATCAAGCAAATTTAACTCAAAGATTTTCATGCAGTATTTATGAACATCCTATTTCCATATATAAACGTCTTCGAGAGATCAATCCTGCACCATTTGCAAGTTTTTTAGATTATGGTGATTTTCATATTGTGTCTAGTTCTCCTGAAAGATTTATAAAAATAAAAGGAAATATCATCGAAACAAGACCTATCAAAGGAACTATCCCAAGAGGAAAAAGCCTTATAGAAGATACAAAAAACAAAGAAACACTTTTATCTAGCGAAAAAGACAAAGCTGAGCTTTTAATGATCGTAGACCTAGAAAGAAATGATTTGAGCAAAATTTCAAAAACAAATTCGGTAAAGGTAACAGAGTTATTTCATTTAGAAGCTTATCCAACCGTTTATCACCTCGTTTCTACTATAATAGGAGAAATAAAGGATGAGTATGACATAATAGACTGTATTAAATCAGCTTTTCCGGGTGGTTCTATTACAGGAGCCCCTAAAATACGAGCTATGCAAATCATTGATGAGCTAGAGCCTACTCAAAGAAATATCTATACAGGCTCCATTGGTTATATTGGCTTTAATGGAGATATAGATTTAAACATAGTCATAAGAACTATGCTTTGTAAAAATAATACAGCTTACTTTCAAGCAGGAGGCGGCATTGTTTGGGATTCTGATGCAAATTTAGAATACGAAGAAACACTTCACAAAGCAAAAGCACTAATAAAAGCTTTAGAAGGATAAGGGAGGGAATCTATGTATATTTCATTCAATGGCAAATTATTAAAGGCTCAAGAAGCTTTACTCCCTTTCGATGAAGGATTTCAGTATGGTTATGGACTCTTTGAAACATTAAAGGTTCATAATGGAAAAATTTACTTTATAGATGAACATATTAACCGTCTCGAAAATGGTTGCAAGGAATTAAACATTAAGCTACACTATGATTTAAAGCTTATAAAAGCATATACATATCAACTCATTCATTTTAATAACTTATTATTTGGAGTAGTAAAAATTATTTATGCAAAAAATAAAACTGGATATGATTTATTGATTACTACTCGAGAAAATACGTACAGTAAAGAAAGCTATAAAAAAGGATTTATGGTTTCCTTTGCAGCTGCAAAGAAAAATCCATACTCTAAACTAACTTATATAAAATCAAACAACTATTTAGAAAACATATTAGCGAAGAAAGAAGCTCTAAAAAATGGCTATGACGAAGCTATATTTCTAAATACTGATGAATTTTTAAGTGAAGGCAGCTGTACAAATATATTTTTTGTAAAAGATAAAATTATCTATACGCCTTCTATCCAATGTGGTATTTTGCCTGGAATCATGAGAAAGCAAATCATTAAATTGATTTATGCGCTTGATTTACAATTAAAAATTGGTACATTTACAAAAGAAGCTTTATATAATGCAGATGAAATTTTTCTAACAAATTCTTTAATGGATTTAATGCCCGTAGCTCAATTAGAAGATAAAACCTTTGATTTAGATAAATGCACTACAACCCATTTATTGATGGAAAATTTTCATCATTTCTATTATGATACTTTATAAGACTATTATATTTTATCCATAAAAATATAAGAAAAGAGGAATTAAAATGGACAAGCCAAAAATAGAAAAAGCCATAAAAGATATATTAGAAGCCATCGGCGAGAACCCAGATCGAGAAGGCTTAAAAGATACACCTAAAAGGATTGCAAATATGTATGAAGAAATTTTTTCAGGACTTAAAGAAGATCCAAAAAAACATTTAGAAATATTTTTCCAAGAAGAAAAGCATGAAGAATTCGTTTTAGTAAAGGACATTCCTTTTTATTCTGTATGTGAACACCACTTAGTTCCATTCTTTGGAAAAGCTCATGTTGGATATCTTCCTAAGAATGGTAAACTTACAGGACTTAGCAAGCTTGCAAGAGTTGTAGAAACTATTTCAAAAAGGCCTCAGCTTCAAGAAAGACTCACTACCTCTATTGCAGATGCACTAGTAGAAAAGCTAGAACCTTACGGTGTCATCGTAGTAGTTGAAGCAGAACATATGTGCATGACAATGAGAGGTGTCAAAAAACCTGGCTCTAAAACTATTACCTCTGCTGTAAGAGGATTGTTCCAAAAGGATGCAAAAGCTAGAGCAGAAGCCATGGCACTCATTAAATTTTAAGGTTTTTAGGGGGGGAAAATAATGTACTATGATTTTTCAAGGAAAGTTGATATAAAAGCTAAAGAATATACATTAAATTTAGGAAGTAGAACCTATATAATGGGAATTTTAAACGTAACACCAGATTCCTTTTCTGATGGTGGAAAGTTTATAGATATAGAAAAGGCAGTACATCATGCAAAGGAAATGATCAAAGAGGGGGCAGATATTATTGACATCGGTGGAGAATCTACAAGACCAGGACATACTGAAGTATCTGCTGAAGAAGAAATAACTAGAGTACTTCCTGTTGTCAAAAGGCTCATAAAAGAAATCAATGCTCCTATATCAGTAGATACTACCAAAGCAGCTGTAGCTGAAAAAGTATTAGAGATGGGTGCTCATATGATCAATGACGTTTGGGGGCTTCAAAAGGATCCACAAATGGCAAAGGTCGTATCAAAATATCAGGTTCCTATTGTGATTATGCATAATCAAATAGGTACAGAATATGATGGAGATATTATGGAAAATATAAAAGTATTCCTTAAAAAATCTATTGATATTGCCCTTGATGCAGGTATAAAAAAAGAAAATATTATTCTAGATCCAGGAATAGGCTTTGGAAAAACTCCAGAGCAAAATATCCATGTCATGTCAAGACTGCATGAATTAAATGATCTTGGCTACCCTATTCTTTTAGGCACCTCTAGAAAATCCATGATTGGAAAAATACTAGACCTGCCAGCAAATGAAAGGGTAGAAGGAACTATCGCAACATCTGTCATAGGCATTATGCACGGAATGGATATTTTGAGAGTTCATGATGTAAAAGAGAATATTAGAGCAGTAAAGGTTGCTGATGCTATTGTTAGAGGTAATACGCCATGGATAAAATAATAATGAAAAATTTAAGCTTTTACGGCTATCACGGTGCAATGCATGAAGAAAATATACTTGGTCAAAAATTCTTTATAGATATAGAATTATACGTGGAACTGAAAAAAGCAGGCATGACAGATAATGTAAAGGATACAGTTCACTACGGAGAAGCCTATTCACTTATAAGAGATATTGTAACAAATAAAAAATTTCACCTCATTGAAGCATTAGCAGAAAATATTGCAGGTGAAATTCTCAAAGCTTTCCCATTAGTACAAGAAATCAACGTTATCATCAAAAAACCTGAAGCACCTGTACCGGGCATATTTGACTATTTTGGTGTAGAGATAAGGAGAAAGCGAAATGAATAGAGCATATCTTGGAATCGGCAGCAATATGGGAAATAAAAAAGAAAATATAAAAAAATCCGTACAATTGTTAAAAGAACACCCAGATATTAAAGTTTTAAATATATCATCTTTCTATGAAACAGCACCCGTAGGCTATACAGATCAAGATTGGTTTTTAAATATAGTCCTTGAAATTGTTACTAATTTAGATCCATATAAACTATTATCCTACTGTCAGCATATTGAAAAAATATTGAAAAGAAAAAGAATTATCAGATGGGGTCCGAGAACAATAGATGTAGATCTATTGCTTTATGAAGGTTTTTCATCTAATGATGAAAATTTAATCATACCTCATCCTAGAATGCATGAAAGAGCCTTTGTTATGATCCCTCTTTATGAAATCAATAAAGATCTCACTATTAATCACACAAAAATCAAAGACATTGTAAATAAACTCAAAGAAGAAGAAGTTAGGAAGGTTGAATATGAATAAAAAAGTTTTAACTGGCGAAGCAATCACTATTTCTATTGGCAATTTAAAAATTGGGACAGATAATCCTCCTATTTTCATTGCAGGACCATGTTCTGTAGAATCAAGAGAGCAAATACTAGAAACAGCCCTAAGACTAAAGGAAGTAGGTATCCATATCCTAAGAGGAGGAGTTTTTAAGCCTAGAACAAGTCCTTATGATTTTCAGGGACTTGAAATAGAGGGATTAAAATATTTAAGAGAAGCAGGAGATGCAGCAGGTCTTCCCATCATTACAGAGCTTATGGATGAAAAAAATATGAATATAGTTTTAGAATATGCTGATATTATTCAAATCGGTTCTAGAAATATGTATAATTACTCTCTGCTAAAAGCTTTAGGAAATATCCAAAAGCCTATTCTTCTAAAAAGAGGCATGAGTGCTACCATCAAAGAATGGGTCATGGCAGCAGAATATATTGCAGCATATGGTAATAAAAATATTATTCTCTGTGAACGAGGTATCCGAACCTTTGAAAACTATACAAGAAACACATTAGATTTAGCTGCTGTTCCAATAATGAAAAAAGAAACAGGACTGCCTGTAATCGTTGACCCAAGTCATGGAACAGGTATAAGAGAACTAATAAATCCAATGTCAAAAGCAGCCCTTGCTTGTGGTGCTGATGGACTAATGATTGAAGTGCATCCAAACCCAGAAAAAGCATTAAGTGATGGACATCAATCATTGACTATTGAACAATATCAAAAGTTATTTGAAGAAATCCATTAGGGACAGATCATCTGTCCCTATATTAATAAACATCCAACCCATGTAACCTCATCTTTTTTAAATTCTATATTGATTCCTACTTTGCTGCATGTTTCAATCACATCTACACCTACTGCTTCTAAAGAAGGTCTAGCCCTTTTAGTGTCTACACAGCTTTCCTTTCCAAGCTTAGCAGCACATATTTCACAAAGTCTACAGTGACCTCCTATGAAAGCAAAAGCTTTATCATATCCCAATTCTTTTCCATACTGTTCTATATCCAGCATTATTTCATGCAGTACATCTGCTGATTTATAAAAAGAATTATAATCTAAAGGATCGTCTATCTTATCCTTTACCAAAATTAAAAACCCCTTCGTATACATTTTCAAGCTATCAGCAAAGTCTTCTAAAGCTCCTACATAAGGAGGACACATGAAGTTGTTATGATACTGACCGCATTTATTTTTCATACATATATCTCTTACTTTTTTTGATACAAGCAATACTTCTACAAGTATCTCCTTTACTAAATATATGTCTTGACTATTTATATAATCTTTTAGCTTTCTTAATCTATCCACTAATAATCATCTCCCTATTATCATATCTATTTTATATTCTACCATTCATCACAATAATCTATAAAATTAATTTTATCTCTCCTATCATCATGCTTTTTCCTTATATTTCATAAAATTTATGTTAAAATAATAATCCGATAAAGTATTTTACATACGTTTCACTACTTATAACTCAAAAGGAGCGTGACCTTCAATGACTCAATGACTAAAAAATATTCCTTAATATATTAAACACTATAAAATTCAGCATTTTCATAGCATGCATTCATCGTAAAATCTTTGATTTTTATAACAATTGTATTTTAAAAAAACAAATAGCTATTGGGATTATATCATTCTCTTAAAAAATATTTTATAATACAAAATAACTTTAAATTATAAAGAGGAGGTTAAAAATTTGAAAAAGAGAAATATATCTATCAAATTTAAATTTGCAAGCATATTCTTATGCATATTAGTCGTTATTGTTTTCTTTACTACTACTATATCCATACATACTGTTAATAAAGAAATGCAAGAGCAGCTACAAGTAGATGGCTTACTTTTAGCAAAAAAAATAGCAAAAGAAATAGAAAATAGCAAAACAACTGAAATACTCCTAGAAAAATTATTAGAGGATAAAATTAGGACTGTCGCATATTTAGTAGGGCAAAAAGAGAATATTTCTAATGAATATTTACAGCAAGTTGTTACTAATTTAAATATCTCTGAGATCAATATTGCTGATGCAAATAGAACTATACGCTATTCAAATAACCAGCTTCTTTTAAATACTAATTATCCTCAAAACCATTGTATATCTCCTTTATTTGAAAAAGGAGAAGGGGAAGTGATGGAAAATATTAGAGAAAGCAATTATGAAAAAGGTAAATTATTCAAATATGGTGCAGTAGCTTTAAATCGTAATCGTATTGTACAAGTAGGTATATCAGCAGATCAATTAAATATACTAAAAAATAAAATAGGTACTCAAAAGATTATTGAAGAAATCACTAAAAACGAAAACATACTATATGCTTGTATCATCGATAAAAATTTAAAAATTGTAGCACATAATGAAAAGAATCGTATAGGAAAAACTTTAGACGATATAGGTAGCAAAGATGCTGCGATAGAAGGAAAAAGATATAGTGATATATACGAATGGAAGCCTGGCATTTTTTCTTATGATATATTAATCCCTATATATGAAAATGGCAAACATATAGGAGCAATAAATGTTGGACTTTCCTTAAAAAACCTCGACCATACAAAAAATGATATCCTTAAAAAATCAATATTTATCTCAACGATTTCATTATTAATAGGAGGCTTTTTATTAATCTTATTTGTTAAAAGACTCATTGCTCCATTACAACATTTATCAAATCTTGCTGAAAAAACTTCTTCTGGAAATCTGACTGAAAAAATAAATATACATTCCAATGACGAAATCGGTCTTCTTGGAAATAGCTTTAATAAAATGATAGATAATTTAAAAGAAATGATCAGTAAAATCAATACCATCTCTACATCTGTTTTATCAGATACTAAAGAATTAGTAGATGTATCCTTACAAGTAGAAGATGTTTCAGAACAAAT
Source organism: Crassaminicella indica (assembly GCF_019203185.1). Classification (NCBI taxonomy): domain Bacteria; kingdom Bacillati; phylum Bacillota; class Clostridia; order Eubacteriales; family Clostridiaceae; genus Crassaminicella; species Crassaminicella indica. The sequence continues at coordinate 1,188,347 of NZ_CP078093.1, read as the reverse complement.
AGCAAGTGCAACCCAAAGCATTGCAGAAGGTGCTGAAAAACAAGTTATGTCCATCAGCGAAGCAACAGAAAGTATTCAAAGTGTAGTTACAAATATAGAAGATGTGAAAGTTGAAATTACAAAAGTTGTAGATCAGGCAGACCAAACCAATACAATTTTATCAATTGGTGAAGAAAAAATAGATGCCATGGCTCTACAAATAGATAAAATTAGAAATAGTGTTAATTCTTCTTCCAATGTCATCAACCAATTAGAATCAACCTCTAATGAAATAGGAAATATTGTTGATATCATTAACAACATTGCTACTCAAACAAATTTACTTGCACTCAATGCATCTATTGAAGCAGCAAGAGCTGGGGAAGCAGGAAGAGGTTTTGCAGTAGTAGCAGAAGAAATAAGAAAATTAGCAGAAGAATCAATGCACTCAGCAGACAATATTAAAGATCTGATCACCACTATACAAAATTATACGAAAAAAGCACTATATTCTATTGAAGAAGGAAGTAATGAAGCCGAAGCAGGAAAAATTGTTTTAGCAGAAGTATTAGACTCATTCCAAAACATTGTTGAAAAATTTACTGCTACCAAGAATAGCTTGTATACAACTAATCAAAAAATAGCAATTGTCAATGAAAAATCAGAAATCATTACTAGAAACATTAACGAGGTAGGCAGCATTACAGAACAATTCTCTGCAAATACAGAAGAAGTAGCAGCATCCACAGAAGAACAAACTGCTGCTATTGAAAGTATGGTAAAAACTATACAAGATTTAGAAGAGATTATCAAAGAATTACAAACTGCTATTCACAAATTTGAATACGATGATGAAAAATAATATATAACCAAAAATAAACCTCTTTACTTTCAAAGGGGTTTATTTTTTTATGTTGCATCTTGATACTATCATAAACTAATTTCAATTTGAAGTGTATTCATTTTCCTAGTATAATCAAAATATAAAGAAAATTGTCTATAAGGAGGGCACCTATGAAAAAACATTCTAAAACTAAATCATTAAAATCTAAAATTACTATCCTCTGTTTATTCATGTTTGGACTAATTCTTGCAGGATTGATAACACTCATCATACATACAGTAAAGACAAACATGGAAGAAGCTCTTTTAACAAAAAGTATTGAACTAGCTCAAGAAATAGAAAAAGAAATAGAAGGTAGAGTAGCAAATGATCAAATAAACTCTCAAAAAATTATGCAAAAAATTGTTGAACAAAAAGCTAGTCAAGACAATATAGCCTATGCTATAATCATCGACAAAAATGTTACAGCAATCGCACACAGCGATCGTCAAAAGCTCGGCAAAGTCTATAAAGATGATCCTTATACAGAAGATGGAGCAGTAAATGGAAATATCAAAACCTCTAAGTTCTATGCAGATGTACAAAAAATTTGGACCTATGATATTATGGTTCCCTTATATATCAATGGAAAACATATAGGTGCTTTAGATGTAGGTATTCCTATTTATGGCATTGAAAAAACAATAAATGCTGTAATTCAAAAAACCATAATTTCATCAATCATAGCCTTTATAATAATAGGTCTTGGTTTATTTATTGCAATAGGTAGATTACTAAATCCTCTCACAGAATTATCAAAATTAATTAACGCTACTGCAAATTTAGATTTATCAGAGGATACAACTTATGATGCTTTACAAAAAGCTAATGATGAAACAGGTATTATGGCAAATGCAATTTTAGACATGAGAACTGCTCTTAGAAAAATGATTATAAGTATTAAAAATCATTCTGAAAAAACCTATAATTACTCAGAAAGTCTTTCTACAGCAGCCAATGAAACAGCCATAACCATTAGCGAAGTAGCAAAAGCTACAGATGAATTAGCACAAGGGGCTACTGATCAAGCAAAAGCATCATCAGAAGGAATAGAAAAGCTATCAAGTCTTGGACAAGCAATAAACCATACTACAGAAAGTGCAAAGCTTGTAAAAGTAAACATTGAAGGAACTGGTACTACAAGTAAACAAGGTATGGACTCCATATATAACTTAAAAATGAAAATCAATGATACATTGAATATTACAAAAAAAGTAAATGAAAATGTAAATACATTATCAAATAAATCTGACTTAGTAGGAGATATTGTAAATACTATCAAACAAATCGCTACACAAACAAACCTTTTAGCACTTAATGCATCTATAGAAGCTGCACGAGCTGGAGAAGCAGGAAAAGGCTTTGCAGTAGTAGCCGATGAAATAAGAAAACTAGCTGAACAAACAGATAAAGCTACTGAAGATATCCAGCATATCATCTCCGAAATGCAATCAAGCATAAAAAGTGCTAATGAAAATATGGCTACAGCAAATGAAATTGTTTCTGATACATCTAAAGCATCTATACAAACAACAGATGCCTTTGAAGCCATAATAAAAACTGTTGAAAAAAATATTCAACAGGTAGAAAAGCTTACACAAAGCATCGAACAGATCGACCATGATAAAGAATCTGTATTTCGTTCTATAGAAAGTATAGCTTCTATCTCTGAGCAAGCAGCAGCTTCCACAGAAGAAGTAAGTGCAAGCGTTGAAGAACAGACAGCTACAATAGAAGAAGTATCTTCTATGGCAACTCATTTAGAGGAAATAGCTGGAAACTTAAAAAAAGAAGTAGAACGCTTCAAAATTTAATAGCTTATAAAAAACTCCACTATTTTAATCCATAGTGGAGTTTTTTTATATCACCTAAACTGTAAACCTCTCCATATCATTATTGAGTTTCATAGCCAACTCATCCAATCGATCTGCTGCTGTTGCAACTTGTCCTACTGATATTGCTTGCTGTTGAACAGCAGCATTTACTTCTTCTGCTGATGCAGCAGTTTCTTCAGATACGGAAGAAATATTTTCTATGGCTTTCACAATAATATCTTTTTCCTCCTTTAAATGATTTGCAAAATCACTAAGCTGTTCAATCTTCTCTGTTATCGTATGAACTTCATTTGATATTTTTTCAAACGATCTGTATACTTCTGCAACTGCTTCTGTTTGTCCTTTAGATCTTTCTTTTACTTCTTTCATAATATCTACAGTATTGTTACTTTCTTCTTGAACGTTTATAATAATTTCTTTGATTTCATGAGAAGAAATTCTTGATTCTTCAGCAAGTTTTCTGATCTCTTCAGCAACTACTGTAAATCCTTTCCCTGCTTCTCCTGCTCTTGCTGCCTCAATAGAAGCATTTAGTGCTAATAGATTTGTTTGATCTGCAATAGCATCAATAGTTTCTAATATATTTCCTATATCTTTTATCCTGTTGTCTAAATCAATAATAGCTGTTTCAATAGCTTGCGTACCTTCATTATTGAGTTCTGTTTTTTCTTTTAGTTCATTGACCATATTCATACTTACTTCACTTGTACGCATCACATGTCCAGCAGACTTTTTCATATGATCGAAATTTATTGCTAGTTTATTAAAATTATCAGCTAACTCTATGGTAAGATTAACACCCTTCTCTGCATCAACTGCCTGATCTGCTGCACCCTTTGCAATACTATCAATAGCTGCTACTACCTCTTCAGCTGATGAATTAGTCATTTCAGAAGTTGCAGCTAAATTTTGAGCTGATGCTGTAATATCCATAGATACATCCTTTATCCTCTTTGTAAGGTTAGCTAAATCTCCTACCATGCTATTGAAATGATATTCTAGTTGTCCGATTTCATCTTTTCTTTTTATTTTTCTCCTTATGGATAAGTCGCCCTCACTTACCTTTTTCATGTCTTGAACAAGAGTCTTGATAGGATTAGTAATAGATGTAGCAAATGCATATGCAATACCTATAGCTATCAGTAGAGAAATACTCCCCACAATAAGAGCATGTTTTAAAATATCATCCGTTTTTTCTTTTATTTCATCTATATACATTCCTACAGCAATTTTCCAATTTAATTTATCTAGTGTAGTATATACAGCAAATTTTTCATATATCATTCCGTTTTCTTTCCAATTGTAATTCGCAACACCACTTTTTTCTTTTTCCATTGCTTGAGCTACTTTCTCAATAGGTAGCTCCTTTCCTATAATATCTTTATTTTTATGGAATATAACTCTTCCATCACTATCTATTACAAAAGGGTATCCTCTTTCTCCTATTTTTACATCATTAAGCATTTCCTTTAAAGTATCTAATCCTATGTCTACTGCTAATACCCCAACTAATTGATCGTTTTCATCATATATAGGTTTAGCTGATGAGATAATCCATTTTTTTGTAAACTCATCCTTGTATGGTTGTGTCCATATTAGTTTTTGTTTTTTTACAGCTTCTATGTACCAAGGTCTTTGAGTAGGATCATAGCTTTCTCTTGGTTGAGGATATACTTTTTTATCTTTTGTTCCTATATATATAGATAAAATATCTTTGCGAATATTTTTAAAATTTTCGAATTTTTCCATTACTTCTTCTAATTCATCTTGATCAGAAAAAATCTCGCCAAAATCTGCTTCATTAGACATAACTCCAACAAAAATCTCAATACCATCTAAATAATTTGTAATAGCCATATTTAATTGCTCTATTGTCTGTGCAGAAGATGCCTTTAGTTCTCTTTCCGTTACACTTACCGACTTCAAATAATCATTTATTCCCAAGCACATTAGTGGCAAAGCAATAAGAATTACAAATATTGCAATTAACTTGAATCGTATTCCAACTTCATTGATTTTCTTCATTTTTTCCCTTCCCTTCTTAATAGGTTTATTATCTGACGGTTTAAATATTTTTCATTAAATTATATAACACACCACATTTTATAGTATATAGCAGTTATTACCATATTGCTATGTACCTAAATTGTGAAATTCGATAGAATTCTATCATTTTTTGAAAGAAAAGCCATTTCTTTTTCATATGCTCGAAATTTCTATAAATTCTTATATATTTCCATTAAATGTAATATCCTGTTCTTTCTTTTTACATAAAAATAAGCGGTATTAACCGCTTATTTATCCTGCTTTCTTCGCATAGCTATTGATTTTTTCTAGTATTTCCTCTGCAGCTAGAATACCTTCCCTTTCTGTAAAAATGATATTTTTTGCTTCTCCATCAGCTCTATAGCTTTTATAGATTTCTCCATGAGCAGGAGCAAAGCTTATGTCTGCTCGTTTAAGCATGGGAAGATCCAAAAGTGAATCTCCTGCCGAAATAATAAAATCTATGTTTTCTTGTTCTTTTATATATTGAAGCGCTCTCCATTTGCATACACAATGCGGAACAAAGTACAGCTTTCGTCCCTGTAGTGATACCTTCCAGTTTCTCTTCTCCAACCAATCCATGAAGCTATATATTTTTTCTATAGGCATTTTCTTTCTATCAACAATACAGTAAGTAAATAGCTGATCAGCTGTTCTTCTTTTTATAACCCATTCCTTAGATGCAATCTCTTTAAATTTTAGCAAAACCTCTTCAAAAGGCAGACATTCCTCTTTTATTTTCCTTTGAATAGAATTGTTCCACTCTACATCTATTTTTCCATCTATTAATATATTTCCACCATTGCTAACAACTGCATACTTAGGTACTTCCTCTTGAAAAAGTGTGATCCTTTCATATTGTTCGATAGTACGTGTTGTTACAGGAATGAATAATAATTCTTCCCTCAATTTTTTTAACTCTTTTATTGCCTTTTCTGTCATAAAAGATATTTCTTCATCATCTTTTTTTTCAATGAGCTTAATACCTTCTCTATTAGAAATGAATTTTTTTGAATAAATTAATGTTCTGTCCAAGTCGCTTGCAAAGATCATTTTTCTTCTCCTTTTAAAGGTTTTATAATTCCACAGCATTGATAAGTCATATCATTATAGATTTCAACTGGCACATTTCTATCTTCTGCTAGTAATAAAATGTGCTTTAAATTAGGATTATTCATATCCTTTACTAGAATTTTCCACGGAACTCTTCTCAATAGTACTCTTGTAGTTTCTCCTATTCCCGGTTTTATAAGATTGATATCATCTATTCCAAAAACCCTCTGAATATTTTTTATATCCTTTAATCCTGCCCATGTTGGCGTAGTTTCTTGTACTTCATTTATAGCTGCTGCTACCAAAGCTTTTACTGCTCCAAACTCCTTTGTAATAGTATCTATAAATAGATTCGATACATCCTCGTCAGCTAATTCTTTATAATATTTAGCTCCATGATAATCTCTTGGACCAATCATATCTTTTCTGTGTACAGTTCTGCTCACAAGTCCTGAAACAGTAGCATTTAAACATGCACTAGCAATTAAAAAATCCTCCCTAGTACCAAATGTAGCTACGCAGTATCCAGGGTCTGCAAGTACTGCCAAATCATCATTCAAATGAACGCCGTATTTTTCTTCAAATTCCTTGCATGCCTTTTCAAGTACCTTTGTAATAGCTCCTTTTCCTGTCCAACCATCTACAAACTGAATACTTTTATCTGGATGTTTTTTTAGAATATATTTTATAGCATTTTCATCAATTCCTTTTCCTCTTATGATTGAAATGCTATAGTGAGGAATATCTAATCCATATTTATATGCTATATAGCGTTTGATAAGTATCCCTACAGGAGTTCCGGCTCTTGCTAATGATACAATAACAATGTTTTCCCCTCTATTTTTTATTATTTTTTCAGCAACAACCCCTACAGCTAAGCTTAGCTTTTTAGCTGATTCTTTTAAAGAAATATGAAATAAATCTATATATTCCTTTGTAGGCTTATATTCTTTCGGGAGCATTTCAGAATAATGTATACCACTTTGAATTAATTTTTCTCGCTCCTTTGTTCCCTTCTCTTCCATCATATTGCTTATATCCTTCAACAAAAAAGTAACATCATCTTTATCATAGCTTCCCATTTTACTAGGTTCTTGCAATTTATAATTATTTGAGCATACAATCACATTGATATATGGAATACCTAAGCTTCTTAAAGTTTCCATAATCTCATCCATTCTCTCTTTAGCTACTTCTCTTTCGAAAAATATAAAACAGTCATCATAATATCCATAAGGAATATTATAAAGATAGTTCATGATAAATGGATCATCAGGGCTTTTAAATGAATAAGCATTCTTAATAGCATATTCTGATTTTGTAGCAGGATGAATAGGACTTCTTGTTGAAGAATGATATAATACCCCATCACCCATATAAGCTGCAATCTTCATAGGAATATACATAAATTCTCCAGTTCCAAGACAAAGGGTTTTTTTTCCTTTTCTTTTTACTTTTAAAAGTTCCCCTATTTTTCTACATACATGACCAACTTCTTCACAAGCTTCACTTTTTATGCCAAACCTTCCTGTCTCCTTTAAATAAGGACATGTATTTATTTTCCCTCGGCTATCTATAGATGAAAATAATAATTGTTTAAAATATTGCTCCTCTAATCTGATAACATTTATTTTCGACTCTACTACAGCTTTTCTATTTTCTTTTTCAATAGCTACATCATCTACCGGCTTTCCTTCCACCTCAATAGTTCCTGAAACTAATGAAACCGTGTATATTTTTATCCCTAATCTTTTTTCTAGTTCTTCGTATCTTTTTATGTCCTCTTCTTTTCTCCAATCTAATATAGATAAAACAACATAATTTTTTCTTGGAAATTTGTTTTGTATAGCTTCAATAATATTTACTACTGTTTTTCCTGTTGTAATCTCATCATCTATCAAAACAATAGGCTCTTTTGACTGAAGTAAGTCCTTATCTAGTGGATAAAATCTATGCGTAGTAGCATGAGAATGCTCCTCTTCAAAGTTAATCTCTGAAGCTATGTTTAAAATATCTTCTCTTGTTGTATGAATATAGCTAACATTTTGAAGTTTTTCAAAAACACTATATCCAAGAGCAGTAGCCGTTTCTGCAAATCCAATCAATAAAGCCTTCTCTGGTAGTGTGATAGTCTGTTTTCTAATACTTTCATATATTTTTTTACATTCTTTTTGATCGACTATCCCTTTAACTATATCTTCTGTATGAGAGTCATCAATTTTATAGACCTCTTTCATCAATGCTCTAGCAAGTAAAGCTCCCGTCAGTAACGATATTTGTGGAATAACAGGAATATGCTTTCCAAGAACTTTACTGACAAATAAAAAGCCTCTTTTTTTATTTCTTCTTGCAGCCATTGAAAAAAGCGACTCCAAAGGAATTTCGTATTGATTCTTTGTAATATTTATAACTACACGTAAATCATTAAGTATATTATAAATGTGTCTTTTTGGTAAGCAAGCTTGTAAAATTTTCTCCTTCATGATACACCCCATATATTTTTGATTTTTTTAGTATTTTCTTCGCCCAATTAAGATGAGGCTTAATTTCATTCATTTTATTTTCATACTGACTTTTCATTACTCCAACCAATCCATCATTATTTTTTATAATGCTTAATGCATCCATATACTCTTCATGGCTTATCACATATAATGCTTGTACAGGAGTAATATGACTTGGATGAATAATAGTTTTTCCAATAAAACCATTAGCTTTGTCTAACAAAACTTCACGAATCAATCCATCTAAATAAGCATTTAGTAATTCTCTTCTAACTTCAATACCTTCTTGTCCATAAGTCTTCTCAAAAGGAGTTGTTCTAAGCTGTGGCTTTAATACTCTATCTCCACTTGAAAAATACTCCCATACAGGAGCAGATACAACATAATCCTTGTCCACCCTTGTAAAATAATTTAATATATCTACAATACAATCTCTGATTATAGAAATATCATAAATCGTCATATCATAACCCCTTCGAAGACCAAAGAAGCTTGAAAAATCTGTTGCACCTAATCTTATATTTAGTACTAACTCTTCATATTCATCTAATATATTCCTAATCCCTTTTAATGATGCCATCCTAGTCTCTTTATAAAGTATATCCGATGTTTCTAAAATAGGCATCCCATATAGCTTAATTCCTAAAATAGTATTGATATTTTTTAAGCTTTTAAAAAAGTTCTCTCCATTTTTCCATGAAAACTTAGGAAATACAAACCCTGTAAGAAATGAAAGCTTTTCTCCTATTTTATCTGCAATCCTAAGCATCTGATCAGCATCCCGTACTCTTAAAAAAATAAAAGGAATATTTTTATAATCTATCCTTCCATCTTTTACAGCCATAGATAAAGCATTTAGGTTTTCACATACCTTTTCTTCAGCCTCTCTTACAGCTTTATCTCCAATAGCATCCTCAAGGCACATGACCATAGATACCATTCCTGTATTTTTTTTATGTATGATATCCTTTACAATGTTTTCCTTAGTAGCAGGCATATATAAAACTGCACCAAGAGCATAGGATACTATTTCTTTTGAACTATCTTTATGAAAAGCTTCTGGAGGAGAATAAAAAATAGCATTAATCTCCTCATCAGTTAAATAATCAAAATACCTCATGCCGAATCCCCTTCAAAATTTATTTGGTTTATAAAAATTGTATCAAGAAAATTTGTCAAAACCAATAGTAAAATAAATAATTTGAAATACTTTTTAAATACAAAACCCAAAACGTAAAACGCTTTGGGTTTTATATGAAAGTTATTAATCTACTTGAAGTCCATAATTTCTGCAAAGAGCAGCTAATCCTCCCTGAAATCCACTTCCAATCGCTTTAAACTTCCATTCTCCATTATGTCGATAAATTTCACAAACAACTAAAGCTGTTTCGATAGAGAATTCTTCTCCTAAATCATAACGAAGTACTTCTTCATTTGTTTCTTCATTTATCACACGAACATAAGCATTTGAAACTTGTCCAAAATTTTGTCCTCTTTGTTCTGCCTCATGAATTGTAACAGTAATACCAATAGTATGTATATATTCAGGGACTTTTGAAAAATCTATTTTTATTTGTTCATCATCCCCATCACCTTCTCCTGTTCTATTGTCTCCTGTATGAATTACAGAACCTTTTCCGCCCTCTAGGTTGTTGTAAAAAACAAAGTCCTGATCATATTTAACTTTTCCATCCTCTCCAGCTAAAAATGCTGAAGCATCTAAGTCAAAATCATATCCTCCTGCATACTTATTAGTATCCCATCCAAGTCCTACAATAATCTTTTTAAGTGAAGGATCTGATTTTGTTAAATCAATTCTTTGTCCCTTTGATAAATTAATACCCATAAGTTACAACCTCCTTGTATCTTACATATATCTTTTTACAATTTCGCTAAGTGATGTATCATTTGTTCCTTCACCGATTGCAGCAAACTTCCATTCTCCATTATAACGATAAATTTCTCCTACTATTAAAGTTGTTTTTCCTGCATAATCGTCTGATAGGTTATATCTAATTAACTCTTTCATGTCTGCTCCATTTACTATACGAATAAAAGCATTTTGAATTAATCCAAAATCCTGCTTTCTTCTTATGCAATCATAAATATTTACAACAAACACTAATCTATGTATGTTTTGAGGAATCATATTAAGGGTTACAAATATTTGTTCGTCATCCCCTTCTCCTTCCCCTGTAAGGTTATCCCCTGAATGAATAACACTTCCACAAGTACTTCTTAAATTTCCAAAATAAATAAGATCTTGTTTTCTAGTAAGCTTTCCATTAGCATCTAGCATTAGCACAGATGCATCACAGTCGATATTTGGCGTATTTCCTCCTCCAAAAAGACTGGATAAAAAGCCTCCTCCACTTGTTTGTTGAGCAGGATCCCATCCTAACCCAACTATAATTTTAGAAAGTCCAGGATTAGATTTTGTTAGATCAATTCTTTGTCCCTTTTGTAGATTAATCGCCATGATTGCTCCTCCTTAACATAAGGCTGCTCTTACAACCAAAAGTAACCTTTATATATAATATTATTAATTCTAACTTTTATTAAAAATTCCTGCTAAATATTTCGCATTTCTGCCTAACATACATCCCGTGAACTACACCCCACTGCTCCATTAACATCTATCTGACAAAAAAGGCAGAGCCAAAATAAAAGGCTCTCCCTTTTTTATTTTATACATTTAGTCCAAAGTTTTTACAAAGTGCTGCAAGTCCTCCCTGAAAACCACTACCGATTGCATTAAACTTCCATTCTCCACTGTGGCGATAAAGTTCTCCTACCACAACAGCTGTTTCTATACTAAAATCTTCTCCAAGGTCATATCTAATCAATTCTTCTCCTGTAGCTTCGTTCGCAATACGAATAAACGCATTAGATACTTGTCCAAAATTTTGATTTCTCTCTTCTGCTTGATGGATAGTAACTGTAAAAGCGATTTTATGTATATTTTGAGGTACTTTACTTAAATCGATTTTTATTTGTTCGTCATCTCCATCTCCTTCACCTGTTAGATTATCTCCAAGATGCATTACAGACTGTGCTTCATCCTTTAGGTTATTATAGAAGATAAAATCCTTCTCACTTGTAACCTTTCCATTCTCTCCTAACATAAAAGCAGCAGCATCTAAATCAAAATCATGTCCACCATCATATTTGTTTACATCCCATCCAAGTCCCACTAACACCTTTGTAAGCCCTGGATTTGTTTTTGTTAAATCTACCTTTTGTCCTTTTTGTAAGCTAATTGCCATACTAAGACCTCCTATTTTATATCTTCTTATGGACTACCTATCATTGTAAGAATTCTTCATATTCATCTAAATTCCTTCTATTTGTCAAGTATTTTTCAAATTTACTAAAAATATACCTTTATAACTTAAAATAATCTACTAAGCTCTTTAAATTTTCCATAGTTTCAATTATTTTATCATTTTCTTCCTTCATCAACTGCATAGCACTATTCTCCTGCTGTGCAAGACTTGATGTATGCTCAATAGATGCTGAGTTTTCTTCTGCTATCGCTGCAACCTGTTCTACAGCTGATCCAATTTCACCACTATGATAAGCTACATTCTCTAGGTTTTTAGATACATGCTGAATTTTTTCTACCATATTTCTTACTTCTTCATTTATCTTATTAAAAGATTTTTCTGTATCCTTTATTTGTTTTGTTCCATCTTCTACCTGTGCATATCCATCTTCTAATGCTTTTGTCATGCTGCTTGATTCATTTTGAATATCTTCCACGATTTCTCTTATTTCAGAAGCTGAATTTTTAACTTCCTCTGCAAGCTTTCTAATTTCTTCAGATACCACAGCAAAGCCCCTTCCTGCTTCTCCTGCTCGTGCTGCTTCAATCGCTGCATTTAGAGCAAGAAGGTTTGTCTGTTCTGAAATATCGTTAATAACCTTAATTAATTGAGATATATTTTGAGTCTTTTGATCTAATCTTTTTACCTTATTAACAGAATTCTTAACCATATGATTGATTACATCCATTTGATCTACAGACATTAATAAATTCTGATTTCCTATCTCTGATGCTGTTAATACTTCTTCTGAACTCTTTTTAAGCTCTTCTCCCTTTAAATTAGTTTCTTCTATTAATTTGCTTAAATTATTTATGGCATGAGCAATATCCGTTGCAGAATTTGCCTGTTCTTCAGCACCTACTGCCATTTGCTGCATAGTAGCTGCAATTTGTTTACTTCCTTTTCTTACTTCTTTTGATATATTCATAAAAGTATTCGCTTGAGCATTTACTTCTCCTGATACATATACGATTTCATTTAACATACCTCTAAGATTATTCACCATTTGATTAATAGAAGAAGCTAACTGTCCAATCTCATCTTTTCCCTCATAATCAATACTCTCTACTGTAAGATCTCCTTGAGCCGCTTTGTTACTGATTTGAATGACACTTTTTAAATTGTCTCTGATACTCCTGCTTATCATAAACATAATTATAACACTAAATAGAACAATACATATACACGTAATCAAAAGAATTTTCACAGTTCTTTCCATATCTTCATGTGCCTGCTTAATTGCCACTTGACGATCCTGCTCTATTATCTCTTTCATTTTATTTAAGAAACCTACTGTATTTTTTCTAATAGTAGATGTTTTTCTCTTTGCAGCAATAAGCTTTTCATTATTTTTAAGCTTTACTGCTTGAACAATTTCCTGCTGTACAATAGCATGCACTTTTTTATTGTTTATAACAATATTGTCATACAAATCCTTTAGCTCTTTTGTATTCATAATAGGTTTAATTTCATCTAATAAAATAGTAAAATCTCTTCTTGTATTTTCGTATTCATTAATATACCTATCTTGTCCATAAAAAATAAATTCTCCTATTTGTACGTCCTTTTCTCTAAATATTGAACCCATTTGAGTTATCATAATGCTTCGCTGATCAATAGCTTCAATCTTTTTTATATTTTCATTGATATTAAATATGGAATGAATAGTCATACCTACAGAAATACTGAAAAAAATGATTACAACTGCTAAAACTAATCCATATTTATATCCTATTTTTAAATCGTTCCAAAACCTATTCCCTTTTTTTCTATTTACCTTCTTTTTAATATTTTTTAGTTTTTCTTTTTTAAATAGCTTCAGATTAAATTTTTTAATACTCATTTTTTCACCCCTCCATATTAGAAATATTTCGACACAGTCCCTATTATTTCCTGCTACCATAAGTAAAATTTGTATTATTTTACAATATACATTCTAAACATTTAGTTGTGAAAAGCTCTATAAACTGATAAAATATATGTTATAGCTATAAAAATTTTTTCTTTGAAAATTAATAAAAAGGAAGTAAATTAAAAGCCAAAATATATTTATAAATTTTTATAAAAATCTTGTAATTTTCTATAGTTTTATACTCATAATTAATTATGAGGTGGCTAATATGAAATATTATAGCATAGGCGAGTTTGCTAAATTAATTGGAAAAACTCAGCAAACACTGAGAAACTGGGATAATAGTGCTAAATTAAAACCTGCAATGATAAGAAAGTTGAGAAGTGATGATTAGGACATATAAAGTAATGTTAAAACCTAACAACAAGCAAAAAACTAAATTATTTGAATGTGCAGGAGTAAGCAGATGGGCATATAATTGGACTTTAGGTAGACAAAAAGAAAATTATAAAAATGGTGGTAAATTCTTAAATGATAGCGTTTTAAGGAAAGAACTAACACAGCTAAAGAAAACAGAAGAACATAAATGGCTTAATGAGTATTCTAACAATATCACAAAACAAGCTATTAAAGATGCTTGTAACTCTTATAAAAGATTTTTCAATGGATATAGTGAATTTCCAAAGTTTAAGTCTAAAAAAAGAACTAAACCTAGCTTTTATCAAGATATAGAGAAGATAAAATTTACAGATACTCATGTTAAACTAGAAAAGTTAACTACAAGTAGAAAGAAAAATAGACAAAAATTAAATTGGATTAAGTTGAGTGAAAAAGATAGGATACCGACAGGTGAAAACATTAAATATATTAATCCAAGGGTAACTTTTGATGGTCTTAACTGGTGGATTAGTGTTGGCATTGAAGAAGAAATTGAAATAGAAGATAAAGAAACAGAGCCTATAGGAATCGACTTAGGTGTAAAAGATTTAGCAATTATTAGTAATGGTAATAAGTATAAGAATATTAACAAATCACTAAAAATGAAGAAGTTAATTAAGAAATATAAAAGACTTCAAAGACAAATTTCAAGAAAATATGAGATGAATAAAACTAAAATAGAAGGAGGTGAAAACCGTTACGAATACCACAAAACTAAAAATATTATAAAAGCTGAAAATAAACTAAAAAAGCTTTATAGGAAAATTAAAGGATTAAGGGACAATTACATTCATCATATAACAACATCTTTGGTGAAAGCCAAACCAAAGTATATTGTTATTGAAGATTTGAATGTAAGTGGCATGTTAAAGAATAAAAAAGTATCAAGAGCAATACAGGAACAATCACTAAGAGAGTTTAGAAGGCAACTTGAATATAAATGTAATTGGTATGAAGTTGATTTAATCATAGCTGATAGATATTACCCTTCAAGTAAAATGTGTTCAAGTTGTGGTAATGTAAAATCAGATTTAAAATTATCAGATAGAAAGTATATATGTGATAATTGTGGATTAGAAATTGATAGGGACTTTAACGCAAGCCTTAACCTTAGAGATTATCCTAAATATGATAAATCGGTAGCTTAATCACTTAAAAAGATACTACTGATATGTACCCATTCGTTAGTGGGGAATTTACGCCTTTTGAGAGTCATATCAAACAGGAGTAGCTTAGGCAAAACTGGACTCTATGAACAAGGAATAAAGCGTTAAACTTATAAATCTTTAGTTTGTTTATAAGTTTTTGTAGGTATTTTGTAACGGATTATTCAATGTTTGATTGGATCAATAATATATGGATTGCCTTTATTATGCTATTTGCTGCTGCATTGGTAATAAATCAAGCATCAGATAAATTAGGAGATGTTCTACACGTGCTTGGATTGAAATTAAAAATTTCAAACTCTGTAAGAGGTGCAACCTTTGATGCTGTTGCTTCATCTTTCCCAGAGTTTTCAACAGCTATGGTAGCTGTAATTGTTTATAAGGAATTTGCAGATGTAGGAGTTCCTACCATTGCTGGTTCAGGAATATTTAACATCCTATTAATTCCAATGCTTTCTATATTCGCATACAAAGGAACAGAAAAGTTAAAAGCCGATCGATCTGGTGTATATCGCGATATGATTTTTTATACTATTAGTATATTAACATTGATAGCTACATCTTATATAGGCAAATTTTCCCCTGCTTCAGGAATAGTTCTGATATGTATTTATATAGGGTACATCATAACCTTATATTATCAGACAAAAAAATACAGAGAAGATCTTACTCTCGGAGAAGAGATTGCTGACACAGCAGAATTGCAGCGTGAGCTTGAAGATGAAGGTGAAGATGAAGACTTTATCGATATGCCTTATTCAAAAATATTTGGTGTGATAGTTATCGCCATTGCATTTTTATGGGTAAGCTGTGATGCTATTGTAAAATCTGCTTTAGTGATTTCAGATACATTAAACATCCCAAAAATGCTTGTTTCTGTAATCATATTAGCTGCTTGTACATCTATTCCTGATACACTTTTATCTATAAAATCTGCTAAATTAGGTGATGCAGATGGAGCAGTATCTAATGCAGTAGGATCAAATATATTTGACATTTGTATTTGCTTAGGCGTACCTATGATTATTGCAAAAAAAGAAATCCCTGTAAGCTTCGGTGAAAATATTATAATCTTTGCTTTCTTGTTAATATCTATGTTTACAACAGCAGCATTGCTTCTTAAAAAAGATGGAGTTAGCAAAAAAAATGCATCTATTATGGCTGTTGTTTATGGGTTGTTCCTTTTATATGTAATAGGTGTCTCAGTTGGTTTAATCCCACTAAATATACTTGTATAAATATTTAAACAAAATGGCTGTCGGTAAATCATTAAACGACAAAAAGGACTCATCTCTTTTTCGAGATTTGTCCTTTTTTCTTTTTTATTTCTCTAAGTCTCTATATTTTACTGTACTCCTATAATTGTTCTGTTGCTATCATTATATTAATGGGTTAATCCTATTTAACTTTCTTAGTTTGATAATTTCCTTATGAAAATTACTTGAAATAGTCTATTTTACTATATTATATCATGGTTATATAGGTTGAAAGGAAGAATGTACGAGTTTTGAAAATGCTAAAAAATGGAATTGAATATGGTATAATAGAATAAGATAATATCCGTTAAACTAATGGTCAGTATAATTTTTTTACAAAATAATAAAGGTGTTGATCATAATGGAATTTTGTATAGATATAATTAATAGAGCTATATCAAAAATAAAAAAAAGTTTCATAAATGTTAGTATTATTTTGTTATGTATAATTACTACAACCAACGTACTATGGACATTTTTATCTGTACAGAATATAGGGATATCTAGCTCAAAAGATGGTTATTATCAATTAATTGTTCAAGATGAAGGCGCTGTTCTTTTAGGTGATAATACTGTATCCGTACTTTATAAAAGCAAATATGATATTTTAAGACATATGATATTTAAAACATTTATAAATAATGATGGAAGTATGCTTACTACTGAAAATTGTAAGATTGAATGGAATAATCACACAGCTGAACTCACACTAATAAGTTCAGAAGGATTTGCAAAAAGATTTTATTTTCATTTTGAAAAAATATGTTTAATCTATAGATTAGTTTTTATGCTGTCGATATTGCTACTGGTATTAATTATAAAGTCCAAAAATGTAGAAAATGAAAATTGGTTTTTCATTAAAATATTTGCATTTTATATAAGTTATTGCTTCTCAATATATTTATGGGATTTGAGAATTCCTATAGGTATATTAACAGGACTTATTATTATAAATAAATATACTAAAAGAAACGTGAAGATTAAAAAAAATATATTGAGTATATCGATGCTTATATATATGTTTCTAAATTATTACATTCCTTATTTATTACTTTTATACAAAAATAATATATAAAACTGCCCTTTCTCCACAGTTACAGGTTAAGAAGAAGAGCAGTTTCATTTATGATCATAAGGTAGTGCAATTTTCCATGATAGACTTGTATATCTTTTCCCATATATTCTAAGAATCTCAAATAAAATTTTTATTTTATGATCTTCAGGTAAATTATAAAAACTATTTCGTCTATCACGCATATGATCCCATATGGCATTTCTGATATCCATTAACATATAACTTTTTGCCATAATAAATCTCTCCTTTTTTTGTTTTTTTATTTTCTACATAATTCGTAACACTTGATTTGGATGGATCAAACTATTCTTCAAACCATTCAACTTCATCAGTTCATTGACTGTCATATTAAATGATTTTGATATAGACCATAGGATATCTCCTGCTTTTACGGTATAAGTATTAAAATTACAATCGCCATATGAGATACTGCATACTGTCCGTTTAACTTCCCCTAAAGGAAAGTTTAGTCCAGAACAAGAAGTAGATCTTAATTCCCTATGACCCTTTATAGTACTGATACTATATTTGTTACATAAGTACTGACATAATTGTATAAGAGCTTCTAATTGGATTTTAGATATTCCATTAGAACTATTGCATCCGTCATGCGATAGTTCTAAGCCTTTTTGTCTTCACTTAAGTATTTGTATAGAGTTGATTTTGACACACCAAAAGCTTTGCATATATCTTTAACAGAGATACTTTTGTCAGCCATCATGGATTTGGCCATAGCAATTTTATTTGTATCCATTACAGGTGGTCTGCCGCCAACTCTTCCCCTAGCCCTTGCCGCTGAAAGCCCAGCTAAGGTTCTTTCTCTAATGGCTTCAAGAATTAAACCGTTTGTATCATTAAGCATATTATCTATGATTTTCACAGCTAGAACAGGTAGTGAGTCAGATCCGTATATCATTGAAAATGGTAATAAAAAATAAATGTAAATATTAATTTGCATAATTGGATTTAATTATTAATAAAAATAATAAACGCATTAAAATTGAGAAAGATACCAATAAAATCACTGCTTTTGGTATGGAGTACTTTTTTGAAACTAGTTTATTAAAATAGGGCATCAATCTTATTTTAGCTGGAAAAACAAAGTAACCCGCAGCGATCTGTATTATTAGAAGTCCTAAAATAATAAATAAAAATTTAAAAATAAAGAAATAACCACTCAAACTTAGCCCTCCCTATGAAAATACAAATATATACTATAATAGTATATATTGCATGAAAATACAAATATATACTATCACAATATATATTGCAGTTGTTTTCTCATCATGAACGGCATGTCCTATAAGATACAATGCCGTTGCTAATTTTTCCTTACTTGGGGTAATAACACATAGCCATCAAGCTAAGGAATTTAACTTCCTTTAATTCTAATATTTCGCCTGCATCCATTTTCATTGCTATATCTGCCAAATCAATTCTTTTGTACATAGTAGATTTTTTTGCTTGATGGCTATGGGATACGGCCACGATTCGTGTAAAAAGTGCAATAACAAGTAAAAAATTGGAAATAATCGCCTTGGATTATGCTATAATAGGCAGTAGATATTTTACGTTAAACTAATGCTTATTATCATAAACTTTCACTGGAGGGTAAACAATGTATAAACTATTTAGTTTCAAAAAGATACTACTATTAATATTAATAATAATATCATTACTGATGCTAAAGTACATATTCAATAATATAAATGATATTTTTTGTATTGCCGAGAATGAGATTATAAAGAAAGCAACTTGTCCTAATAATAAATACATAGCTATAGGATTTATCAGAGATGCTGGAGCTACAACGAGTAAAAGTCCTCAAGTTTCAATACTTAAAAAAGGAGAAAAATTTACAAATCATAATGTAGGAAATGTTTTCATCGGAAATCATTCAAGTTTTATAGATATTAAATGGGAAAATACCAAAACATTAATTATAGTTTATAAATGCGAAGAATTTAATGTTATAAAAAAAAAATACTTGTCAAACAATATAAAAATCAAATATAATCGAGTAGAAGGTAATTAATTATTTTAATTACTGTCCTCTCACACCACCGTGCGTACCGTTTTGGGTTTTGTTTAGTATAATGAAGATATAATATATTTATGAGATGATTTAATTGAAATAGAAAAAGCAACCATTAAAAATTTATAGTATAAGAAGATTGTGATATAGTAGGAATGTATATTATACGTTAACCTAATGGTTAAGGAGATCTTTTAAATTATGATTGAACTGATTGTATTACTATTATTTATTATTTTTAGTATGACATTATTGATTACTAAAAAAAAAATCATTCTTAAAGATTTTTATTTGATAATTTTATATTTTATAATCTGTTGTTTAATTAGTGTTTATAATGGAAACATCAAAAAAATATTTATATATACCTTAGTGCTATGTTCAGTTTTGCCATTTTTTAAAGATAGATATAGCATTTTTATGATAAATATGTCAGAAATGTTAAGAGCTACAGAAAATTATTTTATTGAAAATAATATAAACTATAAATTAATTAAAGTAAATAAATTTCATAGTGTATTGAAATTAAATAACTATAAACAAGAAATAATCTTAAAATCCTTATGTTTTTGGGGTAATATAAAATTTAAAAATTATAATGTGGTAGAAATTTCTAAAATATTAGATAACTTTCATGAAGATTAGTTTTATTTGCAAATTATAAATGGTTTCTATGAAAATCATAACCCCCCCTAAACCATTAATAATCATCTCTATTTGAAGCTTCTGCTCTTTTGTTAGAAGCAGGCAATATTAATTTCAAAAGATATTCATAGGCTTCATCAGCGAAATTTCTATAACCATAGGTTTCCCGTATTTCCTGAAGATGTTCACGTCTAGTATTTTCTCTTTGAGCATAATATTTTAATTCTATTGGGTTAATACTTAATTGTTCAGATATATAATTTAGAACTGAATTAGGTACATCACTTATATCATTTAAGCTACAACCTAGATTCCGTAGCATTCCTAGTTGAAGAGCAAAACCTATTTTATTATAGTCTCTCCTATGATGGTTTATAATTTCTAAGTCATGATCTGTAAAAGTATACTATTTTTCTATTTCCCACTAACTTATATTCTGTGGTCTTTGAGTAAATTCAAGTCTCTGTTCTTCTGTTAACAGCTACCCATTTTTATATCCCATAAATTGCGATACACTTAATTTAGGAGGGATTTCCACTAACATATGTATATGATCCTTACATGCATTAGCTTCTATTATTTCTACTCCCTTTTGTTCACATACCTTTCTTATTATTTTACCTATATCCGTTTTGATTTTCCATATATTATTTGTCTTCTATATTTTGGTGCAAACACAAAATGAAGAAGTTAAAATAACAGCAATATGAATACTATAAATGCTAAAAAATGGAATTGAATGTGGTATAATAGAATAGGATAATATACGTTAAACTAATGGTTAATGATAAAAGTATACATATTCATAAATAGATATTTGAAAATAAAAAAATAGAAAGAAAGTGCAATGAATGAAGACTCTTAAAATAACTATAATAATAGTTATCTTAATGACAGCTATATATAATAAGGATATACATAATGTAGGCATAGATAATATAAAGACAACTACTGAAGACTTTTATGGAGAATGGATAGTTCAGAAAAATATTACTCCTAAAGGAATACCTAGTATTTATGGCAAAGAAGATATTGTTGAAATGTTAGGCAAAAAGATAGTCTATTCCAAAGAAATAGCTAGTTATGCCGATCAAATATGTGAAAATCCTTTTTATAAAAAAATGATAGTGAAAGATGATGACTTGATATAATTGTGGTACGAAATGGAGTGTTTTTAGAACTTAAAAGAATTAAATAATTCCAAAGATTCCTACCATTACCACTTGCATAAACAGTTTTTACCTTTCACCCAGGGAAAGGAATGATTATAAATATGAAACCACAGTTTGCAAATGTAATATTTCATATTCTTATAGATATTTCTATAGTTTTGGCTGTTATTGGGGTATCGTATAAGTCTATATTTGATTGGACGTTTCACTTATCCTTTTTTACATCAAAAAAAGATAACAGTTACAATAGAAAAGCGGCCCAAAAAGGTGTCTTGTTTATGTTTTTAAGCATACTTGTATTAACTTTAGGTTTTATTATTCATTTTATTTTCTTGAAGTAAAATGATATTGATTTAAAACAAGGAGTTGTTATAAATGGCAGTTGTTCAAATACTTATTGTTATATTTTCTTCTTTTTTGCTTGCTTCTGGTTTATTTATATTATGGATATATAAAATAGATTTTCTTTTTTTCAAATCAAACAATAACCACGATAAGAAAAATCAAACAAAAAACGCTAAAGTGATTGTTTTAATAAAATTGACATATTGTATTTTGTTAATTATTTTTTTATTCCACCGATCAATTACCAAACAATTTTTTTATGTGATAACTGGTATACGAAAGATATTTTTTTAAAAAAACATAAAGAACTATGCGATTTATCTCTTGTTTCTGTAAAAAAGATAATAGTAGGAAAATGGTACGAGCAGGATGTAGAATTATGCTGGAATGAGAGAAATAGGAAGGGCCAATTTTTATTTTCTGACGGCCCTTTATGCTTTAAAAATTTTATCCTTATATCGTTCTAAGGTTAACATTAATGGATATCCTAATCCATAACAAGCAATCAATTGTCCTAATGTTACCCAACCCATTGTAATAAATAATGGCAAATCATAAAGGTAATTTAGAATAAAGCCTATTATGATTCCATTTACAATAACAGGTGGCATGGGTACTAACCATTTCTTTGGCATCTTATAAGATAAAAATGCCGCAATAAGTGTAGCTAAGCTTCCAAATACAATATCAATCATTCCCCCACCGCCATAGATGTTCGCTACAATACATCCAACATACAATCCTGGAATAGCAGCAGGTGTAAACATCGGCAATATTGTTAAGGCTTCTGATATTCTTACTTGAATTTGCCCATAGCTAATAGGTGCAAACGCAATAGTAAGTACAGCATAAATAGCCCCAATCAATGCTGCCTGCACTAAATAATTTGTTTTTTTCATTTTTTCACCCTCCGTAGTTTTGTTTAATGTCAGGATATTGCGAACTGACATATGTCTTATTAAATGACAACCTTCATATTAACAGTTTTGTATTAGCTTGTCAATAGAATGAAATATTTTCCTCAATAATTTTCTCTTAACAATTTATTTCACTATCTTGTCATAACACACATACTTATGTTAATATGGGATAGAATAGTTGTATAGTAAAAAACAATGAAGGCTTTTAGTAGTCTGCTATGGTTACAATTTCAGAGAATAGACTGGTTGCTGAAAAGTCTATAGTACATAGTAAGATGAATTACAGGCTGGAGTTTCGAAGCTAAAAACTTCGACGGTTCCCACTCGTTATCGTGGTTAGAGGCTTTATGCGAATTAAGGTGGTACCACGGGTTTTCTCGTCCTTAGGATGATAAAACCCTTTATTTTTTTTATAAAAACAAGGAGGTTTTAGCATGACAAATGTTTTTGATGTACTAAAAGAACGTGGATTTATTGAACAAACTACTCATGAAGATGAGATTAGAGAGCTTCTTGGAAAAGAATCCGTTACATTTTATATTGGCTTTGACCCTACTGCTGACAGTCTACACGTTGGTCACTTTCTACAAGCCATTACAATGATGCATATGCAGAAGGCTGGTCATAGACCCATTGTACTAATCGGTGGGGGAACAGCAATGGTAGGAGATCCTACTGGAAAAACAGATATGAGAAAAATGATGACACCAGAGACAATAAAACATAATGCAGAATGCTTTAAAAAGCAGCTTTCAAAATTTCTAGACTTCTCTGAAGGAAAAGCGATAATGGTTAATAATGCAGATTGGCTAATGAATCTTGAGTATATTCCTTTCTTAAGAGAAGTTGGAAAGCATTTCTCTGTAAATCGAATGCTTACAGCAGAATGCTTTAAAAGCCGTATGGAAAAAGGATTGTCCTTTCTTGAATTTAACTACATGATTATGCAATCTTATGATTTCTTAGAGCTTCATAGAAAATACAATTGTAAAATGCAACTTGGCGGCAATGATCAATGGTCTAATATTCTTGGTGGAGTTGAGTTAATAAGAAGAATAGATAGTAGTCCTGCTTACGGTATGACCTTTACGTTGCTTACAACAAGTGAAGGAAAGAAGATGGGTAAAACAGAATCTGGTGCTATTTGGCTTGATCCTGAAAAAACATCTCCATATGATTTTTATCAATACTGGAGAAATGTAGACGATGCAGATGTAGAAAAATGCTTAAGCCTTCTTACATTCCTTCCAATGGATGAAGTCAAAAAATTGGGTTCTCTAGAAGGAGCAGCTATCAATAAAGCAAAAGAAATTCTTGCATATGAAGTAACAAAGCTTGTTCATGGTGAAAAAGAAGCGAAAAAAGCACAAGAAGGAGCAAAAGCATTATTTGGTAAAGGTCCTGCAAGTGAAAATATTCCAGCTACTGAAATACCACGTTCTGAATTTGCAGAAGGTATAGGGCTTATGGCACTTCTTACAAAGCTTAAGCTTACTTCATCAAATAGCGAAGCAAGAAGATTGATTCAGCAAGGTGGAATAGCTTTAGACGGCAAAAAAATTACAGATATAAAGCATATAGTTAAAGAAGAAGATTTTAAAGATGATACCATCATGATTAAAAAAGGCAAAAAAGTATATCATCAAGTAAAATTAGTTTAAAGTAACAGCATCAAAAAAAGCAAGTATATCAATATCCATTGATGTACTTGCTTTTTTTTGCTTGTGGATAAAAACCATTTGCTATTACATTCTTGTGGATGAAATCATATATTTGTCCTATATATCCACAAACTCACTTTAACTTTTTAGATAACCTTTCCCCTAAAGCTCTTTCAAAATACGGATCAATACCCCAAAATTCTTTCATTCTTTTATATTCCTCTACTACTTCACGAGAAGCTTTATTAGCTTTTACAGCCCTAATGAGTAAATTCTTAGGAGTATGTTCCATATCGATAAATTCTAATATCTGTGTTTGGTAACCCATAATCTCTAATATATTTGCTCTTATACTATCTGTAACAATAGCTGACATTCTTTCTTTTAAAATACCATGTTTTAGGATAGGCTTCATAATGTCATTATGAATTTGACCAAGCAATTCATGCTGACAGCAAGGAACAGATAAAATAACTTTCGCATCCCATTCTATAGCCTTTGTAAGAGCTGCATCTGTTGCTGTATCACAAGCATGTAGAGTTACAACCATATCTACTTTATCAACCCCTGTAAAATGTTGAATATCTCCAATCATAAATTTTAAGTCCGCATAGCCCAAATCCTTTGCAATTTCATTACAATGCTTTATAACATCCTCTTTTAAATCTAATCCAATAATCTTTACATCAAGCTTGAATAACTCCACTAGATAATGATATAAAGCAAAGGTTAAATATGATTTCCCACAGCCAAAATCAATAATATTGAGTCTTCCATCTTTCTTTTTAAGCTGCGGCATTATATCCTCTACCATTTCTAAAAAGCGATTAATCTGACGAAACTTATCGTATTTCTTTGCGAGTACCTTTCCTTCTTCATTCACAACACCTAAGCGAAGCAAAAAAGGCTTTGATAAATCATCAGATAATATATACCTTTTCCTTCGATTATGCTCTAAATTGGTAGGTTTTTTAGTAGGAGGCTTTTTTAATATTTTTACTTTAAACTTTTTACTAATAAGTATTTGATAATCTGCTTTGTCAGTAAAAAACTGTCCTTGCTTAAATTGCTCAAATAAAAGCATCACCTTTTTAACCATTTCTTCTTCCTTTAAATTTTCATGAAGCACTTTCTTTTGATAATAGTATGTAAACTGATAAACCATTTTTTCTTTCAAAATAACAGGACGGATAGTTACTTTATGATACTTTTCCGTGTCTTTTTTTCTTATGTTGCTTAAAACACAATAGATCAAAGCTTTTTCCTTTAAAATCTTTTCTATCAATTCATGTATTTTATCCATATTTAAAAACCATTCCTTTCATTTTGAATAAAGATCATAAAAAATAAGTTCATTTTATATTCAAATACATATTATATATTTTGTCCAGCTAAAAACTTTTCAATAAAATTTTATAATCAATACAAGTATACTAAAATATAGAGGAAAATAGCAAATCAAGTTATTTAATATTTTTTTGAAGAATATATTCTATTTTTACACTTTACAATATTCATAAGAGGTATTAATATATAATGGGTGATTGGATAATTTATGAAAAATTTACAGAATATTTACAGAATAGTCCACCACCTACTTTCATATCCAAACATATATTATTAAATAAATCTTTTTTCATAAGTTCGGAGGTGATAGCTTTTATGAAAAAGAAACTTAAAATGGATCTTGTTGAGCAAACGGTTCTATTAATCAGTGCCATCAAATGGATTACACTAGCTATATTTGCAGGTCTAGTTGTAGGAAGTGTTACAGGTCTTTTTCTAAAGCTCCTTCATTTAGGAGAATATCATGCAACCAAATGGAATAATTATTACATATTGATGCCTGTTGCATTCTTTTTAAGCAGTTTACTTATTACAAAATTAGCTCCTGATGCAGAAGGACACGGCACAGAAAAGGTTATCGAAGCAGTTCATCAAAAATGTGCTAAAATTGATATCAAGGTCATTCCTGTCAAATTGCTTGCAACACTTATTACTCTACTATCTGGTGGTTCAGCAGGAAAAGAAGGTCCTTGTGCACAAATCGGTGCAGGAGTTGCATCCTTTTTTTCAGATTTATTCAAAATAAAAGAGCCATTAGACAGAAAAAGATTTGTTATATGTGGTATCAGTGCTGGCTTTGCAGGAGTATTTGGAACACCTATTGCTGGAGCAGTTTTTGCAGCAGAGGTTTTATATGTAGGTAAATTTTCATATATTGTTCTTTTACCTTCTTTGATTGCTTCTTATGTAAGCTGCCTCGTAAATAAAGCTTTAGGGGTATGTCATCCTTCTTATGTAATCTCTTTTAATGCTTCAAATGATATAAAAATGTTTTTCAATATGCTTTTATTTGGTGCATTTATGGGATCTTTGGCAATGCTTTTTATACGTGTTCTAAATATAATTGAAGAAGCCATATACAAAATAAATATATATAAGCCTTACAAAGGAATACTAGGTGGACTTATACTAGTTTGCATAGTTTATTTAACAGGAACTAAGGATTATATAGGACTTGGTACAGATGTAATCAATAAAAGTGTTTTAGGACACCCTGTCGGCGGATTAGATTTTCTTCTTAAAATGTTTACAACCTCTGTTACATTAGGTTCTGGAGGTAGTGGAGGAATTTTAACACCTATATTTTATATCGGTGCAACAGCTGGTAATGCTTGGGGACAACTGATGAATGAAAATATTGCTCTATTCTCTGCTGTAGGTATGGTTGCCTTCTTAGCCGCATGTGCTAATACCCCTATTGCAGGAATTCTAATAGCAATGGAGCTATTTGGCATTGAGGTAGCATCATACGCATCTATTGCTGTAGTAATTGGGTATTTGATGGTAGGGCATAAAAGTATATATCCAAGTCAAATTATTGTTAGTAATAAATCTCCTTCAATGGATACAGAAATCAACTGTGAAATAGGACAACTACAAAAAGATCCACGTATAAAAATTAAAAGTAAAAACAAGTTCCTCGAAAAGCTTCACGATATTAATAAAGGTGCATAAAAAATACAGATAGGTCTCACTATCTGTATTTTTTAGCATATTTTTTTCTTTTCTCGCATCATCTCTTCCATTTCCATAACAGGAAGAGGCTTACTAAAAAGATATCCCTGTACCTTATCACAATTTAAGCTTTTTAAAAATTTAAATTGCTCCCATGTTTCAACACCTTCTGCAACAACCGTTATATTCATGCTATGTGCCATATCAATAACAGCTTTTACAATAGCCTGCTGATGATCATTTTCAGTAATATCATCTACAAAGGCTTTGTCAATCTTTAAAACATCTATTTCTAATTGTTTTAAATAATTTAGAGAAGAATATCCTTTCCCAAAATCATCTAATGATATACGAATACCTAATTTTTTCAAAGCGTTTAATATATTGTTTGTAAATTCAAAATCCTTCATAATAGTATTTTCTGTAATTTCAAGCTCTAAACAAGAAGGCTTAATTCCTGTCTCCTTTAAAATGCTCTTGATTTTTTCTAAAAAATCTGGTTGCTGTATCTGAATAACAGAAAGATTAACCGATACGGTCATAGCTGGATATCCCAGCTCTTCCCACGATTTAATCTGCCTGCACGCATTTCTTAAAACCCATTCTCCAATAGGTATAATCATTTTTGTTTCTTCTGCTATTGGAATAAAACGGCTCGGAGGAATCATACCTTTTGTAGGATGTTTCCATCTAATCAATGCTTCTACACCTGTAATCCGTCCTGTATGCATATGTACCTTAGGTTGGTAGTAAACCATAAATTCATTTCGCTCAACAGCATGTCTTAAGTTGTTTTCCATTTCTAATTTCTCTAACATTTTTTCATTTAGATCAGATGTATAAAAGCGATAACTGTTTTTTCCATTATTCTTAGCAGAATACATTGCTGTGTCTGCATTTTTCAAAAGTATATGAGGAGTTTTTCCATCTCTTGGGTATAAGGTAATTCCAATACTAACCGTAATATAAAATTCACGATCATCTAAAATCCACGGATTTTGAAAAGATTTTATAATATTTTCTATAATTGCTACTAGCTCCTGTAAATCATCTACCCTCGGTAATACTGCAACAAATTCATCTCCTCCTAAACGAGTAACAGTAGATTTTTCTCCTAAATATTTTTTGAGTAGTCTTCCTACATTTTTAAGGAGTAGGTCTCCAAACGTATGACCAATTGTATCATTGACCTTCTTAAAATTATCTAAGTCCATATACAACAATGCTAGCTTCCCTTGGGTAAGCTTTGCATCTTCTAATGCTATAGACAATTTCTCTTCAAATAATACTCTATTTGGCAGTCCCGTCAAGCTATCATAATAAGCCAAATAATGAATTTGCTCTCGTCTTTTTAAAAGCTCCTCTTCCCTACATCTTATATTTTCCTTCATTTCATTTATTGTTTTTGCAATATCAGAGAATTCATCCTTTGAATCTATTTCAATACGATGATCATACTGCCCCTCAGCAATCATCTTTAATCCATAATTTATCATATTTACTTTTTTTATTACACACTTATCAAAAAATTTGGATGTAATAAAAAATGTAATCAATATAATTAGAAAAGATATCCCTATTGCAAAAGCAAAAACATCACTCTTGTTTCTTTCTAATGCTGAAAAATCATATACCAACTCAATATATACTTTTTTCGTAAAATCATGACCCGCATCGTGGAATTTAAAAGCATGATAACTGTGATACAATCCATCCTTATAAATATAAATTTTTTCTCCATTTTTCAGTTTATTTATCAGCGATGGAGCTTTATCAAATTTTTTTCCTGTATGTAATAGTGACCAACTATTTACTTTATTATGAGAATATATATCAATCCCTACTAAATATTTGTTATCCTCTATAAATGAGTGAAATAATCTTGAAAACACAAATTCATAATATTTCTTTGGATAATATTTTTTTACATAATCTTTAATGTCTACAGAAATCGAAATAATATAATCACTTTCCTTTGGACTATAATAAGTATACCTGTTTAATATTCCTGTATTACTAGAAACAGTAATGCTCTGATGCTTTACCTTTCCCTGCCCATATATGGATTTTAAAAATCTTTCAAAGGCTTTTCCTATTTTAAAAAGATTAAAATTTTCATCATAAGGAAAAGATGTGTAAATAACAGTACCTTCCTTGTCAATAATATAAATTTCTGATACGGAAAATTTTTGTGCTAGCTTTTTCATTTCATCATTAGTTATATTGCTCTGATTCTTTATTTTTTTCTCTAACGCTTTACTAATTGCTAAAATATCCCTCTCAGTCTTTTCTTTCAATTCTTGATCTATAGTCAAAAGCATTGTATCAAAAGCAAATAGTATCTCCTTTGATTGATTAATAATGTCTTGTTTTTGATCTTCTAATATATGATCTATTTTATTTTCAACATAATTATCAATCATAATAGCTAACAGAATATTGGAAAATACCATGGCTAAAATTAAATAAATTATAAAATTTTTCTTCATAATATCTCCTCAAAATAAATCTATTAATGATTTATTTTATCATGATCAGTTTAAAAAATAATCTCCTGATTAATTTCCTTCAAATTCCTACATCCTGTCATAATCATTCCTTCTACCAACTCTTTTCCTACCTTTTCTGTATAAAGCTTCACACCTTCTGCTCCACCACCATAAGCTGCAATAGCATAAGGTCTTCCTATTAAAACAGCATCTGCACCTAGTGCTAATACCTTTAAAACATCTAATCCACTTCTTATTCCTCCATCAATAAATATTTTCATCTTTCCTCCTACAGCTTGTACAATCTTTGGAAGTACTTCTACAGTAGCAGGTGTATGATCTAATACTCTACCTCCATGATTTGAAACAACAATTCCATACGCTCCTGCCTCCATAGCTTTTAATGCACCTTTTACTGTCATAATACCTTTTATAATAAATGGAAGACTTGTAGCATTAATAATCTCTTTTAATTCCTCTACTGACTTTGGACTAACAGGCTTGCCAGCTTGAGCTAATATAGAAAGTCCTGCTACATCTATATCCATAGCTACTGCAGGTACATTTTTGCTTTCTGCTGCTCTGAGTCTTTCAAGGATTTCATTTTTACTCCAAGGCTTTATTGTAGGGATTCCTATACTATTATTTTCTTCAATGGCATAAAGAGGCTCCATAAAATACTCATCCTTTACACCATCACCAGTAAATCCTATAGTACCGGCTTCTTTACATCCCTTAACAATTGCCTTTGCATACTCATAATCTGTTAATTTTTCACCATAGCATGGAATCAAACCACCAATAGGAGCTGCAAAAATTGGATACTTGAATGTTTTTCCAAACATTTCTATAGAAGAGTCTACTTTAGATGAATGATAAATAGTATCCATATTTAGCTTTATTTCTTTTAGCTTTTCAACATTTCTTATAAATCCTAAACCCGAGCCTTTTCCTCCAACACCAGGAATTTCACCTCTACATGCCTTTCCATTGCATTCTGAACAAACTCTACATCTAAAATCAGGAATTTTTTTAGCATTTTCTAAAACCTTTTTATAATTCACAGCCGTACCTCCTATTCATATTTTACTAAAGCTTTTTACTATAGTTTATCATAAAATTTATTATTATTGCTTTTATGAATATATATCTGAAAACTCTATGTGAATTCTTTCTATACATCCCCACTCCTTATGTTCATCAGGCATACTTTTTTCCTCAGGTGATGTTTGAACAGGAAACTCTATAATAAATTCACTACCTATACCATATTCGCTTTTTACATATATTTTTCCTTTATGTAAATTTACCAAAGATTTTACTAAAGATAAGCCTATGCCACTTCCTTCATGATTTCTCCTAAGCGTTTTATCTACCTGTCTAAATCTATCAAATACTCTTTCACACTCTTCTTTTGGAATTCCTATACCTGTATCCTTTATACTAATCCTTATACTTTCTTCTCCATCATAAATGCTCACTTTAATAGTCCCACCTGCATCCGTAAACTTTATAGCATTAGAAAGAAGATTCAAAATAATTCTTTCTATTTTATCTGGATCACAAGCTATAATTTTTTCTTCTACCTCTGTATCAAATAAAAATATAATTCCTTTATTTTCAATATAATCAGCTACTGATAAAGTGATTTCTTCAATAAGACTTATAATATTTATATTTTTAGGTTTTATTTCAAAAAAACCTGTATCTATTTTTGTAATATCAATAAGATTGTTTACAAGTCTTAATAATCTATTGCAGTTTTGCCTCATTATATGTACATATTTTTCTAAGCTTTTATTATCAATATATATCTCCAAGAGCTGTAGTGTCCCTAATATTACATTCAGAGGGGTTCTTAACTCATGAGATATATTTGCAAAGAATTCATTTCGAAGCTTATCATATTCCCTAGCTTCTCTTAATAGCCTTTCATTTTCTTCTGCCCGTTTACGAGCAGTAACATCTCGTCCAATAGCTTGTACTGCAGCTTTGCCCTTATAATAGAATGGAATTGCCACTTTTTCTACATCAATAACAGTGTTATCTTTTCTTACAATCTTTTCTTCTATAAAGTGTGCCGTTTGTCTTTCTTCCTCTACCCTTCGTATTCTCTTTAAGGTTTGCTCATGAAATTCAGCAGGTAAATAATCTAGTATACTTTTCCCTACCATTTCCTTTGGGTCATCAAGTCCTACAATTTTTGCAGCTGCTTTATTAGCAAAAACAATCTTTCCTTTTTGATAAATAGCAATACCATCTGTTGAATACTCAACAAGCAGCCTATAACGCTCTTCACTTTCTTTTAATGCTTCTTCTGCACATTTTCGCTCTGTAATATCCTTTATATACGCTAATAAATAAAGAGGGGTTCCATCATCTTCCGTTACCATAGATATATTCACATAAACCCAAACTATTTGTCCATCCTTTCTTATGTACCTTTTTTCTATTTCAACAGTCTGATGCTCACCATGATATATTGATTTAAGTTTATTTTGTATAGATACATCTTTTAAATCATCAGGATGTGTAATATCTTTAAAGCTCATGGAAAGCAGTTCTGCCTCAGAATAACCCATTAAATTACAAAAACTAGACGGTACCTTCAGTATTTTTCCATCTAAGCTTCCATAAAGAATCATAATATGAGAGAAATTTTCTGCATTTCGTAATTGAAGCTGTCTTTTTTCAAGCTCAATATAAGATGTTCTAAGCTTATGAATAAAATATCCTGCTAAAAGAGTAGCCCCCACTAATACAATATTATTTAAGATTTGTGCTGTAAAATAGATTTTATGGATTTCAATATGCTTTGATAATTGAAAACGCTTATAAGTAATCATAAAAAAATATAATAAATAAATAATACTTACAGCAAAGCTCATATATCCAGCCTTTAATCCCCCTGAAAGCATTGAATACACAACCAATATAGCAAATATACCCATAATATTAGGTGTCCTTATTTCCAACCTTGTAAGTGTAATAAAAAACACTAAAATAATTACTGCTAAAATAGGTCCACTCACATCTTTAACAAAAATTCTTCTGTTATATTTGTTTTTTTTATACTGGACCTTTAAAAGATTATCTCTATAAACCTCTTGTCCCCCTATTGTCTTCAATATAAATCCCATCCCTTATTAAGAATTTTTGATTCTATAATAATTATATTAATGTTTATTTTATAGTATTCTATAGGCTTCTATAACTTCCTCCTAAAAATATACAGCAAATTGTGACAATTTGCTTATAAATATTTCATAAAAAAAAAGCCTAAGTCACATGACCTAAGCTTAACAGATAAATCCTATATTTTTATCTATATATTCACATATAATCTAATATAATTTTCTTAGTAAATCATCTGGATCTTCCTCTTCTTTTATCTCTAATTTCGTACTAGCAGCAAGGAGTGCTACAATTTCATCTTTGTCACTTAATACTTCAATATTCTCATTATTAAAAACCCATAGATCTTTGACTGTTAACGGTTCTCCGTATTTCATAGTTGATACATCAACTTCTATTGATTGTGGAAGATATTTTGGAAGAGTCTGTATTTCTAGTTCTGTCATCTGCTGCTGTATAACAGAAGTACTAGATTCTACAGCTGATTTATTTATTAAGTAAATAGGTAATTTAACCCTTACCTTTTCCTTTTCATCTAATTCTTGTAAATCTATATGTAAAACGTGTAATTTTGTAATATGCCTTTGAACATCTTTTATGATTGCTAATCTAATCTCATCTCCCATAGAAAGCTGTACACTTGAACCAACACCATAATGATTTAAAGTCTTATCCAGTTCCTGCTTATTGAACTGTACTTCCTTTGTTTTTTTATTGTGTCCATAAATAACAGCTGGAACAAATCCTTCTTTTCTTATCTTCTTTAAATATTTTTTGTTTGTTTCTTTCCTTTCCTTCACCTTAAGTAATGGCATCCCCATAAATCTTCCCCCTTTTGTTTATTAAAATTCATGTCTACATCTTTATTAAATCAGATTTTAGTAAATTTTTCAAATATTTTTTATTAATAGATAAATCGAACTAATAATAAAATAGGTGTGTAGCAAAGCTACACACCTATTTTATTACATTGCTTGTTCTGCCATTCTTTTATAAGTTTCGTATCTTTCTTTTGCTTCCTTTTCTGCCTTTTCAAATAGCTCTTCTGCTATTTCTGGGAAGCTCTTTTGAAGTGAAGTATATCTTACTTGTCCTTCTAAGTATTCTCTAAAGCTTGCTGTTGGCTCTTTAGAATCTAATATAAATGGATTCTTACCCTCTGCTTTTAACATTGGGTTGTATCTATATAGATGCCAGTATCCGCACTCTACAGCTCTCTTAATGTCTTCTTGACTTCTTCCCATACCAATCTTAATACCGTGATTTATACATGGAGCATATGCAATTATTAGTGATGGACCTTTATAGCTTTCAGCTTCTGTAATAGCTTTCATGAATTGGTTCTTGTCTGCACCCATACCAACTTGAGCTACATATACATAACCATAAGTAGCAGCTATCATACCCAGGTCTTTCTTCTTAACCTTTTTACCAGATGCTGCAAATTTTGCAACAGCCGCTGTTGGCGTAGCTTTTGAAGATTGTCCACCAGTATTTGAATACACCTCTGTATCGAATACTAATACATTTACATCTTCTCCTGATGCAAGCACATGATCAAGTCCACCATAACCGATATCATTTGCCCATCCGTCTCCACCGATAATCCATATAGATTTCTTAATTAAGAAGTCTTTGTTTTCTTCTATTTCTGTTAAAATTGCTTTTGCTTTTTCATCTAGATTATCTTTATTTTCTAGCACTTTAAGGATTTTAGCTGTAGCAGACTTTGAAGCCTCTGCCTCATCTTTTCCTTCTAACCATTCTATAAATGGTGCTTTTACTTCTTCACTAAGATCTAATTCAAGTAACTCTTTTACAAGTCTTTCTAATTTATTTACCATAGATTTCACACCAAGTGCCATACCAAATCCATACTCAGCATTATCTTCAAATAGAGAGTTTGCCCAAGCAGGACCTTTTCCTTCATGGTTTTTGCAGTATGGTGTAGATGGTGCTGAAGCTCCCCAAATTGAAGAACATCCTGTAGCATTAGCGATCATCATACGATCTCCGAATAATTGTGTGATTACCTTCGCATAAGGAGTTTCTCCACAACCAGCACATGCTCCTGAGAACTCAAGAAGTGGCTGTTCAAACTGACTTCCTTTTACTGTTTCTTTCTTCATTGGATTTTCTTTATGTGAAACAGTCATAGCATAATCCCAGTTTGGAACCTCTTTTTCTGTTTGTGTTTCAATTGGTTTCATTACTAATGCTTTTTCTTTAGCTGGACATACATTTACACAGCTTCCACATCCTGTACAATCTAGCGTACTTACTTGCATACGGTACTCAAGACCTTCCAT
Source organism: Crassaminicella indica (assembly GCF_019203185.1). NCBI lineage: Bacteria > Bacillati > Bacillota > Clostridia > Eubacteriales > Clostridiaceae > Crassaminicella > Crassaminicella indica. The sequence goes on along the minus strand of NZ_CP078093.1, from coordinate 1,153,202 downwards.
GCCTTTACCCATAGCCTTTAATGTTTCAAAGCCAGCTGGTGCATTTTTCTTTTCTTCTTCGTTCACTAATATTGGTCTAATTGCAGCATGTGGACAAACAAACGAACATTGATTACATTGAATACAATTTTCTTTAATCCATTCTGGTACATTTACAGCAATACCACGTTTTTCATATGCAGCAGTACCATGTGGGAATGTTCCATCTTCTCTTCCTGCAAATGTACTTACTGGAAGTGAATCTCCCTTTTGTGCATTGATTGGCTCTAATACGTTTTTGATGAATTCTGGCTTTTCATCTGTTTCTTTAGCTTCTTCAACAACTTCTATATCTGCCCATGAAGCTGGTACATCAATTTTTACTAATGCATTGATTCCTTGATCTACTGCTTCATTATTCATATTAACGATTTTTTCACCTTTTTTACCGTAGGATTTTACAATAGCTTCTTTTAGATATTTTATCGCATCATCAAGAGGAATAACATTTGTTAGCTTGAAGAATGCAGATTGCATAATCATATTCATTCTTCTACCAAGTCCGATTTTTTGTGCAATATCAATTGCATTAATTGTATAGAACTCTATATTATGCTCTGCAATGTATTTTTTCATTTTTGCAGGTAATTTTTCTTCTAATTCTTCTGGAGTCCATCTACAGTTAAGTAAGAATGTACCTCCATCTCTTAATCCTTCTAATAAATCATATTGATTTACATAAGCTGGTGTTGAACAAGATACAAAATCAGCTTTACTGATTAAATATGTAGATTTAATAGGCTTTTTACCAAATCTTAAGTGAGAAATTGTAACTCCACCAGATTTCTTAGAGTCATATGCAAAATATCCTTGTGCATATAAATCAGTATTGTCTCCGATGATCTTGATTGCACTCTTATTTGCACCTACTGTACCATCAGAACCTAATCCCCAGAATTTACATCTGATTGTTCCTTCTGGAGCAGTTGTGATATGCTCTTTTATTTCAAGAGATGTATTAGTTACATCATCTACAATACCTATTGTAAATCCATTCTTAGGCTCAGCTTCTTTTAAGTTGTCAAATACAGCCTTAATTTGTGAAGGTGTTGTATCTTTTGAACCTAATCCATAACGTCCTCCAACGATGATTGGAGCATTTTCTTTTCTGTAGAATAATGTACATACATCTTGATATAATGGCTCACCTAGCGAACCTGGCTCTTTTGTTCTATCAAGAACTGCAATCTTCTTAACAGTTTTTGGCAATACGTCAAAGAAGTATTTTTCGCTAAATGGTCTGTATAATCTTACTTTGATTAAACCTACCTTTTCCCCTTTACTTACTAAATAATCTATTGTTTCTTCGATTGTATCAGTTGCAGAACCCATTGCTACAATAATATTTTCAGCATCAGGAGCTCCTACATAGTCAAATGGTCTATATGTTCTTCCTGTAATTTTACTGATTTCTTTCATATAGTCTGCTACAATATCTGGAACTGCTTCATAATATTTATTACAAGCTTCTCTTGCTTGGAAGAAAATATCAGGATTTTGTGCAGTACCTCTTGTAACAGGGTGCTCAGGATTTAATGCGTTTTGTCTGAACTCTTTTACTTTATCGTAATCAACAAGCTTTGCAAAATCTTCATAATCGATTACTTCTATCTTTTGGATTTCATGAGATGTTCTAAATCCATCAAAGAAATGTAAAAATGGCACTTTAGATTTGATTGCAGCAAGGTGTGCAATTCCTCCTAAGTCCATAACCTCTTGTACGCTTCCTGATGCAAGCATAGCAAATCCAGTTTGTCTAGTTGCCATAACGTCTGAATGGTCTCCAAAGATTGAAAGTGCATGACTTGCAAGAGCTCTCGCACTTACATGAAATACTCCAGGTAATAATTCACCTGCAATTTTATACATATTTGGAATCATAAGTAATAGTCCTTGTGAAGCAGTAAAAGTTGTTGTTAATGCTCCAGCAGCTAATGATCCATGTACAGCTCCAGCAGCTCCTCCTTCTGATTGAAGCTCTGTAACTTGTACCTCTTGTCCAAAAATATTTTTCTTTCCATGAGCAGCCCAGTCATCTGAATGCTCTGCCATAGGTGAAGATGGAGTAATTGGGTAAATTGCTGCAACATCAGTAAACGCATAGGATACATAAGCAGCAGCTGTATTACCATCCATGGTTTTCATTTTCTTTGCCATTATAAATCCTCCTTTATAATAATTTTAATGATTGATCATCCTGGTTACATTTTATTATATTTTTTTAGATAATTCTACCTGTTTTCAATTTTCTACTTTCTTCAAATAGAAAGAATAATTGATTAATATTACAACTATTAAAACACAAAGACTGTTGTATTACAATGGTATAATTGTATATCTGTACTAGTATAGATGGTTTAAAATTATAACAGCTTGCAAACATTTGATATATATTACCCCTTGTATATTACTACAGTTCTCAAATTTTAGTATAACAGAAGTAATAATTAGTGTCAATATGCTTTGAATACAATAAAAAAATAGATATAAACCCATTATTTTGAATAAATTTATACCTATTTCTAAATCAAATACCGAAATATTCTTATCCGATTATTTTATAATATATACTGAAGGATAATCATCAAAACCACCCCTGGCACTCCTAACAATCCTGCGACTAAAGCTGTAATAGGATTTATAGCAATATGTATATCAAAAAAACCTCCTGCCAAATTAATTAACAATAACATTATTCCACCAATTATTCCATTATAAACTAGTTTTATAATCCATTTTATAGGAATCAGTAATATATATCCTAGTATATATAATAAAATCAAACCAAATGCATAAGCTAAAATAATATTAAGCTCTATCCCCATTCCCATAAAACCCCTCCTGTTTTTCATATTATAATTCATTATATAAAATTTTTGCTTAAAATATGACAACAGCTAAAAAGACAGGCATCCTCATCAAAAGAATTCCTGCCTACTGATCCCTTTACTGAATATTAGATTTTATTCCCATTTCCCTAGCTACCTTTAAAAGATAAGTATATCTTGTTTTTGCAGCTTCTACTCTATATATAGCATAATCGATCAAGTCTGGATCTGTTACATCTTGAAAATACTTCTCAGCATTTCTCCATTCTTCATGAGCTTCTTTTATAGTGTGAATCATCTTATCCTCTTCCGTCTGCACAGCTTCTCCATTGATTATCTGTGCATATAAATTCCCAACTGCACTGAAAAAACTATTTTCACTTTTAGTATTTCTTGCTGAACGATTCATACCTCTACGCATAATATTACCCCCCTATAACCACTTTGTATGTATCTTATCCATTTTTTGGATTAATTATACATACCTACACTCCTTAATAAGCAATATTAGGGGACTGATTTTAACATGTCTTACAAATAAGTAAATCCTCCCTTGTCATATTATAAGTTAATATTCTCTTTTAATATTTTATCTACATGCTCAAATTTTGTCTTAGGTACTTTTATATTATACTCTTCATTTTTATAATGAATATTAACTTCATCTTCTTTCCATTGGAAGATTTTTATATTATTAAATTCTAATATTATACCACACCATACTAATCCTTCATCATAAAAATATATTCTTCTATCATCATTCAAAAAATTTGATAATAGCAAGGGAGTGAATATAATAATAAATCCATTAAACTCTTTATAAAATCCTTTAGTTGCAATTAGAAATACATATTTAACAAATAAGATTATAGAAATAATAACCATAATTAGTCTTAGATACTTAACTATAACAGGTTTATATATATAATAATTAGGTTTTGGTAAATTATTTTTTCTTATCCTTATTATTGCAATAATTACATTTATCCACAATAAAACTGCTAATATACAAGTAGCTATCACATTATGTCTATAAAATATAAATACAATGAAAAACAAAATCAAAATAATTATACGTAAAATATCCTCAAATTTTTTCATCTATTATTTATTCTCCTTAAATTCACTTTACAAATAAATAATATCATTTTCCATATCAAGACAAATTGATCTAGTGATTTAATAAATAGTGTATCTTCTTCTATAATTTTGGTTTCAAAATATAACAATTCATTTTGGAACATTTCATAAAACGATTATATATATTTTGGGACAACAAAACAAGCATGATTTCTATAGTATCAAAAAGTGTACTTTTTGATACTGTAGTATGAGAAAAAAATCAAATAAAAGTTATAATCACATACACGATTTTACATTTTTTTACATGAATATTCAGCTATAATATACAAGTGTTTCATTATGTAATAAATATAACAAAAAAAGAAAGGATGTTGAAGGTAAAAAAAGCAAAAAGATTAATTAGTACAGTACTTGTATTAATGCTATTTTAAGTTTGTATTAGATCCATATGAAATGAGCCTTAGTAAGAAAATTGTAAAAATTTATACAGGACACTCTTTAGGTGGATATTTAGCTCAGTGGATAAGTGGAAAAATATCAATAAACGATTTAGAAGGTTTGATTATCCAGTTATAGTTTCATTAAGTCAAGATAACAAAGGAGGATTAGATGGAATTTGACCCTCAAGATTTACCATATATATTATTGATATTTAGTGGTATGTTATTTTACAATCTACCAATATTTATGTTATTTTGGTTATTTTATGATGATAATAGAATGCTTACTATTAAAAAAGCAACAAAAATACAACAAATTAATTATAGATTTTTACTATTTAATATTGTTTTATATATTCCATACTTATATCTGTATAATTTACTTACTATAATTTTTGATAGATTACCACCTCTATGGATAACTATTATTCCAGTAATATGTTCGTGGATAAATATTAAATTAAGTAATAGTTTACTTGATAAAGCTAAGGAAAATACTGAACAATAAAAAAATCTATATCATTTATATTTTCCTGCGGCTTTTGCCAAAGCAATCCCTTCTCTTTGCCTTTCTAAAAGGCACTCACGTTCAAATTCAGCTATAGCTCCTACCATGGTAAGCATAAGCTTTCCTGTAGGATATCTTATATTGCAAAGCAGCTTGATCTTAAAAATACTCTCTTTGATGAATACGATTGGCGTGGTCGATCTATTAAATATCATCGTGCTCAAATAGGTTTTGATGAAGAAGGAGATAACCTATCATTTAAAGAGTTAAGAGTTGAACGAAGAGTAGAAAAAGAACTTATCAATGATTTTAGGCGAGTTAATGGAAAAACAAATATTCTCTTTCAGATGGCAGATGCAACTTTAAATAATCCTGATGAAGATCTACCAACGGATTTTGAAGAACACATAGAAGCCAATTATAAAGCTTTAAAAAAGTAACCCTTACTGCTTATCACAATAGGGGTTATTTCATTAGAAGAAAAAATACCTCTTATAGAATACTTAGATGTAAAATTTATATTTTTAAGTGGTTTATGGTTTTTTGGGTTGATAGCAATAATTTTAAAATTTAAAAATAGATGAGGAGTAGTAATAACTCCTCATCTAAGAATAAATATATTAATTTTATGCCCAACCACCACTATGCATATCAAAAAGCTTTTTATCGATAAGTGTAGTAGTAAAAATACCAATAGATCCAAATTAAAAGCACTTATGGAATATGCAAGAGAAGTAAATATCATTCATTTAGAAAGTTTTAATAGATTAGTAAGAATCACAAAAGATCTCCTAAGTTCTTTAAAAGTACAAGCGTTAGCTTGGTAATCTTTAAAGAACATTTAAAGCTCTCTTCTTCCTTCCAACGCTTTAGACAAAGTCACTTCATCTGCGTATTCTAAGTCGCCTCCCACAGGAATTCCATGAGCTATTCTTGTTACTTTGATCCCAGAAGGCTTTACTAGCTTTGAAATATACATAGCGGTTGCTTCTCCTTCTATTGTAGGATTTGTAGCCAAAATTACTTCTTCTACTTTATCCTTTTGAAGCCTTATGAGTAGCTCTTTAATCCGAATCTCTTCTGGTCCAATTCCTTCCATAGGCGATATAGCTCCATGTAAAACATGATAAACCCCTGTAAACTCTTTTGTCTTTTCCATAGCAATAACATCTTTTGGAGATTCTACTACGCAAATCATACTTTGATCTCTTTGCTCATTTCTGCATATACTACATGGATCTATATCTGTTATGTTCCCACATTCTGAACAGTATTTTGTATTTTTCTTAGCATTTAAAATAGCTTCTGATAAATGCACTGCATCTGCTTCACTCATGTTTAAAACATGAAAGGCTAGTCTTTGAGCTGATTTCCTTCCTATTCCCGGAAGCTTTGAAAACTCTTCTATCAGCCTTGCAATCGGTGCTGCATAATAGCTCATACAATACCACCTCATTTCTCAAAAATATCATCAACAAAAAGAACCGAGCGTCAAAGCTCGGCATTTTATTTAAAATAATCCAGGAACATTGATGCCTCCTGTAATTTTCCCCATTTCTTGAGTCACCATTTCTTCTGCTTTTCTTAATGCTTCGTTTGTAGCAGCAAGTATTAAATCTTGTAGCATTTCTATATCATCTGGGTCAACCACCTCTGGCTTAATGATTACATCTAATATTTCTCTTTTTCCATTTACCTTTACAGATACTGCCCCGCCACCAGCACTTGCTTCAACTTCTTTTTCTTCTAATTCCGCTTGAGTTTTTTCCATTTGCTTTTGCATCTTTTGTACTTGCTTTAACATATTATTCATATTTCCAGGCATCATTGGCATTCTACCCCTACCCTTTGCCATTTTATCTCCTCCTCATTAATTTCATAATTATATTTACTTTTTAATCACTTTTACAACATATTATACCATATACAAAGCACCTTATAAAATCTTTTACCAACAAAATCCACTATATTGCATACCTCTATATTTCCCACATCTCATCTATTTCATTACAAAATACTTTATAGTATTTATTCTACAATCTCAACCAAGTCTTCTCCGAACATTTCTATAATCTTTTTTATTTCTTGATCTTGTTCTGAAGAATCTTTATCACTTTTAGGAAGATCATCTAATTCATCCTCCATTACACATTTTAACTGAACCTTTTGCCCGAGTAGCTCTTCAATCACTCCTTCAATAAATTCTTTATAAGGACTCTTTCCTGAAGCCTCCTTATGAAAACCATAACCATCCCCAAATGCTACTATAAGTGTATTGTTTTCTACCTTTACAAGTTTTCCTTCCATCAAAACAGCATATACTGAAATTTTTCTTTTTTTAATAGCTTTTAATATCTTCTCCCAGCCTTTTTTTAAGTTGTCAAAATTTATAGGCCTTAATTTTTCTGCCTTCACAGGCTCATCTACCACATGCTTATTATCTATATCCTCTTTTTCATTCTTCTCTTCTTTAAGAACCTTTTCTACCTTTATTGTTCCCGATTGAATAATTTCCTCTAAAGCTTCAATTCTTTCTAGTAAAGCTTCAATAGAATCATCTAGCATAGGCTGGGTCAATTTTACAACAGCAACTTCTAAAAGAATTCTAGGCTGAGTAGCATATTTTGCATCTACTGCTGTTTGAGATAATTCTCTTATGGCACGAATTATACTCTCCGTATTCAAATTTTTTCCTTGTTCTACAAGTCTTTGAATATTTTCTTTAGAAAGATTTATAATCCCTTCTAAATTCTTTGACACCTTTGTCATCATTAAATTTCTATAATGTTCAATAAGATCCTTTAAAAATTGTTGAATATCCTTTCCAGAAGAAACCAGTTCCTGTATCAATTCCATAGCAGCTTTTGCATCTTTATCTTTCATACAATCTACAAGCCTAAATAAAAAGTCTTCACGAACTGTTCCGAGAATATTTATTACATCATCATAAGTAATTTTTCCTACTCCAAAGGATACACATTGATCTAATATGCTTAAAGCATCGCGCATTGCCCCATCAGCATTCCTAGCAATTAATCTAAGGGCTTCCTCTTCTACCTCTATATTCATTTGACTACAAATATAAGCCATTCTCTTTACAACGTCAGCTTCTGTTACTCTCTTAAAATCAAATCGTTGGCATCTTGAAAGAATAGTTGCAGGAATTTTATGAGGCTCTGTAGTAGCCAATATAAATATGACATAAGAAGGGGGTTCCTCTAAGGTTTTAAGCAATGCATTGAAAGCTCCTGTTGACAGCATATGCACCTCATCAACAATGTAGACTTTATATTTTCCTTTTGTAGGTGGATAGTTTACATTCTCCCGAAGCTCTCTAATATTATCTACACCATTGTTAGAAGCTGCATCAATCTCTATAACATCCATTATACTCTCATGTTGTATCCCTATGCAGATCTCACATTCATTACAAGGATTAAAATCTTTTGGATTTAAACAATTGACAGCACGAGCAAATATTTTAGCTGTAGATGTCTTTCCTGTTCCTCTTGTCCCACAAAAAAGATAAGCATGAGCTATATTATTATTTTTTATTTGGTTTTTAAGAGTCTTTGTAATATGTTCTTGACCTACAACATCCTCAAATACTTTTGGTCTCCATTTTCTATATAATGCAACATATGCCATTTTATCCACCTACTTTTCTTTCGTATACCTTTTTCATTATATATTTTTTATTTATAAAAAATACTTTTGATAGCCAAAATAAAGTGTTTTACTTTTAGGAAAGTTTGAACGAAATGAGTTTTGAAATTGTTTATATATATTATATTCTTTTAAGATTTTTAACACAACATTGATATTTATATATTCCTTTTTTATATAAATACTATCCATCTTTGTATTTAAAAATCAATAAAAAAACATGTAGAAAAAACTACATGCAAACTTTTATATGTAAAGCTGTGCACCTATCGTTGATAGGCTGTTACAAACGTAACCTGTACAGTTAACTCAGATCAGGCACCCCCACGGCACACAGGAGTGTCTGCTTACCGTTGCTTCCTTCCGGACCTGGCGGGGTTCACAGATTCCTATTGCGCAGGACCCGATCATCATCGCCACTTATACAGGGCAGACTTTACAACAACAAACCGTCGATAGGCATTCGATCCTGCTACAGCGGATTGCAGGTTACAGGGCACCGCTACCTCCCCATCTAGCACAGCAAACTTTATAAACTTTTTTAATGGCGGAGAGAGCGGGACTCGAACCCGCGGGGCCTTTCGGCCTTACACGCTTTCCAGGCGTGCCCCTTAGCCAACTCGGACATCTCTCCATTTCTTATTTTTTTACGCTACATATAATAATATATCATATCTATTCTAAAATTACAAGTGTGTAAATTTTGTATATGTTTACAATTATAAACTATCTCTTATCAATGTGGTTACGTTAAAAAGCTCTCTCAAAAAACTTTTTGAGAAAGCTTATGAATAAATCTTTTCTATATATTCATCAAATCCATCCTCCTATATCAATAGTTGAAGAATATGGAATTTTCACCTGTCGATTTTGTAGAATTTTTATTGTAAGGAATAAAGCCATCTTTTCTTCTAGCTTTGTAAACTCTATTTCTTTAGAATTCTGATCCATATTTTTTGAAATTTGATCGTTTATTTCTTCATTGTATGTTATAATTCTACTATTTGCCAACTGACAATAGGGAAACGCATTATAAAATTCCGTACAAAATTCACTGCTTTTATTTATTTCAACTGCAAAAGGTCTACTTCCGTTAAAATCTACCTCTGTTGTACAACTAAAGGGTACATTTACAGTACACTGTCTTAAATCTCCACTAATCCAATCATCTCCTGAAGCATCTTTTACAAGATAATGAATACTTTTTCGAAGGATTCCCTTTATAAACAACATATTTGCATCTTTTGTTAATAAGCATTCCGTAGCTTTTATCTTATTTTCAATTTCTTTTATTTTATAAGCAGGTTCTGGTAGCTCTATGAATGCACTTATATTTATTTGAACAATCAGCTCAGCTAATACAACAGGAATCTGCGCAATAACACCTGTAGTAATAGCATCAATTGGTACAGAGGTATTCATACACAGGGGAGTTGTCCCTCCTGTTACTTTTAAGCAGTCGCATTGCTTGATACCTACTTTACTAAGCTCCACTTTAACTTTCTCTATTTCTTGCTTCTTTTTCGATTGAGGTATTTGTTGCTTTTTATACACATTTACTTCCCCCTCATCTATGACCTATTTATGTATTAAGGTCAGCTTGTAACCATATTTCTACTAGCTTATTCATTTTCACCCGTTTTTGTTACTTTGTAACAGCTTTCTCGAGCAATAAACAACATAAAGTAGCAAATATTAAAAGGATTACGCCCAAAAATTTTTGAACGTAATCCTTTTTATATTATATAGTTGTAGCAGATATTTTAACTTGTTGGTTTTGTAATAGCTTCAACGTAAGGTATATAACCATTTTTTCTTCAATTTTTGTAAATTCTTTTTCTTCAAAAGGAATTTCTACATCTATAGGTTTATATCTATCTAAAAACTCATCATATTCTACGATTTTACTGCTAATAAGTTCACAATAAGGTAATTCGTTATAATACTCTGTACTTACTTGGTTAAATTCAGAAAAATCGCCAGATAATAATTGATCCTTTTCTGCAAATCCTGATGCTGTTATTTGGCTAGTTTTAAAGAATTCAAATTCATCCCTTGTATTATTTACTATTGGAATAGGAGAATTACCATTAAAACTAACTTGTGTTGTACAGCTAAAAGGTACATCTACTGTACAATGTTTGATATCTCCACAGAATCCATTACGATTTGAACAATCTCTTGTAGCATATTCAATATTTTTTCGGATAAAGCCCTTAATAAATAGAGTATTGGTATCTTGTAGCAATAAACACTGAGTAACTTTTACATTCTTTTTAATTTTTTTTATTTCATAAGCAGGTTCTGGCAACTCAACAAAAGAATCTAAATTGATTTGTACAGTTAATTCTGCTAATACTACAGGAATCTTAGCTACAGCTCCCCCTACAATCGGATCAATTGGAAATGGCTTATTCGTGCATTCCAACACATTTCCTCCTGTTACGCTTGTGCAGTAAACACTATTAACAACTGCATTATTTCCCATCATTTATTCACTCTCCCATATTTTTTATTCATTCTTTGATTTTAATTCCTCATCTGTTTTTCTAGTACATGTTATGTTGTTTGTCCTTAATTTGTTACTGCTTATCCAAAAATAAAAAAAAATATTAAGCTACACTTATTTTATATTTAAAAAAGACAAACCACTGAAAAATTTCAATGGTTTGTCAGCAACCTGAAATCTATTTAGTAGATTTCTTTTTTATCATTACATTTTTTCATTTTTAAGAATCAATATCAAAAGCCAAAGTCCCATAACCGCAGCACTTAAATATCCAATAAGGCCAAAAAATGATATATCATAAATTTTAGGTCCTACATTTGCATTAATCACCAATGAGGATCCAACAACAATAGAGGAAATAATTAAAGAAAAAACAATTCTATTAGTCATTTTATTTAGCTGATAGATGCTTTCTTCTAAATTTTTATGTTCTATCTGAACTTTTAGCTTCCCTGCTAGAACACTATTCATGAGTTCTAAAGTTTTAATAGGAATTTTTAAACCGTATTTTGATAATTGATAAATATTTTCTATCTGCTCAATAATATCCTGTTTATAATTTTTCTTTAATATAATATGTTCTTTAATATATGGTACCGCCACTTCCATCATATTCATATCAGGATCAAGCTTTGCTACTACCCCTTCTATAGTCATAATTCCCTTTAAAAACAAAGCCATATTATTTGGCATAGCAAGGTTATTTTTCTTACTAACCTGAAACATTTCATCTACAAACTGAGGAAGGTCTATATTTTGAAGGCTTTCCTGAACATATCTATTATAAACTTCTTCAATATCAGAATAGAGATTTCTTATGTTCACTTTCCCTTTCTTTATTCCTATTCTTAAAACAGCATGAGTTAAACCTTCCATATCTCTTTTTGCTGCTGCATATAAAAGATCATTGAGCTTATTTCTCATTGATTTGTCTAAAACGCCCATCATACCAAAATCAATGTAAGCAATCTTCTTATTATGAATAAGTAGGTTGCCTGGATGTGGATCTGCATGAAAAAAGCCATCTTGAAATATCTGCTTTACATAATTACTCATAAGCTTTTTTGCTATAGCTTTAAGAGAATAACCTTCTTTTTTTAAATCATCAATATTATTTACCTTTATTCCTTTTATATATTCCATTGTTAATATGCTAGAAGTAGTATATTCCTTATATACCTTAGGACATGCTATATATTTTACGCCCTTATTATATTTATAAAATTTTTCAATATTTTCTGCTTCATTTAAAAAATCCAGCTCTTTTTCCATCGTTGTTCCTATTTCTTCTACTACTTCTTTAAAATCTATTACACTCTTTTGAGGAACAAGCTTCCCTATTTTAGTAAGCCTTTTTAACAATGCAATATCACTCATCATAATTTCTTTTACATTAGGACGCTGAATTTTTACTACAACCTCTTCCCCATTTTTTGTACAAGCTAAATGGACCTGTGCCATAGAAGCAGATGCAATCGGCTTTTCTTTAAAATAAGAAAACAAATTTTCTATAGATTCTCCTAACGCTTTTTCAAGTATTTTTTTTATGTCATCATATTTTTCTGGTTTTACATTATCTTGTAGTTTTTCAAACTCAACAATGTATTCATCTGGTAAAATATCTGGTCGTGTAGACAGGATTTGTCCTATTTTCACAAATGTAGGCCCTAATTCTTCAAGAGCAGCTCTTGCATTTTGAGGATTCATTATCCCTTTTTTAATGCCATGCTTCACAAAAACAGAAACTATCTCTTTAATCCTTTTTTTCTCATTAATATTACTCATAGCATATTTACCTCTTATTCTTCAGAATTATCTTACATATATTATAACCAATATTATAACCAACTTAAAAACAAGTAGCAATTCCACAACTTACCATATATTATAGAAAGTTCTCTCTAAAAATGCATTAAGACACAGGAATTAGGGAAAATTAAGAAATGAATTATTTAAAAACTCTGTGAAAGGAAGGTGACTAAGTTGTCAAATAATTTGCCAAAAGAAAAATTTGATGAACTAGAAAAATATATTGATAGTCTTCAATCAACAAAAGGTGCTTTGATTGAAATTCTCCACAAAGCACAAGATATATTTGGATATCTTCCAAGAGATGTACAGCTTTTTGTCGCAAGAAAGCTTGGCATTCCTGGAGCTGAAGTTTTTGGCGTAGTAAGCTTTTATTCATATTTCACAACAGAACCTCAAGGAAAACATACCATCAGTGTATGCATGGGCACTGCCTGTTTTGTAAAAGGTTCAGATAAAATCATTAAAAAATTGCAAAACGATCTTAATATCAATTCAGGTGAAACTACTGATGATGGGCTTTTTACCTTAAGGGAAGTTCGATGTATTGGTGCCTGTGGCCTTGCTCCTGTTGTAATGGTTGATGAGAAGGTATACGGTCGAGTAAAAGAAGAAGATGTAGAAAAAATCATTCATGCTTACCGTGATAGGAGGGTAAACAGTGCAAATTAAATCTATAGAAGAATTAAAAAAAATCAGAGAAAAATCTATGAAAAAAGTAATGCTAAGAGAACATGGACAAGAAGATGCAGATCAAATAGAAGTATTGGTAGGTATGGCAACCTGCGGCATTGCATCTGGTGCTAGAGAAACACTTAATGCAATTGTAGATGAAGTATCAAAGGAAGGTCTTGAAAATGTAAAGGTTATTCAAGTGGGTTGTATTGGTCATTGTCACAGCGAACCTATTGTTCAAGTAAATATGCCCGGTCAAAAACCTATTCTATATGGAAAAGTAAATAGTCAAAAGGGTCGCGAAATAGTTCAAAAGCATATTAAGGGTGGAAACCCTTTAAAGGAATTTATAATCGATGCTACCTTTGACAGAGCATAAAAATGCATAAGGAGGGAAAACATGAATCAGTTTAGGATGAATGTAATGGTCTGTGGCGGTACAGGCTGTATGGCCAGCGACAGCGATAAAGTAATCCAAAATTTTGAAAAGCTTATCAAAGAATATGAATACGATAAAGAAGTTCAAATCGTCAAAACTGGTTGTTTTGGATTTTGCGAGCAAGGTCCTATTGTAAAAATAGAACCAGATAATGTTTTTTATGTACGAGTTCATCCAGAAGATGTAGAGGAAATTGTAAAAGAACATATTATCAAAGGTAGAAAAGTAGATAGACTTTTATACCAAGAACCTATAAAGCACGAAAAAATTGAACAACATAAGAAAATGCCATTTTACAAAAAACAGCTTCGTATTGCTTTAAGAAACTGTGGATTAATCAATCCAGAAGACATTTATGAATACATTGCCTTTGGAGGCTACGAAGCTCTTGGGAAAGTCATTACTTCTATGACTCCTATGGAGGTTATCGAAACAGTGAAAAAATCAGGACTTCGTGGTCGGGGAGGAGGAGGCTTTCCTACAGGACTCAAATGGGAATATACAAGAAAATTTGATAGTAATACCAAATACATTATCTGCAATGCAGATGAAGGAGACCCAGGTGCCTTTATGGATAGGAGTATTTTAGAAGGTGATCCTCACAGCGTGATTGAAGCTATGGCAATTGGTGGGTATGCTATTGGTGCCGAAGAAGGAATTGTTTATATTCGTGCAGAATACCCCCTTGCTATTGAACGTCTTAGCATTGCTATTCGTCAAGCACGTGAGCTTGGTCTTTTGGGTAAAAACATCTTTGGATCAGATTTTCACTTTAATATTCGCTTAAAGTATGGTGCAGGTGCTTTTGTATGCGGTGAAGAAACTGCCCTTATTAACTCGGTTGAAGGAAAACGTGGAGAACCGAGGAACAAGCCCCCATATCCTGCAGAAAAAGGTTATTGGGACAGACCAACCTGTGTAAACAATGTAGAAACATTTGCAAATATACCACCTATTATTTTAAAGGGTTCTGATTGGTTTTCATCTATCGGAACCGAAAATAGCAAAGGAACAAAAGTTTTTGCTCTTGCTGGTAAAGTAAATAATGTTGGTCTTGTAGAAGTTCCTATGGGTACAACTTTACGTGAAATTATATACGATGTAGGTGGCGGTATAGTAGGTAATCATAAATTTAAAGCAGTTCAAACAGGTGGTCCATCTGGTGGTGTAATTACAGAAAAGGATCTTGATACACCTATTGATTATGAACACCTTATGGAGATTGGATCTATGATGGGGTCTGGTGGTATGATCGTCATGGATGAAACCAACTGCATGGTAAACATAGCAAAGTTTTATCTAGAATTTATAATGGAAGAATCATGTGGAAGATGTACTCCATGTCGTATTGGAACTAAACGTCTTCATGAATTCCTTTCAAAGATTACAAAAGGAAAAGCTACTATGGAGGATTTAGATGCATTAAAGCAATTGTCATATATGATCAAAGACGGTTCTCTTTGCGGACTCGGTCAAACTGCACCAAATCCTGTTTTAAGTACACTTGAATATTTTTGGGATGAATATTTAGCTCATGTTAAGGATAAACACTGCCCTACTGGAGAGTGCAAAGTTCTTGCAAAATACAGCATCAGCAAAGAAAAATGTGTAGGATGTACTGCTTGTGCAAAAGTATGTCCAGTAGACTGCATTAGTGGAAAAGTAAAAGAAACACATGTTATCGATCAAAGCAGATGTATAAAATGCGGCGCATGCTTCGATGCATGTAATTTCAATGCCGTAATCAAACCATAGTGAGGTGAGAATATGTCCGAGAAGCTAGTAAAAATAACAATCAATGGTCAAGAAATGCAAGTACCTGAAACAATTACTATATTAGAAGCTGCAAATCGTGCTAACATAAGAATTCCAACTCTATGTCATCTTGATCTGCATGATTTGAAGCTTGTAAATAAAACAGCCTCCTGCCGCGTATGTACAGTAGAATTAAAGGGCCGTAATTCTTTAGTACCTGCATGTGTTACACAAGTAGATGAGGGAATGATAATCAGAACTGATTCTCATAGAGCCATTAACGCACGTAGAATTGCTGTAGAATTACTTTTATCAAATCATCCAAATGAATGCTTTACCTGTCCAAAAAACTTAGAATGTGAACTTCAAGCATTGGCAAAGGAGCTTGGAGTAAGAGAAATTAAATGGCATGGAGAAAAAATGCATTATGATAAAGATTTATCTAGCGATGCTATTGTAAAAGATCCCAATAAATGTATCATGTGTCGTCGCTGTGAAACTATGTGCAATGAAATTCAAACCTGTGGAATCCTTTCCGCAATGGGTCGTGGATTTAAAGCTATTGTAGGTCCTGCTTTTAATATTCCTATGAAGGATTCCTCTTGTACTTACTGCGGTCAATGTGTAGCTGTATGCCCTACAGCAGCACTAACAGAAGTTAACCATACAGATAAAGTATGGGAAGCTTTGAGTGATCCTGACAAGCATGTTGTAGTACAAGTAGCTCCTGCTATTCGCGTTGCCATAGGAGAGCTCTTTGGCATGGAGCCAGGAACCATAGTTACAGGAAAGCTCGCAACAGCTCTAAAGAATATGGGCTTTGACGCTGTTTTTGATACAGATTTTGCAGCTGATTTAACAATCATGGAGGAAGCATCCGAGCTTATTCATCGTATTGAACACGGCGGAAAGCTTCCTATTCTTACTAGCTGTTGTCCTGCATGGGTAAAATTCATTGAACATCAATTCCCAGAGCTTTTAGATGTTCCTTCCACCTGCAAATCTCCTCATATCATGCTTGGTGTTATTGCAAAAACATACTATGCTGAAAAAATAGGTATAGATCCAGATAAAATTGTAGTAGTTTCAGTCATGCCATGTATTGCAAAAAAAGCAGAAGCCGCTAGACCAGAGCTTACAAAGGACTATCACAACAATGTAGATATCGTTGTAACAACTCGTGAATTTGCTGCAATGCTCAAGGAAGCAGGCATTGATTTTAAAAACCTTCCAGATAGTGATTTTGATAATCCTTTAGGGGAAAGTACAGGTGCTTCAGTAATTTTTGGTACAACAGGTGGTGTAATTGAAGCCGCTGTTCGCACAGCCTATGAATGGATGACAGGAGAAGAGCTAAAAGATGTTGAGCTTCATCAGCTAAGAGGAATGGAAGGCATTCGTGAAGGAACAGTTAAAATCAAAGAAATGGATATAAAAATTGGTATTGCCCACGGTCTCGGTAATGCTAGAAAACTCCTTGAAGATATAAGAGATGGAAAGAGTCATTACCATGCCATAGAAATCATGGCATGTCCCGGAGGATGTATAGGTGGCGGCGGACAACCTTATCATCACGGCAACGAAGAAATTGTAAGAAAACGCCAACAGGCTATCTATAATGAAGACAGAAATAAAGCTTTAAGAAAATCTCATGAAAATCCAGAAATATTAAAGCTATACAAGGAATATCTCGGAGAACCTTATGGAGAAAAAGCTCATGATCTTCTGCATACCCATTATGAAGCAAGAGAACGCATATAACAAAAAGCTTTAATATTCTCAGATTATGATGATTACTAAAAAGAACCACCTTTGTTTTAATGGAAGTACACCAATACACCCAAAACAAAGAAGGTTCTTTTTATGTCTTTACTTAATAATAAGACAATTTTTAATAAAATTGCACAGGTAATTGATGGTTTATCTTCAACTAAGTGGAACTAAAAGCCTAAGAGAACTAATTGATAATACATATCTAAGTGTCTATCTTTTGCATTATTTAAAAATCATACAAAAAAGTATTTCTGCAGCATATTCAAACCCTACTATTGAAATTATTAATCCAAAAATTTCACAATATATTATATGTATATTTTCTTCTTTTTTATCGTTTCTTTTATGTTTAAAAGATTTCATTACAATGTCAGGATTAACAAAAAATAAAAATCCACCCATTCCGATACTTGACCATCTTAATATTGTACAAGCTCGCTCTTGGATTGAATGAAATTCAAAATTCATACTTAAGTGTCCAAATAACATTGTAACGAAAAACAATAAAACAAAAATAATTCTAATTAATAAAATTTTATACTTTTCATTCATGGTAAATCTCCTGTTAACCATTAGTTTAGGTCAATTATACCACATATTAACAAATTATAGATATTGATTTTATAACTAAAAAACCCTTAAAAAGGTATGGTTAAAAATAACAACTGTACCTTTTGTATATTCCTCATCAATTCTTCTTGCTTCTTCATCAATTGTTTTTGGTTATTTTCAACAAATAACAAGCTTTTATCTTTTTTTAATTCTTTAAAAAACTCTTCTAAAGTAATATTCCTTTTAAAAATATATTCTGCTACTTCTCTGCCTACATACCTTATATGCCAGGGTTCATAACTATACCCTGTAATAGCTTCTTTCCCTTTAGGATATCTTACAATAAAACCGTATTTATAACTGTTTTCTTTAATCCACTGACCTTCTTTTGTATTTTCAAAGGCTTCAACTAATTGAAATCTTACGCTTTTACTTGTAATATCCATAGCTAAACCTGTTTGGTGTTCGCTTTGCCCTGGATAAGCACTAATTTTAGCAGCTGCTTTTTTTCCTATGGTCCTAACCTTATAGTTAAAAATAGCCTTTTGCCTTCTGTAAGACCTATATCCAGATAATCCATAAAGCTCTATTCCTTCCTTTTTCGCAGCTTTAAATAATTCCTCTAAAGCTAAAGCTGCTTCCCTTCTCATTTTCTTTTTAGGGTGCTTCCCTTTAAATGGAAAAGGCACCTTTGAAAATACCAAATCCTTTGGTACATAATTTGATGGTAAATTTCTATTTTTATTTACCAAAACAAGTAGATCATCAACATTTTTGATCATTTTTATATTATTTTTTAAATAAGTCGTTCCCTCTAAGGAATATTTAGCAAAAGCTTCTTGTTCTTCTAGTTCTTGTGCAATAGTTAAACCACTCATCATGATAAATACTACAGCAACAAGCACTAGAATATTAAATGCTTTATTTATTGCTATCATTAACATGCCTCCCGCTAGTCAAAATGCATGAATATTATAAAAAACCTAGTTTCCTTTTAAAAGAAAACCAGGTTTTAAGATTATTTTATATCTCCATGAATTTCAGTATCTGTTTTCTCAATGATTTTATTATCCTCATCAACAAAAACTACCCTCGGCTTAAAGCTTCTTGCCTCCTGCTCATCTATCCAGCAATAAGCAATAATAATAACTGTATCCCCTGGCTGTACAAGTCTCGCCGCCGCACCATTTAAGCAAATCACTCCACTGTTAGGTTCTCCTTCTATTACATAGGTTTCTAGCCTTGCACCATTACAATTGTTAACAATCTGAACTCTCTCTCCCGGCAAAATCCCTGCTGCATCCATTAAAGTCTTATCAATAGTAATACTTCCTACATAATTCAAATTTGCTTCTGTTACTGTAGCTCTGTGTATTTTTCCTTTAAACATATTGAGCATCATTTGTTATTCCTCCTCGTCTGTTCAAAATACCATTCCTAAGACTGAGGCTTACTATCAGTCCCTGTCCAAAGGATCAGTGCAAAATTTTTTGATGCATAGTATTTTTTCTAAAACATTAAGGTTTGACTCTTTTGATATCAACCAAATTCATTTTAACATACTATATTTATAAATACAAATTGCTTTTTATAGGTAAACAACATCAACATAAAAAAAAGAAATATATAAAGATAAGTGAATGACTTCGATAACTTTTGTAAAAAAACTTACTGAAATTTCATAAAAAATACGTTAAGAACCTTCATTGTTTGAACGAAGTGAGTTTTGAAGGTTTAGTATTTTTTCATGGAATGAAGTTTTGTTTTTTCAAAAGTTATCTGGAATGAACTATCTTTTATATTTCATTTTGAAGTTGGATCCCTATAACTATTGTTCTGACAGGATAAAGCTTTATAATCTAGTAAATTATTGAAAACTTTAAAGTTATTACGTCCACAAATCTTTGCTTGATACATAGCAATATCTGCATTCTCCATTAAGGTTTCCATATCTACACCATGCTGAGGAAATATTGCAATACCCATACTGCATGTAACATACATTTCTTCTCCTTTTATAGTAAAAGCTTGTGTAAATACATTAACCATTCTATTGGCTATTGCAATAATCTCATCAGTTAATTCAATATCTTCTAATATAATCATGAATTCATCTCCACCAAGCCTAACTACTATATCATTTTTTCTAACACTTCTTTGCAGTCTAATCGCAACCTTCTTTAAAAGTTCATCTCCAGCAGCATGACCTAACGTATCATTTGCAACTTTAAATTTATCTAAATCTATAAACAAGACACCAAGCATACTTTTTTTCTTTAGAGCTTTATGAATAGCCAATTTCAGTCTCTCTTCTCCATATCTTCTATTTGGAAGCTCTGTAAGAAGATCATGGTAAGCTAAATACTTCATTTTTTCTTCATATTTCTTATGAGCACTTACATCAATTATACGAACTAATATATATGCATTTTCTAATACGTGAAATCGTTTTATATGTAAATCAATCCAAATATTGTTAAGCTTCTCATTCATTATTGCCAACTCTTTATTTCTATTTTTAAAATATTGTTTGAAATGATTGTACGGTATTTTCTTTTGAATATTACTAAGGATCAATTCATCAATCCCTCTTCCAATTAATCTATCTTCTTTATGAAACAACTGTATTGCCTTAAGATTGCATTCTATTACCTTTAATGTATCCTCCTCTAAAATTAAAATTGCATCCATCATCTCATTGAATGCAGTCTTCTCAAATATACGTTTCTTCATATCCTTATTAATTCTGTAATATGATATTAAATATGTAAATATTAGTATGCATATTAAATATGATAAATATGTCAATTTATCAATGCATGTACTAGATGTAACAAAAATACCTATACAATTAATCAGTAAGGTTACAACTACATATACTTTTAAAAGCAAAATTTTATAAAGAAATGTAGTCCCTACTCCTATAACAACAATATAAAACAATGATGTAGTTTCTGGGAAATTTTTCATCGCATTTCCTATAAAAAAACAAATGCTTATTAAATAAAAAACTGCGAAAAATAAAGTATTAAAGCAAGCTCTTTCTATTTTTGTCTTTACTAATTTTGATATCAATATAAGCACCCCTTTTGATTTCAATAAACCCATAAAAATAGCCCCTATAAACCATAGGCGCCTTGTACTTTATCATGATAAAATTACACATCAATCTATGCTTCGGCAACCTGGCAATCATAGAAAAATCCTTAGACCCATGGCTTTGCGTCCTTACCTTTCGATAAGTTTGCTATTTACAACATAAATCATTCAATTATATCGTTATTTTGTCCTATTTATTTTTATAAAGCTAGGACTTTTGTACTATTATTTGTTTTTCTATATTTTTTGAATTTTTCCTTCTTTTTTGAAAATTTATTTTGAAAATGTTTTCCTGTTTAATCTATATGTTTTTTTACTATGGCTTATGACTCCGTTACACAAAAAAATAAACCAAACAATAAAGTTTGATTTATTCATCACAAAGCAACGTTTTATATAATCTTCGATTATCTAAAGACCATATTGGATCTGTAAATTCTCCCGGTTGAATATTTTTTAAATGGTCTTCCATATCATACATCCTTGCATCAATCATATCAATATAATGTAGGAGTTCTCCTTCTGGAATCATAGGCTTTTTAGGACTTCCAAATTCCGGCTCATAATGATGGCTAAGTACCATATGCTTAAGGAGCATAATAATTTCTTCATCAGCTCCTAATTCTTGTCCAACTCTGCTTATTTTATTCATTCCCATACTAATATGCCCAAGAAGTTGTCCTTCTTTGCTATATTCTGCAATTCCTAATTCATCTGAATCTAGTTCTTCTAGCTTTTCTATATCATGAAGAAGAATTCCTGCAAAAAGGAGGTCTTTATTCACATTTTTATAAACTTCAATGAGTTTTTCTCCAGTTCTCAACATTCTAAGTATGTGGTACATAAGTCCTGAACGGATAGCATGATGCAATGATTTAGCTGCTGGATAATACATTAGCTTTTCTTTTGATTCTAATATAACTTTTTCTACAATTCCCTTTATATCCTTATTTTTTATCTTTTGCACATATTCATAAATCTCATGAAACATTTCTTCTGCCTTTATAGGTGCAGCTTGCACATAATCTTCAATATTTTGCTTATCATCATCATTTGCTAATCTAATCCGATTGATTTTTAATTGTAGCTTTCCCTTCCATTCCGTTACATTTCCTCGTACTTTTATCAAGCTTCCTATAGGAAATTCTTTATTCTGCCCTTCTTGACAATCCCACAATTTACCATTTACCTCTCCTGTCTTATCTGATAATGTAAAATCTAAAAAATTTTTATTATTAGCAGATAATTTCATTTCTACTTTTCTCACAATAAAGAAGCCTTGTATTTCATCTCCATTTTTAAATTCCTGGATGCTTTTTTCTTCAATCATTTTTTCTCCCTCCTACAATACACTTTCTATATCATTTTATAATTTTTTATACACTTTTCCAATGTTTGTGAAGATTTTTTTATAAAAGTTATCAAAGTCATTCACTTACCTTTATTTATTTTTTTAATGTTGATGCTATTTATATATATTTTTGTTTAAATATATTTGAAATTACATATATAAGAAGAATAGTGGGGATTATAGAAACAGGGATAGATGGTTTATTTACAAGGTTTATAATATAGGAGGAAGACTTTGAAAAAAACAAAAATAATGTTCATTGGAATAGCTACAGGTTTTATAAATGGCTTATTGGGTTCAGGTGGAGGAACAATCATTGTTCCTACATTAGAGAGAATTTTGAAGGTAGAAACACATAAAGCACATGCCACTGCAATAGCAGCTATATTTCCAATATCACTAATCAGTGCTATGATTTATATTAAAAATCAAAATATAGAATGGAATACTACAGCTTATATTACAGTAGGTGGAATAGTAGGTGGATTTATAGGAGCAAAATTATTAAATAAATTTCCTTCTAAATGGCTTCATCGAATATTTGGAACGGTTATGATTATAACAGGTATAAGGATGATTTTTGGATGAAACTAATTATTATCGGTTTTTTATCAGGAGTTATTGGTGGAATAGGTGTCGGTGGAGGGATATTACTGATTCCAGCTTTAACAATTTTATTTGATATCAAACAACAAATAGCACAAGGGATTAATTTAATTTATTTTATTCCTACTGCAATTACTGCTGTGATTATTCACATAGCAAATCATAATATTCAAAAGGATGTTTTGCTTTATTTAATTATAACTGGAATATTAGGTGCATGTATTGGTTCTATGATTGCAGTAAATATAGATGGTTTTATTCTAAAAAAAATTTTTGGAGTTTTTATTTTAGCTATGGGTATTACTGAATTTTTTAAAAAATAAAAAGAATATATAAGAAAAAGCTAAGAAAATTTTCTTAGCTCTAATTTTTATTTTAGATTCCCTTTCCAAAGACCATTTGACACTCCACACGCAATAAGACTTTTCAATCGTTTTATATACTCTAAATCATTTTTTAAATAATGATATAGACTAAGAAATTGCATTTTTTGATGCATTTCAAATAAATGATTCTTTAATCCTTTTACTAATAGCATTTATTCTTTGGAATATAGTATTTTATTTACCGAACTAAGGTATGCCTTAATACTTGCTTCAACAATATCTGTACTAAGACCTCTTCCTGTATAAATTTTCTCATCATGCTTTAATTTTACAACAGCTTCTCCTTGTGCATCCTTTCCTTCTGTTACAGAATGGAGTTTGTAATCTTCTAATGTCATATCGATACCTACAATCTTTTCAATCGCTTTAAAAGCTGCATCTACAGGTCCATCTCCGATAGATACTTCTTCTATTTCTCGGTCACTATTTATAAGTATTACAGATGCAGTAGCTGTGATCGTATTTCCGCTATTGATCACAAATCTCTTTAGCTTATACACCTCTGGATAAATAATAGTATTCCTTGTAATAATGGCTTCAATATCTTCATCATAAATCATCTTCTTTTTATCTGCTAATTCTTTAAACTGCTGAAAAGCTTTCATTATTTCTTCTTTTGATAAAGCATACCCTAAAGCCTTTAATCTATCCTCAAAAGCATGACGTCCTGAATGCTTCCCAAGAACCATTTTATTTTGAGAAAGACCAATAGACTCAGGTGTCATAATTTCATAAGTAGTTCTTTCTTCTAGTACCCCATGCTGATGAATCCCTGATTCATGAGCAAATGCATTATTTCCTACAATAGCTTTATTTGGCTGAACCTGTACCCCTGTTATTGTACTTAACAATTTACTTGAACGCATAATCTGTTTTGTATCTACATTGCAGTATATATCCAAAAGATCCTTTCTTGTATGCATAGCCATTACGATTTCTTCCAATGCTGCATTTCCAGCCCTTTCTCCTATTCCATTGATAGTACATTCAACCTGAGTAGCACCTGCCTTTACAGCAGCTAATGTGTTAGCTACAGCCATTCCTAAATCATTATGACAATGTACAGATATATCTACTTTGTCTAAGTAATCTGATTTTTCTCTTATAGTTGTTATAAAATTATAAAATTCATCTGGTGTTGTATAGCCTACTGTATCAGGAATATTAATGACTGTAACCCCTGCCTTTATAACACAGTCAAATAATCTTGCCAAAAACTCTGGATTACTTCTTGTTGCATCTTCGGCTGAAAATTCAATATCTTCACAATATTTTTTAGCATATCTCACCATATGTACAGCATTTTCAAGAACTTCTTCAGGTCTCATTTTTAGCTTATATTTCATATGAATATCTGAAGTAGCAATAAATGTGTGTATTCTAGGCTTTTTTGCATATTTGACAGCTTCCCATGCAGTATCTATATCCTTTGGCAATGCTCTTGCTAAGCTTGCAACAGTACAATTCTTTATACTCTTTGCTATCTCTCTTACAGAAGTAAAATCTCCAGATGAAGCAATAGCAAATCCCGCTTCAATCACATCTACTTTTAAAAGTTCCAACTGCCTTGCCATTTGAATTTTTTCTTGAAGGTTCATACTACATCCTGGTGATTGTTCTCCATCTCTTAAGGTTGTATCAAAAATCTTTATTTGCCTTGCCATACAAATCCCTCCTCGCTCTATTCCAATTGTTTAAATGGTATTCATAAAAACAAAAACTCGCCCATGATAGCATTATTCAAGGACGAGGTATAAGATTGTTTTTGATGTATTGAGTCGTATTTTACCAAACATTTATATCGTTGTCAATAATTTTTCATTATTTTCTTACAAGAATAATTTTTCTAAATAATTCGCCACAGCATCTTCATCATTTGTCCCAATAATTTCATGATCTGGTAATACTTCTTTCAACTTATCATGTGCATTTCCCATCACAAGACCTTTTCCTGCTGCTGTAAGCATTTCTAAATCATTCAAACCATCTCCAAATGCAACTACTTCTTCTAGCTGAATATCATATTTCTTTAAAACATTTTTGAGTGCATGCCCCTTTGAAACACCTTGCGGCATAATTTCCAAGCATTGAGGAAGAGAAAAGGCAATATTTAATTGTCCCTCATAATTTTTTTCTATTTTTTCTTTCACCTTTATCAATTTTTCATGTTGCTCACATATGAAAAATATTTTTGCTGCATTATAATTCTTTAAGCTTTTAAAATCTACCAGCTTATAAAAAAAGCCTGATTCATTGTTAAATTGCTTTATCCAATTCATTTCCCTTTCTGCAAACCATTGGTCTCCCTGATATATATTTTTATAAATGTCTTCATCTATATCCATTCTTAAAAGCTCTTTTACTATTTCTTCCTCTAAATCATATGCAAAAATTTCTTCTTCTCCATGATGAACTCTTGATCCATTAGATGAAATCAACGTTGTATCTAATTCTAATTGCTTTTTAATATGTGCTGCATCCATATGGTGCCTTCCTGTTGCAATAAAAAATTTTATTCCCTTTTCAACAACCTTTTGTATAACGCCTTTTGTATAATTGCTTATTCTATGATTGCTGTTTAATAATGTTCCATCTAAGTCTGAAATAACCGCTTTATATCTCATAACAAAAACATCTCCTATTTATAATAAATTGTATTATCTTACTGCATTATACCATATAATCCTCTAATATCAATTTTTAGAAAATACAAACACTTCTGATAAACATTATCAGAAGTGTTCACAAATAATCTTTACTTATAAAGCGATCCAGCTGACCATTCCTTTTTTATAATTCCTTTTAATCCAAATAAAATGGTAGGTATGATTATTAACTGAAGAACTATTCCAGGAAGACCTGTAATAATTCCACCTTTGATAAAAATAAGTGGATTCATTTTCAGCCCAAAAAACTGAGCTAAAAAGAATACAACAACACCTGCTACGATTCTTCCAAAAATCATAGCTGTTATAAGAGAAGGAATAACAGACAATTCTATCCTTCTAACAGCTAAAGAAGCTATCAACCCATATGTTCCTAATTCAAAAGCCATAATAATTGCCATAGGAAACATGATCGGCATACCTGTAAGTGCTCCACTTATTACTGGTGTAATAACCCCTAAAATAAAAGCTAAATAAGGTGATAGTAAAAATCCTCCTATTAAAACAGGAATATGCATAGGTAAAAATACTTTCCCCATAATTCCTACACTGTGAAAAATCATTGGCAGTAAAATCCCTATAGCAAGTAATAACCCACTTAACATCAACTCTTTTGTTTTTAAATTTTTATTCATTTTTACTCCTCCTAACAAAAATAACCATGAAAGCATCCTTTATGGAAATCCCTTCATGGTTTTATTTTCATAATATTTTATTTTCTTTTAAAATTCATTTATTGATTTACAACCTATTGAGAATTCTTTCTCATAGCAATGATTTCATATCACTGCTTATATATGATCATATATTTTCTTTTTTTCTATCTTCTAAAAAGCTTTTTATTCTATCTATCAAAATTATCGGATTATCTATGTCCTGTGACAGCTGTTCTACTGGACAAATACCTGTCTGATCTCGATTTTTTATGTATAAAGACTTTTCTTCATAACGAAATAAAATATCACTGTTTTTCAATACACTCACAGCACTATCTGAAATAACCTTTGTATACAGTGCTTTAATCTTTGCATACTTACATAGTATAGCAGCAGCTCTTCCGATTATTCGGTCAGCAACACTTGCTCCTTCAAGTTTTTCCTTTATACTGTATACAGCTGTATACATAGGCTTAATCCCTTTATCTTTACTTGAAAAAATTACTTTTCCCTCTTTTACAATAACTAAAGTATATGCTTCCTTCTCTAACACATCCTTAGCAAAATCTAGCTCTTTCATTGAGTCAACTCCTAAACATTACCTTCGTTTATAGGATATCAAATTTTGCGTATCATGACAATACGAAACAACTTTCAGACAATTCATTCGTTATCCCAAATAAAAATTATATTTATTCATTAATATTGAGAAGCTTATAAGAAAGTTCAATCAACCTTTGATCATTAGATGAATTGATAATCTCAATACTCCCATTTTCATTACTATTTTTTAACCATCCTCTTTCAGCAAGAATATCTTGAAGGTGCTGTGCTGTCCCAAGTCCTCCATCAATCAATGTAATATTCTCTCCTAATACTTTTTTAAATGTATTGTTTAAAAAAGGATAATGAGTACATCCTAATACAATAGAATCTACTTCATTTATATTTATATTTTTAAAAAGCTCTCCTACAGCATCTTCTGCTTCTTTGCCGCCTATGCTTCCCTGCTCTACAAGTGTTACAAGCTTAGGAGCAGGCATTTTAATGATTTCTGCTTGATCTGTATATTTATTCATGAGTCTGTAAAATTTTTCTTCTCTTAATGTAACCTCTGTAGCAAGAACAACAATCTTTCCACCATTGCATCTTTCAACAGCAGGCTTTAATGCTGGTTCTATTCCTATTATAGGAATACTATATCTCTCCCTAAATTCATTTACCGCGGCACTCGTAGCTGTATTACATGCAATAACAATTGCTTTGACTCCCCGCTCTATAAAATAATCACCTATTTGAAAGCAAAGCTCTTTTAATCTTTCTTTCGTTTTTTTTCCATAAGGAATATTTTTTGAATCTCCATAATATATAAAATCCTCATGAGGCATTAGTTTTTTCATTTCTTTTAATACACTAATACCTCCAAGCCCTGAATCAAACACACCAATAGGTAAAGATTTCACTTTTTTACCCTCCTAAAAACTTATGAT
Source organism: Crassaminicella indica (assembly GCF_019203185.1). Taxonomy (NCBI): domain Bacteria; kingdom Bacillati; phylum Bacillota; class Clostridia; order Eubacteriales; family Clostridiaceae; genus Crassaminicella; species Crassaminicella indica. Next base: position 1,124,872 of record NZ_CP078093.1, on the reverse strand, counting down.
AGAATATTATATCATAATTGCAGATTTCTATACATATAAGGTACACTCTTATAATTGTATTTCATGTAATTCTCGATTATTCCTAACTAAATTTATATAAAAGATAGCAAAAGCAGTTTAAATAGAAAAGGATTTTGTAGTAATATGTAGAATTTTAGAAAAAGCGAGCATCCCAGCTCTACTATTAAATAATAGAAAGCCGAGGTTAAGTCTATGAGTATCAAATCCAAACTAATAATTAGCTATGTATTGTTAATTGTATTTTCAGTAGGTATATTAGGTTTTTTAATAGGTAATAAATCTCACAGTGCAGTTTTTCGTGAAGTAACTGAAAAAAGCAAAGGGACTGTAGAATTAATTCACAACATGGTCAGCGTTCGAAACGATCTCCTCTCAGAAAAAGTGTGGACCGATTTGCATTATATAGAAGAACTACTAAACAATTTAGGGGAAATAAGAATCGAGAATAAAGAACAAATTCAACTCGGAAACTATAAATTGCCAGCCTTATACGCTGGCAATACCAATCTAACATTAGACACTACTCTAAGCAACAGCATAAAAGAATCAATTGGAGCTATCTATTCTGTATTTTTACTGCATAATAATGAATTAATACGTGTTTCTACAAATTTAAAGATTAATGGTAAAAGAGCTATAGGAACAAGCATAGCTAGTAATTATCATGATCAATGTAATTCTATTCAATATAATATATATAAAAAAATAATAAATAACGAAACCTATTACGGCAGTCATTTAGTTGGAGATGATTGGTTAATAACAGGCTACAAGCCTCTTCTTGATAAAAATAAAAAGGTTATAGGAGCTATAGCTTTAGGCTATAAAGGAATTAATTCTTATTTAGAAAAAACCTTGAATAATATAAAAATTGGAAAAACAGGCTATGTCTATATAATGAATTCAAAAGGAGATGTTCTTGTTCATCCAAAAATCAAAGGAGAAAATTTATCCTCCTTTGATTTTTCTCAAAAAATATTCAAAACAAAAAATGGCATTATAGAATATGAATTTCAAGGAGTTTATAAAATGGCTGCTTATAAATATTTTAAACCTTGGGACTTATACATAATTGCAACAGCTAACTATGATGATTTGAAATCTTCTTCCATAGCTATTCTTAAGACGACATTATTCATAGGCATATTAGTATCCTTAATATGCGTTATAGTATCTTTATTTGTTGCAAATACATTAGTAAAGCCTATCAATAAATTGAAAGATTATATGGAAACCGTCAGCAAAGGTGATTTAACTGTTTATTCTGATATAAAAAGCAAAGATGAAATTGGTATATTGTCAGACAGCTTCAATCATATGCTCAACGAAAACAAAAGATTGCTACAAAAAATCATTAGTCATGATCATATAAAAACAGAATTTTTCTCAAATATCTCTCATGAACTAAAAACCCCTATAAACATGATTTTATCAACAACACAATTATTTTCTTTTTATGCAAAAAATGAAAATGCAGTTATTACAGGTAAAAAGTTGACCCATCATATAAATATCATTCATCAAAATTGCTATCGGCTTTTAAGATTAGTCAATAACTTGATTGACATTACAAAAATAGATTCTGGTTACATGAAGCTAAATTTAAAAAATAAAAATCTTATAGAGGTTGTTGAAAATATCACATTATCTACTGTTGAATATGTAGAAAGCAAAGGAAGAAGCCTTATATTTGATACAGATATAGAAGAAAAATTTATGGCTTTTGATGAAGAAAAAATCGAAAGAATTATGCTCAACCTTATTTCTAATGCAGTAAAATTTACACATAAAGGAGATACTATACAAGTAAATATTTATGATAAGAAAGATAAAATTCAAATTTGTGTAAAGGATACGGGGATTGGTATTCCAAAGGATAAAATAGGAAAAATATTTGAAAGGTTTAAGCAGGTAGACCCTCTACTAAGCAGAAGTCATGAAGGAAGCGGCATAGGACTGTCTCTTGTAAAATCCTTAGTAGAAATGCATGATGGAAATATTTCTGCAAAAAGCATATACGGTAAAGGAACAGAATTTATAGTTACATTGCCAGTAAAATTTGTCCCTGAAGAAAAAAATACTACTCAAAAAGATGATTTTTCAAAAAGAACCAATGTAGAAAAAATAAAAATTGAGTTTTCTGATATTTATTCATAAAAAATAATCTCCAGACAACTGGAGATTATTTTTTGTCTTCTTTTTTTGATCCTTCAAAAACATTTATATACATTTGCTTTATCTCACTAATCAATGGATATCTTGGATTAGCTCCTGTACATTGATCATCAAAAGCTTGCTCACTCATTTCATCTAAAGTAGCATAGAATTTGTGTTTAGAAACTCCTGCTTCACTAATTGTCTTTGGTAAATTCACCTTAGATTTTAATTCATCAATAGCCTTGATCAATAATGCTACCTTTTCTTCATCTGTATTTCCACCTAAATTTAGATAATCAGCTATTCTAGCATATCTCCATTTTGCATTTGGATATTTATATTGTGGAAATGCAGCTTGCTTTCTTGGATTATCTACTGCATTAAATCTAATCACTTCACTTATCAATAATCCATTAGCTACACCATGTGCAATATGATGCATAGCTCCTAATTTATGAGCCATTGAATGACATACTCCTAAGAAAGCATTCGCAAAAGCCATCCCTGCCATAGCTGAAGCGTGAGCCATCTTTTCTCTAGCTTTTATATTTTTTGAACCTTCTTCATAAGCTTGTGGCAGATATTTAAATATTAATCTGATAGCTTCTAAAGCTAATCCATTCGTATATTCTGAAGCAAGTACTGAAACATAAGCTTCTAAAGCATGTGTCAAAGCATCAATTCCTGAAGCTGCTGTAAGTCCTTTTGGCATGTTCATCATCAATTCTGCATCTACTATAGCCATATCTGGCGTTAACTCATAATCAGCTAGTGGATACTTCACACCTGTTTTTTCATCTGTTATAACTGCAAAAGGAGTAACCTCTGATCCTGTACCTGCTGAAGTAGGTATAGCTACCATCATAGCTTTTTCACCCATTTTAGGGAATCTATATACTCTTTTTCTTATATCCATAAATCTCATCGCTAAATCTTCAAATCTCACTTTTGGATGTTCATACATTACCCACATAATCTTAGCAGCATCCATAGGAGAGCCTCCACCTAACGCAATGATTGTATCTGGCTTAAAGCTTTTCATTTCCTCTGCACCTTTTTTAGCAGTAGCTAATGTTGGATCTGGCTGCACATCAGAAAATACTTTATAATCAATTTTTATTTCATCTAATGCCCTTGTAATTTCATCAACAAATCCTAAATCGTAAAGCACCTTATCAGTTACAATAAATGCCTTCTTTTTGCCCATATCCTTCAATTCTTTTAACGCAACCCCAAGACATCCATATTTAAAATAAATTTTCTCAGGAACTCTAAACCAAAGCATATTTTCTCTCCTCTCAGCCACGTTTTTAATGTTTAGAAGATGCTTTACCCCAACATTTTCTGATACAGAATTTCCTCCCCATGAACCACAGCCAAGAGTTAGTGAAGGAGCTAACTTAAAATTATAAATATCTCCTATAGCACCTTGAGAAGAAGGCATATTTATAATCGTTCTTCCTGTTTTCATAGCTGCACCAAATCTTTCTATTCTGTCCTGCGATTGAACTTGATCTGTATATAATACAGAAGTATGACCAAAACCACCTAATTCTACAAGTCTTGCTGCTTTTTCAAGAGCTTCATCAAAGCTTTTCACCTTATACATTGCAAGAACAGGAGATAGTTTTTCATGAGAAAATGGTTCTTCAAGCTCTACAGATTCAACCTCTCCTATTAAAACCTTTGTAGCTTCTGGCACTTTGATTCCTGCCATCTTAGCTATCTGATAAGCTGGTTGGCCAACAATCTTTGCATTAAGCGAACCATTTATCAATATAACCTTTCTTACTTTATCAATTTCATCTTCTTTTAATAAATAAGCACCTCTTTCTATAAACTCCTTCTTCACCTTCTCATATACTTCTTCCATTACTAAAACAGATTGTTCTGAAGCACAGATCACACCATTATCAAAGCTTTTTGAAAGAAGAATTGAGTTTACTGCCATTTTTATATGAGCAGTTTCATCTATAATCGCAGGTGTATTTCCTGCACCTACCCCTATAGCTGGTTTTCCTGATGAATATGCAGCTTTAACCATTCCTGGTCCACCAGTAGCTAAAATCATATCTGCTTCTTTCATTACACATTGTGAAAGCTCTACAGAAGGCTCATCAATCCATCCTATAATTCCCTTTGGTGCTCCAGCATTTACTGCTGCTTCTAGAACAATTTTTGCAGCGGCAATAGTTGATTTTTTAGCTCTTGGATGTGGTGAAAATATAATTCCATTTCTAGTTTTTAAAGCAATAAGCGCTTTAAATATAGCTGTAGAGGTTGGATTGGTAGTAGGTACAATAGCTGCCACAACACCAATTGGCTCTGCAACCTTTGTAATCCCAAAAGCGTGGTCGCGCTCAATAACACCACAAGTTTTTTCTTCTTTATATTTATTGTAAATATATTCTGAAGCAAAATGGTTCTTAATAACCTTATCTTCTACAATACCCATTCCAGTTTCTTCTACTGCCATTTTTGCAAGCTTTATTCTTGCATTATTTGCTGCCATAGCCGCTTGTCTGAATATTTCATCAACCTGCTCTTGAGAGTAATTAGCAAATTTCCTCTGAGCTTCCTTAATCTCTTTTAATTTTTTCATTAGTTCCTTTGTAGTTGTCACTAACATATAAAAACCCTCTTTCTATTAAAATATTTTTTATTTACCAATCCAATCTTATCGGATCGATTTGTTAATTTTTTAACATTATTTTTTAAAAAAAATATATTTTTTGCTTTTTAGAATCAAAAACTTTTGTTTCTAGTCTATTTTTCTAATATTTTTTATCTGAAAAATTATTTGATTTAAATTATATGTTAATATTATCACAAAGTTTTATATCGTTCAAGTATTATTTTTTCATTTTATTTCCATTCTGACCATTTGTTTTTGCGTTTTGTGCTTTATTTAATGCATTTCACTCGTTTTTTAGCTTAAAAAATTTATTTTACAAGGTTTTTGTTTGTTTATATTTTAACATTTTTTATTTGTTAATTTTAAAACAAAGTTTGATATGATTTCACCTTTATTATTCACCAATTGATACTTACATATACTATATTTCAAATTAATTGCGGCGAAAATCACACCGAAAAAAATCCAATGTATTTAATATCTCAGGAACCATACGCCGATAATGTCTACCATATAAAGATCTCATAACTGTATATACTTTTTTACGATATGCAGAACCAGTATTTTTAAATTCTTTAATCAAAGCACTTAAAGTTTTTTCACTAACAATGGGAAATAGGACTTCTTTTATTATTCCATCAGGATTATTTAAAGCTACATCTGCCATCTGAAAGAGAATATTTGTTAATAAATGGAATACATTTATGTTATAATTAGATAATAATTACATGTTAAACTAATGCTTAGTATACTATTAATAGTATGCCAAACAATAAAACTTTGGATTATTCTATATTACACGAAAGGAGTCTCTATGAAAAATAATAGGTTATTAATTTGTATTTTACTTTGTTCTATTTTCTTAAATATTTTTTTTACAAATAATTTAATACAAAAAACAAAAGACACTAACAGATTTATAAAATATAATTTTACTGGTATTTTATATATTATAATTGATACACTTGAAGATTTAGATAATATATTACTTTCAAAAAATGAGTTAGAAATAAACAAGCTCAACAAAATAGAAAAAAAGATTGAGTATTTGAAAGACAAAATATTTAGAACAAATATTGCACTTTCTAAATATGATCTTTTAAATCCTAAATTTGGAACGTCAAATATTACAATATATGAAGTTGGTAGATATTTAAAAAATCTAGAATATTTACTCAAAGAAAAAAATATATCTTTATTTAGTGAACAGTCAAAAACTATAAGAAAAATAACTAATTTAGCTAAAGAAAATGACGTTATTTATTTTTTAGATTATTATGATGACAATAATTTGTTACCTAGAAATATTGTATTTCCAAAAGTCACAGAAACTTTTTTTAGAGATCTAAATAAGATATGTAAAGAAGCAAATGATCAAATTGAAACTGAAATCAACAAGAAGTTGTCTCAGAATATAAAAAAATAGTTCTTTTCAAAGCATTTTGGCAAATCTTTCTCTGTAAACTTTTTTCGCCCAATTTGTTTCCCTTTCGATTTTGCGACAGCCATTCCAACCCTTTGAGAGATTTTTTCTCGTTCCATCTGAGCCATATAAGAGTACACCGTAAGCATTATATCTTGTACCATTAAATCCATCGTCATTTGAGAAGCTATTTAAGTAGGGCATATCTAAGATTATTACCTTAACTCCTGTATCTTTCAACTTTGATAATTCTTTCTATATTTCAACAGCATTTCTTCCAAAACGGTCAAGCTCCTTAATAATTAAAAAATCATTTCTATTTCCTATTAAAAATCATTAAAACATCCTTTATCTTTATACCTCCAACACAAAGAAGTATCGTACCATATACAATAGCCCCTGCTAATATAGATATTAAAGTAGCTATATTATTACTATTAAGTACTCCACTCCAATAGTTAAATGTATAGAATACGGCAAGTGACATACCTATTACAGACACTATAGGTTTTATAAAAATATCATTGACTTTAAGTTTAATCTTAGTATATTTTTTAATATCTTTATAGTTCAATAATAAAGCGATAATGTACCCTGTTATTGTTCCTATAGCTGCACCTTTTATATTATATGCAGGTTGAATGGTTAAAAAATAACTTACTATAACCTTGACTACTGAACCTAAAAAAAGATTTTTTACTGGAATCATAACCTTTCCAAATCCTTGTAAAGCTCCTGTTAATATTTGATTTAATGTTATAAAAACTAAAGCTACTGCAAGCAACTGAAGTAGTTTTCCCCCTCCATTGATTGTTGGAAATATAAAGGCTAAAATAGGATCAGCTAAAATAAAAAGTCCCATTGTTGCTGGTAATCCAATGTAAAAACCCATTTTTATTCCTTCTTCTAATTTTTGTCGTATTTCATAATAATTTTCATGAACCTTAGCCTCAGAAATTACAGGTACAATGCTAGCTGCAATAGCAATACTTACAGTAAGAGGAAAATTTATAAGTGTATTTGCAGCTCCTAACTGACCATATAATACAGAAGCCTCTTTTACAGAAAATCCCGCAATTAAAAGTCTAGAATTAATCATTAATGAATCGATTAAAGACATCATTGAACTAGCTACAGCACCAATTGATATAGGTACAGATATTGATAAAATCTTAGTTATAATAAATATGGAAGATTCTTCTTTTTCTATCACTTTATATTTCTGAATATTTTTATTTAATTTAGAATGTATTTTGAGATATGAAATGATAAGAACTATTAAACCTAATATAGCTCCAGCTGTTGCTCCAAATGATGCACCACCAGCTGCATAAGGTATTCCTTTATTAACCAAAAAATAAGCTAACCCTAATCCAACTATTAATCTTCCAAAAGATTCAAAAATCTGTGAAATAGCTGTTGGCATCATCAACTGCATTCCTTGAAAATACCCCCTAAATACTGACATGGAGGCTACAAATATAGGTGCAAATACTAATCCCATTAGTGGATAATATGCTCCTGGAGGCCAAAATTTATTTACTATAATTTTACTTCCTACAAATAGAACAGCTGAAGTAGATATCCCTACAAAACTCATCAAAATCAATGCTACTTTAAAAACTTTATGGACAGCTCTATATTGCTTTAGCGCAATTCTTTCTGAAACAAGCTTGGATATTGCTACTGGTAAACCTGTAATTGATATTGCAAGCATAGCACTATAAAGATTGTAAGGATAATTGTATAAACCTAACCCTTCAGCACCAATTAATCTAGTTATAGGTACTTTAAAAAAAAAGCCAATAAATTTTGAAATAATACCAGCTGCAGCTAAAATAAATGCACCATTTAAAAAAGATTTATTTTTCATGTATACCTCCATTTTCTTTGTTTTAAATTTCCACTTTTTATATTATATAACAAAACCCAATATAGAACTACTTATGGAATCTTTTTGAATAGATATTATAATTCTAAACAAACTGACTACTTCCATTCATATGATTTAGTTATCAATTTTAAAATAGATAACACCTCCATAATTTTTATAGAAGTATTAGCTCTTATAAATTTTGGTATTCCTATGTGTCTATAGTTTGACGCTTACGAATAAACATATAAAGATAACACACTCTGTGTTACCTTTATTATCTTCTGATTTATTTATATATTTTCCGATTTTTGAAATGTAACAATCAATTTAAACAAATCTCCATCTATAGTGATTGATAAATTTCCATTTTGAAGCTCCATAAGACTTTTTGCAATTGCAAGTCCTAGTCCTGATCCTTCCGTATTTCTAGATTTATCTCCCCTTGTAAAACGCTCTGTTATCTCATCTGCATCAAAATTCATTTCATAAGCTGAAATATTTTTGAATATAAAGCTTATTTCTTTTTCATCTTCTAAAGCATCTATATATACTCTTGAATGAGGCATCGCATATTTTAAGATATTACTCATAATATTTTCAAAAACTCTATAGGTTCTTCTGCCATCCAGTTCACAAATAACTTTATTTTCTGGTAGCTTCATTTTCATTTGAAGTGTACTTTGATTAATTTTTTCTTCCATCTCTCCTAATGTTTGCCTAAATAAAGCGACTACATCTAACTTTTCTAAATTAAGGTCAATATTCCCACTACTCGCCTTGCTTGCCTCAAATAAATCTTCTATAAGTGCCTTTAACCGCTTTGATTTTCTATCAAGGATATTTATATACTCCTTTTGTGTTTCATCTTTAATCTCTTCTTTTTTCAATAAATCAATATAAGTAATAATAGATGTAAGTGGAGTTTTAAGGTCATGAGAAACATTTGAAATAAGCTCTGTTTTCATCTGCTGGCTTTTTATTTCTTTATCAATTGCTACTTTAAATCCATCTTTAATATTGTTTAAATTCTCACATATAGGACTAAATATGCCCATATTTTCTTCAAAGGCGATATTAAAATCTCCTTCACTAAGCTTCTTGCTCGCATCATTTAAAGCCTTTACCTTAAGTATAAGCTTTAACAAATATTTAAATAAAAACAGAGTATAAATACCTCCTAAAACAATTCCGAATGGTCCAAACAGTGCAATAATCCATAGTGCTATTAAATTGATCCCTAATATTATAATAAGTTTTTTATGAATATCCTTCGTTACATCTATCTTTATTATTTCTTGAAATGTCTTTTTTATTTTCCTAAAAATGTAAATACATATTTTGCCTAAAATACTGTTTTCAATAAAACCTTTTTTAAATCCTGTATGATAAATATATTTTATATATACAATACTTAAATAAATAAGTAAGTATAATACAAAGGTTATAGGAATTAATATAAGGTAAAAATATACATTAGTGCTATAGATGATATCTATAAATTTAGACCATCCTTCTAGGCTATTATCAAAATAGTATATCCCTCCTATACAAACACAGCAAATAAATCCAAGCCAAAATAGTCCCTTAAATTCTAAAAACATTTTATTAAAAAACCTACAAATAGGTATTTCCCTTTGTATATCATAAGGTATAGAAAAAGCTATAATACTTAAAATAATGATGCTTAATGCTCCTATTGCTAAAATTAATATACAATATGACATTATAGAAAAATCTTTTATATTATATATAAATATATCGTTATAGTTGTCTAAATTTTTCGGAACAATATATAAAATATCTAAATTAGCATATTCCATTTTCTTTACATGTCTTAAATTTAATCCATCTATAAATGCAGATTTATTAAATTTTTCTCCTAATGAACTTTCTATTTTAGGATTTCCATTTTCATCTATTTTCACATGCATATAAAACTGACTTTTATTTATTTGCTCTTGCACTTCATTTTCTGTAACATCTGACATGTTGCTTATACTAATTGCTTTATCCTTATTGCTTATATAATACTTAATGCTTTTTAATTCTTCATATCTATAGTTATACCAGTCCTTGCCTTCTAGTTTTGATTTTTTTAAATATCTCGTTAGATTAGCCAATGTATAAATAAAATTATTGCTCTGTATATAAGCTTTTGTATTCCCTTCTGTATTAAATACAATTTCCTTTACAGGTGCATAACTCCCTACTGAAACTACTGCAAATATTAAAATCATCAATACAGTCACAAAAGCTGATGTCCTAAATTTATTTTGCTGTTTTTTTGCTTTTTCTTTAATAAATCTCTCTTCATCCTTTATATCATTGTTCAAATTTGTATCCAATTCCCCACACCACCTTCAAATATTTTGGTTCCTTCGGATTGATTTCAATTTTTTCTCGAATCCTTCTTATATGAACTGTCACTGTATCTGGGTTATAAGCTGGTTCTTTCCACACTTTTTCGTATATCTCTTCTATAGAAAATACCCTATTGGGATGATTCATAAGTAAATAAAGAATCTTATACTCAAGGGGAGTAACCTTTACCCCTTCCCCATCTACTAATATCTCTTTAGTTTCATCATTTAACTCAATCCCTCCTATTTTGATCACATTATCTTTATCTTCTTTAGCATTTGAATAGCTTGTATATCTTCTAATATTAGAATTGACTCTTGCTAATAATTCCATTGGATTAAAAGGCTTTGTAATGTAATCATCAGCCCCTATATTAAGTCCCCATATTTTATCCATATCCTCTGACTTTGCAGAAAGCATAATAATAGGTACTGTACTTTTTTCTCTTATTTTAATAGTTGCACTGGTACCATCTAACTTGGGCATCATAATATCTATAAGCACCAAGTGAATTTCTTCTTTTTCAAAGATTTCTAAAGCTTCTTCTCCATTATATGCTTTAAAAACATTATAATTTTGGTTTTTTAAATAAACCTCTATAGCATCTGTTATTTCTTTTTCATCATCAACAACCAATATATTATACATATGCATATTTCACTCCTATACCTTTTGAGATATCTCATATAGCTATATTAGCATATATTTTCTAAAATTTTACTACTATAATTCTTACAGATTTCTTAAGAAAAAAAAACAATCCTAACACTATATATTTCTAAATCAAAATCCCCAACAAATTGTTGAGGATTCTCCATTATAATCTATTCTATTTTTTGAATTGAGGTAAATAATCAATATTTTCTTTAATTATATCATCTAATATATATTTAGCACTACTACTTTCTACTAATGGATGGATGATTAAAGCTTGAAGAGCAGTACCATAATCTCCATACACACCAGCTTCTACTGCTAACGCTTCATATTCATTAATTACCTGTAAAAGTCCTTTAATTTTAGATGGTAAAGGTTTAACATTAAATGGATGTGCACCTTCTTTATCCACATAGCAAGTTCTTTCAATAACCGAATCATTAGGAATACAATTTATAGTACCGTTATTTTGAATATTCACATAATGAATAGTTCCTTTATCATTATAAATAGCACTAATCAATTCACAAGCAGCATCAGAATAATACTGTCCTCCACGATCTTCTAATTGTTTAGGCTTTTCCTTTAAGTTTGGATCCTTGTATAATTCAAATAACTCTTTTTCTACTTTCTTAACAATTTCTCCACGAGTGCCTTCCTTTTTAGCTGTCTCAATCTCTTCTTTTAACATAACATCAGTTAAATAATAATATCTATGATACGGGCATGGTAGCATACCTAAAGATTCTAACAACTCTTTTCCCCAGTCAATATCAGGAATATTCTTAGCCGTATACCCTTTTCCAGCAATTAAATGTTTTATAACCTCATCAATTTTACTTTCTCCTTTATATATCACATCTCTACCCCAAACCAAATGATTTAGCCCTACTAAATCCATTCTTATATCATCTTTATTTACATTTAATACATCTGCACTTAACATATGCATAAGTATAGGAACATTACATAACCCAATACATTTTACTTTGGTATGCTTGTGAACAGCTTCAGTAATAATTCCACTTGGATTTGTGAAATTTATTAACCATGCATTAGGAGAAAGCTCTTCAATATCTTTACAAATATCCAATATAACTGGAATAGTTCTTAAAGCCTTAGCTAATCCACCAGCCCCTGTAGTTTCTTGACCAATACAATTATATTTCAAAGGAATTTTTTCATCTCTAATCCTTGCATCTAATAATCCTACTCTAAATTGAGTTGTTACAAAGTCAGCATCCTTGATTGCTTCTCTTCTGTCCAAAGTAAGGTAGATATTCATATCCACTCCAGCTTTTTCAATCATTCTTTTAGCAAGATTTCCTACAATCTCTAATTTTTCCTTACCTTCTTCAATATCAACTAAATATAAATCCTTTACAGGTAATTCATCATGTCTCTTAATAAAACCCTCAATAATTTCAGGAGTATAACTACTTCCTCCTCCAATTACAGCTATTTTTAATCCTCTTTTATTTATCATGATCATCACTCTCCTTATATTTAATTATTTATTGTCATAATCATAGTGTAAATATCTCCTCTATAGTAATTAAGCGTATATTCTATAGGAGTATTTTTTGAATAGGTTATTCTTTTACGCTTTAAAATAGGTTCATCAACATTTATTTGTAGAAACTTACTAAGTTCATCATTCGATAAAATAGCTTGAATCTCTTGCTCTGCTTTTGAAGGTTTATATCCTTCAGCAGTTAAGAGTTTATATATAGATTCAACAGATAAATCAACTTCAAGTAATTTAGGACATAAAGAATAGGGAACATATGCTTTTTCTAAGTTAATAATTTCATTATCTGCTAAACGTAATCTTTGTATGAAAATAACTTTTTCACTTTCTGAAATTTGAAGCTTCTCACATAAATGTTTGTCTGGTAATATTATATTTTGAGATAATACTTTACTTGAAGGCTTCATACCTTTCTTTTTCATGATTTCAGTAAATCCCATAAGTCCTGGAAAAAATTCTACTTTGTTTTTAGAAACAAAGGTTCCTTGACCTCTTTTTCTATATAAAATTCCTTCTTCAACTAAATTATTGATCGCTTTGCTTATAGTCATTCTACTTAAATTGAATTCTTCGCTTAACTTTCTCTCTGATGGAATCTTTACATCCACCTTATATATACCTTCTTCAATTCTTTTTCTTATTATGTTTTCTAATTGATAATACAGAGGAATTGGACTATTATCATCTAATTTCATATTCAGTTTAACTCCTTCCATATTTTACTTTAATTTCAATAATTTGTTTTGTTAAAACCAATATTGGATAAGTGGTCTATACCACCTTGATTATAAAATATCATATATTATTATTTATTTCAAGTCAAACGTGTAGGATTGTTAAGATTATTATATCTCTTTAAATAGAAACCATGCTTTCCTCATGTTATATAGAAAGCATGGTTTCTGACTATTTTATCTTCATATTTATTATGTTTTTTATTTAATAATTACTATTTTCTTAGCAGTTGTTTGAGGTGGTAAACTCATAGTCATTGCAAGTCCACTATATGCTTTAATCTTTGTACCTTCTTTTATATCTTTAATAGATAGTTTTTTACCAAAAGCATCTACTATTTCAGTATTTTCTGCTATATGATAAATAATAGAATTTTTAAGAACCGATACTTGTATTGAAGTTCCTTTCTTAGTAGTAGAAATATTTTTTACTTCTCCAGTTTTGCAAATAGTATCTTGAACAACAACCTTTTCAGCAGTTGCAATTGGAGGTAGACTTCTTGTCATTTTAGGTCCATAAAACACTTCAAGTCTAGTACCTTCTTTTATGTCATTAAGTGATAGTTGATCTCCTTCCATAGTAACAACTTTAGTTTTTTCTCCTATATTGAATTTTATTTGTTTATACTGTCCTTCTCCTTCAACCATAGCAATCATACCATTTTTTCCTTGTCGTATGCTTTTTACTGACCCAGTGATTTTATAAAAACCTGTTGTTTCATCAAAATATTTATTTCCACCTGTATAAACCTTTTTATTCTCTTCTATTCTCACTTGTAAATCAGATAATACTGTTACAATAAATTCTTTTGCTTCAACAACAGAGCTATCTCCTTCCCATTCTCTTTGCTTACTAAATTTTATTGTAGTTACACCTTCTTTTAATCCTTTAATTACCCAAGTATGCGTTCCACCTTCTCCAACTATACTCTTCGCTCCTTCAGGTAATTCACCTTGTTCATAATTGTCAGAAATCACTTGAATTATATCTTTATCTTTAATATCATATTTCCAAGTGTAGCCTGTTGTAGGATTCTCTTTTAACTTTATTTTACCAATAGCTTTGTCCACATCTTTATGTTCTAAAATAATTGTTTTAGTATTTTGATCCCAAACAACATTCATTTCTGTTAATTCAGCTATATTTCTTACAGGAAGATATGTACGCCCTTCATACATTATAGGTTGCAATATTTTCCCATCTTCATCAGTAAAAATTTGCTTTTCTCCATCTAGTGTTACTTTTATTCCTGGATTAATATATGCCTCAATTTTTTTAGTAATTTCTGAAGCTGATCCAATTATAGACATTGCTCCAACTGTAATCATTGATGTTATTAATACGACTTTATTAAATTTTTTCAAAATAATCTACTCCCCTTTCCAGCTTAAATGTTTTTCTATATTATGTAGACGTAGTTTATTATAAAAAAGTTCCCTTCATCATAATTTTTTATTCTAGCTATGAACTACACCCCACTTACTTTGTTTAAGTGGGAGTTTTAAAAGAAGATTGATAGTCTAAACTATCCTTATTCTTTTAGGCGTATCCACTTCGCCTCTACTATATAGTACATTTAAGCACACAACTCTACTTTTTTTCAATATATTTAATGCTCCATTAACATCTGCATTGAAGGTATAATAGCATATCACTACCTTCCTACAAATGCAAACAATCTTCCTTGATTATTTTCTCTTTTTTCTTAGATAAATAAAAAAACTAAAGCCCATAGAGAGCCTTAGCTTAAACTTTTAAAAGAATTTGTTCGATATTTGTAATGATCGTATTTGTTACAAAATATAACCCTAAACCTGCTGGCAATTTCACTGTAACTAATAATGCAACAATAATTGGGGTAATGAACGTAGAGATTGTTAGTTTTGGAATTGCATTGTTTTTTATTACATTAAAATGCTGCAATAAGCTAGGTAATATTTGTAAAAGTATATAGATTATTGGTAATATAAAATATGGATCAGGTTTTGATAAAGTAAATAACCAAGGGGTTAAAACTGTCCCTGTATCAATTATATTGGTAGAAAATAATCTATACAAAATATAAAAAATTGGCATTTGTAAAAACATTAATAAAAACCCAAATGACATACCTTTATGTTCTAAATATAGTTTTGTAATTTCTTGCTGCAATTTTTCTTGATTTGCAGAATATTTTTCTTTTAAAGCACTTACTTTAATAGATATTTCTTGACTAAACTTTAATGCTTTCTTTTGTTTGATTGTCAAGGGTAGCATCATTAATTTTACCAATAAAGTAAATATAACAATTGCAATCCCATAATCATTAGTGAAATCGTAGATCATATTAAATATATTTATAATAATATCCAAAATTATCTCTCCTTTATATTTATTTGAGTATTTTATAGAGTGAATAATTTTAAATATTAGTATTGATTATAAAATTTCCAGATTTGATATTTATGATAAGATTCATAATCTGACACAATTAATATTTTGTTAAAGTTAACACACCTACGATAACAAATGATATTTATCAAATTTAAATAGTTATTATTAAATTTATTCCTAAAATTATTGGATATAATCAATGCACCATATGAAACTATAGGTATTAAAATTAACAAAGATAAAAAATATAAAATACTAACATCAACATTCATAAAAATCAACTCTCTAATATTAGATTCTTCTTAAATAGCGTATCCTACTTAGATATCCTTCTCATTTGAAATCTTGTTTACAATAAAATATATCTACAAAATAAAAATTTACAAGGATACTTAATCATACTATCATAGTGTAAAACAATTCAATAGATTTCCAGTGAGATAAAACAAAAAAATACTTATACAAAACCTTGTTATAATTAAGTTCCTACACAAAACATAACAGGTGGTGTATATAAATGTTCCAGAATTTAATTATATCAAATAAATTACCATTAAACAAATTCTTCAAAGAATTAATAGAGATTTAGCATCAAAATTCCAGTTACAATTTTATTTTTAAATACTATTATTATAAACCTTATTTTTGTCTCTAAATTATTCATTTCAAAAATATCATAGATTTAAAAATGGGCAACTAGATTTAAAGCATTACCATAATAATCAAAAACTACCAAACAGATTACTATAGTCATGTTTTTTTATAAAAGAAACTATCGGTTAATCAATTTAATGATTTACCGACAGCCCCTTTATTAAGCAATCTTATCTAGTTCTGTTTTTAACTGTGTTAATCGATAGTTTTTATGTTTTTTCATTTCTTTTTTCAATTCTACATATATTGAATAACACATCATTAGCATGAGTATGCTAAAAGGTAATCCTGTAGCGATGACAGCCGATTGCAATGTAGTGAGTGCTCTTGTTCCCCCTAACATTAAAACAGATGCTGCGATGAACCCTTCCATGACAGCCCAAAAAACTCTTTGTGTTTTAGGAGAATCAATTTTCCCTCCACTTGTAAGATTATCAACCACTAATGAACCTGAATCACTACTAGTAACAAAGAAAAGTACTACTGCCATCATTCCAATAAAAGAAATTATACTCTGTAAAAGGTTAGATTTTATAAGGTTTGCAATCATTTCAAATAGTGCAGTGGATATATCAGCGTTAACTGCCTGAACGATAACATTGTTATGGATTTGATTAAGATATACACCGGTAGCCCCTAAAATGGTCATGGCAAAGAAAATAATAAACGAAGAAAAGAAAATAGTTCCAAATACTATTTCGCGAATGCTTCGACCTTTAGAAATTCTAGCAATAAATGTACCTACAAAGGGTGTCCAAGAAACCCACCAAGCCCAATAAAATATAGTCCAGCTACCCTGCCATACTTTATCAGCTTCTGCTACACCTGTAAATAAAGAAATATGAAAAAACTCTGTCAAATAAGCACCCATACTTGAAAGATATGTTGAGAATATATAAGCTGTTGGTCCAATCAATAAGATCAACAATAAAAATGCACCAGATATGAAAAAGTTTGCTTCACTAAGGAGCTTGATTCCTTTAGAAACACCACTCACTACAGATAAAGTTGCAATAAATGTAATAATAGCAATGATTACAATTTGTACAGTACCATTCATAGGAATTCCAAAGATGTAATTTAGTCCTGAATTGATTTGTTGAGCTCCTAGACCTAATGAAGTTGCCAATCCAAATAATACAGCCAATACAGCTAATGTATCGATAACATCACCTAAAAGTCCAAAGATTTTATCTTTAAATATTGGATAGAATAAACTTCTTAGAGATAGAGGTAATTTCTTATTATAGGCGAAGTAGCCTAATCCTATGGCAGAAAGAGAGTATATAGCCCATGGAGCAAATCCCCAGTGTAAATACATAATTTTAAAAGCATCAACAATTGGATTTTTCCCTGTTAGGCTATTTGGTAAGTTCTGCATATGATAAATTGGTTCTGCAATCCCATAAAAAAAGATTCCGATTCCGATTCCTGCACTAAACAGCATAGAATACCAGGCAAAATTTGAAAATTCAGGTTTTGCTTTCGATCCACCTAATTTAATCTTCCCAAAGTCTGATATTCCTAAAAAAATGGTAAACAATAATATAAAATTAACAGTCAATACAAAAACCCAATTAAAATGAATTGTAAGGTAATTTTTTACCCCATCAAAAATGGTTGCTGATCCATTAGGATTAACAATCGTAAAAATTGAAAACCCTAAAACCAAAATTGCTGAGGCAATGGAAACAAATAAATTCATGTCCAGTCCAAATCTTTGAAAATTTCTGCTGTGTAATTTCTTAATATTACGAATATTCTGATTCATTCTTGCAATCTCCTCCTCATAAATTATATTTTTTCATCTTAAAATTTTTCAAAACACACTAAATTTACTAGTCTTTTTTTATACAAAAAAGCACTCTAACTTATCATTTAAGATAAGAGTTAGAGTGCTTACGTTTCGCATAATTGCTCACATTATACCACCTTGATAGTATAGCTCATCACCTATTCACATAGATCCTGAACAAGCCCCAGTTCTTTAATCACCTGGTTTTCATGACTATTTTTACTTTTAAATGATACATTCGAATATAGTCTACGAAAAATAGAATTATTTTTCACATACTATACCTCATGCACGAGCTACTCATAGCCATTACTTCCCTCGTTTGAATTATATCATAAATGCAAGCATATGTCAAAACGCCCTCAACATTCTGCCTTATTCCTGCTCATATAAAGCTTTTTTAGCTAATTTATCAACCTCTTCATTATATTTATCTCCAGAATGAGCTTTTACTTTTACAAATATTACTTCTAAATTTTTTGATACTTCATCATAATATTTTTTATATTCTTTTGTACCTTCTTTTTTAGCTTCCCAAGCAGAAGTTGCCCACTTTTCTATTCCTTCATAATCATAATACAAGTAAAGCTTTTTAGCTTTTTTTTGAAGTGCATAATCCATAGCAACTCTAGCCCCTTGTATCTCCCCCGCTACGTTTCTCATTTCTAGTAATTTTTCAATCTTTTCTTTGCCTGAAAAAGATTTTTTTTCACTTCTAAAGAAAGTAATAACACCATAACTATAATAGTTTATTTTAGGATCATAACTTCCATCAACATAAGCAATCATTTCAAAATCTTTTAATTGCTCAATTGTTCTATATACATTATTTTCTACTTTATTTTCAATATATAACTCAGCATCTTCTAACTTCAAAAAGCTTTTATACTCTGCACCAGAGTATCCTTTTACTGCTTTTTCACACTCTGCCCATGTCATAAATATACCTGTTTGCCGTCCTTTTCGAACAGCATAAAATTTATTTTTCCCCATATATTTTTCACCTCAAATAATTCTTCTATCATTCATAAGTATTTATACAAATTTCTATCACTTCCTGAAAGTACTAATATCTTTAGAAAATATGAAAAATCTATCACTAATCTATATTAAATTAAGTGACAGACTCCTATATAAGCATTCTTTTTCTTATGTTTTCTATCTCTTCTTTACTGAGTCCTGTAATTTCAATAATATCTTCAGTAGTAAGTCCTTTTATTATTGACTTTTGAACCACTCTTTCTAAGCTTTTCTTCATACCTTCTTCTTTTCCTTCTTCTCTAAATCTTTCAGCTAAAGTCATTACTACTTCACTCCCTTCCGGATAGGTCTTTTCAATTTTCTCAATTATTTCATCAATATCTGTTTTATCTAAATTCTGTCCTGCGTTCAAAACATATCTCATAAATGTCTCAAAATATTCTATCCCTGTTTGTTTATCGTCTAATTCTCGTAGATACTCTGCTGCTCTTAAGATAGATTCTTGTAATCCCTTGTTATCCTTTATAAATATATCTCTAAAAGAGGATTTTGTATTTTCATTTCATCACCTACCTACTTCTATTATACCTCATAACCTAATGTTATAACACATTTTTGATCTTAATGTCTTCTACTTTCATGCTGCTTTTTTGTGGTTCTTTCCATGCTTAGTTGAATTTATTTTATTTTGTTATATAAAATCAAAACAACACTTAAAATAAGTATAAATATTTGATGATTCTCAATATAGCTCTTCGTAATATAAATGTCAAGCTAAGAATGTAACTTTTTGATCATTTAAAAATGTAGTTTTTTACTCAGCATCTTGTTTAAAATGATCTTTTAGTCTATATGATTTTCCACTAATAGAAATAATGTGAGCATGATGTAGAATTCGGTCTAAAATAGCACTAGCTATTATTGCATCATAGAAAACTTCATCCCAATTATTAAAGTTTATGTTTGTTGTAAGGATAGTACTTTTTTTCTCATATCTCATATCTATCAGTTGAAAAAATAGCTTTGAATCATCTTTATCGATTGGAAGGTACCCTAATTCATCAATAATTAACAATTTATATTTAGCAAAATGTTTTAACCTAGCGTCAAGTCTATTTTCTAGTTTAGCTTTCTTCAATTGCTGAAGAAGATCGTGGCATTTTATAAAATATGTACTATATCTTTTTTTAGCTGCTGCAATGCCTATTGAAGTAGCTAAATGTGTTTTACCAACCCCACTAGAGCCTAGAAATACAATATTTTCTTTCGATTCTAAGAACCGTAGAGTTGCAAAATCTAAAATTTGTTGCTTATTAATACTTGGTTGAAAATCAAAGTCAAAATCCTTGATTTCCTTTGTATGAGGGAAAGCCCCTACTTTTACCATTGAACGAATCATATTTGCTTCTTTGAAGTCGATTTCATGGGTTGTCAGTTTAGTAAGTCCTTCTACAAAAGAAAGATTATTCTTGTTTATAAAGTCTATTACATCATTTAGATGTGTAATCATTTGTTTTAATTTCAAGTATTCTAGGTTTTTTACTAATTGTGTGTATGAACTATTCATTCTGGTATATCTCTCCTATCATCTTCAAGTTATTTTTTGCAATCGTTTCTATTTCCTCAAGTGGATTATTTAAAGTCAAAGAGCTAATTGCTACATAATGCTGTGGATGATAATTTAGTTTTTGATTTTTCACCTTATGAATAGTAACTAAATTTGTGTTATAATAAATGTGTATTTGACCATCATATATTTGTAGCTGTAGCTTCTTTCCAATATATTCTGGGGGTACAGAGTATTGGTTTGATTTATAATGAATCATACTTTGAGGATTTACTGTTACAGATACTGTTGTGATTGAATAAAGATTTCTTATTTGTTCCCTAGGAAGTTCAAATAAGGAGTCTTTTTCTTTTTCTAAATGTAAAATGGGTATTTTACCTGTTGCAGTATGACATGTACTATTTATTCTATTGTTAAGCTTTGTTACAAGTTGATTTAATTTATCATAATTTAACATTCCATTATACGCACGTATCTCGTCTAATAGCTTCATTGGAGCTTCTACTTTTGCCTTTGTATTGGGTCTGCCAGCAATACATGGACAAACCTTAAAATTATAGTCGCTTGCAAACTGTTGAAATTTTGCATTTACCTTTCCTTTTGAATAATTGGTTCTTGGTTCATCCATAACTGTTTTCATATTATCCGTTAATAATTCATGTGGGACACCTCCGAAGGTTTCAAAAGCTTCGCTTAAGAAGGATAATAAAATATCTTGTGTTTTACTAAGTGACAATCTATAAACTCTGAATCTTGAGTAAGAAAGGATAATCACAAATATATTTATTTTAATTATCTCACCATCGCTTAATACAAACTCCATGTTCTCCTTCCAATCTACTTGCGCTTGTTGTCCTTTGGACGTTTCATATCTCATAGGGGCAACGCTAGATGCATAATTTTTTCGCCTTTTCTTAAAATAATTATTAAATTCTTCATGCTTAGAAATGTACCTACGAAATGATGATTGAGCACAATCAAGGCTATAATTGTCTTTTAAGAATTGCCATAATACACGCTTATAATAAAATACTTGTATTGATTCATCGCTTAATAATTCTTTGATTATAGGATAAAATCTATCGATTTTGGATGAACTATTTCTTGTAGTGGGCTTAGTATAGCCATTTATATATTTACTAACAGTACGAGCATCAACGCCTAATTCTCTTGCTATTTGGCTTTTATTCACTTTCAAGTTTCCTACCTCCATGAAAGGTTTCAGTTTATGAAGATCTTCTAATGTATTAATTTCTATATTTGTATTTATATTATTTTTTATTATCATAATTACCTCCATTAATTTCAGAGATAATTATATATTGTTTTGCAGTAATTGTGCATTCTTATATGATCATTTTCTTACATTCTTATGTTATCACTTATAACCTTCCTTGTTAATGCTCTATTGAAATCTTGAAAAACATATTCATTTCCTTCAATCTCTTTGGGCTTATGTCAATATTTTGGACACAAAAAGTTTAACAAATTAAAAAGCTGACTTTAAATTATTCTCAAATTGGTCTGGAGTCATAAACCAATACTACTATGTATTCTATTTCTGTTGTACCAAGACTCAATGAATTCAAAGATAGATTTTTTAGCTTCATTAAAATCTCTATACTTTTTATGATTAACTTCTTCTTTTTTTAATATTGAATGAAATGATTCTATTGGAGCATTATCATAGGGATTACCCTTACTGCTAAAAGAAATAGATGTGCGAAATGTTTCTCTATAAGTGATTAATCACGAAAAGAGAGGATTAATGAAATCACATTTAATCTAACTGATTAACTGAAATTTGGAATGAAGCCTTCATGTAGGCTGAAACGAATTACTTGATACTCCTACAAGCGTTTAATGTTTAGTAGACATTAAGGGTTTGAAGCTAGGTAAAGTCGGCTAAGAGTATACCGTAAGGCATGTGGGATAATAACCTACCACCACGAAATGCGAACCAGAGGTGGTTGAGTGTATGATAGGTCGGAGTGCTAGAAAATATCTACGGTGAGAATGTTCTTAAATGAACTGACGAACTTGCGAATGTACGAGTCTAAATTCTTATTAAATAGAAATATTTAAACCACAACTAGTGGGGTTAATTACCGAAAAGTATGTTTGTCAATTAAGAAATTCGGAATACCTAACAACGAAGGTATAAATTAACAGGCTCATAGTAAGCATCTAAGGATATATGTAAAAGCTAAGTTAATCGGAACATTGTAAGCAAAAGTCAACTATCTAAACGACTACTAATCGGGTTGGTTTCTATAAGATATCAAATGATATTGAAATGAATTTACTTTTGTGAAAGTAGGGACACAGTACCTATGAAACCATGATAATAAGTGGCGGAGGGATAGTCCCAAGTCTTGAACTTTGAAAACTGAACTAATTAAATGAAACTCATAGGGTCAGGTAAGATGATGGGACTTCTGTATGGAAGGAGAACAACACGCCATCAATGAGTACAGCATTACGATATAGCGAATATTACGGTATGCAAGAAACATTCGATTGGTTATATGATAGAAGTAAGAAAAGAGCCACTAACGGTCTTAGATTATATGAAATCATAACATCAAGAGAAAATATACTTCTTGCATATAGAAACATCAAGGCTAACACAGGAAGTAAAACTAAAGGTACTGATGGATTGACAATAGCAGATTATAAAGTCAAGGATGAAGGTACATTTGTGAAAGAAATAAGAGACACACTAAAGAATTACAAACCCAACTCGATTAGAAGGGTAGAAATCCCTAAAGATAACGGTAAAACAAGACCTTTAGGAATACCAACTATGAGAGATAGAATTATACAGCAAATGTTCAAACAAGTTCTTGAATCAATATGCGAAGCAAGATTCCACAAACATTCTTATGGATTTAGACCTAATAGGTCAACTCATCATGCTATGTCAAGAAATCAATACCTAATTAATATAGGGAAGATGCATCATGTAGTAGATATAGATATAAAAGGTTTCTTTGATAACGTAAATCATACAAAATTATTAAAACAGATGTATGATATAGGTATCAAAGATAAGAGAGTTCTTAGAATAGTTAGTAAAATGCTAAAAGCACCAATAGAAGGAATAGGGATACCAACTGAAGGTACTCCACAAGGAGGTATATTATCTCCTTTACTGTCTAATATTGTGTTAAATGAATTAGATTGGTGGGTTAGTGACCAATGGGAAACCTTTGAAACCAAATACAGATATTCAAGAGTAGACAGTAAATACTTGGGACTTAAAAAATATAGTAATCTAAAAGAAATGTTCATTGTAAGGTACGCTGATGATTTCAAAATTTACACTAGAAATCACATAACAGCAAATAAAATATTTCATGCAATTAAAAACTATTTAAAGAATAATTTGAAACTGGATATATCAACAGAAAAATCTCAAATAACAAATCTTAGAAAGAAAAGTTCAGATTTTCTAGGATTCAAGATTAAAGTAGTAAAAAAGAGAAACAAACATGTTGCTAATACATTCGTCATGGAAAAGAAAAAGGAGAAGATTAAATCAAGATTAAGAGATTTAATTTTAAATATACAAAAAAATCCTTTAACAAGTACAGTCAATAAATACAACATATATATTATAGGGATTAAAAACTACTACAAATATGCAACGCATATTAACAGAGATTTTAGTAAAATAGCCTATCAAATTTCCAAAACCCTATTCAATCGTCTAAAATCAATAGGTAAATGTGAAATTCCTATTAAACCCAACGAAACATACAAAAAGTTCAATAAAAATAACTTTAAAACACATAAGGTAGCAGGTTTATATCTCCATCCAATAGCAGACATACAGACTAAAAATGTGATGAATTTTTCACAAAATATATGTAACTATACATCTCAAGGTAGAGAATTAATATACAAGAAACTAAAACCTAATGTGTCTACTGAAATACAAAGGCTTATGAATAATATATACGAATATAATACGGTTGAATTAGCAGATAACAAACTCTCTAAATACTCATCACAGAAAGGAAAATGCTTGGTCACAGGTAAATTCTTATGTGCTAATGAAGTGGAGATACATCATATAAAGCCAACAGAATTAGGTGGAAAAGATGAATTTGCTAATCTCATAGCAATACACAAGGATGTTCACAAGTTAATACATGCAACACTAAAAGAGACGATTGATAGATATATGAACAAACTTCAATTGAACGTAAAACAGTTGAAGAAAGTAAACAAATATCGTAAAGAATGTAATTTGATTAATTTAGATTAAAAGTTTAAGATGGAACGCCTTGTGAGTTCGAAAGTCTCATGCAGGGTGTGGTCGAGGGGAAAAGGTGGAGATAACTTCAAACCCTTACCTATTCGAATAATCCTAGACTTTTAACCTTTTTCATATATTCATAGCTAGTGTATTGGCTTCCTCGGTCAGAGTGAATGATAACTTGACCGTTAGGTCTTTGGTTTAAATAAGCATTTTCTAAAGCTTTTATTGTTAATTCAGTGGTCATAGATTTAGAGAATGAGTAACCTATGATTTTTCTTGTATATAAGTCCATTATTGATGCTAGATAACACCAACCATTTTTAATAGTATAAATATAGGTAATATCAGCTACCCACTTTTGATTTATACAAGTAGCTGTAAAATCTCTTTTAATGATGTTTTTACCTATTATTTCATTACACTTAGAAGAATAATGCTTAAATTTTTTATGAACAATTGATCTAATACCTAGCTTTTGCATTAACCTTTGTATTCTTTTTAGACTTAATGACCATCCACGAGATTTTAGTATTTATCTAATTTTAGGAGCACCTTAACGCTTTTTACTATCTAGATAAACAGACATAATGACTTTTTTTAGTTTTTCATTTTCAAGAGATCTGTTAGATTTTTCTCTGGACCTACAGTCATAATAAGTGCTACGAGGTAGTTCTAAAATTTTACATAACAATTTAATATTATGTTTTTTCTTATTATCTTCGATAAAAGAAATTAATGATTGAATATCTATTTTTTCGCGAATATGGTTAAAGCCTTTTTTAAGATTTCAATTTCCTCCTTGAGCTTTGCATTTTCCTTTTTCATCTCAGCTATATCTTTAGGAGTAATAGGTTCTTGATCTTCTACTTTAATTACTTTGTTTTCTTTAATCCATTTATAGATTGTTGTTCTAGTTACACCATATTTACGTTCTAACTCTGATACTAAACTACCAGAGTTATATAATTCAATAATTGTTTGTTTAAAATCTTCGTTGTATCTTTTACCATTAATATTCATACGGACACACCCTTTCATCTAATTATAGTTTATCTTGTTAAACTAAGTGTGTCCATGATTCTATACTAACACCATAGGTTTCAATTTCTTCATCTTCATTTACTACTGTAAGATAGTATGCTTTATCGTTATACTTATAGATAAGATATACTGTTAACTCTTGTTCTATTGTTTCTACTGTCCCTACTGCCATTATTAAATATTCATCATCTTCTTTTCTAAAAGCTCCTTTGGGAACTATGTCTTCATATTCATCGTGGGTAATGCTAATATATTCCCCTAGAATTTCTCCATCATCTACTAGCTCCTCTTTATAAGTCTTTAAAATTTCTTTTACTATCTTCTTTAGTTCACATGCTTTCAAAATATCCTCTCCCTTCAAAATAATAAAAGCCTAAGAAAGTAACATTTTCCTTGTCACTCTCTTAGGCTAAAAATCTAATTCTGCATACATTATTGTATCTCCATTTACTGATTCATAGGCTCTTTGTGGCTCTATCCCTAACAATTCTTCATAATTTTCTGTACTAATTAAACCTTTTATTGCTTTTTCCTTTGAGGTTTCTTAAAGCCACATTTCTATAATATCATCCTTATCCTCTTATTACATCCTTTTCATATTCATATACATTTCATAATAATGTTTTGCAATTTCACTTTCTGAATTATATTCCTTCACAATAGAAAATATTATATTTGTACTACTTTTATCAATTTCAAACTTATTTATCTTTACTATAGCTATACAGCCAAGATTCTTAATTATAAGCGGTATTTCAGAATCTATTGGATATACTCTTCTATCTGATTTTTGTAACATATATTCATTATCATTTATCTTTATAATTTGACTTTTATCTGCTGCTACTAAATACCAATTCATTTCATATACAACACCCATGTTTCTAATCCTCACTTTCACTTCTATATTATAGAGACTATTGTTTATGGAATTTTTCTTTAATTATATTACTTATATCACTTAAAAACTTATGGTTATACACAATTAACGTTCCTATTCCTAACACAGTCATCCATAATAAAGTTATTGCTGCCTTTGTTGGTACTCCTTTAGAAAGATTAAGAATCTCTGTAGCTTGATTTACTATTAACCCAACTAAAAAAGCAATAATAAAACCTTCATACATTAATACTTTGATTTGTTTTATTTTTTTCTCTTGTTGTAATTTTTCAATTTCAACTTCTGCTTCTTTTTTTATTCTTTCTTTTTCCAAAGCAACTATTTCTTCTTTTATATCATTGAAAAAATTCGTTTTTGCAGAATCTTTTATGTATTCTATTTCTTCTAAAGTCCCACTATGAGAAATTTTTTGGCTTTCTATATAAGCATTTATCATTTTCTTTGTTATTTTACAATCCATTACTCATCCTCACTGTTAAGCAAATTTTTCAATATATTGTTATATTCATCTTCTGCTTTTCTTTTAATCTCATCGCTTATTTTAGAACCAATGAACTTCTCTTCATTATTATAAATCGCATTTTTACTATTTTTATACCATTTATTTTCACTCGGTATAGATTTTAATTCTTCAAATACAAATTGACCTATTTTTAAATCAGGAAATATTTTTATTGCATAGGGTGTCGCATTAAATAATCCTAATTGAAGTTTTCCTGAATAAGTTGGATTACAGTGCTGATTACTTAGTAATAATCCTAATCTAGTAAATCTAGTCCTTGGTCTTACATGTGCTATTATATTACTTGGCAAATTAATAACTTCATTTAGTGTTATTAATATATATTCTTTTGGAGCTATCTCATATCCATTAATTATTTCAGCTTCGTCATAAATATTATCAATTTCACTCTGATTTCTTAAGTCAATAGTCCTAAATTCAGTTTTATATCTATGAATTATACTATTCATAGATATGTCATATGAAGCCCCTTGAAGTCTTTCCTCTTTAAAGTTTTCTATAAGTGGCTTTTCTAAATCATATTTTTTGTAATTCTCAATCCTATCTCTTATTTCTTTATCACTTAATATCATAATACTATCCCCTTAATATTGATTCTACACCATATATATTATCATACTTGAATTTAAAATTTAATACCTTATACCTATTTTATAAAATTTATATTTTATCATACATGTCATATTATTACAATCTTTATTGAAATTACTACTCATTTTCAAGCCCTTCCCAACGACAACTACGACTTTTTAAAAACTAATAACAACTAACTAAAATTCCCCCACAAAACAAAAAACCACGTCCCTTGGAAAACCAAAGAGAATGAGGCTATATTCCAGTACATCTAAGAAAAATTCAATATTCTACCTTTCAACTCATCAACAAAACCGCCGTTATTTATGGTATGGTTCATCATTTCGCTATAACTATGGTTTTTAAGAATATATATTGGTTATTTAACTTTATCTATGTGCTTTTTCCACTTTTCATCTGCTAAAAGTCATAAACGGCATACCTCCCGAGCCGATATTTATCATGCCACTTTTTAGGAAAATATACCGTTTATTACACACACTATATGTTTTACAATATATTATTCTTAGTCTTTCCATCATACCTTAATTTTGACGGTATCTTAGACAATCTTAACAAATCTCCAAAATGACTTGTGACTCCTATATTACCAACTAATTCAATTCCTATATCTTTTCTTTCTAATTTTGTAATTAATTTTCTAAGTTCATCTAGACCATTACTTACATCAAATTCTTTATAATATAATGGATTGCCTTCAACTATTACACTTTTATTTCCACTTGATTTTAATTGATTCAATTGAACTACCCATACATGCTCTCCATCATAAACCCATTCTGTTGATACCTCACCTATATATCTATAATAACTTCGTATTTTATTGTTTAGCCTTTTAACTTCTCTAATAACATCATTTGGTAGATTATACAGTCTTTCTTCTCCAATCATAAAAGCACTGCCTTTACCTGCAACACCCTCTATAACATCTTCTTCCATATTCTTCCTTATTATAGATGCCCCTGAAAAAACTGCTTCCACTGCATCTTGAGAAAGTATAGACGCTATATTAATATCATTATCACCTTTGTTTTCTTCAATATTCATAAGTTCAAAAGGGTCTATCCAACTATCCCCAGTATAATATTTCCCTGGCTCCTTAACAATTGGACATGTTCTTATCCATTTTTCATGTAATCCAGTTGCTTTACCAAATGTAAAAGGTGCTATATTTCTAGATATAACAGTAGTTTGTGGCACTTTTATGCCTAAAGTATCTGCTAGTAATAACCCAAATGCTTTATCTCCAATAAATTTAGAAAAATTATTTGGCCATGTTATTATGTTCTCATGACTTATATTATTATACTCTTCATATTCCCATATAATAGTGTGCTTTTTCCCTACCCCTTGTCTATTTGGATGTATACTAAATTCTACTCTATAATTTTCATTAAAATTTATTTCTGGTCTGAAACCGTATACTTTTTCTAAAATGCTATATCCAAATTCTTTAGGTAATGAGCAAATTCCCTCTTTATCAACACATTTTGGTGTATCTTTTGGAGAGAATTCAATAGTATCTCCTAATACAACGCCAGATACTCCCCCATCATTTATATCAATATTCTCATTAACTATTGAAT
This sequence comes from Crassaminicella indica, assembly GCF_019203185.1. Taxonomy (NCBI): domain Bacteria; kingdom Bacillati; phylum Bacillota; class Clostridia; order Eubacteriales; family Clostridiaceae; genus Crassaminicella; species Crassaminicella indica. The sequence goes on along the minus strand of NZ_CP078093.1, from coordinate 1,095,194 downwards.
ACTTTCCTTCTACCTTATTATTTTTTATAATATCTAATATTTCATCAATATCTTCACGTTTTTTGTTGAAAATTAACTTATTCCCTTTCATGGCATCTAAACTGTAACTTCTTATATTCACAGCTCTCGAAGGAGCAGAATCTATTAATTTCTCAATCAATTCTTTCTCTTGAAGTCCTTCTTTATTTTTATATTTATTTATATGAACAAATCTCAATTTATTTTTTTCAGTGATACCAAAACTAACAAACTGTGCTATATTCCCAAAGTTAAACTCTACAATAGAATTTAACTTTTCATCTTTCATAACTATTTCATTCTTCATAAAATCACCTTAAAATTAAATTTTAATACTTGTAATAACTACCTATTGAATTTAAATTATCATATACTTCTTCTGCATATCTATCACTCATACTAGCTATATAATCAGCAACTATTCTCTCTTTTTTACTTGTATCACTCTTTATTCTATTTTGAAAATTCACAGGTAGTTCTTCAATATTGGTTATAAATTTATTATATAACGCCTCTACTATTCTTACAGCTTTCTTATCTGATTTTTGTACCTCTGAGCTCATTACATAATGTTCATTCAATATATCCCTTAAAGCAGAATAACTTTTACTATATTTATCTTCAAAGTTAATAATTAACCCTTTTTGATAAGCTTTCTTTTTTATCTTTTTTATCTTCTTTTTCATATTTTTTATTTCAGCTTTTTTCTCATCCTCAGCCATCTGTGAGTTTCCTTCAATATCTGACATTCTTTCTTCTATTTTACCAATTTTCAAGCCATCAATTTCTAAGTTTTTTTCAATCTCTAATATTCTTTCTTTTGTTTTCTCTTTTATTGTCTTCTGATCTAACGTTGTTGACCCTTTTAATTCATTAAGAGTTTTTAAACTTTCATCTATTAAGTTACTTAATACATTTCTTATCAAGTCTCTCGTTTTAAAGTTATTTATGTCTTCTAAGATTTTGTCTTTTTTAGCTGGTATAAGTTCTGCTAAAGTTTCTTTTAATTTTGTTTCTAATTTTTTATCATTCTTTATAGCATTCTCATAAATCTCCGTTTTATAAAAATCTTCAAAATCATGGCTTAAATATGCTATTTTATCTGCCCAATAAACAACTTGTGCTTCTAAATTCCCTGGTTCTAAAGGATTATATTCAGTACAGTCAAATTGTTTTTTATTATAACCACCAGCATATACATCTGTATCATGTTTTAATATTCCCTCAAAAACTTCTTTTGATAACTTTACTTTTCTATCTTTTAAATATCTAACACTTTGTACAGCATGAGAAAATCCACCTTTCTCTTTTAATTTCTCATTTAAAAATTTCTCAACCGCATGCCCAAAAGGAGTATGTCCTACATCATGTCCTAATGATATAGCTGCTACTAAATGTCTATTTAATCCTAATGCATCTGCCATACTAATTGCTATTTGTTCCACTTCTAATGAATGTGTTAATCGGGTTCTATGATCTCCAGTTTTTGTTGCTGCTATTACTTGTGTTTTATCTTGTAACCTTCTAAATCCTCCAGTATATAATATTCTATCTCTCTGTCTTCTGAAATATGTTCTATTTGTTTCTTCATTTGAATCCTTTTCTTTATCTAAATTCTTTTCATTATATTTTGTACCCCATTCACATATATACTTATTTTCTCTTTTTTCTAATTCTTCCCCTTTTACACTAGTTTTAATGCTTTGTACACTCTCACTCATATATCCAAATCCCCTTTATCTGTAATATGAACTTTTTATACTGTATTTAATTATAACATAATCAGTTTATTTTTCCTTTATTTATACTGCAATTCGACCCTAATTACATTAAATCTCTTTTTATCACTGATTTTTTTAGTTCATTTTGTTTCTCTCCACGAGGTCCTTTTGACATCGTAACGACGATAACAACTAAGAGTTTTAGAAACAACTAGCAACTAACTAAAAAGCCCATACAATATAAACCCCCATCTTCCTTATAAATCTAAGAAAACAGAGTAATATTCATAGTTTTACCAAGAGAATTTTAATTTAAAAAACCACCGTTATTTATGGTACGGTTCAGCTCCAATTATCCTAAATCTCTTTTTTGTGACTAATTTTTTTACTTTAATCCTCTCTCCTTGTAACCTCTAATACCCGCTAACCCCTCCACGACGTCCTTTTGACGTCGTAACGCCGACGACAACTAGCCTTTTTTAGAAACTAATTGCAACTAACTAAAAATTCCCCTCAAAACAAAAAATCTCATCTTCCTTGAAAAACCAAGAAAGATGAGACTATATTATGGCACACCCGAGAGGATTCGAACCTCCGACGCACGGTTTAGGAAACCGACGCTCTATCCCCTGAGCTACGGGTGCAAGTTTACCATTAATAGAATAATCCGATTTTTTACATTTGTCAAGGTTATAATATGTTTATCTTTGTACTTATGTTTACATATTTCTTTTTTAATGTCAGTATTGTTTATCTATAGGGATCCAACTTCAACATGAAAAAAAGAAATATATAAAGATAAGTGAATGACTTCGATAACTTTTGTAAAAAAACTTACTGAAATTTCATGAAAAATACGTTAAGAACCTTCATTGTTTGAACGAAGTGAGTTTTGAAGGTTTAGTATTTTTTCATGGAATGAAGTTTTGTTTTTTCAAAAGTTATCTGGAATGAACTATCTTTTATATTTCATTTTGAAGTTGTTTACCTATATATAACATATACATTACATGATATTTGAAATAAGACTTGAAAAAACTGACCAAAATTTTGTTATGAATACTTTAAAAGGAATCTTTTTTATATCTCGATCACTAATTAGATCCATTGTTATAACCTTTCCATTATATAGTGTAACCTTCAATTCCCCAAGCTTTTGCCCTTTAATAATCGGAAATGGCATTTTATCTAGTAAAGAAATCTCTCTACTTTTTTCTATTCCATTTTTTACGCCAAATGCCCAAGCATCCTTTTTAGCTAAAAGCTTGATAGGAAGCTCCTTTGCTCCCCATAAATTAATTTTTCCAATCATTTCCTCTGATTTTATAATTCTTCTCTTTGTAAAATTAGCTATTCCATAATTTAAAAGCTTTTCACTTTCATGGATTCTATTAAAATCACTTTCCGTTCCAAGTACAACAGATATCAATCTAAAATCCTTCTCATTTTCATTCTTTTTCTTTACATTCATAGTAGCAGCTAAACAAAAACCTGCTTCTCTTGTGTATCCTGTTTTTAATCCATCTACATCAGGAATAACCTTTAACAACCCATTTGTACTTTTTTTATAAAAATTCCTCCTTTTATTTTGATAAAATTCTTGATCTGTAAGAGGTAATATTTCTTCTTTATAATGATCCATGATGTATTTTACCAATATACCTATATCTTTAGCTGTCATCATATTTCCTTCGTCTTTTTCTGGCATACCATTAGGATTGACAAAGTGTGTATTTACCATTCCTATTTCTTTAGCTTTTTCATTCATTATTTTTACGAAATTCTCCATACTTCCGCCTACATACTCTGCAATAGCAAAAGCTGCATCATTTGCAGAAACAATCAACATAGCCTCTATCAGTTCTCTTAGCTTTATAATCTCTCCTGCCTTTAATCTATAGCTTGCTCCCGCCTCTCTTGCTGCTCTAGGGCTTATAGTTACTAAATCGTTCATAGAAATTTGTCCTTTTTCTACAGCTTCCATAGCAACAAGATAAGTCATCAATTTTGTAATACTGGCTGGTGCAAAGCTTTCATCTATATTCTCAGAAAATAATATTTCTCCTGACTCTTCTTCCATAAGTAATGCTGCCCTTGCATTAATTTTTACTTTAACATCTGCAAAGCTAAATGTACTATTCAATAAAAAAATAAATGTTATAAATATTGCTGTAACTCGTTTCAAATTAAGTCCCCCCCCACTTATATATTAAAGGAAAAACATTAACAAAACCACAGGTATTTTTTCCTGTGGTTTTTTACATTTATTCTCCAAGCAGCCATTTATTAAAAAGTTCATCTAAATTTTCACCTACAACCTCTTCACAAACCCTTTTAAAATCTTCTGTTTTAGCATTTTTAAATTGATAGGTTTGATAATATTGCTTCATAATCTCGTAAAATTTTTCTTTTCCATATGTCTCATAAAGAGTATTTAAAAGCATCGCTCCCTTATTATATACCAAAATTCCATAATCATCCCATCCTTCAAACTTGTTTAACGGTCTTAAAATAGTTTCATTACTTATAGAAGACGATGCACTTTTATATGGTTCTTCATTCATATACTGATAGTATTCTTTTCCTGTTTCTTCTCCAAACATTTCCCTAGTATAAACGACCTCTGAATAGGTAGTCAGACTTTCATCAAGCCAAGCCTCATCAATCTCATCATTTCCAACAACACCATACCACCACTGGTGACCTGTTTCATGTACAATCACAATTCCTAAAAAATCTCCATAATCATTATAATAATCCTTACCAATAAAAACAATCCCTGGATATTCCATACCACTAGGGAAATTTGTCTGCACTACAGAATACTGACCATAAGGGTATTTTCCATATACTCTGTTAAAGGTCTTTAACGCATTTTCTGCTGATTCTATAGCTTTATCTGCTATTCCCTGCTTAACATCTTTCATAAAATACATCTTAAGTGTTGTACCTTCTACATCTTTCTCAACAACTTCAAAACGGTTGCTGGTTACAAAAGCAAAATCTCTCATGAGCTTTGCCTCTATCTCCCAAACCCTTTTATCGCCTACAATTGTATCTTTCAAAATATTTCCTGATGCTGCAACAATAAAGTCCTTTGGTGTTTCAATACGCACATGATAATTGCTTACATCGCTATAAAATGGATCTCCTAAAGGATAATAAGGATCTAAATTCCATCCTGTTTCATCATAAACAGCTGCAATAGGATACCAGTTGCCAAGATTAAATATATCTTCACTATAACCAAATCTTTCTTTAGCAGGTGGAATTTTTATTGTATATTGCATATCTATTGAAATTCTCTCATTAGAATTTATGGACTTAGGCAATACTACCTTCATGATCGTCTGTCCCTCTCCTTCTAATGTAAAAGCAACTGGTTTATTCCCAATAGATACTTTTTCTATATTAATATATCCAGCTTCAAATCCATCAGGATAAGCACGATCAAAATCATTCATCAAAAATGGAGCTGTCTCTTTTTTTCTAAAACTGTTTGGATATAAGTGAAAATAAACTTCTTTTAAAGAAGCATTTTCTTTATTTATATAATCTACTCTCTGTTTTCCTTTAATAATATGATCCTTTGGAGAAAATGCTAACTCAATATCATATTGATCTATATTCTCAGGATTAACCCCATTATAATCATTTACAATCAATGTAGGGTGTGTAATCTTCTCTACTTCTTTTTCCTTACATCCTGTCAACAAAAACAATATAGCCAATAATATAATCCCTATTTTTTTCATATTGTTCCTCCACTATTTTTTATTTAATTATTTCCTTTACACTTACTTCTTATAGTATATCATAATCCTGTATTTCTTTTGTAAAAATAAACCACCTAAATGGTGGCCTATTTTTAAAGCTTTACATATTTTGCACATAACACATTTTCTTTTTGCATCAATTTTTCTAAGCTTTTATTAGATACTTCATCATCTATTGTCAACACCATTAATGCTTTTTTTCCTACAGCATTTCTTCCTACCTGCATAGTTCCAACGTTTATATTTTCTTCTCCTAATACCATACCAATATGCCCGATCACCCCTGGAACATCCATATTCTGTACAAATAGCATATGCTTTGTTGGATTTATATCTACTTCGTATCCTTCAATTTTTACAATTCTTCCTTCTCTTTTTGAAGATAAATTTCCTGCAATGACAAATAACTTTTCTTTTGTCTTTATCTTTACTTCTATATAATCTGTATATCCATTATAATTTTCTTTTATTTTCCTTTGTTCTATACCGATACCTCTTTGTTCTGCTAAAAGCTTTGCATTAATATAATTTACCTTATCCTCTACTACTGGTTCTAATAAACCCTTTATGAATGCAATAGTACTCATTTCTGTATCTTGTTTTGCAATACTTCCCCAATATTCAATACTTACATGTTCAATTGAATCATTATGCAGCTGATAATATATTTTCCCTAACTTTTCCATAAGTTCAATGTACGGCTTCATCACTGCTAATTCATCTCTATGCATTGTAGGAAGGTTTACTGCGTTTGGTACAATTTCTCCATTTAATGCATTAATCACCTGCTCTGCTACTGTAACCCCTACATTGATTTGGGCTTCAATCGTGCTTGCTCCAATATGTGGTGTTACAATAACATTATCATATTCAAATAATGGATTATTAAAGCTAGGTTCTTCCTCATGCACATCTAATCCTACACTAGCAATTTTCCCATTTTGAATGCCTTTTAATAATGCTTTTTCATTAATGATACCACCCCTAGCATCATTTACAAGTCTTACCCCCTGCTTCATCCATTCTATTTCTTTTTCTCCAATCATACCATATGTTTCTTTTGTCTTTGGGGTATGCACTGTAATAAAATCAGATTCCTCTATTAATTCTTTTAAAGTATTCTTCTTTTCTACATTAAATCTTTTAAATCTTTCATCCGCAATATATGGGTCATATGCAATTACATTCATTCCAAAGGCATTCATTCTCGTAGCTACCAAAGAACCAATCCTACCAAGACCAATAATTCCCAAAGTCTTATTGTAAAGTTCTACACCTTTGAATCTATTTCTTTCCCATTTTCCTGATTTAATATAATTATTTGCCCCTACAATATTTCTTGATACGGCTAAAAGTAGAGCAATAGCAAGTTCAGCAGCTGACATAGTATTACTAGCTGGTGTGTTAGCTACAATAATACCTCTCTTTGTTGCTTCTGCCAAATCTATATTATCCGTACCATTTCCAGCCCTTCCTACAACTTTTAATTTTGATGCTCTTTCCATAAGTTCAGCATTAATTTTTGTAGCACTCCTAACAATAATCGCATCATATTCTGGTATTCTTTTTAATAGTTCTTCTCTTGTTATATCAAGACAAACATCTACATCCAAATGTTTTTCAAGAAGTCTTATTCCCTCTTCATCTACTCTTTCTGTAATAATAACTTTTTTTCTATTTTCCATTTCAACCTCTCCTATTCTATATCGATCTATTTTCAAAACATTCTGTATATTTTCTATGCATAGCTTTTCATTTGTTTTCATAAATTTGCAAATATTCTTTTTGATATAAATACAAAACCCCGTCCTTGAATCAATCAAGGACGGGGATATATATCCACGTGGTGCCACCTTTTTTTACTGCATATACAGCCTCTTTCTCAATAACGGGATTTCCCGGTATAGGTTTTTTACCCCTATACAGCTTCCGGTCGGATTCAATAACCTTTACTATCGATTCACACCACCCATCGACTCTCTGAAAGCAAAGCATTATTTACTACTACCGTTCATAGCTTTTTCATATAAATAATTCAATAAAATAAAGTCTTTTTTTGTAATTACAGATATTATATTATTTATAATCTATAAAATCAATAGTAAATTTTATTTTTGTATAAAAATTTTTGATTTGCCTCTTATATTAATAACAGCTATAGTAAATATTCATCAATAGTCTTATATGTTATTGATTCTTTATTTTTCTCTATTTCAATAGCTACTTTAAAAACTCTTGCTGTATCAATACTAGTAAATATAGGAAGTCTATGCTCACTCATTTTTCTTCTAATTCTAAAACCTAAACTATATTTATTATTTCCTCTTGTAGGTGTATTGATCATCATGTTGATTGTTCCATCTTCAATACGTTTGTCTACCTCAAATAGTGGAATTGTTTCACAAGAAACACCATGTTTCTTTAAAAAGCTCGCTGTACCTACAGAACCATATAGTTTAAAGCCTAACTCTTTATAATCTTTTATAACTTCTAAGCCCTCTTCTTTATCTACAGCCTTTAGACTAACATAAATTGCTCCTTTAGTAGGAATCTTGATCCCTGAAGCTTTAAATCCTTTATAGACTGCCTTATTAAAATCAGTATCTAGTCCTAATACCTCTCCAGTAGATTTCATCTCAGGTCCTAATGACATATCTACATCAGCAAGCTTTTCTCCTGAGAAAACAGGTACCTTTACAGCATACAGCTTTTTATTCTTCATTAGCCCTATTCCATAATCACTGTTTCTTAACTTCTTTCCAAGCATAGCATCTACTGCTAATTTTACCATCGGTACTCCTGTTACCTTGCTTAGTATTGGAACAGTTCTTGATGCTCTCGGATTTACCTCTATAACATATACATCTTTTCCATCAAACACATATTGAATATTTACAAGTCCAACTACCTTTAACCCTTTTGAAATTCTTTTAGTATAATCTACCAACCTTTGTACTGTTTCCTTGTTTAAGGTAACATATGGATATACAGTAACACTATCTCCTGAGTGTACCCCAGTTCTTTCAATATGTTCCATAATTCCTGGTATTAATATATCCTCACCATCTCCTATTGCATCTACCTCTATTTCCGTTCCTTTTATATATCTATCAATGAGTACAGGATACTTTTTAGATAAATTTACTGCATCTTGCAGATAATTTTCAAGTCCTTCTTGATCGTAAACTACCTGCATAGCACGACCTCCTATGACATAAGACGGTCTAACAACTACAGGATATCCTAATTTTTCTACTGTTTCTAATGCTTCTTTTATACTCGTAACTGCTTTTCCCATAGGACTTGGGATATTTAGCTTTTCTAAAAAGCTTCTGAATTTATCTCGATCTTCTGCTATGTCCATTGATTGATAAGAAGTCCCTAATATATTTACGCCTCTTTCATAAAGCTTCTCTGCAAGATTTACAGAAGTCTGTCCTCCTAGTTGCAATATAACACCTTCTGGTTTTTCCTGATTGATTACATTCATCACATCATCTATATACAAGGATTCAAAGTATAATTTATCTGCTGTATCAAAATCCGTACTTACCGTTTCAGGGTTATTGTTTATAATTATGGATTCATAGCCTGCTTCTTTAATCGCCCATACTCCATGAACACAGCTATAATCAAATTCTATTCCCTGCCCTATTCGAATAGGTCCTGAACCAAGCACTAGTATTTTCTTTTTATCACTAATAATGTTTTCATCTTCATCTTCATAGCAAGAGTAATAATAAGGCGTTTTGGCATCAAATTCACCGCTACAGGTATCCACCATCTTAAAAATTGGTCTTATAGCTCTCTTTATTCTCATTTCTTCTAACTCATGAACATTTATTCCTTTTAAGTCGCTGATTTCTTTATCTGTAAAGCCCATCGCTTTTGCTTCGTAGAGTAATTTTTCATCTATATCTTCTTCTTTTATTCTTGTTTCCATATTTATAATATTTAGAATACCATTTAAAAACCATTGATCTATCCTAGTGATTTCATGGAGCTTTTCTACTGTTATTCCTCTTCTTAAAGCTTCTGCAAGGGCGAAAATCCTTTCGTCATCACATAAATTGATTTTCCTAAATAACTCCTCTTGAGTCATCTCCATCATAGAAAACATTCTAAGTCCTGTAAACTTACCTTCCAAAGAAGTTAAAGCTTTAAGAAGTGCACTTTCAAAGCTTCTGCTGATTGCCATTACTTCTCCTGTTGCTTTCATCTGCGTTCCGAGTGTTCTAGATGCCTTGCTGAATTTATCAAAAGGCCATTTTGGAAATTTTACTACGATATAATCAAGGGCTGGCTCAAAGCATGCACTTGAATGCTTTGTCACGTAATTTTTCAGTTCATCCAAGCTAAAGCCTATACCTATTTTAGCAGCAATCTTTGCAATAGGATATCCTGCTGCCTTTGAAGCTAAAGCACTAGAGCGACTTACTCTGGGATTTACTTCTATAACAATATAATTATTGCTTTTTGGATCTAATGCAAACTGAATGTTACAGCCTCCCTCAATTTTTAAGCTTCTAATTATCTTAATAGATGCTTGTCTTAACATCTGATACTCCTTATCTCTCAAAGTTTGTGAAGGTGCAACAACAATACTGTCCCCTGTATGAACTCCTACTGGATCCATATTTTCCATATTGCAAATAATAATACAATTATCCTTTTTATCTCTTATAACTTCGTATTCAATTTCCTTCCAGCCTGCAACACTTTGTTCTAGAAGAATTTGTCCTATAGGGCTATTTTCTATTCCTCTTTGACATATTTCAATCAGTTCATCATAGTTATCTGCAATCCCTCCACCTGTTCCACCTAAGGTATAAGCAGGTCTTATGATTACTGGATATCCATATTTTTTAACAAAATCTTCACATTCTTCTATTTTTGTTGCAATAATACTCATAGGAATTGGTTCATCAATTTCTTGCATAAGCTTTTTAAAAGCTTCTCGATCCTCTGCTTTCTTGATAGTTTCACTATCTGTTCCTAAAAGTCTTACACCATATTTATCTAATATTCCTTCTTCTTTTAGCTTCATAGATAAATTTAATCCTGTTTGCCCTCCAAAGCCTGCTAAAATCCCATCTGGTTTCTCACGGCTTATAATTTTTTCTAGACTTTCTACATTTAAAGGCTCTATATATACCTTATCTGCTACATTTGTATCTGTCATAATTGTTGCAGGATTACTATTTACAAGGATCGTTTCAATTCCTTCTTCTTTTATAGCTTTACAAGCCTGTGTTCCTGAATAATCAAACTCTGCTGCCTGACCAATGATGATAGGGCCTGAACCAATAATCATTACCTTTTTTAAGCTTTTATCTATTGGCATTTTTTCTCCTCCTTTAACTGGTCGATGAATTGATCAAATAGATAAGTAGAATCCGTTGGCCCTGGTGCCCCCTCTGGATGGAATTGTACAGAAAAAACTGGAAGTTCTTTATGCTTCATCCCTTCTACCGTATCATCATTGAGATTAATATGTGTAATCTCCATACCACATGCTTCTACACTTTCTCTATCTACAGAATAACCATGATTTTGAGAGGTAATATAAGCTCTATCTCTTTTTATATCATAAACACCATGATTTCCTCCTCTATGTCCATACTTCATTTTGTAGGTTTTTCCTCCTACTGCTAAAGCTAAAACCTGATGACCCATGCAAATTCCAAAGGTAGGCACTTTTTTTATAATTTTCCTTACTGTTTCTACAGCTTCTGTAGCTGCTTCAGGATTTCCAGGTCCATTACTAAGAAGTACACCTTCAGGATTTATATTCATAATTTCTTCATAGCTCGTGTTGTAAGGAAATACAGTAATATCACAATTTCTATATTTTAAATTATTTAATATATTTCTCTTTATACCGAAATCCATTACAGCAATCTTTGGTCCTATTCCAGGTATATGAAACACCTTCTGTGTTCCTACCTCTTTCATCCAATCTTCCTTTAACTGCTCTTTTCTTAAAATTTTTTGTAATACTTCTAATGATAATTCTTCATTGGATATTACACATTTTAAAGCTCCTTCATTTCGAATTTTTTTTGTAATGCTTCTTGTATCGACATCACAAACCCCTACAACCCCCATATTTTTAAGCATTTCCTCTAATGTTTGTTCACTCATATAGTTTGAAGGCTTTTGTTCAATAGCTTTTGTTACAAATCCCTTTGCATATATTTTAGAAGATTCGTTTTCTGCACTATTTACTCCATAGTTTCCTATCAATGGATATGTCATTGTAATAATTTGACCTGCATATGATGGATCTGTTAAAATCTCTTGATATCCTGTAATAGAAGTATTAAATACCAACTCCCCTACAGATGTACCCTTCTTGCCAAAGCCCTTCCCTTGATATACCGTTCCATCTTCTAGATACAATACACCTTTCATTTGTATCCCTCCAATACTTTTTTATATTGATTTCTTTATATCCAAATTTATATAAATAAATATTTTTATAATAATACTCAAAACAGTATATTTATTCAGCATGCTTTAAAAAATTTTTCTAATATATTAAAAAAGCCTTTTACCAGAGGTAAAAGGCTTTTATTTGCACACAAACTACAGATATCACAAATTTATGTGTATCTCGTCTATCACTTCCTTTTCAGCCTCTCTGGACCGATTTAAAGGTACTTATTTTGTTTTCATTGTATAATATCATGTTTTTGATCCTTCTGTCAACCTTCAATTTTTTACGATAGTGTCAAGATACTGTAAAAAAAAATTTATTGTATAAGATTTCTTTTAGCCTTTTTCCTCAATGCTAAAAATTCTCCTTTTGATGGATTTTCTTCATTAAGAGCCATTCCTTTTACAATAGATTTTAAAGCATCTTTAGGTGTTCCTCCATTAATCTGAGCATCTGCAAGATAATACCAATAAAAAGCTGATTTCGGCATGTCTTTTACCTTCTGCTCATAATATGGAACTACCCTCTCAGTATAATAATCACGAGAATCTTTCACATGTGCTAATTTTCTTCCATCCCAATAAACTAGCTGAATATCATAAACATCTCCTGTAGTATAGCTCCATAATGCTAGTGCTACAGATTTTTGTTCTAATCTATCAAAAATATCTACTTTACTATATGACAAACCGTGAACGATCCTTTTCATAGTATTTTTCTCCCAAGTATATAAATCTAATTCATTCCATATATTCCCTATCTGCCAACCTATCAATAGATCTTTTTTACCTTTCCCTGTTATATCTGCAAAATTCATATAGTCTATTCCACTACCAGCTCCTTTTATAGTTAGTTTATACCATTTTCCTCTTTCTTCCTTTAAAATCATTACATACATTTCTCCATAAAGTTCATATGTTGCTATAATTTCATATTTTCCATCTCCATCTAAATCCTCTGTTTGAATCGCCTCTGCACTCTTAGGATTTTCAGGTCTTATAATTCTTGCTGCAGGAGCCAAAGCATTTCTTACAAAATGGCTTATGTAGAATGATTTTTTCATATCATATTCTCTCCTTTTATTCATTTTATACATTATATGTCTTAAAATAAGAAGAGATTATCTATTTAAGAATATTCTTCACAACATTTCATGTAACATTAAAAAATCAACATCTATATCGATATATTTTTCAATTTTTTTATGAAAAATGTTTAGATAAAATTTTCATGGGTAAGTATAGAATGTATGAAAAAGGAACATGATTAAAAGCAAGAGCTCTTGATAATCATCTACCAATGTAAATATAACAAAAGAAAAATATATTAGGAGGTAATAAGTATGAAAAAATTTATTTGTAAAGTCTGTGGTTATGTACATGAAGGAACAGAAGCACCTGATAAATGTCCTCAATGTGGTGCCCCAAAGGATCAATTCATTCTTCAAGAAGATGGAGATCTAAAATGGGCAGATGAACATTTTGTAGGCGTAGCAAAAGGTGTAGACGAGGAAGTTTTAGAAGGACTTCGTAGAAATTTCATGGGAGAATGTACTGAAGTAGGTATGTACTTAGCAATGAGTCGCCAAGCTGATCGTGAAGGATATCCAGAAGTAGCTGAAGCTTATAAAAGAATTGCTTGGGAAGAAGCAGAGCATGCTGCAAAATTTGCAGAGCTATTAGGAGAAGTAGTAACAGATAGTACAGAGAAAAACCTTCAAATGAGAGTAGACGCAGAGCATGGTGCTTGTGCTGGTAAAAAAGAATTAGCTACTCTAGCTAAAAAATTAAATCTAGATGCAATTCATGATACAGTTCATGAAATGTGTAAGGATGAAGCAAGACATGGAATGGCATTTAAAGGGTTATTAAAGCGTTATTTTGGAAAATAGAAAAATATATTTAAGGAGCTATCTCAAAATGATTTGAAAAGATAGCTCCTTTTCTCTTTAAATTAAATAAAAACATTTGCTATATGTTCTTTTTATATGCTTTAACCTACTACTTATCTGTCATAAGACTTTTCAATCGTTTTAGATACTCTAAATCATTTTTCAAATAATGAGATGGACTAAGATGCATATCATAATACACGTCTTTTCCGTGGTCTGGATATCTCGGTGAAATAAAAACTTCTCCTAAATGCCTTAGACTCAAGCTTCTTTCATGCTTTTTCTGATATGCTTCTTCTAAAGCCAATAGTATATCCATGGCATTCTCAATGCATACTTCTGACAAATGATAAATTGCATTTTTTGATGCATTTCGAATAAATGTAGGGACAGTATAGGGAAGTATTAAATTAACAGAAGGAACTAAATTTGTTTTAATATTATCTCCTCTCCACAGCGTATCTCCACCTATAAATGGATATAAAAAGCTTTCATTAAACCAAGCTCTCAACTTTGGTATAAAATATGCACAATCTACTTCTCTATGCTGCATATCCATAAGCTCTTTTCCTCTACCAGAGAGAATCCCTACAATAATTTTTTTTACATGAATATTTTCTTCCTTAAAAATAGGATCTATTGCTTTTATGCGATAACCCTTATTCAGTAAATCATCTACCAATATAACAGGTCTATTAAAAGCTCTAATCATTTTTACTTGCTCTCTAAGATTTAAATAATAAGGATAAGCTTCAATATGAAAATTTTTCATATCTGGATCAAAAACTTTTTCTGTATGCATAGATTTTGTAACTGTATTAGGAATTATAGCACCATTTAAAATCTCTCCAAAAGGAACACACATAGCCTCCCCTAGTTTTCTTGGAACTGTTGGAATAGTAGAAACTTCATTTTCATCACATATTTTGGCAATGAGGTTTTCATAAACCATATTCCAATCAAATGACAATACTAAATGTCCAGGATAAAGCTTTGTAATGGCTTCTTGAAGTTTTCTCCTACAGCTTCTTATAACAGCCATAACATCTTGATTACTTCTAAATGGTTCTTTTATAATAGATTCTATATTTAAGTATAAGGTACAAGGCTGTGTCATATTTACTGCAAAAACAGCACAGCTTCCATCAGATATTTTCTGAAAGCCTTGACACTCTAATAATTCACCTATTGATTTAGAATCATATCCCTCTATCATATTTTTATATACTGCATATGTATAATCCTTAGGAAGAGCATATGCAAAGGTTTCTGTTAAAATCATTTGCTCTATATTTTCAAATTCTGTTTTAAAGCTTGCAAAAATCCCATCTATCACCAATATCCTTCCAATAGCATGTCTTCTTACATATTCAGAAATATTTTCATCTTTAAATTCCTTGAAAATCATACTCGAACGAAGCCAATGAAAAGCTGCAAATCCAAGAATTTCTCCATTTCTCTCAATAGACCTCAAAAGCAATATTCTTGGATTTAATTTTTTTGAAAAATCCTTTAGTTTTTTATAAGCTTTATGAAAATTCATAAATGGCAAAAGCGATAATTCTTTCAAGAACTCATCCGTCAATTTATTATATATTTCTACAGATATAGATTTTGTCTGAATCAATGTTTTGTATCTAGGCTCCCTCCTATACAAACCCTTTTCATAAATAAAATTCTGTGCAATTGGATCAATAAGACTTGAAATGTCACGATTTTGATCAATATAATTTCTAATCTGTGTAGAGCTGATATCTTCATACTGTGGAGGTAAAGAAAGTCGAATGACTTGATTGTCTATATTTTTTATAGCCTCATTGATCTTTTCATCATCATCATCAACAGAGGAAGCACTCTTTCTTTCAAAGAGAATATGTGGAAAAGAAAGTATAGAATTTTCATCCTTTTCTTTTTTATAAGCAGATGCATTTAGAACAACATCACTTCCAACAACAATATACACATCTGAATACGGAAAAGATTCTCTTAATCTCTTTAAATCATATGGATTCGCTATATTTACAGGTATATCTTGTGGATATAAATAAATCCCTAATTCATCTGCAATAGACATTTTTATAATATTTCTTCTCATAAAATGCGGCTGCGTTTTTTTAGACCAAGAAAATTCATCTACTGCCAAATACACCTCAAAGCCAAGAGAGCGAATTTCTCTTGCAATTGCTTTATGCCCTAAAGAAAAAGGGTCGAAGGTTCCAGGAAAAAAAGCAACCTTCTCTGCTGTCTTTAATGATATTTTTCCTTTATAAAAGGTATAATCCGATATAAATCTATAAATATGGTTAAGTCCTCCAGCATGGGTAAAAAAGGTTAATTGATTCTCTTCTTTTTCATCTCCTATTAGAGTAAGTAATTTTTTTGCACTCAATCTAAAAATATTATTCTTCTGCTCTAGAGTAAGCAGCTTTGAACCAAAAACATCCTTTCCAATCACTCGAAAGGCAGCCTGCTTCACCTGGTTATTATAATGCAGCAGTCCATTTTGCAAAATACCGAGCATCTTTATAAAACGAGTATTATATTTTGCTTCTTCCTCTTTAAATAAAGCTTTATATTTATGATAATTTTCAATAGCAACTCCTACTGTTTTAAGAAGCAGAGTATTAGTTTGTGGACTAGCTTGCTTAATTTTTCCACTCAGCTCCTTCATCAATTCATCAAGTTCTATAGGCTTTAGATAAAGAATTAGCTTTCCAAGATAATCAGGTATATATTTTGCAAATTGATATCCTTCTACCTCAAGACCGCGAAGCAGTTCAATGACCACATCATTTCTCTGCTCAAAGGGTATATGAGGAACAATAGAAAGAAGTGCATTTCCTGCATGATTTCTTACACTTTCACTTGCACTCACCTTTAAAATATTGCAATAGTGTATAGCTGTATAAAGTCCTGTTTGTTCTAAATGCTTCATTGTATATTGAAGCAGAAAATCTATCTGTACTTTTTTCACTACAGACCTTATAGAAGCTTTTAAATTGCTTAAAAACATATCCGATATTTTTTGCTTATCTTCTTTATAATCTTTAACCATTTCTACTTCTAAAGGAATATATTTTGAAATTTTCAAAAGCAGATAATTCTCTACAAATAATTTATTATTTGTAATGTCATTCGTAATAATATTTTTAAAGAAATCCATAATTTTAAAATCATCATGAAAGTTTTTTATCCAAGCATAAATAGTGTCAAGAATATAAAGCCTTAAATCAGAATCATTGCTCAAAAGCATCATCTGAGTAAACTTCATCAGCTTATCTAAAACACCATCAGAACAGCTATTAAGAGGAAAATGTCTAGCAGCTTCTATTAAATGCAGCTTCATTTCTTTATCTTCATAATTTTTTTCATAATATTTTAGTAAAATCTTCATATAGTCACATACTTGATCACTAGAACAATTATCAAATAATGACTGAATGAGATTTGAAATACTATGTCCTAAATAAATTCGATGAATAGGTATAGTTTGAGGATCTGGATATATTAAAAGCTGTAAATATTTATCTAACAACATACTACTGCTCATTTCAAAATTGTTTAGGATTACATTATTAGGAACCTCTTTTTTATATTGTTCATCAAAATTTGCAATTAGAATTCCCATAATCTTTGCACACTGCTTCCTTATATCCTCCTCATGATGCATTAAATGTTCATATAAAAAATTTATAGTAATCATTTTTTGTTTTTGAGTCATGTAAGTAGAATATTCTTCAAATACATAAAGATAGCCTCGTAAATTGTTCACCGTTTCTTCACTTCTTGCACTCTCCAAAATAGCATTTAAAGAGGCTTCATCTCTTAGCTTGTGCATTAGATTAATATTATGCTGAATAGCTAGATATTTTATATTTTCAATCACTTCTTTTCCATGCATCAAAGCATAATGTACATTATCCATATTCATTAATACACGCTTTTTTGACATTTGTATATCTGTATTGATTCCTATATGAATCAAATAGTCTTCAAAATCTTTTAACTTTCCATAAATCCGATAAACTTTCTTTTCTTTCCCTTCATCTAGCTTTTTTAAAATCAACTCGAAGGATTCCTTTAAACTCAATATATTAATTCTATTATTTTTCTTTTTTACACGAAAATCACAATAAATCAATATCAGAGCTTCTAATGATAAACTTCCAAGCTCTAAATCCCAAGTCGAATAATTCACAGCTATATTTCTAATATATGTAATATTGTGTTTTTCAAACCATTTATCTGTATAATAATGCTGAATAGATGTCCTTTTTCTTTCATTTCCTATGCACCCAAATTTCCCAATATCATGACCTATCGCTGCCCCCGAAACTCTCCCTAAATCTATAGGAATTCCTGCATCTTTTAGCTGTCTTCCTATAAAAATAGCTAGATTATGCACAGCACATATGTGATCAATTGTGTAATCTCTAATAACTTCCTTACTTAATCTCATCATCTCATAAATATAATCTTCTCCAAAAGCCTTTTTAAACTTTTTGTATTCCTCAATGTTCTCTACTTCTTTTTCTTCTGCTTCTGTCAAAAAATTAATCGTAAATATACTGTCAATCATCTCTTTTTCAAACTCTAAAACAATTCTC
This sequence comes from Crassaminicella indica, assembly GCF_019203185.1. NCBI lineage: Bacteria > Bacillati > Bacillota > Clostridia > Eubacteriales > Clostridiaceae > Crassaminicella > Crassaminicella indica. Next base: position 1,076,742 of record NZ_CP078093.1, on the reverse strand, counting down.
AATACCTTTAAATAAATACTACAAATCATATCCAGCCTATCTTTAAGATTAATCTCAACAGATGATGGAAATGATTTACTAAGAGCAAACTGATAAATATAATGCAACCAGCTCTTTGGTGCATCTTCTCCTGCTAAAGCATTCATCATTGTCTTACATATATTGTATACAGCATTGCAGCTAAAATCCTTATTGTTAACCATATTTTCTATTTTATTATAGAAATTTCTATCTTCTATATACTCTTTCAAAAAATCAAATGATGCCAATTCCTTTGAAATCTTTTCATACAATCTATTCGCCAATAAATTTTCCATTTTTACCCTCCTTCTGAAGTTGTTTCCATTTTATTCTATTAATTATAATCTATTATTCTATGTCATATTCAGATTTTTATCATGCAAATCTCTGAATTTTCTTTTTACCATTTTACCAAAATTTACACCATTTGTATAAACATTTATGAAGCTTTATATATTTTCACTTGCAAGTCTATCAATCAGCTATAAACCTTTGCTTCCATACTAAAAAACCGCTACACAAAATAAATTTGCATAACGGTTTTTTTCATTATTAATATAGCTTTTGAATCACTTCATCATCAATTTTAAAGGTATGCTCTTTACTTGGAAATACACCTGTATTGATTTCTTCTATATATTTTTTAGTAGCCGCTACAATAGACTCATTTAAATTATCATATTTTTTCACAAACTTTGGTGTAAAGTCTGTATACATTCCTAGCATATCCTGCGTTACTAAAACTTGTCCATCACAATATTTTCCTGCACCTATGCCTATAGTAGGAATATCTAATTTTTCAGTGATAAGCTTTGCTAACTTCTCTGGAATACACTCTAATACAAGTGAAAATACTCCTGCCTCCTGTAGCAATAATGCATCTTCAAGAATTTTTCTTGCTGCTTCTTCACTCTTTCCTTGAACCTTAAAGCCTCCAAACATATTTATTGATTGAGGTGTAAGTCCTAGATGTCCAATCACAGGAATCTGCGCTTTTACAATAGCTTTTACGTGATCAATAACATCTCGTCCACCTTCAAGCTTTACCACATGAGCTCCACCTTCTTGTATTAATCTTCCTGCATTTCTTACACTTTCCTCTACACAAATATGGTAGGATAAAAATGGCATATCCCCTACAACCATAGCTCTTTTTACTCCTCTTGAAACAGCCTTGATATGATGAATCATATCATCTACTGTTACCTGCAAAGTATTTTCATAACCAAGCATAACCATTCCCAATGAGTCCCCAACTAACAAACTATCTGCCCCTGCTTCATCTAAAAGCTTTGCCGTAGAATAATCATATGCAGTAAGCATTGATATTTTTTCTCCATCTTTTTTCGCCTTTTGAAATGAACTTACAGTAAATTTTTTTGCCATTTATTCCACCTCTTTTAAAATATTTTCTAAATCCTTTAGATCTTTATTTTCATCCTTATTCTTTGCGAGTTCTATAGTTTTTAATGCCATGAATTTGTAAAAATCTAATGCTTCTACATTATCTTTTAATGCTGCTATATGATTTTTAATTGTTCCTACATCGCCTCTAGCAATAGGGCCTGTCAAAGCCTCCTTCGTTCCTAAACGATCAATATTTTTAATTGTTCCTTCTATTAAAGGATAAAGTGCCTTATATCCTTGTCTTTCATCAATCCCAATAGAAGCAAATAAAGACAAACCATAGTCCATCAATGTCACCAAATAATTTGATACAACACAAGCTGCCATATGATAAATGCTCTTTTGATTATCTGTCAGCTTAAAATAAGGATTTCCAAGAGTTTTTAATATATTTTCTAATACATGAAGCTTTTCTTCATCTCCTTCAATACTAAAAAAAGTATTTTTTAAATCATCTACAGCCTTTTGAATATCTGCAAAAGCTTGAAGAGGATGAAGTGAATATATAAAACACCCTGCCTCCTTTGCATTTTTTAAGATATTCGAAGAAGCTGCCCCACTCATATGCACAAGTATTTTTCCTTCAGACAATAATTTTTTTTCTACTAAATAATCACACACCTTTTTTATAGCATCATCACTTGTAGTGATGAATAAAATATCGATATTTTTCACAAGTTCAGCCAAGTCTAAAACAGCTTTACTTTCTGTAAGCCTTGCTGCTCTCTCTGCTGATGCAAAGGTTTTGCTAAAATATCCATAAATTTCAAAGCCATGCTTTTTTAAATATGTTCCAAATGCACACCCTACCTTACCTGCACCAACAAATCCTATTTTCAAGTTATCCCTCCAATCAAAAAACCCTTTTTGCATCCAATTAGACACAAAAAGGGTACCAATACAAAGTCACAACAAACATCTCGGATAATTTTTTATCCCAAGATATTTCCTTAATAACTTCTTTTGTCCCTGTCCAAAGGATCAGTGCAAAATACGTTATTTACAATATTCATTTTTAAATTTAAAAAATGAATAGTTTGATTCTTTCTATATCAACTAAAGTCATTGTAGCATATAATGTTTGCCAATTCAAATAAATTTATTTTAATAACTCATAACTACTCATCAACACAGGCATGTTTAAGTTTTCAAGAACTCTTTCTAATAATACACCTTCTCTTTGAGGATAATCAAATCCATAGCTTGCTCGTATTGCAGATGTAATAAACTGCACACTTCTATCTAATGCAATAGGCAGACTATCTCCTTGAAGCAAGCTTCCAACTAACACACTCGTAAAGCCATCTCCTGTTCCAGGAAAATGTGCTGGAATATAAAGACAGCTCACTTTCCAAAAGCGATGATCCTTCCTATCATAGGCGATCACACTTGTTTTTTTACTTCCCTTATGATCTGGAACACTAGTAATAATAACAATTTTAGGCCCCATATCTGCTAATCTAATCAGCCAATCCTTAATTTTATCCTCTGAAATATTTTCTTCATAAGCTTCGCCTAGCAGATAAGCAGCTTCCGTGAAATTAGGCGTGATAATATCTGCCTTTTTAATAAGCATTTTCATGCGATTAACCATTTCCTCATTCATTGTTGTATACAGCTTTCCATTATCCCCCATAACTGGATCTACCACTTTTAAGTTTTCATCATTTCCAAATAAATCTATAAATTTGGAAACGATATCAATCTGCTTAGTTGAACCTAAAAAACCACTATAAATACAATCAAAGTCGATTCCTATTTTTGCCCAATGCTGAATATAGCTCTCCATAGTATCTGTTAAATCTACAAAACTAAAATCTTCAAATCCACCAGTATGAGTAGATAAAACAGCTGTAGGAACAGGACAAACTTGAACCTTCATAGCAGATAGAATAGGTATAATCATTGTTAAAGATGCCCTTCCAAAACCAGACAAATCATGGATTGCAGCAACTCTTTTTACAGGTCTTTGCATAAATCTTCCCCCTTTATTACCTATAACGATAAGTAATATATCCTTTATAGTCTAACACATCAACATTTTTATCATTATTCAATTTTTCAAATATATACTCTGTTTTCTCACATTTTCTAGACTTTAAAAAGGTATCTATTTCATATTGATTCATAGGATGCCTCTTAATAATGCTAAGAATCGCCATATAATCATCCTTTTCTTCACTAAAAAAGCCCTCAGAATGTAGCATATCTATAGATATACCACCTAAGCTTTTCACCGCTCTTTCTATTGCTTCTTTCGATGCAGGCTTTACCCTCTCTTCCGCAGGAGGTCTTACAGGCGTATTGATATATAATCTCTCATAATTAATTTTTTTTAATAAATTTTTCATCTTCAATAAAGATGCTTCATCATCATTGATATCTTTTATCATCATAGTTTCTATCCACAACTGACCTTTATATTCCTTTGAAAAAATAATAAGTCCATCATATACATCTTGAAATTTTATTTTTCCAAAAGGACGGTCAATTCTTTTAAAGCTTTCTTCATCATAAGCATCTAAAGAAGGAAGTACAATATCTGCCTCATACAAAGCTGATCTTACTTCTTTTTTATATAAAAGCGAACCATTTGTAATCACCGCAACAGGTTTTTTTGTTAAATGCTTAAGTCCTAATATGAGTTCCTTTAAATCTTTATACAAGGTAGGTTCTCCTTCTCCTACAATTGTTACAACATCAAATTTTATTTCTTCCTTTAAATAATCTTTAAATTCGCTTAGAATTTCTTCAATTTCAAAAAAGCTTTCACGAGTATTAGACAACTTATTAGTCCTTCCAAGCTGACAGTAAATACATGAATAATTACAGTATTTTCTTGGAATAGGACTCACTCCTACAGATAAACCCATTCTCCTTGAAGGTACAGGTCCAAATAAATATTGATAGGTTTTCATTTCACCTTCTCCTCTCATATACAATGCTTCCATATTTTTCTTCTCCTAAGTCTATTATAGGTTAAGTCCTATTGCTTTACAATTCTATACAGTAAAAACCCTTGTTATTGTAAAAATATAACAAGGGTTTTGTTTATTTCTAAAAATCTGCTTTTTTCATTCTATTTTTTTTATTCAACAGTATCAATCCAACAAAAAGAATTGCTCCAAAGCCTGTAAACATCACTGTACTCATTTGTTCAGCTGGTACAATCTTGTCTAATAAGCCTGTTGCATTTAAGAAAATTACAATAATTGCAGCAGGAGCTAATAATTTGATAATAAAATCATATGCACGTTGATAGTTAAATTGATATTTTCCATTACTTGTAATCTCTTTAACTGCATTTTCAGAACCCCATACCCATCCTACAAAGATACATACTAATAAACCACCGATTGGTAGGAGTATATTTGATGCTGTCTGATCAAATAAATCAAAGAATGTTCTTCCAAATATTTTTATATCACTCCATGCACCAAAAGATAATACACTTGGAATAGATACTAAATAAATAATAGCTGCTAATAAAACTGTTGCTTTCTTTCTTGCAATATTAAACTGCTCTGTAACAAATGCAACAACTACCTCTAATAATGAAATAGTAGATGTAAGAGCTGCAATCCCTACAAGTAAGAAAAATAATGTTTCAAATAATGCACCTAACGGCATCTCTCTAAATACTGCTGGCAATGTGATAAATATAAGTCCTGGTCCTGCATTTGGTTCCAATCCATATGCAAATACTGCTGGAAAAATAACTGTCCCTGCCATCAACGCAATCACAGTATCTGCAATCGTTACTTGCAGTGCTAATTTTAAGATATTTTCCTTTTTATTAATGTAACTACCATAAGTTATAATAATTCCCATTCCTAAACTTAAAGAGTAAAAAGCATGTCCTAAAGCCTCAAGAACTCCTTCTGTTGTTAAACTACTCCAATTAGGTTTGAATAAAAATTCCAATCCTTTTGAAGCACCATCTAAAGTTACAGAACGAATCATTAGTCCTACTAATATAACTAATAAAATAGGCATTAATATTTTACTATACTTTTCTATACCATCCTTAACCCCTGATAAAACCATAAAAGCTGTAAATGCAATAACTAAAAAAGTACAAAACATAGGTTCAATATTACTTCCAATAATACTTTCAAAATAACTTCCTAACTTTTCTGGAGCTACAGTAATCAATTTGCCAGTTGCAGCTCTACCTATATATGAGAAAATCCAACCTGCAATCATTGCATAATAAGATAAAATGATAAATGCTGTTCCAATCGCCACATATCCCGATAAATACCACGGCTTCTCCTTTTCTATTGCTTTGAAAGCACCTGCTGCATTTGCTTGTGTTTTTCTACCTAATACAAACTCTGATACCATGACAGGCAAGCCTATGAGTGCAATACAAAATAAATAAACTAATATGAATGCTGCTCCCCCATTTTGTCCTGTAACAAAAGGGAATTTCCATATATTTCCCAATCCTATAGCAGATCCTGCTGCTGCTGCCAAGATTCCTAATCTTGAGCCAAAACTGTCTCTTTTCATTTTCCTTCTTCCTTTCTTTGAACATTATAAATTTTAAAATAAAAAAACCTTTCATTCCTATAAACATTCATAGAATATTTATAGGGACGAAAGATTATCTTCGCGGTACCACCCTATTTCGCAATAAAATATTGCCTTATTTTCAGGTCGAAATAAGTATATCTTGCTTATTTGAACCCTAGCCTTATATTGGAGGCAACCATCCTCATCTACTTAGTATCCCTTTCGACTCGGCAGCTCGGGAGTGATCATTATATACCAGCTTCAACGCTAACTCTCAGCAAACATTAGCTCTCTGTAGTTAAAGACATGATATTTTTCTCTCCGTCTTCACTTTAAAATATGTGCAATTTGTAATTTAGTGTTTATTATACAAACATTCTTATAGTATGTCAATACTAAATTTTCAAATTTTTTTATATAGGGATCCAACTTCAAAATGAAATATAAAAGATAGTTCATTCCAGATAACTTTTGAAAAAACAAAACTTCATTCCATGAAAAAATACTAAACCTTCAAAACTCACTTCGTTCAAACAATGAAGGTTCTTAACGTATTTTTCATGAAATTTCAGTAAGTTTTTTTACAAAAGTTATCGAAGTCATTCACTTATCTTTATATATTTCTTTTTTTTATGTTGATGTTGTGTACCTATAGTAAAAATTACCAAAAGCAGATGATCTACGTCATCTGCTTTTGATATTATAATGCAGCATATTTTTGCTTTACATCTTTATTTTCTTTTTTGGCTTTGCTCATAAATATTCCAAAGAATACTAACGCTAAAGCAATTCCTACAATATTTGAAAGCGTAGTAGCTAATTTAAATCCTTCTGGAGCTTGTAATATATAAGAAGTTGTTACACCTGTCATAAATGTTGCTGGTATACTACAAATCCAATGATTTTTTCCTTTTTTAGCTAGATATGTTGCTGAAGCCCAAAGTACAATCATTGCAAGTGTTTGATTTGACCATGAGAAATATCTCCAAATAATTCCAAAATCAATTTGTGTAAGGGCTACCCCTACTGCAAATAACGGAATAGCAATATAAAATCTATTCATTGTCTTTTCTTGTTTTAAATTAATAGCATCTGCAATAACAAGTCTTGCACTTCTAAAAGCAGTATCTCCTGATGTTATTGGACAAGCAACTACTCCAAGCATTGCAAGGATTCCACCTATAGTACCTAGAAGTGTTGTTGATATTTCTTTTACTACAACCCCTGGTCCACCATTTGCAAGTGTTGCAGCTAATCCTTCTGTACCACCAAAGAATGTCATAGCTGCTGCTGCCCAAATCAACGCAATAATACCTTCTGCAATCATTGACCCATAGAATATTCTTCTTCCTTCACTTTCTTTTCTTACACATCTAGCCATAAGTGGTGATTGTGTTGCATGAAAACCTGATATTGCACCACAGGCAATCGTTATGAATAAAAATGGGAAAAATGGTGTTCCTTTCGGATGTAGGTTCGTTAATGTAAGTTCTGGAATTGTATATCCTTTAGCAATAATCCCTACACCAATCCCTGCTGCCATTATTAAAAGAGATGCTCCAAATATTGGATAAATCTTTCCGATCAACTTATCTACTGGAAGTACAGTAGCAAGTAGATAATAAATAATAATCATACCGATTAATAATGTTTTGCTAAGTCCTGTTATATTTGCTAAAAGTCCAGCTGGACCCATTACGAAAACAACACCTACTAATACTAATAATACTACACTAAAAACTCTCATGATTGTTTTTACAGTATCTCCTAGATAAATCCCTACAATCTCTGATACACTAGTTCCTTTATGACGAATAGATAACATTCCTGAGAAATAATCATGTACAGCTCCTGCAAAAATACATCCGAATACAATCCATAAAAATGCAGCTGGTCCCCATAATGCACCTGCTATAGCTCCATATATAGGACCTAATCCTGCAATATTTAAGAATTGAATCAAGAATATTCTCGGCCAACTCATTGGAATATAATCTACACCATCCTCCATAGATACAGCTGGCGTAACATTTGCATCATCAACCCCGAAAACGTTTTCCACAAACTTACCATAAAGAAAATAACCTAAAATTAAAATTCCAATAGATAAAATAAAGGTGACCATGTACTTCTCCTCCTTTTAATAATATTTACTTATTTTTATATAAGGATCCAACTTCAACATGAAAAAAAGAAATATATAAAGATAAGTGAATGACTTCGATAACTTTTGTAAAAAAACTTACTGAAATTTCATGAAAAATACGTTAAGAACCTTCATTGTTTGAACAAAGTGAGTTTTGAAGGTTTAGTATTTTTTCATGGAATGAAGTTTTGTTTTTTCAAAAGTTATCTGGAATGAACTATCTTTTATATTTCGTTTTGAAGTTGTTTACCTGTATATTATATTTTAAATCTTCATCAAAAAGAATCGCTTCGTAATGAAAAGAATTCACTACAACATGAAATGCAAAAAAATAAACACGAAATTTCATTCGTGCATAAATTTTAAGATATTCCCATAATTTTTCGGAATTCCTTTATTTTATTTCTGCTTACAGGAATAATTGCATCCAAATCCTCGAGCTTTACATTATATGTATTGTTAAACCAGGGAATAATCTCTTGAATCTTATCTAGATTTAAAATATATGATCGGTGGCTTCTATAGAATTTGTCCTTTGGTATTTTTTCTAAAAACTGTGAAATATTCATCTTTGCAATATATTTTTCATCTTTTGTATAAACAATAGTTTCCCTTTCATGGGCTTCACAATAATATATATCCATCCAATCCACAACAATCATTTTTTCGTTTTTGCATAAAATAATCTTATCCCTTTTATACCCTCTATTCTCTTCTTGATCTTCTAGCTTTTTTAATAAATGAATCATTCTTTCTTTTGAATATGGCTTTAAAATATAATCAAAGGCATGCACTTCAAAGGCTTCTACTGCATATTCTTTATAGGCTGTAATAAAGACAATTTTTGGTCTTTCTTTAAATTTAGCAACTAATTTACTAAAGGTCATTCCATCTAAGTTTGGCATATTGATATCTAAAAATATCACATCTACATTATTTTTCTCTAAGAACTTTAATGCACTCAAAGCATCTTCAAATTCCTCTACAATTTCAATAGCACTATATTCTTTAATAAAATACTTTAACTCTTCCCTAGATGGATATTCATCCTCTACAATAATACATTTCAAGCTTTAGCCCTCCTTTCTGTAAATCTCAAAGGATATTCTTGTTCCTTTTTGAAGCCGCTCGATTTTAAGCCCCTTCCCATAAATCAACTCTAATCTATTGTGTACATTCAAAAGCCCAATACTGCCTTCTTTTGTCTTTCCTTTTTTTATCCCGCAAATCACTTCTTCTTCTATACCAACACCATTATCTTCTATGATAATCTGAACTCTGTCTTTTTTCTCTTTTACACAAATCTTTATAAAACCACCATCCTGATGTGCTTTTAATATGCCATGTTTTATAGCATTTTCAACAAGTGGCTGTATAGTAAGACTTGGAATTTTTATATCAATATTATCATCTATATCATAAATTATATGCAACTTTTTTCCATATCTTGCCTGTTCTATTTTAACATACGCTCTTACCTGTTCCAATTCTTTTTTTAAGCTTACCAATTCATCTCCTTTTTCAATGTTATATCTTAAATATGTAGATAAATCAATGATCAATTCTCGTGCTTTATCTATATCCATTCTCATAAATGATACAATTGTATGTAAAGCATTAAATAAAAAATGCGGATTGATTTGTGCTTGAAGCGCTTTAATCTCGGATTTGTTTGCCATCTCCTTTAGTTTTTCAAGCTTGCTAATTTCAAGCTGTGTAGAAATCAGCTGAGATAAACCTTCTGCCAAGCTTATATCTCGAAAGGTTATGTGGTTTTCATCGTTATAATATATTTTTAATGTGCCAATTACTTTTTCATTTTCCTTAAGAGGTACAATAATACCAGATTTTAATGGACAATTTTCATCCATACAATCTATTTCTTCAGGTGTATTTAAAATCTCAATAATTCCTTCCTTTATAACTCGCTCTGTTGCTCTTGTCAAAATAGATTTTCCAACAGTATGATGATCCTCTCCACTGCCTACATGAGCAAGAATATATTTTTTATCTGTTATAGAAACAGCATCAGCTTTTACAGAAGTTTTTATGATCTCACAGATTTTTTTTAAAGAATTATTGTTTACATCACGAAAATAAGGCAATGTTTTATTAGCAATTTCTAATGCATGCTTTGCCTGTTTTGCAGCAATTTCTTCTTCTGCTTCAAAAATATTTTCTGTAATCATAATCACTATCGCAATTCCAACTCCATTGATTAAAACCATAGGCACATAAATATCCTTTACAATACTCAATGCTAGAGGAAATGGTTTTGAAAATAATAAAATAAAAGTCATACTCAAATTCTCTACTACAATTCCCCCTAACAATCCATAAAACCATCTATTTTTAATATTTGATTTTTTGTAAATGATTCCAGATAAATACCCACCAATAGCAGTTGCCATAGCACATGGAAATGCTGTAATTCCACCAGCATCAATCAGAATCCGATGTGTTGCTGCAAGGATTCCCCCTACAATTCCTACAAATGGCCCACAAAGAATTCCTCCTACAATTACACCTATATTTCTTGTATTGGCAATAGCACCACGTACATCAATTCCTACATAGGTTCCGATAATCCCTATTCCTCCAAATATAAAGGCTAGTATCAACGTCTCAACTCTTCCTATTTTCTCCTTTTGAATCATCTGCCGAAATGTATTAAGCTTTGAAATAAAAAAAGCTATAACAATCACATATCCTAAATTATTAATAAGATGTTTTAATAATTCTATCAAGTACATCAGCTCCAAAATATCCTTATCCTATTAATTCTATTATATCACCAGTAAAATAGTTATTCACCATTGGCAAAAATTTACTGCCTTGTTTTATCCTTTGTATGTAAAAATTTTGGCCTCATTTTGGCTAATGTAATATCGCTAAAAATATAATTGATTATATCTTTAAAATGAAATGGTGCAAGAGGAGCAGAATAAGGTACACCAAAGCTTGTTTGGGCGCATAAGTTAATCATAATAACTGTAAATCCCATAACAAATCCAAATAATCCAAATATACCTGTTATAAAAATCAAGAAAAATTTTAATATGCGAATAGAACTGATAATCGTATAATCTGCTGCTACAAAGGAACACATCATAGATAAAGATACGATAATTACTAAAAGTGGACTGACTAATCCTGCAGCAACTGCAGCTTGTCCTATTACGATAGCTCCAACAATTCCAATAGCTGGTCCTATTTGCTGCGGAAGCCTTATACTTGCTTCTCTTAATATTTCTGCTATAAACTCCATAACAAGTGTTTCTATCAACGCATTGAAAGGAACAGTTTTCCTAGCAATAGCCAAGCTTAAAATATATTGGGGTGGCAAAATATCTGTATGAAAGCTAACAACAGCAATATACAAAGCAGATACAGTCAAAGTTATACACAATGCTAATGCAGTCAGTATTTTAGAAAATATCGCTAAATATAAATTGTTATAATGATCCTCTCCTGTATCCAAAAATTCAATAAAGGTTTTCGGTACTATCAAGCCTAAACTACTTCCTTCTACAAGAATACAAATCTTTCCTTCTAATAGGTTGGCACAGGCTGTATCAGACCTCTCTACAATACCTGCTTGAGGAAATAAATCAAAAGTATTGTTCAAAAGAAATTTTTGAACATATCCAGACTCAAGTATGCCATCTACGCTGATCTTTTGGATTCTTTTTTTCACTTCATTCACATATTTAGGGTTTGCTATATCTTTTATATAAATAACAGCTGTATTTGTCTTTGTTCTTTTTCCGATTATCGACTTATCAATTCTAAGAGAAGGATCTTTTATCCTGTAGCGAACAAGAGACAAATTAGTATCGAGATTTTCAGTAAAAGCATCCTTAGGACCTCTTAGCGTAGTTTCTATTTCTGGCGTCTGAACCTTTCTTTGCTCAACCTTTAAAGTGTTTGCAACAATATATTTAGCTTCCTTTAAAAGAATAATAATCGACTTTCCTTCTAAAATATACTCAACTATCTTTTCTTCATCATCATCACTAAAAATATCATCTAAATAAACAATAGACAATAATATTTTATCTATAGTAAGCATTTGCTCTTTTCCATACTGTAATATAGGCTTTATAATGTTGTCCGATAATACTCCTCGATCTGTCAACTCTGGAATATATAATATAAACACTTCTTCATTAAAAATAGATAGTTTTCTTACAGACACACCAAAGTTTTCTTCTCTCAATTCTTTTATTTTATTTATCAATCGATTATTATTTTTCATATTAATCCATCCTCTAATATTTCTTTTTAGCATTTGGATCTGCCAAGCTTTTGTTAACAATTTTTGTTTGAACTACTACTTTTATATTCATCTTAGGAAAGACATCTTCCCATTTTATTTTTTTATAAATTTTAGGATATTTGGCTTTAAAATATCTTCTGAATTGAAAATAATCACATTGAAACTCTTTTTGTGCTTTTTGAATAGCTAGCATCACTTTATTTTTCACTTTTTCTGATAAACTCTTTTCTAATTCCTTTATATCATTATCAGTAACTGGCTGTATATCATATTGATACTGAAGCTCTGCCTTTAAATCTAAAGCAATCTGAATAAAAACTTCATTATCTTTATAGTTTGTTTCAATCTTTCTTTTTTTAACAGCTACACGAAAAGATGTATTGTTATTCTTATTTTTATAATATGGAATTACTTCAACGATTCTAGGCTTTTCTGCCAATATGTATAATACGCCATCGGTTTCTTCAAGATCTATCTCGCCTATTAATTTTGATTTTTTCATAACTGCAAGCCCTAAATACTTTATATCTCCCTTTTCAGTACCTATATAAGGTACAGCATAGCATCCTCCTCCTGTTTCTACATTAAAAAGTAATTCCCCAACTGTTGGATACATAGCTTTTCCACTGCTTGCTAAGTGATTCAAAATATTCTCTATCAAAAATCCTACAGACATATCTTTTTTTGTTTTCATTTTAAATAATTCTCTAGGCTTTTCACGACACACTACTGGTAAAATAGTTTTTCGATAATCATAAATGTGATTGATCCTATATAAATAAGGTTCTATTCCCTTTTTTGCAAAATTTTGTCCAAATACAACAACTCTTGTTGCCCCTAAAAATGTAGAGCAAGGATTTACTGCATCATAATTTACTCGAGCTTCCTCAAAGGTTTTTCCATAAGATAATAAATTATATACGCCTGCTACTTGAGACTTTTCTTGACTTGCAGCAGAAGGCGTAAGCTGTGCAATTTCACCTGAAAATTCAATATCCTTTCCAACAGCATCTACCCCAATAGCAACAACAATACACTTCTTATCAATATCCCTATAATCCCAACAGCTTGTCAGAATAAATAAACATATAAAAAGCATACATACCTTACTGTACTTTTTTATCATATTTTTTCACCTTCGTAATAAAAAATAATATGGCTGGTATTAATACCATACATACTAATCCGTAATAACTAACATAATTTAGTATTTTTTGTACTTGCTCAAAGGTAGTAGGAATCAGAGAAACAATATAGGCCATTATCACAACAACAAGCGCAAGGTAGTTAAAATGAACCTTTTTAAAGAATTTGCTCAAAAGAAAAATTCCTCCGTAAGCCCATATAATCATGGTACAAAATATAGCCATAATCCATATGATTAAAAAAATACCATCTAATCTTCTAATAAACTGTAGACTTTGAATATCTATTCTTCGTATGGTAGCTAGTACTGCATCATTATAGTGAATAATACCATCTACACTCATTACAGAAATACAAGATTCTGCTACTAATATATATATGATCCCTACAAATGCTACAATAAAAACTGTATATTTTAATACATTTTTACTATTCTTTTTATTAAAAGGAATAACAGTTAATATCTCTACTCCTAAAAAAGGAAATATGAGTTTAACAGATGCTTTTAAATATGCTGGCAAATCTTCCATAACAAAAAAAGGCTTTAAGTTAATGAATTTTCCTTGTGTAAACATAGCAAAATGCATCATAACTGTAACAACAATAATTATAACTCCATATATTTCACAAATTCTTGCAATAACACGCAATCTCTTTGTCAATGCATAATAAGCAATACTGAAAAAAACAAAACTCAATGCCCATACAGGAGTTCTTAATAATATACTAAGCTTAATGGTTTCGCTAGAAATTCTCCCTAACATGCTAAAAACTAAAAAATAATAAAATATATACAGGTTCATAAATATATATGTAACAACTTTACCTGTTAATATTTGACTATACTCATATATAGTTTTATTTTTATGAACATACGAGAGATATGTAACCATATAAGTAATAATCATTACTATAAATGTTACTACAATTAGGGTAAACCAACCTCCTGTTCCTGAACTTTCTGCAACATTTTTAGGAAGCCCCATCACACCATACCCTACAAGCGCACCAAAAATAATAAAGGCAATTTGTCTATTTGTAATATAATCAGTCAAATATATTCACCTCCATAACCTTAGCTTTTCCATTTAGCTTTAATCAATACATACCTTTATATAAAAAGACTTCAGAACATTCTCTGAAGTCTTAAAAAGCTTTCTTTTCTAATTTAAAAGATAAACCTTCACATTATATGTTTTTCCAAAATCTCTTACTTCTTTCATCTGCTTATTTCCTATATCTCCCAAATAAATATCTATTGTTTTTCCTTTTACACCTCCACCAGTATCTGCTGCTAAATAAATACCGTTATATTTTGCTCGCCAGTCACCTTCATCAAATAATACAAGTATTTTACTTCCTAATGGAATCTTTCTTGAATCTACAGCAACAACCATCGCTTCTTTCCAACTCTTTCCATTTAAGTTGTATCCCGTTCTTGTAAATCCTCTATATTTTGATCCTACAGCTTTTCCACAAGAAGCAATAGATAAATCATAAGCTGTAGCAGCATAATCGCCTCCAAGATATGTAGCATTTTCTATTATTTCTTTAAAAGTATTTACTGCTTTTTCTTTAACTTTTTCCTTAACTTCTTTTTTTGCAAAAGCTTCGTAAAAAAAGTCTTCATGAATAAGCTTTACTTCGTTTGCATAAATAAAACCTTCTCCTTTTTTTCCCCACATAATATGAAAATAACCATCTTCATAATCATCAATCTTTACAATATAGTTTTTATCCAATTCTTTTATGAGCTTACTATCCTTTGATGGTTTTTCATAAACAGCTCCCTTTTCAGACATAATTTTAGCTTTTTTATAAACAGGCGTAGTAATAATATATTCAGAAGGTACCCAACCAATTACTTCATCTCCCATACCTAATTGGTACCAGTCTCCTTTTTTTTCTAATACTGCTACTTTTGTTGCAAACCCTACTCTTCCCATAATATCAGAACTAATATTTGGTTCTTTTCGTACTTCTATAGTTCCTATATTAACAATTCCATTTTCTATTAATTTTTCATTCTTATCCTTAACCAAAATACATTCACTATGAACCCAGCCAAACATTCCATCACTTGTAGAAACTCTATACCATTTTCCCTGATTCTCTTCAATAAACACTTCCTCACCAAACCCTAAAAAATCTAAACTTTGTGAAGAAGACTTAGGCTCTTTACATAAAACTGTATTTTTATCAATAACAGTTCCTTTTACAATTTCTTGTGCATAATTTATTGAAGGAATAAATAGTATACACAATAAAACAATAGTAATTTTAACCAAATCTTTAAAAATATTCATTAGAAAAGAATTCCCCCTTATTTTGTTTGAATTTAACATTATTTTATATTTGACAAAAATTTTAAAAATCCTCTAAAAAATTATTTTATAACTACCTTTATTTCATTCTATAGATAAACAACTTCAAAACTCACTTCGTTCAAACAAGGAAATAAGAATTAAAAAAATTATTGTAATAATTTCTAAAAAACAGTATAATAGCTTATGTTATCCATTATATTCAATTATTGTTATTTTGAGAGGAGGTGAATATATATGGGAAGGTTTTTTACTTTTAATGGGAGAATCAATCGATTAGCATATTGTGGATATATTTTCTTAGCTGGTTTAATTACTATGATCCCTCAAATAATTTATGCACTTACAGAAAATACATTTGCATTCATTATATATATTCTTATGTATATTGCTTATGTAGCATTATCAATCTGCCTTGCAGTTCAAAGACTACATGATATTGAAAGACCTGGAACTCATTGGTTTTTATTATTGATTCCCCTTTACAATATTTATTTAGGTTTTCTTTTATTATTTAAAAAAGGAACAGATGGTCCTAACCAATATGGTGAAGACCCTTTAGCAAAAAAAGCAACTATGTAGTTTACATCAAAGGCGTCAGTATGCACTGACGCCTATTATTCCCACAAATCCTCAACTATTGTTTCTATTTCCTTTTTTCTTTTCAAGGTTTTTTCATAATCAATACGAATACTATTTCCACTTATTACTAGTACATCTCCTTCCTTTGCAGCATATGGGATTTTACTTCTTTCAATATTTATTATATTTCCATCTTCTCTTTCACACACAGCAGTGCTTTCTTCAAATCGATCTATAACCAAATACATACGATCACCTACTTTTTAGATTTTCTAAATCCGGCTTCCTGAGCTTCCCTTTCTGTCTTAAATAAAACTTCTGCATTTACTTTTTTATAATAAGCTCCATCAGGCATATGATATATTTTTTCTCCTTTACTATTAATATTTCCTTTTATTAAGCCATTTCCATTTTTATCAACATATGCTTTTTCTTCATAGCTTTCTGCTTTCGCTGTAAATATATTGTCTTGACTTGACTTATTTTTATTTATACTAGCTTTTTCAGTATTGCTTCCTCTACCATAACTATAATCCCCTGGATTTACATTAAATTTAATTTTTTCTCCATCACTTACTGCAATAATCGTTCCATTTTCATCTGTTCTATAAACAGGAATATTTTTATTTTTCAATTTATCCATTGTTTCCTTATGAGGATGTCCATAATCATTTCCTGTTTCACACATAATTACAGCATATGCAGGATTTACTTTATTTAAAAATTCTAAAGTTGTAGAAGAATGGCTCCCGTGGTGTCCAACTTTTAATACATCTGCTGATAAATCAAAGCCTTTGCGTATCATTTCCTCTTCTGAAATATCTTCTGCATCTCCTGTAAATAAAAAGGAAGTATTGCCATATGTTAATTTCAGTACAATAGAATAATTATTATAATCCTTATATTCTTTGCTATTTGGTGCAAGAATAACCCCTTGTGCATCTCCTAATACTATTTTACTCCCAACTACAGGAGTCGTTATTTTTAATCCTTTATTTTTTATTGCCGTAACTACATCTTTAAAGGTTTTACTATTATGGGTAACCTTTGGCATGTAAACTTTTCCTATATCAAAAGTATTTATCACTGCATCTAATCCTCCTATATGGTCTTCATGAGGATGCGTTCCTATAACATAATCCAACTTTTTTATGCCTTCCCTTTTTAAATAATTAACAACCAAATCGGAATCCATATTATTTCCTGCATCAATAAGCATATTATTTTCACCATTTTCAATAAGTATGCTATCTGCCTGCCCTACATCAATAAAATGCACCTTTAAATTTCCTTTCACATCTGCTACAGCCTCAGTCCCTACAGTTTTTTCTTGACTTGTCTTGACAACTTGTTCTTTTGCACAAGCTGTTAAAACTAATAGAAATGCTATGATGATTAAAAGATAATGTTTTTTTGACAAGTTTCTCACTCCATTTCCTTATTTTTGCAATCACCTCCATTATAACACGATGCTACATTTTTGTCGTATTATTTATATGTTTGTCGATTCTTTGCAAAATCTATAACTATTTAATACAAATAAAAAACTTCCTATTTATTTGAATAGAAAGTTCTCACAATCACATTATATTTTTCCCTTTTTGGCAAACTGCCACACTAATTTCATCTCTTCTTCTGTAACATCTATATGATCTAAAAGCTTGTTTGATTTTAACATAGTCTTTAAAGATGTTTCTTTTTCATTGAAAATAAAAATTGCTCCTTTAGCCATTTGTTTTGCAGCATCATATCTTGCTTCATATGAATAGATAATAGTAGCTGCTATAGACATCCAAAACCGGATTTGCTTAGTGGGTATATGTATCTGAACTTTTTGCATATCCTCTACAAGAGAAAAAAACTTTTTAGAATATTGAAATTTATTTGCTCTCATGAAGGATCTTATTCTGTCAAATTCATATCCTTTTAGCTTCCCTCCTATTTCTCCCCACTTGGTGTAACATTCATAAGCTCTATAAAAATCCCTCGAATAATATTCATAAATCAACCCTTTTGTACTATAAGCTCTTGTTAAAGAAAATTTATCTTTATGAAATTCTCTTAATGCAGTATCCATAAGTTCAATAGCTTTATTAATTTTCTTAGGATCTCTAGTAACAGCAAGATCTAATGCATCTTGAATATAATGCTGTAATATCAAAAATCATCCCTCCAAGTAAGACCATATTTTTTATTATAACCATTCAAAAATTTATTACGCAGAGTTTTTTAGAGATAAAAAAAAAGAGATAAAAAAATTATTCGGTGGCATACTAAATAAAAATAATTTTTCTCTACTCTTTGAAAGGTAGGTTTAGTATGTGGAAAGCAGCTATTTGGGGAGGAATCGCTGGTTCTTCAGTATTTATTGGATCTTTAATAGGCATTTATTTTAATATGAAAAAATTCATAATAGGGCTTATTATGGCATTTGGCACAGGTGTTTTAATAGGTGCAGCTTCCTTCGAACTTCTTATTGAAGCAGTTAAAGACGGTAGCATAAACATTACAGCAATGGGTTTTATTTTTGGTGCTTTTTTATTTACTATTTTAGACTTAATCGTTGTACACAAAGGAGGTCATCAACGAAAGCGTTCATCAGAAAAGTCAAAGGAAAATTCAGGATTAGCAATCTTTATCGGTACTCTAATGGATGCAGTTCCTGAATCTATGATTATTGGAATCAGTATGATAGGTCAAAAAAAAGTAAGCTGGCTTTTGGTAGTTGCTATCTTTATAAGCAATTTCCCTGAAGGGTTATCCAGTAGTATTGGATTAAAAAAAGGTGGCTATAAGAATAGTAAGATTCTTTTTTTATGGTTAATGGTTTTAATCCTTTCACTCCTAAGCTCCTTGTGTGGTTTCGTTTTTTTGAAAAATACATCTTCTAACTTAATTGCAGCTATTAAAGCTTTTGCAGCTGGAGGAATTGTCTCTATGGTTTCCTCCACTATGATGCCAGAAGCTTATGAAGAAGGAGGTCCTATTGTTGGACTTATATCAGCCCTCGGACTGCTTAGTTCTTTAATACTTACTAATTTTGATTAAAAAAACAATGGCTTGATCTTATTTTCTTTTCCTTAAATTTCTAAAAAACTCCTTCATCACAGCAGCACATTCCTCCTGCATCACACCTCTTATAACCTCTGTTTGATGATTAAATCGCTCATCTTCAACAATATTTAATATAGATCCTGCAGCACCACCTTTAGGATCCATAGTTCCTATGATCAGTCTATCTATTCTAGATAACATAATAGCCCCTGCACACATAGGACAAGGTTCTACAGTTACATAAAGATCACATCCAATAAGACGCCACCCCCCTAAAGCTTTGGAAGCTTCACGAATAGCTAAAATCTCTGCATGACTAGTTGGGTCTTTACTTCTTTCTCTCAAATTATGTGCTCTTGCTATTATATTTCCATCTTTTACAATCACTGCACCGATAGGCACTTCTTCTATTTCCATAGCTTTTTTAGCTTCTATTAAAGCTTCTTTCATATATATTCGTTCCATGTCTACCACTTCCTAATAATAATATTTTAGACTTACAATATCCATTTTATAGATCATTAAAAATAATTAAATTTATTGAAAACATTATATCTATATATTATAATATACAGATATAAGATATAAAAATATTATGTTATCGGAGGGGATATTTCTGTGCAAACATATAAAACAAATTCTGAAATTTTTGAACAAAAAGCAGAAATACTCAAAGCATTAGCTCATCCAGTTAGACTCTGTATTATCCAGACACTATATCATAATGGACCTACTAATGTAACAGATATGCACAATTGTTTAGATAAACCACAATCAACTATATCACAGCATATTTCAAAATTAAAATCTGCAAATATCATTGTTGGCAAAAGACAAGGTACAGAAATCATTTATTCAATTAAAAATGATCAGATAAAAGAAATCATTCGAATATTATTTTGATTTTTTTAAAACATTCAATAGCAATTTTAAGAGACGCAATAAACGTCTCTTTTTTCTTAATCGTGAACTACACCCCTCTTACTTCGTTGAAATTTGTGCAACCACATATTCTATCCAATCCTCAAAGTGCAACTCTATATTTCTCATTATATCATAATTTCAAATTATAAAAAATGAGCTTTAATCCCACGTTAAAACCGTGGGATTTGATAGTATTCTTACCATAAGTCTAATAAAATCAGATATTAACATTATATACAATTATTTGGTTATACTATAGATAAACCTTTATATGTTGATTTATCTGAATTATATAAAGCTTACACAGTAATTATTGTTTTCCTAAATGATTTTCATTATTGACATATTATAAAAGCTTATGTAATATATATATATCGTTATATTTTAATATTTGAATATAACGATATATATGTATATATTTTTGAAAGGCTGGCGATTACTAATGTGGAATCTATTAAAAATATTAAAAAAACACCTTGCAAAAAGTATTCTTGCATCTATGGTGCTTGGTTTGATTTTTGGTTATTTTTTTGATTCAAAATTTTTAAGTATGTTCATCATCCCTCTTACTTTTTTGATGGTTTTTCCAATGATGGTCAATTTAAATTACAAAGAATTACTTAATAAAGGCAATGGAGCATTAATTGTCTCCTCTCAAGGGATAAATTTTATCTTAATTCCATTTATTGCTTTTTGCATCGGCTCAATATTTTTCAAAAACCAACCTATGATTTTTGTAGGCTTTATGCTGATGTCCGTACTCCCTACTTCAGGAATGACCATTTCTTGGACTGGATTTGCTAAAGGAAATATACATGCTGCAATTAAAATTACTATTGTTGCGCTTTTACTTAGTGCACTAATAGCTCCTCTAGTTTTAAAAATGTATCTAGGTACTACTGTAGCTATACCAATGTTTAAAATTATACGACAAATTCTTATTGTAGTATTAATTCCAATGATTGCAGGAGCTACACTTCGATATATAATGATTAATAATATTGGACTTGAACAATACAACAGTAAATGGAAGATGCGTTTTCCTCTTTTATCAAGTCTTGGTGTAATAGGAATCATCTTCGTTGCAACATCATTAAAAGCAAAGACAATTATTAATAATCCTTCTATAATAATTTTGCTTATAATACCAATTATTTTGTTTTATTTAATCAATTTTACCATTACAACAATGATCGGACGTTTCTTTTTCTCATGGGAAGATTCTATAGCTTTAGTTTATGGTACAGTGATGAGGAATCTTAGCGTTGCATTAGCTATTGCTATGACTGCATTTTCATCTGAAGGTTCAAACATCGCATTAATTATTGCAGTTGCCTATATTTTTCAAGTACAAATGGCTGCATGGTATATAAAGCTAGTACAGAAAAAATCTGTATAACAATTATTTTCAATATTTTCTCTATATGAAAAGATGTCTCCAACTTTTGAGACATCTTTTTGTATTTTAAAGCAATATAATAATCATATCTTTTTTAACTTATTGCTAAATAAAATTATCAGATAAGATACGATAAATATAATAGCAGCCATCATAAAAGGTATTTTAGGATATATATCTAATAAAGTTCCAGCAAATAAAGAGCCTCCAACCATTCCCACAGAGTTAGCAGAATTTTGAAGTCCCATGATTTTACCATGCTCATTCTTGCTTAAGTTTGATACCATTGTTTGTAGCAGTGGCTTAAACATAGAAATAAAAAATACAAATATTAAAAATACAATAATTGAAATTGGCGATAGTAATTTATCTATCATTGAAAGAATAATAAGGGTAATACCCGTAACCAATAATACATATTTAAGTGATTTTTTATCACCATATTTTCTTGATATTCTTGGCGTTAAATAAACATTGGCAATCATACCTATAATACCTGTAAGAGCCATATAATACCCTATTTGCAATGGATTTAAATTCAAATATTTCTTTAAGAAATAATTTATACCTGTAGAATAAGCAATAAATGAAAATGATGTGAAGAATACAACTAAAAGTAATGTTCCTAAAGCTGTAGGCATATATTTTTTAAAATCATCTTTTATTTGAAAGATAAAATTTTTTGATGTTTTTACATCCTCAATCTTCACATTACTTTCTGGTAAAAGAAAATAAACTATTATAGCATGTATAATAAGTCCTAGTGATTGAAAAATAAAAGCATGATGGTAATCATTTACACCTATGTATCCACCAACTAAATATCCTAATGCTACTCCAAAACCCGTTATAGCTGTATAATAAGCTATAGCTTTACTTCTATTTGTATGATCTGTCTCATCAACAATATAAGCTATAGCATTGGTAAATATAGATGCAGCAAAACCACCACCAAAAATTCTAAATATAAGAATCAATACTGGAGATGTAGAAAAGCCAAATCCTATTTGTGCAAGTCCATAACCTATAGAAGGAAGATATATAAATAATTTTCTGCTCCTATATTTATCTGATAAGCTTCCCCAAATGGGTGACATAGTAAAGCTCGCTATAGACATAGTAGCAAACATGATTCCATACATCAGTGAAGACATATTTAAACTAACAACTAATTCTGGTGTAACAGGATGAGCTGTATTTGCTAAAATACTCATGAAAAACATTGCAACAATTAAATAGATTATTTTTTTATTCAAAATCAGCACCTCATATATTAGAATTTTATCCTCACATTTTATCATATGTCATCAAAGTTAATCAAGTTGAAACCAATCGCTAACTAATTTACTTTCTTTAAATCCTCTTTTCTTATACATATCATAAGCTAAAGTATTTTTTGTAGCAACAATCAAACCTATTTCTTTTACTTTCTTCAAATTCAAAAAGCTAATAGCCGTTTCTAAAAGCAGCTTTCCATATCCCTTTCCTCTAGCACTCTTAATTAATCCTAAATCAAATTCTCCCACTCCGTCTTTAATATTAAACTGCAAAAAACCTATCATTTCATTATTTGCTATAGCTATATAATTATTTTCATCTGCTCTTTTTATATATTCATCAATATCACTCTCTGTTAGCGTTGCTGCATTTGGAACTTCTTTAAAGGCATCATTATAAATCATTAAATATTCTTTCTTATTTTCCTCTGATAACTTAACTAGACTTAATGGTGAATATTTAACTCTTATATTATCTAATGTCATCCTTATTACCGAATATTGTTTCTCTATATCTAAAGTATTTAAATTTCTAATTATTGTATCATCCTTTGTACCTAAAAATATTTCCCTTGCTCCATATTTTTTGGCTATATTCTTAGATTCTTCTATTATCTCACACAAAACTGTCCTCTTATCCTCTATGCTTTCATTTATATCTAACTTAATTATATATGCTATTCCTTTCTTATTACATTCTTTTAATATTATTGATGCCATTCCCATAATATATTGTCCTTTGATCTTTAAAATAACTCCTCTACCAAAATCAAATTCTTCAGATTTAATTTCCTTATCCATATCCTCAAAAGATAATTTATTTATTTTATTTCTATTTATAAACTGAAGAAATTTCTCTACTTCAAATTTATTTAATTCTAAATAATTTTTAATCATGCTCCCTACCCCTTTTAATATAGTTCTTTTATATACGTTTCTAATAAAAATTGTATAGCAACCTTTACGAAATTGCTATACAATAATTAATTTTGTCTTATTTGAAGTTGTTTATCTATAGGTAAACAACTTCAACATAAAAAAAGAAATATATAAAGATAAGTGAATGACTTCGATAACTTTTGTAAAAAAACTTACTGAAATTTCATAAAAAATACGTTAAGAACCTTCATTGTTTGAACGAAGTGAGTTTTGAAGGTTTAGTATTTTTTCATGAAATGAAGTTTTGTTTTTTCAAAAGTTATCTGGAATGAACTATCTTTTATATTTCATTTTGATGTTGTTTGCCTATATATATATAAATTATTTCCTGCTTTCATATAAAAGGCTTAAAAGACCAGGAATTCTTTTATTTTTTAAAGCAAAGTATACTTGGTCAAGACGCAAAAGATATGGAATATCAATGCTAAAAGGGACTAACTCTTCATTTTCTCCACATTTTTCATAAATATATAAATATAGCTTTTTCCCTATAATCCACAGCTCTATATAGAAATTCTGCATAATATTTTCTCTTAATTTTAACCCTTTATAAGTTTTATTCTTTATCCTCAATGTGTCTGTTTGCGCTCTTAAAGCTATTAAAGCTAACAATTCATAAATTCTTTCCTTCAATCTTTCTTCCTTCTCTATTTCATTACAGTATTTTTCAATATATTCTATATGTATATCCATTGTACGATAATATAATTTTTCAAGCTCTTCATCTTTTTTTAAGCAATAAGCTATAAGGGACTTTATAAAATATTTAGCAAGCTTAAAAAAATAGCTACATGGCGTCAGTTCCATACCTTCACCCCCTAGCTGTGAGTTTATCCTTATAGAATTATATTTGTCCAATGTTTATAATATGCAAAGCTTTTTGTGTATATTTTTTTAAATTTTAGTTCATAATTACAGTTACAATGAATATTTATGGGGGGGAAATAATTATGTATGATATTGATTTATATGCACAAATAGGTGATTTAAAGGAAGTTGATTATAGAAACACCTTAGCAATTGCTGCACTTATAGAAATTCTTATTTCAAAAGGCTTTATTGATCGAACAGAATTTGCTCAAATGGCAAAAAATTTAGATGCTATGTCTATAGAAGAATTAAAATTATTAAGAAATCATTAAAGGTCATTGTTATCCCTTTTTATATTGTTCCCAAAGGACAAAAGGTCTTTATTAAAGGATCTTTTGTTCTATTTTTATATATTTTTTAATACATAAAACAAAAGGTATTTTTAGGAAAATTCTATATTTATTTTGAAACTTTTTTAATTCTATATGTATAATTTTAGGGTATATAATCCATAGAGGTGATATGTTATGAAAAAAATTGCTTTACTGTTTATCTTTTTAATATTACTCACTTCCTGTGTAGAACATAAAGATTTGAATCCAAATGAAATCGCTATTGTAAATGATCATATCATTACTATAGAAGATGTGAAAGAAAAGCTTATAGCTTTTCAATTAGAAAAAGCTTTATATGAATATAATAGCTTTCAAAACAATATATATAGAAATCTAGAGCTTCTCCATTTAAGACGCGATTTGATTGATCATATTATCCATTTGCTTAAAGAAAAAAAGCTTGAAGCTGCAAAAAATTTTATTTCTTCCTTAAATGGCTATGAAGATGTAGAAGCTTTGAAATATTTTTTGCTAAAAGAAATTGACCACTATGAACAAATATTAAATAAACAAGATAATGTTATTGCTGCTTTTGAAGAAATTTTAAAAGACATAATAATCCTACAAGAAGCAAAGGATAGATCTCTTATTCCAAACGAAGATGAAATGCAAAAAGCTTATGAAGCTTATGTATCAAATATTCAAGAAAAAATAGATACCAATATATACTACAAATATTTTCATATGTTTCGTCAATCAAAAGAAAAGGAGCTTTTTGATTTAGATACGGAAGAAGCTTATAAAGCTTATACGCTTAAAAAAATAAAAAAAGAATTGATCCTGAAAAAACTAAAAAAAGAATTAGGCACTTATCAACTCGATCGTTATATAAAAAATCAATTAAAAAAATCCAATATAATTATCAATAAAAAATATAATCAATATCACTCTAATTTCTCAAATTAAGTATTTCATATTTTATAAATTTATTATAAAATAAACATAGACTTTTTTACAAAAGAAGGAGGAAATTCATGGATATCAACATTAGAGAAATGCTTTTAACACTTCCAGGAATACTCATCGGCCTTTCCTTACATGAATATGCACATGCTCAGGTAGCTGTTTGGTTAGGAGATGATACACCAAAACTTCAAGGTAGATTATCATTAAATCCTGCTAATCATCTTGATCCTATTGGTTTTTTTCTTATATTATTTGCTAGATTTGGGTGGGCAAAGCCTGTTGTAATAAATGAGCTGAATTTTAAAAATAGAAGACGAGATGATTGCTTAGTATCACTAGCAGGTCCTATGATGAACCTACTTATCGCTATTTTTTTTCTTATGCTTATGAAGCTATTGTATGAAGTCCCTATTACATTTTTATCATATGATCTTTATAATACTATTATGGAAGTGTTCGATTATACCGTATGGATCAACATTGTTTTATTTGTATTTAATTTATTGCCAATCCCTCCACTAGACGGTTCACATATCTTCTTTGGATTATTAGGGTTAAAGGATAAACCTTTTTATTATGAAATTTATACAAAAGGAAGATTTATCCTCATGTTATTGATCATAACCCGTTTAACAGGTAAAATCATTGGTCCACCTATTTCATTCATTTATTGGTTTTTAAGAAGCCTTTTTAGTGTTTAAAAAGGGAATCTCATTATGAGATTCCCTTTTCTATTTGATTTAATCTTTCCAATAAACCTTTTAATTCATCCAAATATTTTCCATACTCTGCCCATTTTCCATTTCTTTGAGCTTCTTGAGCTTTCACAAATACTTCATTTGCTCTTTCTATCATGCCCTTTACATCTACTGAATCCTTCAAATCCTCCTCTGGAATAGTTACATTTGGCGTTCTTACTTCTCCAAACAATTGATCTAATGCTTTTTCTAATGTTTCTTCATAAGCTATACGATCTCCATAGGCTACTATCACTCTTTTTACTTCTGGCAAACTATTTTCATTGTCTGCCTTTAAATAAATAGGTTCGATATAAAGGAGTGAATTCTCTATTGGGATAGTCAGTAGGTTTCCTCGAATATAAGTAGAACCCTTTTGCCCCCATAAAGAAAATTCCTTAGAAATAGTTGTATCTTGATCAATCTTAGACTCTATCTGCATAGGTCCATAAACATTCTTCTGCTTTGGCATCTTATAGATTATCAATTTTCCATAGTTCTCTCCATCATTTCTCGCCATGAAAAGAGCTGTCAGATTAGGTTTGTTCTTTGGAGTATAAGGGATAGATAATAAGAATTCCTCTTTATCCTCCTCTGGTAATTTCATTATAAAATAATTTGATTCCATTACTCGTTTTTCTTGTTCATAAATCTCATGGGCAATATCCCATAAATCTTCCTGTTGATAAAATACTTCTGTATTATTCATATGATATACTTTATACACATTTGCCTGTATATCAAATAATGTTTGTGGATATCTTATATGGCTTTTGATTCCTTCAGGCATCTTATCCACACTTGTGAATAACTGAGGGAAGATTTTCATCATACTTTTTATCACAGGATCATGTTTATCTACTACATAATAAGTAGTATCTCCATTATAAGCATCTATTACTACCTTAACAGAGTTTCTGATATAATTCGTCCTGCCCTCTCCAAATGGTTTAGCATAAGGAAAATTCTCACTAACCGTATAACCATCTAAAATCCAAAATAGCTTTCCATCATTGATAACAAGATATGGATCATCATCATAGTATATAAATGGTGCAATTTTTTTTGCCCTATCTTTTATATTTCTGTATATCAAAATTTTACTATCCTTAGTAATATTTCCTGATATCAATATTTTCGAGCTTCTCTCCTTAATAGCATATAAAAGCTTATTGATTCCTCCTAAATGGATTCCTGCACTTCCTTCATAGAAGGTTTCTTCATTTTGACCACCACTAGGATAATCAAATTCTTTTTCTTTTGTATTAGTAATCACATAATTGTTTGTAAGCTCTCCAAAGTAAATCTGTGGATATTTTATTTTCAAACTCTCTATATCAGACTTTGGTGGAATATTTTTTATCAAGAGCTCAGGTTGTCCCTGACTTGTAATTGCATTGACAAGAGATAATGCAACACCATAACCATGTGTATATTTCAAATGTTGATTAATCCATTGTTCATTAATTTTTCCTTCATTAATCTCTCTACCTGATAAAAATACTTGCGTCAGCTGTCCATCAATATTATATCTATCTATATCCACATCAGGGAATTGATAGTACAATCGAATTCCTTGACTCTGATTATAAAACTGCTTTGTAGGACGGTAATCATTTATACGAATATTTTTTATCGTTTTTATATTCTTATCTAAGTCTTCTCTTGTTAGATCTCTAGTTGCAGGAAAATCCTTTTCTTCAATTTTATCTAATCCATAGGCCATCTTTGTATAATTTATATTATGCTCTAAATATGTTCTTTCCTTTGAAATTTCATCAGGAGCTACAATAAAATTCTGTACCCCTAAAGCAACAGCATTTCCCAATATAGATATAGCAATCATAATAATAGGTCCTGTAAGAACTAATTTTAATTTTTTTCTTTTTGCTCCTATAATCAATAAAACCGCAGAAAAAATAGATAATAAAATCTTAGCTCTGTAGACCCATAATGTAACATGAATATCTGTAAAGCTTGCCCCATAAGCTACCCCACGAGGTGAATATAATAAATCATATGTTTTCAGTACATATCCTAATCCTAATAGTACAAAAAATATCACGCCTAAAATAGTGATCTGCTCTAGTGCAATATTTAATAATTGTTTTCCATTGTTCATATTAGGATAAATTCTTCTAACATTATCTTCTACCTCATCATTCCTATCAAAAATAGCAGGTCTTCTTACACTCATTAAAATCATATAGAAAACAACTGTAACAATCCCTAAAAATACAATAAAGCTTATAAATAGATAGTAAATCTGCTCTAAGAAAGGCATCTTGAACATATAAAAGGATATATCCTTTTTAAATATAGGATCAAGAATATGAAATGGAGTTGCATTCAAAAACTTCAACAGCTCAAACCATAGATTTCCAGTTATTGTCATAGTCGTTAAAAAAGAAACAACTACTGAAATTCCTAATGCTATCCTATTCATTCCTTTTTCACTTATTCTATTACCAGCTGTATTTATCCTTTTGTTATAATTCTTCTTAATAGACAATAGATAAAAATGAATCAATAATGTGAGTACAATAAAAATAGGTATTCCCATTTTTAATTGGACCATTAATTTTGTTAAAAAAACCTTATCATATCCCACTTCCTTAAACCACTGATAATCTGTTATGAAATCAATAATGGTTGTAAAGGAAGTAAAAAGAAATATGATTGCAACCATAATCAAACCAAAAAATATACCTTTTGCTTTCCTCAAATTTTTCACCCCTATTCTTCATGGTATCTTTTTATTCTTTCTAATAATATGCCCAACTTACTATATTTTTTGTAAAAAAAATATACTCGATCGCATAATATTAATTTAATTATACTATCGAGCAGAAAATATTTCAAATTAAGGGTTTAATTTCATATCCCCATATCGAATCCATCTTTTTTTTCTCATATATTCAGAAATCATAAGCGTTAAAACAGCTGGTAGAATAAAATGTAATAGTACAATTTTTCCTACAATCAAAATCACAGGCTGACTGCCACTCATAACCGCAATAGTTCCAAACTGTCCTACCAAACCACTTGTACCCATACCTGCACCAATACTATTATTTTCCATTTTAAACACATATGTGGCAATAGGTCCAAGAATAGCACTAGCTAAAGTTGGAGGTATCCAAATCAAAGGATTTTTAATAATATTTGGAACCTGAAGCATAGATGTTCCAAGTCCTTGAGCAATAGCTCCTCCTATACCGTTTTCTCTAAAGCTTGCCACAGCAAATCCAATCATCTGTGTCGCACAGCCTACTGCTGAAGCCCCTGCAGCCAAACCACTAAGTCCTAATGATATGGAAAGAGCAGCACTACTTATTGGAAGGGTTAAAATCATTCCCATAAGCGATGCAATAACAATTCCCATAGGAATAGGCTGAAGCTCAGTTGCTCTATTAATAATACTTCCTAAGCTTTTCATTACAGATGCCATAACAGGTCCTATAAAAATACCAGCAAGGCCTCCAATAATAATAGTCCCTGCAGGTACTAAAACAATATCTACCTTTGTTTTTCCTGATATCAGCTTTGAAAATTCTGCACCAATCAAAGAAGCTACAAAAGCCCCTACAGGTTCACCTATTTTTACTATAAATACTCCGTCACTAGAAGCAATCGTTCCCGCACCAATAGCTCCTGTAACAATTGATGCAAAAACGCCTAAGGGAGGAGCACCTACACTAAAAGCTACTCCTGCACCAATAGCTGGTCCCATTATAAACTGAGATATTTTACCAAATTTAACCAAAGCTTCTATTCCTGTATAGTCTCCGATTTGCTTTAATATAAGTCCAATGATCAAAGAAGAAAACAATCCTAAAGCCATGCCATTTAATGCTTTTGTTATATATTCTCTAAATGAAAATTTACTTTTTTTCATTGGTTTCACCTCTTTTCTTCTAAATGCCAACTACCAAAATTAAGTGTTTATAAAATCATTAAACTAATGTCCATTGCTTTTACAGAATGAGTAAGAGCTCCTACAGAAATAACATCTACTCCAATTTTAGCAATATCCTTTATTCTTTCTAATGTAATATTTCCAGATGCTTCAAGCAAAGCTCTCCCTTTTGTTATCTCAACAGCCCTTTTCATTGTCTCAATATCCATATTATCCAGCATAATAATATCTGCCCCTATATCTAATGCTTCTTTTAATTCTTTTAAATCTGTCACTTCTACTTCGATTTTTGTTGTATGGGGAATATTTTCACGTATTTTTTCTACTGCCTGCTTTATACCTCCTACTGCCTTTATATGATTATCCTTAATCATAACAGCATCAGATAAATTGAATCTATGATTATGGCAGCCTCCTACACGAACTGCATATTTTTCTAATATCCTAAGATTTGGTGTTGTTTTTCTAGTATCTACTACTCTTGTTTTATAGTCCTTTACTAAATCAGCATACCTACGTGACTGTGACGCAATTCCTGACATTCTTTGCAGTAAATTTAATGCTAATCGCTCACCCTTTAATATATTCTTTGTACTCCCTTTGACTTTAGCAATTTTTTCTCCCTTTTCTACAAGCTCTCCATCTTTTTTTAGTATATCAAATTCTATTGTTTCATCTAATAATTTAAAAACGCTTTGAGCAACAAGAAGCCCTGCAATAACACCTCTTTCCTTTGCAATCATATAAGCTTCTGAAAAAGCATCCTCCTCAATCAATAAATCAGTAGTAGTGTCCCCATAACTCATATCTTCTATCAATGCATCTTTTATAATTTTTTCTACTAAAAATTTATTATACAACGCTTTCCCTCCGTATCTGTTCTATAATGAGCTCCAAGACTTTCTTTTCTTTTTAGTGCTGCTTTTATAATAAGCATTGAAACAATACACATATTCATACATTCATAATATTTTATGCTTTCTTTACATCCCAATAATTGGCTACTTAGTCTTTCTATCTCTTTTAATGCATACTTTAATCCATTTTGATTTCTTACGATAGAAGCATATTCATCCATTGTATTTTGAAGCTTTTCTTTTATGTTCTCTAAATCTACCTCTTTGCAATCTTTATATTGGACATTTGCTGCAACAGGTAAATATCTTTCATCAGTATTTGAAATATAATGATTTAAAGATAAAGCCACTCTATTTCCAAAAACAAGCCCTTCAAGCAACGAATTGCTAGCAAGCCGATTCGCTCCATGAACCCCTGTACAAGCACACTCTCCACATGCATAAAGACCTTCAATATTTGTTTTGCCATCTATATCTATATGAATTCCTCCCATAATATAGTGCTGTACAGGAGATACAGGAATATATTCCTTCGTCATATCAATCCCCTCTTCTAAGCATCGTTCATAAATGGTAGGAAATCTATTTTTGATAAAAGAAGGACTTTTGTGTGTAATATCTAAATAAACATAAGGTGTATTATGAAGCATTTTTTCTGTAAAAATGCTTCTTGTAACAATATCTCTAGGTGCTAAATCAGCCATTTTATGATATTTTTTCATAAATGCTTCACCTTTTACATTTCTTAAAATAGCTCCTTCTCCTCTTACCGCTTCAGAAATCAAGAACTTTTGTCCATTTTTTTCACTATACATAGCAGTAGGATGAAATTGTATGAACTCCATATCATCAATAACACATCCTGCTCTATAAGCCATTGCTATACCGTCTCCTGTAGTAACTGCTGGATTTGTAGTATTTTTGTATATTTGTCCTACCCCTCCTGTTGCTAAAACTACTGCTTTGCTTTTATAAATTATTCTTTCTCCATGCTCATTTATAGCTAAAACTCCACATACTGTATTTTTATTTGTTATAACATCTATAGCAAAAACATTTTCATATACATGGATATTTTTTCTGTTTTTTATCACTTCACCTAAAGACCTTATAACTTCTCTCCCTGTTGCATCTTTTACATGAAGAATTCTTCTTTTACTATGTCCACCTTCTCTTGTTACCCTTAAATATCCATTTTCATCTTGATCAAAATTTGTACCGTATTCTAATAGTTTTTTGATATTTTTTGGTGCTTCTTGAATCAATATTTTAGTAGTTTCTTTCCTGTTATAATAAGCTCCCGCCCTTAATGTATCTTCATAATGAGATTTAAAATCATCATCTTTATCTACACATGCTGCAATACCACCTTGAGCTAAATTGCTATTATTGTTATCTAGCCTTGTTTTTGAAAGAACAATCACTCTTTTTTTTGCATCTATATTTAAAGCTGTAAATAACCCTGCAATCCCTGTACCAACTATTACTACATCACAAGACTTTTTCATATTTATATCATGAAAACCACTTATATATCTGGATTTCATTATTTTCATCTCCTTAACTGATCTTAAGCATTCTCTCAAGAGAAACCAATGCACGCTTACTTATTTCTTCTTCTACATTTATTTCATATTGGTCATGCTTCAAAGCATTATAAATATCTTCAAGAGAAGTTTTTTTCATGTTATAACAAGTTAATGCAGGAGAGATTAAGTAAAATTTTTTATCAGGATTATCTTTTCTCAATTGATGTAGTACACCCATTTCTGTACCAATAATAAAGCTTTCATGCTCTGTTCTTTTAGCGAAATCAATTATTTGAGCTGTACTTCCTACAAAATCAGCTAATTTTACTACCTCCTCATTACATTCTGGATGAACCAAAATCAATGCATCTGGATGATTTTTCTTTGCAGCCTCTACCTCTGTACCACTTACACGATGATGGGTAATGCAATATCCTTCCCAAAGAATAATTTCTTTTTCTGGTACCTGCTCTTTTATATAGCTTCCCAAATTTTGATCTGGTACGAATAATACTTTATCTGCCTTTATACTCTTTACTATTTTTAAAGCATTAGAAGAAGTACAGCAAATATCGCTTTCTGCTTTTACTTCTGCCGAAGAATTCACATAGCAGACAATAGGTATATCTGGATATTTGTCCTTAAACATTCTAAGCGCTTTAGCATCTACCATATCTGCCATAGGACAACCAGCATCATA
Organism: Crassaminicella indica; assembly: GCF_019203185.1. Taxonomy (NCBI): domain Bacteria; kingdom Bacillati; phylum Bacillota; class Clostridia; order Eubacteriales; family Clostridiaceae; genus Crassaminicella; species Crassaminicella indica. Next base: position 1,042,873 of record NZ_CP078093.1, on the reverse strand, counting down.
TACAGGTAGTAACACCCTTTTATCAGGAGATAATATTTTTGCACTTTCAGCCATAAAATGAACTCCAGCAAAAACAATTACTTCTGCATCAGTTTTAGAAGCCTCCTGACTAAGCTTTAGTGAATCTCCTACGATATCAGCTATATCCTGCACTTCTGGTATTTGATAATTATGTGCTAAAATAACTGCATTTTTTTCTTTTTTTAAGTTCTGTATTTCCTGAATCATATCTTTTTCATTCATATCTTCCAATCCTTTCTTAATGGATATGTTTTTACACCTGTCTTGTCACCTGTTATAAAAAATATAACAAATCTTTACGAGTAATACAATACCCTTGATTTGTAAATTTCTTTCATGAATGCATTTTATATGGCTTTAAAGCTATTATTCTCCTTTTACCAAATATCCTTTTTCCTTTAGAGCTTTTATCATTTTTTCATAGGCTCTATTATTTGAAACCTCTACTGTATGAATATGATCTCCACCTGTCAAAGAAGCTAATGGAGCTGCATCATTTTCTTTTACCTTTTCCATAAACTCCTCTATATCCATTCTTGACGTAATCATCAACGAACTCCTAATTTCTCCATAAATAGGATGCTCTACAATCACATCTAATACCTTTGCACCCATATCTACCATAATTTGCAGCTCCTCTTCCATTTGAGCATATCCTTCGTGCCTACATACAATCGTCTTTATATTTTTATTTTTTCCATCAGCTTTTAGAAGCATATAACCATTAGAAGTAGCTAGAATATTTTCCCCTTGTGCACGCATCACTGCAATATCCTGTACAATCACTTGTCTGCTTACTTTAAATTTTTTAGCAAGAGCTGTTCCTGTTATAGGCTCTTCATTATTTTTTAATATTTTTATAATTTCTCTTCTTCTTTGATCCGTTGTCATAAAATTCCTCCCTATCTTTCTTCATGCTCATATTATACTATATATATAAACAGCATAAACATAAAAAAAGAAATATATAAAGATAAGTGAATGACTTCGATAACTTTTGTAAAAAAACTTACTGAATCTTAAACATAAGGAAGCTTTACAATAAATTCGCTTCCCTTTCCAACTTCACTTTTCACTTCAATTTCTCCATTAAATTCCATAACTATATGTTTTACAATAGCAAGTCCTAATCCTGTTCCCCCTATTTGTCTACTTCTTGCCTTATCAACCCTATAAAACCTTTCAAATATTCTTGGAATATCTTCTTTTCCAATTCCTACACCTGTATCTTTTACAGAAATAAATAAATATTCGTCATAAGAAGTAGCCTTTATAGTTATTTTCCCACCTTCAACTGTGTACTTTACAGCATTTTCACATAAATTCATAATGATCTGTTGAAACCAATCTATATTTCCTACAATAGCCTTCAGATTATCACCTATGTTTATTTCTAATTGAATATTTTTATTTTCTGCAAGAGGCTTTATAAGATATAATACTTCACTAATGGATTTTTTCACATCTATATTTGTTTTTTCTTTGATTAACTTCATGTTTTCAATTTCAGATAATTTTAAAATATCATTAATAAGTCTTTTTAATCTTTCTGTTTCGAATTCAATAATATCTAAAATTTTCATTCTATCTGATTCATTAATAATTGTCCATTTCTTTAATGTTTCAACAAACCCACTGATAGATGTGAGTGGGGTTCTTAATTCATGCGAAACATTTGAAACAAATTCTTTTCTTAAATTTTCAAGCTTTCTCATTTCTGTTATATCCTGAATTACTGCTAATACACCAAACATCTCCTTCATTTCCTTGTTCTCTACTAATGCTGTATACACCTTTAGTATTTTATCATTTATCTCTATCTCATCTTCTAATGATACTTTTCTTTCATTAGTTGCCTTCATCATATAAAGTAATTTTTTGTGATCTATTACATCTTTAATATTTTTTCCTAATGTATTTCCTTTATAAATATTGAATAATCTTTCTGCTTCTGGATTAAACAATATAATTTTCCCTTCATCATCTATAGCAATAATCCCATTTACAATACTTATAAGTATAGCATCCATTCGACTGTTTTTTTCACTAATCTCATTAATCATATGATTTAATTTAGAAGCCATTATATTAAAATGCTCTCCTAGCTCACCGATCTCATCATTTGTATAAATCTTTACTTTTTTATGGAATTTTCCCTTTGAAATATATTTTGTTACTTTTGTAAGCTCCTTAACAGGTTTTACCATATGATCAATCTGATAATATCCTATAAAAACAGCAATAATCATTCCAATAAATATAGCTAAAAGCATATATTTGAAGAACAATTCATTTACATGATTGATTTCCTCTAAAGAAGCACTTAGTCTAACAATAATATTTTTATTATTAATTTTTATAGGTGGGTTTGCAATATAAATAGATACCTTTTGTGTTATTTGACTAAATCTCTTTATATTTGCAATTTTACCTTTTATAGCATTTCTTATTTCTGGCTTATTGGAATAATTTTCAAATATAATGCTATTATTATGTGAATCAGCCAATACTTTCCCATTATCTTCAATAAATGTTACTCTTCCATTAATTTTTCTTGAAAACTTTTGTGCTAAATTGAAATAATTAATTTTCTCTTCCTTTTCCTTTAATAACAACGTATCTATGATTAAATTTGAATTTGTCAAAAGCTTTTCCTTCACACTACTAATATAGATGTTTTTTACAAAAGTATGAGAAATAATTCCTGTAGCAAAGGTTCCTATTAATAGCAGAATTACATATGTTATTAGTATTTTCCTTTTCATTTAGCCTCCTACTTCATCTTATATCCTATTCCTCTTATTGTTTCAATATATCCTGAAGAAGCACCTAATTTTTTTCTTAAGTTTGTAATATGCACATCAATAGATCTAGGATCTGATGAACCTTCTGAAATCTCATCTAACAAATATTTTCTAGATAAAACCTTTTCTCTATTTTCTGCTAATACCTTTAAAAGATTGAATTCTTTTAAAGTTAACTCCAACTTTATACCATTTTTCTTCACTATATGTTTATCAATATCTATAAAAATATCACCCACACGAATAATATTTAATCTTTCATCTGTATCTTCCTTTTCATCAATTCTTCTAAGTACAGCTTTAATTCTAGCAACCAGTTCTCTTATACCAAAGGGCTTTGTAATATAATCATCTGCACCTATTTCTAATGCTAATACTTTATCCATTTCTTCACTTTTTGCAGTTAACATTATGATAGGTATTTTAGAAGTAGTTTTTTCTCTTCTGATTCTTTTACATATTTCAAATCCATCCATTCCAGGAAGCATAATATCCAAAAGAATAATATCCGGGAATTCCTTTAATGTTTTTTCAAGTCCCTCTTCTCCTGTCATAGCAGTCATCACATCAAAACCATAATTTTCTAAATTTATTCTTAAAAGTTCAATAATATTTATTTCATCCTCTATAATTAAAACACTTCTTTTCATGCTTTCTACTCCTTCTTATAATCCTTATATTTTATAATAGCATATATTTATCTACATAGAAAAACATAGTCTAAAATCAGATACTTATTATTGACTTTATGCATCTAACATTTATGAATTGAAATTATCATTCCATACTACCTTTTTTACACCTTGTATTCTATATAATTGATCTGATAACAATTCGCCAGAAAAATTTTTTGCTATATTAAGAGTTAATGTTACTATCATTTCTAATGTACTTTCATCATAATCATCTTTTCTTGATATTTTTATATCTTTTATTGTAATATTATTTTTTGCAATAACAGTTCCAATTTCACCTAATAACCCTATTCTTTCAATACATTCTAATTGAAGTATTTTATATTTTGAAACAAATATCTGCCTTTCAAAAAAACCTAAAGATACAAGAGAAAACAATACAATGACTGATGTAATAGCTCCTCCCATATAGTATCCATTTCCAATAGCCAGTCCAATTCCTCCACTTACCCATATACTTGCTGCTGTAGTCAAGCCACTTATATCATTACCATCTCTTAAAATAGTTCCTGCCCCTAAAAATCCTATACCACTTACCACTTGAGCAGCAAGCCTTGCAGGGTCACCATTTTCAAAGCCATACATAGATACAAGCATCAAAAGGCACGAACCTAAGCTAACTAATATATGAGTTCTTAAACCTGCTGGTCTATTTTTTGATTCTCTTTCCAAACCAATAAGTCCTCCTAGTATAGTAGCAACTACGAGTCTTAATATAATTTCATTAATGCTTATCATAATATTTTCCCCTTCCACCTATAATTAAAGAGCCTGTCGATAAAAACAAGCTCTTTAAATTATTTTGCTAATTCATCATTTAATTTCTCTTCTTTTTTCTCTAACCTCTTCATAAGCATAGGAGAGAATAATGAAAATACACTTAATCCTATTAAAATCCAGCTAATAATACTACTAAACAATGGCTCAATACTTCCATCATTCATAATCAATGTCCTTCTAAGACCAGTCTCTCCAATTGGTCCTAAAATTAAAGCTAATACAATAGCTGCTGCATTCAAATCGAATTTTTTAACAAAATATCCGATAATACCAAATACAAACATAACCCAAACATCAAATATTTGATTATGTATTGCATAAGAACCTACAACACTTAATGCAAATATAATAGGAATTAAAAAGCTGTCAGGAACTCTAGAGATATGAGCAAAAAATTTAGCTCCAAAAAGTCCAAGTACTAACATAAAAACATTTACAATAATAAACCCTGCAAAAAAAGTATATGTTACTTTTCCATGAATAGTGAAAAGATCTGGTCCTGGTTGAAGTCCTTTAATAAGCAGTCCTCCTAATAATACTGCTGTTACACTTTCCCCTGGAATTCCTAAAGTTAATGTCGGAATCAAAGAACCTCCTGTAACACCATTATTTGCAGCCTCTGCACCTGCTACCCCTTCAATGCTTCCCTTCCCAAACAATTCTTTATTTTTAGAAAATCTTCTTGCCTCATTATACCCAATAAATGCTGCAATAGTTGCTCCTGCACCTGGAAGAATTCCTGTAATACTTCCTATTGCACCCGATCTAATAACTGTTGGGAATATTGTTTTTAGTTCTTTTAAGCTAAGTATCACTTTATCCTCAAAATGTCTTAACATACCACTTTTCTTCATCTTGCTTTCAGCAAGCATTAAAACCTGAGACATAGAAAATAAACCTATCAACGTAGCTGTAAACGGCACACCAGAAATTAAATACATACTATCAAAAGTAAATCTAGGTCTTCCAAGCATAGGATCCATCCCTATAGTTGATATCAAAAGCCCTAATGCTCCAGATAATAACCCTTTTAGGATTGATTTTGAACTTACTCCTGCAATAATAGTAAGCCCAAATATAGAAAGCCAAAAGTATTCGCTAGGTCCAAATTTTAATGCAAGCTTAGCTAAAGCTGGAGCAAAAAGATATAATGCTATAGTACTGATCATTGCTCCACCAAAGGATGCAATAACTGCTGTTCCTAATGCTTTCCCTGCTTTTCCCTTTAATGTAAGTTGATATCCATCTATCGCTGTTGCTGCAGCAGCAGGTGTTCCAGGAGTATATATCAAAATAGCAGATATAGATCCTCCAAATATAGCACCACAATAAACTCCAACCAAAGCAATAAGTCCCGTTTCAGCAGGCATTCCAAAGGTAACTGGAATAAGTAGTGCTACTCCCATAGCAGCAGAAAGACCTGGCAATGCACCAATAGTAATCCCTACAGCAACACTTAAAAAAGCTGCTAAAAGATTTACCCAATCAAGAGCATGTATAAAACCGTATAATACATCTTCCACTCTTGTTCCCTCACTTTCTAGAATATAAATCCTCTTGGAAGAGGTACATTCAATAATATTTTGAAAAGAATAAGTACAAAAATACTAAATCCTACACTTGTACAAAGAGCATAAAGTTTGTTCGCTTTTAAACCACACAAGGTAATTATTAAAAATAAGAAAGTAGATACAAAATAACCTAATATTTGTATAAGTACAATATAAAATGTAGCCATTGAAAAAACAAATATGAATTGTTTTACTTCAAATCCATCAAAAATTTTCTTTTCTTTTTCTACTTCTTTTGATATAGCCGTTTTAATAATAAATAGTATAGATAAAAATCCTAAAACTAAAGCAACAAATGTAGGATAGAGCGCTGCTTCCTCTGGCAGCTTTCCTATCATCATATAATATATTAAAGCAATCCCAAGCATCACTGCTCCTAGAAAAAGGTTGTTCTTTTTCATAAAGCTTCCTCCTCTATTTACAATAGGGGACAAATTTAATTTATCCCCTATCATCAATATTATAAATCAAGCTTTGTTGTAATATCCTTTAAATAAGCTTCTTGTTCATCCATAAATTCTTTTAATTCTTGAGATGACATATATTTAATTGGTAAATCTGCGTTCTTTGCAGCTTTCATATGTTCATCTGATTCAATTGCTTCTTTTAATTTGTCATGTAAAATCTTTACAATTTTATCTGGTGTTCCTTTTGGTGCAACAATAGCTCTAGCTGAACCAAATAATATATCATATCCTTTTTCCTTTAGTGTTGGAACCTCTGGAAAATCTTCTAATCTTTCTTTTGTATAAGAAGCTAATATTCTTAACTCCCCTGATTTTACTAAATTTGCAACTTCACTTACCTTTGCTACAGTAGCATCAACATGTCCTCCTCTTAAAGCTGCAAGCATATCAGAGCTTCCTCCAAAAGGTACATGAGTAAGCTTTATACCTGCTTCATAAGCCAAATGAGCAGCACCTATATGATTTGACGCACCTGTACCATTATTAGACACAGTGATTTTTTCTGGATTTTCCTTTGCATATGTAATAAAATCTTCAAGTGTTTTCCACTGACTATCTGCTTTAACAACTAATACTCCCGGATCATAAACATGATTTATAATTGGTACAACATCATCTTTTGTATATTTTGTATTTCTTTGAAGTGGTAAGCTAACAAATGTAGGTAAATTTATAAACCCTATCGTATATCCATCTGGTTTTGCTTGTGCTAATTCTGTAAAGCCTAACTCTCCATCAGCACCAGGCTTATTTATTATAACAAATGGCTGTCCTAATTTTTCTTCTGCTATTGGTGCTAATACTCTCGCCCCTCTATCAGTACCACCTCCAGCTTTATAAGCAACAATTACTTCTATTGGTTTATTTGGGAAATTTCCCGAAGAGCTTTCCTTAGAGCTTGTATCCTTACTTTTATCTGCACATCCTATCATAGAAAAAACTAACATACCACTTAATAAAATCATTAATAATTTTTTCATATGCATCCTCCTTTAATATAATATGAAATCGTTTTCTCTACCCTCCTTTAAACCCTTATTATTATTAATTTTATGTTAAAATAAATAATGTTTATTAAGATTATGTTTGTTAATTGTTAAGTTTTTGTTAATTCGGTTTGATTTTACCATATTTTTTTTGTATGGTCAATTTATTTTTTTCTGATTTTTCAAAACAAAAAACCTAAGGACAAAAGCCCTTAGGTTTTTTATTAATTTAATTTAAATATTTTTATTGTCTTTTCTAGCTCTTTCGCCATTTGATCTAATTCTTCTGCTAAAGAACTTAATTGCTGCATAGAAGCTGTTTGCTCCTGTGTAGAAGCAGAAACCTCTTGAGATGCTGCTGCCGTTTCTTCTGATACAGCAGATACATTCTCTATTACTGATAATACTCGTTCTTTACTATCAGATATATTTTCTGCACTTTTAGCAAGAGCATGGATCCTCTCTACAATGCTTCCTACAGCCCTTGCAATTTGTTCAGCAATTTGTTGCACATGATGTATCGCAGCATTTTGATCCTTTACCAATTCCTCTGAAAGCTCCATTGTCTTTTGAGCTAACATTACATCCTTTTGGATAGTTGTAATTATCTCTCTTACATTATTACTAGAATTTCCTGTGCTTTCGGCAAGCTCTCTAACCTCTTCAGCTACTACAGCAAAGCCACGTCCTGCATCTCCTGCTCTCGCTGCTTCAATAGCTGCATTTAAAGCCAATAAATTGGTTTGTTCAGCAATGCTCATAATAGTTTCTACAATATTGTCAATTGCTTTTGTTTTATTAGTCAATGAATTTACGACTTCTGCCACTTGTCTTGATGCTTCGTTACTTTCAAATGTCTTATCCTGTAATCTCTTTATAGCGTCTAGTCCCTTGTTATTTATATTATAAACTTCATCAGCATAGCTTTGACTGATTTTTAGCTGTTCTGCTATATTTTCAATTTCTTTTGCAAGCTCTGCTGCAGCTTGAACTCCCTCTTCTGCCTCCTTTGCTTGTTCATTTGCACCATTTGCAACTTCTTCAATAGTTCTTGCTACTTCATCAATAGCTACTGCTGATTGTTCTGTTGTCATCGAAAGGAGTTCAGATGATTTCTCTACTGAATTTGAAAGATCCTTTATTCTTTTAAGCAGCTCCTTCATTCCATTTATCATTTTATTAAAGCTTTCACTTAACTTTCCAACTTCATTCTTAGCTTTAATATTAGAAACGACTGTCAAATCTCCATCAGCAGCAGTTTCCATAAGCTTCATCATATTAGCAATAGGCTTTGTAATCCTATTTGAAATAACATATGCTATAAATGCTACCAACAGCATTAATACTAACCCTATAAATATATTTATTTTATGAACGTCTGTAACAAATGCCATTGCTTTTTCCTTTTTCTGAACAGTAATCACAGCCCAAGCATCTGAATGTCCTGGCAACTCAATAGAAGTATATGCACTAATAACCACTTCTCCATTATTATCAGTATATTCAGCTACACCTGATTCTCCTTTTAAAGCCTTCTCTGTTATCTCCTTTAACTTATTTGGAATCTGTATAGCTTCAGTTTTCATCTTTTGATTTCCTTGTTCATCTAAAACTGCATTTCCACTATTATCTTTTACTACAACAGTTTTTTCAAATGTTTTATAATTATAAAGCTCTTCCACCTGTTTTTTATCTGGATGAGCAATCACTACCCCTTTGCCATCTAAAACATATGCATATTTGTCATCTCCTACACTGAATTTTTCTACCATATCTTGAATACAATCTAATTTTAAGTCTGAGCCCATTATTCCTTTTAGATCATCATTTTCATCATATATAGGTAAAATAATAGAAGTAACTGGAACAGTTCCATTTCCTAAAACCGTAGGATATGACTTACTCACAAATGGCTTTTTATCCTTCATAAATTTTACAAACCAAAATCGCTCCGATCTATTTCCTAAAGTTCCCTTTGTTTTTGCTGTCTGCATACCATCTGTTCCTTGTATATACAATAAGTCAAAATAAGGGTTTCTTTTAATATTATCTAATAATACTGCTCTTTGCTTTTCTGGTATAAAGCTTTTCACATCATTATTATGTGCAATTTCTTCTGTTAATGCATAAGCTTTGTCAATAAAGCTTTGTACATGGTCAGCAACTGTAGTAGCAAATATCTTATTATTCTCCTCTATCTCTTTTTGATAATGCTTACCAATAAAAAAATACCCTGTAATATTTGATAAAATAAAAGGTATAATTACAACTAAAAGCATAATAGCAATCAATTGATGCTTTAAACTTTTCATAGCCCTTCCCCCAATATAATTTTATATTACTTTATTTTCTGATAATTCGACAAAAATTCTATATATCCTTTTATTTTATTAATTTTTAAATATTAAAATTTTTGCTTTTTTATGTATTGAATCATGCAGTAATTTTGATTAAACTATCTTTTAAAGCTTTATTCGATCACTTTTATATTTTCTAAATGATCATCATCCATTCCTATTATATTTATTTTTTTTTCTTTCAACAGCTCTACATAATCAATTATTTCTTGTGTGATTTCTTCTCCTGGACAGATAATAGGAATCCCTGGAGGATAAGGAATAATATATTCTCCACTGATTTTTCCACTGCTCTGTTTAAAAGGAATTGATCTTTTATTACAAAATGCAGCTTCTCTTGGAGGAATGCACATTTTAGGAATAGAAGCCAATAATGGAATAGTCTCTATTTTTCTAACTTCTCTTTTCTTTTTTATACTTATTAAAGCTTTCAATAATTTTTCAAAATCCTTTGCATCATTACCAATCGTACATACAGCAACTATATGCTTTATATCGCTCATTTCCATCTGTATCCCATATTCATCTCTTAATAATTTTTCTAAGCTTGTTCCACTTATTCCAAAGTCTGTCATATCTAAAACAATTCTTGTTCTATCAATATCCTTTATACCATATCTTCCTATCAAGCTCTTATCTAATACCTTTATACCTTTAATATTTGATATTTTTTCATGAAATTTATTAATATTTTCTAAAAGCTCATTCATAAGTACTCTTCCTTCACTTTCTACAATAGCTCTTGCTTCATCTAATGATGACATCAGCAAATAAGAAGGACTACTGCTCTGATTCATCCTTAGCATAAATCTCAATCGGTCTATATTTACTCTTTCTGATTTTACATGAAGCATCGAAGCTTGTGTAAAGCTAGGAAGCGTTTTATGTGTGCTTTGAATAACAATATCTGCACCTGCTTCTATAGCTGGTATCGGTAGCTCTTTACTTAAATTAAAATGAGCTCCATGAGCCTCATCTACAATTAGAATCTTATTATATTTATGTACCACCTTTGCAATTGCTTCAATATCTGAACAAATCCCATAATAATTAGGATAAGTTAAAACAACAGCCCTTACCTCCTTATTTTCAAGAATAGCTTTTTCTACCGTTTCTGCTTCTATGCCCATAGAAATATTATGCTCTTTACTTACTTTAGGATTAATATATACAGGAATCAATCCTCCTAATATACATCCATTCATAACCGATTTATGACAATCTCTTGGTACAATAACTTTTTCATTTGGATTTGCTACTGCCATAAGTGCTGAAATATTTCCTGTAGATGTACCATTTATAAGGAAAAAAGTATGATCTGCTTTAAAAAATTTTGCTGCCCTTTCTTGTGCTTTTTTAATCATATCCTCTGGTGCATGAAGATTATCAGTTCCTGGAATTTCTGTTACATCTAAAGCTAATAAAGCATTGTTAAAAATATGGTCTTTGTATCCTCTATAAGCCTTCCCATTTTTATGACCTGGTACATGGAAGGATACAATATTTTCTTTTGCTAATGCTGTTAATCTTTTTAAAATAATAGATGATTTCATATTAATCCTCCTCACATACAAAAAAGACTACTATTGCAGTAGTCTTACGCCTTTACATTATCTTCTACATTTTTTCTTGAATTCTCCACATGGTTTGTTAATGCTCTTTGTGCTGTATCTGGATCTTTATTCAAAAAAGCATCTAAAATAATTTTATGTTCTTTTAGAGAATCATTCATTCTACCTTGAACATGTAGAGATTTTATTCTAGTTTTCTTCATATAATACTGAAAATCCTTAAGTACTTGTTCAAGATATCTGCTCTTTGTTGCTTTATAAATAATTTCATGAAATTTTGTATTTAATTCTGCAAATTTTTCAATATCATTTTTAAAAGTATAAAATTCCATCAATTCATAAGCTTCTTTTAATTCTTCTAATTCTTTTTCTGTAATTCTTTCTACAGCCCATTTAGCAGCTATTCCTTCTATTGCAGTTCTTATAGTATATATATCTTCAATATCTTGCTTAGATATACCTAATACTATAACTCCTCTATTAGGCTTATTTTCTACAATACCATCAAGTTCTAGCTGTTTAAGAGCTTCTCTTACTGGTGTACGACTTACACCGAGTTCTTCTGCCAATTTTGCTTCTCCCAGCTTTTCACCTTCAGCATATTTTCCATTGAGTATATCTTCTCTTAATATATTGAATATCTTTGATGTTAGGGACAAACCTGTATTATCTTCATTTAATAAATCTCTCGCCATACTATCCCCCACATTTTTTCATATTTTACCTGATTATGTCAATTGTCGACATCGCTGGTAATACTATTCCTTGCAAGGATATTGTAATACAAATATACGATAATGTCAATGTATGCAAGTATTTTCAACTATTTGCAATTCAAATTGATTATTATTTCATTTTGCTAGGCGATTTTTTTTCCTTTTATTTATAATTTTTATTCTATTCTTAAAAATCCTGCATCTTCCAATGGTTATACTGTTTTATTTTATCATATATTTCCATGATCATATGTTTAGTATGGCATTTTACATTCCAATTCTTGCATTTATACGACTATATTCATAGATTATTTTAAAAATAATACAAAAAAAGAAAGTATACATAATTGTACACTTTCTTTACATACTTCTTGATGCAACAAGGTCTACTCCTGTTCCCAAGATATCTTTTGCAATAATATCTCCTACTGAAACTGGAGCCTCAACCTCTATAGAATCAATGAATTTCATACATTCAAATATTTTATCCTTTGGAATAGCTTCTTTTGTCTTTACAGGAAGCCTATTTAGTAATCCTCCTTTAATTTTTACGGTTGTTGTTACAACTCTTGTAGGGTTAGTAAGCTCCTTTACCCCATATGCTTTTCCTCTAGGACATTTGTTTCCTGTTACTATATATTCATCTTTATTTTTCTCTACTTCTATATGACATCCCATTGGACATACAATACATACTAATTGATGCTTTTTCATCTATGCTCCCTCCTTTTCTAAATGAACAGTAATAATAGCATCTTCTCCAAACACTAAATCTTCTTTTTTAATTTTTACAGATTCCATTTCTCCAGGAGCTAAATGTTTCTTTTTCATTCTTTTTATTTCTTTTCCATCAACCTTTACAACCATTTCCATATCTTTATATACATTATCTACTCTCATGAATAAATCTAATGTATCTTCAACATTTTCTGGTCTCACCATATGAGGAACTATATATCTTATTCCATCTCCTGGCTTTGTTTTTGCTGTTTTTCCTTCTGATTTTATTTCTTTTTTGATATATCTTGCAGCATTTTTACCTGCTCTTTTGCTTTCTGCTGTTACAAAGTCTACTAAGTCATGTACGTGTACTACGTTTCCACAAGCAAAAACACCTTCTATGCTTGTCTCCATAGATTCGTTTACGATAGGTCCTGATGTAATAGAATCTAGTTTTATACCAGCATTTTTAGATAGCTCATTCTCTGGGATAAGTCCTACAGATAATAATAATGTATCACAATCGTAATGTTTTTCTGTTCCTTTTATTGGTTTTCTATTTTCATCTACCTTTGCAATAACTACCCCTTCTACTCTGTCTTTTCCTTTTATTTCTACAAGAGTATGGCTAAGGAATAAAGGAATATCATAATCCTCTAAGCATTGTACAATATTTCTAGTAAGTCCTCCAGAAAAAGGCATAAGCTCTGCTACAGCAAGTACTTTTGCTCCTTCTAATGTCATTCTTCTTGCCATAATAAGTCCAATATCTCCTGAACCTAAAATAACTACCCTTTTTCCTACCATATATCCTTCCATATTCACAAATCTTTGTGCTGTTCCTGCTGTAAATACTCCAGCAGGTCTTGTTCCTGGAATATTTATAGCTCCTCTTGTTCTCTCTCTACATCCCATAGCAAGAATAACAGCTCCTGCCTTTATACTCATAAATCCATCTACAGTATTAATAGCACTAATCACTTTATTTTCTCCAATTTCTAGTACCATTGTATCTAGCTTATATTCAATACCCATATTCTTTAGCTCAGTAATGAATTTTTCTGCATATTCAGGTCCTGTTAACTCCTCTTTAAAAACATGAAGTCCAAAGCCATTGTGAATACATTGCTGAAGTATTCCACCTAGTTCTCTGTCTCTTTCTATTACTAAGATATTATCTACGCCATTTTTCTTCGCTTCAATAGCTGCTGCAAGTCCTGCAGGACCGCCTCCGATTACAACAATATCATATTTCAACATATTATCACTCCCTTAAGATACCTTATCCGCTTCGATATTTTCTTCTACTACTTTTTGATTATTCTGTTTTGTTTCTTCTGTTAATATATAAGATGCTTTGCTATCCTTTACTACATCCTTGATATCCATTTTTAATTCTCGTGCTAATATTTCCATAACTCTTGGTCCACAAAAACCTCCTTGACATCTTCCCATGCCAGGTCTTACTCTTCTTTTTATACCATCTACAGTTCTTCCTCCTGCATTTCTGTGGATTGCATCTACGATTTCACCTTCTGTAATGTTTTCACATCTACAGATGATTCTTCCGTATCTAGGATCTTTTTTGATTATTTCTGCCTTCTCTTCATCGCTTAACTCCATAAATCTAATCACTGGTCTTCTTCTTGGATTAAAGCCTTCTTTTTCTTTTAATTCTCCTATAATACCTTTTAAAATATCAACTGCATATTCTGCAATTGCTGGTGCTGCAGACAATCCAGGTGACTCTATTCCTGCCACATTTATAAAGCCTTTTGCTTCTTTTGACTCTTCTATAATAAAATCTCCTGTACTCGGTACTGCTCTTAAACCTGCAAAGCTTGTAATAGTTGTATTAAATGGTACTTTATTTGTTGTCTTTCTTGATTTTTCTCTAATGAATTCAATTCTTTCACTAGTTGTTGCTGTATTTTCTTTATCATCAATATCCTCAGCATCTGGTCCTATTAATAGATTTCCATGAACTGTAGGAGCAACCAATACACCTTTTCCAAGCTTTGTTGGTGCTTGAAAAATTACATGATTAACAATTTCTCCAACACTTTTATCTAAAATGTTATATTGTCCTCTTCTTGGATGAATCGTAAAGGTTTTAGAACCAACCATTTCATTAATTTTATCAGCATAAACACCTGCACAGTTGAATATATATTTTGCTTTGATTTCTCCATTGTTTGTATGAATAACATATCCATCTTCATTTTTATCAATGCTTATAACTTCTGTTTCAAGCTGAATCTTTGCTCCATTATCTGCTGCATTTTCAGCTAATGCTACAGCTAACTCCCAGGGACTAACAATTCCAGCTGTAGGGGCATATAAAGCACCTATAATATCTTCATTTAAATTAGGCTCCATCTCTCTCACTTCTTCTTGAGATAATATTTTCATATCAGGAATATTGTTTTTACATCCTCTTTCATATAATGCTTTCACACTTTCCATTTCTTCTTCATTTGTAGCAATAACAAATGAACCAATTCTTTTAAAATGTACATCTAATTCTTCACAAATATCACCATACATAGCATTTCCTTTTGCATTAAGCTTTCCTTTTAATGTATTAGGCTTTGCATCATATCCTGCATGGACAATAGCACTATTTGCCTTTGTAGTTCCATTTGCTATATCTGTTTCCTTGTCGATCATGATAGTTTTTAAATCAAATTTAGATAGCTCTCTTGTTATAAATGTTCCTATAATACCAGCACCAATTACCGCTACATCATACATATGATTCCCTCCTTTAAATTACAAAACAAAAAAACCGTATAAAGCTAGACCTAAATTTTTAGGCTAACTCTATACGGCTCTCCAATTCTCACGCCTTTAAATATTTATTTCAATTTATTTTAGCATAAAATTTTTTGATATAAAAGCTTTATTTTTATGCTTTTGTTGCAGCTTCTTTTTGATTTTCTTTTGATCTGTCATGAGTATTCCAAGTAAGTCCTAAGAATACTACTGCTAATAAACAAGCTGCAATAATTAACTTAAATGCTCCATCCCATCCAGCATTATCAACTACAGCACCAATAATAATGTTAGCTGAAACAGCTCCTCCTACATAACCAAATAATCCTGTAAATCCTGCTGCAGTACCAGCAGCTTTTTTAGGTACATAGTCAAGTGCTGCAACTCCAATAAGCATAACTGGTCCATAGATTAATGCTCCTACTGAAGCAACTGCTATATTGATAGCCATTATACTATCGCTCTTCCAGTAAGTAAATACTGCCGCTATTACACCTAGCATACAGATTACACCCATTGGTGCTCTTCTTCCGTGGAATACTTTATCACTAATCCATCCAACAATGATTGTTCCTGGAATAGCTGCCCACTCGAACAATGCAAACGCTGTACCTGCTTCTTCAATGTTAAAGCCTTTTACTTCTTTTAAGTAAACAGGAATCCAGTCCATAACACCATATCTTACTAAATATACAAAAATATTTGCAATAGCAATATACCAAATATATTTGTTACATAAAACATATTTTACTAATATTTCTTTTGCTGATAATTCTCTTTCTCTGTCGTCTACATTTACTTCTGGATAATCATCTTTATACTCTTCAATTGGAGGAAGTCCAACCGATTGAGGTGTATCTCTTAAGAAAATTACAATTCCAATACCTATAGCAATAGATAATCCTGCAGGGAAGTAGAACATTCCTCTCCAAGTAGAGAAAATAGCTAATCCTGCTAAAGCTAATGTTGGAACTAAAGCTCCCCCTATATTGTGTGCCACATTCCAAATAGACATTTTTACTCCACGCTCTCTATCAGAGAACCAATGTGTCATAGTTCTTCCACATGGAGGCCAACCCATACCCTGGAACCAACCATTTAAAAACATTAAAACGCACAACATTGGAATAGATGATGCATAACCAAACATTAAGTTTACGATACCTGATAATATAAGTCCAGCTGCCATAAAATATCTTGGGTTACATCTGTCAGATACATTTCCCATTACAAACTTACTTAATCCATACGCTAATCCTAATGCAGAACCTACAGCACCAACTTGTGCTTTTGAATATCCATAGGTTTCGATTAAATATGGTGCAGCCATATTAAAGTTTTTTCTGATGAAATAATAGGCTGCATAACCAATAAAGATACTCATAAATACTTGGAAACGGTATCTTTTGTATGCACCGTCAATCTTATCTGCTGACATACGCTCAATGGCTGGTGCAGGTTTAAAAAATTCTAACATTTTTTTACCACCTTTCTTAATAAATATAATTTATGTGCATTTTACACATTCATTTACTCAAGAAAACCTTTTCTTAGCATTCAATAAAAAAATCATTAAAGCATTTTCATGTATAAAGTTGTTTGTAAAAAAGCCACACAAAGCTAGACCTATTTTCATAGGTTAACTTGTGCGGCTCTCCATTTCTCATGCCTTTATTATTCAATTATGTGAGTTCGTGTCAATTTTATAATACATTTCATAATATGTCAATATATTTATATATTATTTAGGGTAGAAAGCTTTATTTTAGTTGATTTTACTTTTTTAAAGTCCTTTTGAATGGTATCTAGCTCTTCTCAAAAAATCTACTGCTCGATCAGGGAAATCAGTAAATACTCCATCAACACCTACTTTGTAGTAGAAAGTATCTAACATATCTTCAAAGCTTGCAGCATATGGAGGTATTCTTCCATTATCTAAACGGAAAGTATAAGGATGTACTTCCATTCCTGCTTCATGAGCTTCTTTAACAAGATCTGTTATTATTAGATGGTCTCTTGTAGATCCATCCTTTATAATCATAGGCTTCCAAGGTCCTACGCCATCAGCATATTTAGCAATTTCTTTCATAGCGCCTTTTTTAAACATCCAATCATAATTGTAAGGAACTGCTTTTCCGTCTTTATACTCCATTGTTTCATTCCAGCTTGTTTCAGCCATTAATTGAACTAATTTTATATCCATATTAAATTTAGGAAGTAATTCATTCTTTATACGTTTTAATTCATTTGGATCAAAGCATTGTAAATAAACTTTATCATCTTTTTTAGTATATCCATACTTTTTAAGTACTTTTAATACTTCAACACTAATATCTTTTCCTTCATGTCTGTGGAACCAGGGTGCTTTGATTTCAGGATAAATACCTACATTCTTACCTGTACTTTTATTTAATCCTTGAATCATTTCAATTTCTTCTTCTAATGTATGTACTTTAAAATCAGACTTCCAAATTGGAAAACGTTGTGGGAAATTTGCTTCTTCTTTTCCATCCTTCATATGGAATCCTTCTGTCATTTTAAGCCCTTTTATTTCATCTAATGTAAAGTCAATTGCATAGTATCTTCCATCTTTTCTTTTTCTATTTGGATAAACCTTTGCCACGTTTGTAACGCGATCTAAATAATGGTCATGTAATACAACTAACTTATTATCCTTTGTCATTACTACATCCTGCTCAATATAATCTACCCCCATAGCATAAGCCATAGCTTTCGCTGCCATGCTATGTTCTGGTAAATAACCGCTAGCACCTCTATGAGCTATAACGATTTTATCTCCTTGTGCAAAAGAAACACTGCTGCAAAGAATTAACAAACTAATAAGTACGGCAAATATTTTTTTCATCTTACTTCCTCCTTCACAATAAATAATTATAAACAACTTTATATTTGAAAATGCAATACTAAGCTTAACTAAGAAAACCTTTTCTTGTTGTTTAAAAATATTTCTACATATACCAAATTTCTTCCTTGCTCGTAGAAATCCCCATAGCTCCTGCCTTAAGACTTTGGATCACATCTTCTTTATCAATAATCAAGCCTCCTCCAATGACAGGCAGCTTTGTTTCATTATTCACTTTTTTTATGATTTTAGGCATAATTCCCGGCAAAATCTCTATTGCATCTGGTCTTGTGTTATGTATAGAATGAATTCCTCTCTCAAGAGATAACGAATCTAATATAAACAATCTTTGTATAGCACATATATGCATACTTCTTGCAAGCTTTACAAGACTACTTTTTGTAGTAATAATACCATCTGGTTTCATATTTTCATGAATATATTTTAATGCCATCATATCTTTAGAAAAACCTTCCATTAAATCAATATGCACATATATATCCATATTTGCATTTTTTACTTTGTCAATAATTTTTCTTAAGTTGAAAATATTTCCCTTAAGCAAAAAAACGATTTCACAAGGGGATTTGATAGCTAAATCAATTTTTTCCATACTATTTACTGCTGCAATGATAGGATTTGCTTCTATTTTCTCATACAATCTATCATTCATCTAAATCCCCCCTTATGTTTGCATATAAAAAGCGCACAAAACTAACCCCATTTTCATAGGTTATTTGTACGGCTCTCCATTTCTCATGCCTTCTTATGTTAAATTTATAAGCATTATATCATCTAAAAAATATTTTGTAAATATTTTTCATGAAAAAAATCCCAACCTTATGATTTTTCATAGCTTGGGATTTTTGCATATCTTATTATTCAGCATAGGATTTTATAACCTCTACTATCGTCTCTACAGCTTTATCCATAGCTTCTACAGATATAGTTTCAAATTTACCATGAAAATTAAAACCACCTGTAAATATATTAGGTGTTGGAAGTCCCATAAAAGATAATCTTGCACCATCTGTACCGCCTCTTATAGCTTTTACAATAGGCTTTACACCTATATTTTCCATAGCCTTTATTACAGAATCAACAATATGCATTACTGGTTCTATTTTTTCTTTCATGTTAAAATATGAATCTTTTAGTACAAGCTCTACTGTTCCTTCACCATATTTGTCATTTATGAACTGACAAGCCTTTTCAAGGAAAGCTTTTTTCTTAAGGAATTTTTCCATATCATGATCACGAATAATATACTCCATCTTCGTAAGTTCAATTGTTCCAGTAAATTCGTCAAGAAGGAAAAAACCTTCATAGCCTTCTGTATATTGAGGAACTTCAAATGCAGGAAGAAGAGAATTTAATTCCATCCCTATTAGTATTGAATTTTTCATCTTATGTTTTGCTGAACCCGGATGGATATTAACACCATGAATTTTAATAGAAGCAGAAGCTGCATTGAAATTTTCATATTCAATTTCTCCCAGGAAACTACCATCTATAGTATAAGCAAAGTCAGCTCCAAATTTCTTGACATCAAATTTATCTGCGCCTCTACCAATTTCCTCATCTGGTGTAAAACAAATCTTAACATCTCCATGTTTTATTTCAGGATGATTTATAAAATATTCTACTGCTGTCATGATTTCTGCTATTCCAGCCTTATCATCTGCTCCAAGCAGCGTTGTTCCATCTGTAGTGATAATTGTTTGTCCCTTATAATCTTTTAGGTAAGGAAAATCTGATACACGCATAATAATATTTAGTTCTTTATTTAAAACAATATCTTTTCCATCATAATTTTTGATAATATTTGGTTTAACATTTTCACCTGAAAAGTCAGGACTTGTATCTAAATGAGCAATTAATCCAATCACAGGTGCATTTTCAACATTTCCCTTTAGAGTTCCCATAACATAACAATTTTCATCTACATGGGCATCTTCTATCCCAATAGCCTTTAATTCTTCTACTAATATATTAGCTAAATCAAATTGAGTCTTTGTACTGGGTATAGTTTCTGAGTTTTCATCTGATTTTGTATTAATAACTACATACCTAAGAAGTTTTTCATAAGCTCTTTCCATTTTTTTCGCCTCCTTATTTATAAGAAAAAGAGGTTATCTCACAATAGAAATTACTTTCTAAATTGTGATAACCCCATTTTTTTAGTTTAAAGTAATGCTTGGACTAGTAGCATAACTGCTGAAAACGCTCCAATAATACCCATGAGTGGCATAATAAATTTAAGCCATTTATCATAGGTTACATCTACCATTGAAAGTGTTACCAATATAAGTCCTGTTGGTGTAATAAATGCCATTAACCCTTGACCATATTGATAAGCACTAACAATTACATCTCTTGGTAATCCAACTGTATCAGCAAGAGGTGCCATAATAGGCATTGATAATACTGCAAGACCTGATGAAGATGGAATAAAGAAGCCTAACACACAGAATATTAATAGCATCAATATAGAGAATATACCTGCATTCATACCACTAACAATACCTGTTGCTTTATAAAGAATTGTATCAGAAATCAATCCATTATCCATTATTATATTTACAGCTCTTGCAACACCAATAGTCAATGCAACACCTACAAGCTCTGATGAACCTGTAACAAAATTTTCTACTGCCTTTTTTTCACCCATTCCAGAAACAGCACAAATAATAATTCCTGAAGTTAAGAATAAAGTAGTCATCTCCTCAAACCACCAACCTTGAGAAGAAACTCCCCAAATCATAACAATAAAAGTAAGTGCAAAAATTACAAGCATTGATTTACGTCTAAAAGTAAATTCTGGAACTTCTCTATCTTTGTGGAAAAATTTTTGCTCTATATGCTCTTTTTGATCAAAAATAAGTGAAGCAGCAGGATTTTTCTTGATTTTTTCAGCATATCTAACAATATATATAACCGTGATTAATGTTGCAAGAAAAAGACCAATTCCTCTCATTGTCAGTCCATTTGTAAAGGATATTCCTGCAGCATTAGATGCTATTACAGCAGAAAATGGATTTACTGTTGAAAACATTGTACCAATAGATGATCCCATATATAAAGCTGCTATACAGACAATTGCATCATATCCTGCAACCATAAATACTGGAACCAAAATTGGATAAAGTGCTATAGTCTCTTCTGCAAGACCAAAGGTAGTTCCTCCTAAAGAGATTAAAAAAGTAACTATTACAATCAATAAGTATTCTCTCCCTTTTGTTATACGAGAAAGACTTGCAAAGCCAGCATCAAAAGCACCACTACTATTAAGTACACCAATAATTCCACCTATAATAAATACAAACATAATAATATCTGATGTATCATAAAGTCCTTGAATAGGTGCTTTAAGAATCTCAAGTATTCCTTGTGGCTTGCTTTCTAATTGTTCATATGTACCAGGGATAGCAACTGCTTTAGAAATACTTCCATCTGTAAACTTAGAAACATCTACCTTAACACCAAGCTTGTCCAGCGTCTCTTGTGTTCCTGGGTATTCTGCTGTAGACCCATCTGGTGAAGTCACCACAAACATTTTTGTACTATCATCATATAAAAGCTTTGCATATAAACCTGCTGGAACTGTATAAGTTAAAATAGCTGCAAAAACTAAAACAATAAATAATACCGTATAAGCCGTAGGAAAGCTTCTTTTTTTCTTTTTTTCTTTAGTATTCATACTATTCCTCCCTAACATTTAATACTAAATTTACAATTTTCATAAAATTAAATAATACCTGCATCATATTACAAAATACTAATATAGATGAATTTACTTGTTATTCTGAATTTTTTAATTTTACCCCCTTTAAATTTTATCGTTATTGGAATTTTATATGAAAAAAAAATTTTTTTCTGTAGTCTAGATTACATTTTTTATCAAAAAATAATCAGAATATTTTCTGATTATTCTATAGGTATATTTGTAAGCTTTTTAAGCCCTTCAATATCCTTAATAACTATTTTTCTATCTTTTATTTCTATCAAATTTCTATCTTTAAACAGCTTTATACCATTTGTTACTGTAATCCTATTCAGCCCTATCCTGTTAGCAATTTCTTCATGAGTAAGTACAATACTTATGTTATTTTTTTCATTAATATTTTCTGTATAATATAGCCTTGTAAAAAAATCAGCTAGTTTCCCAACTGAATCATTAAATTGAAAGTTCGCTAATTCTAGCATGATCATTCTATATTTTCTTATAATACTCATAAGAAAATATTCATATATTTTAGGATATTTTTTTAATTGATTTTCTACAGCTTCCCTATTTATCACCGATAATTTGCACTGCGTTACAGCTTTATTTACCACAAAGGTTCTATTTCGATCAAAAAAATCTATTTCTCCAAATATACTTCCCTCTGTAATTCTATAAAAAATTATTTCATCACCATTTCTAGAATACATCACTTGATTAACCTCACCCGCAAGGATAACATAAATATAATCAGGATGCATCGGATTAATAATCTGCCCTTTTTGAAAAATTTCAATTTTACCATGCTTAGCTAATTCGTCCATAAAAAAAACATCCATCTTTTTTTGAACATCTAAATCAAATATCTTCTCATACATAAAAATTCACCTTAATCATGTCCATTCTTTGTATATTTTTCCAATATTATTTTATCATGTGAAATACCACTAATACAAGCAACTGAAATTTATTAAGTCTTTTGCTTTAAAAAGAGAGTATACCATTTTGTATACTCTCAGACTGTTGACAAAGTATAAAAAAGCGAGAATTCTTTTTTTTCAAAAAGGATTTTCGCTTTTTATGTAGAATAAATATATATAGAATAATTTCCCGAAGGGACTGATTGTATTGTTAACTAAGAATAATGGATACCAAAATAGAATTGAAACTGTTATGATTGAGAACCTAGTTTCTGAAGATCATTTGCTTAGAAAAATCAATAAATATATTAACTTTTCATTTATATATGATTTAGTAGAAGATAAGTATTGTTTAGATAATGGAAGACCATCTATTGATCCAGTTGTTTTATTTAAGATGATGTTTATTGGATATCTTTATGGTATTCGCTCCGAAAGGAGATTAATGGAAGAAATCAAATATAATATTGCTTATAGATGGTTTTTAGGTTATGGAATTACTGATGAGATTCCTCATCATTCTACTATTAGTCAAAATAGAAGACGTAGATTTACAGGTACTGATATATTTGAAAAAATTTTTTCAAATATAGTGAAACAAGCAATAGATAATAATTTGGTATTGGGTAAAATACTATACACTGATTCTACTCATCTTAAAGCTAATGCTAATAAAAATAAGTATGAAGAAAAATATATTAAAGTTGAAGTAAAAGAATATGTTGATGATTTAGAAAATGCAATTAATGAAGATAGAATAAATCATGGTAAAAAACCTCTAAAAAAAAAGAACATGAGCCAGAAATAAAGAGAATTAAATCTAGCATTACAGATCCTGACAGTGGTTTTATGCATAGAGATAGAAAACCCAAAGGTTTCTTCTATCTAGAACACAGAACGGTGGATGCAGAGAATAACATTATTACAGGTGTTAATGTTACTCCTGGTAATATTAATGATGCAACACCTTATCTTCAAATATTAGATGAACAAATTGAAAAATATGGTTTTGAGGTGAAATTTGTAGGACTTGATGCTGGATATTTTACTGCTCCAATTTGTAAAGGTTTAAATGATAGAAATATACAGGGTGCTATAGGTTACAGACTTGGACCACATAAAAAAGGAAAGTTTACAAAAAATAGATTTCAATATGTTGATGAATGGGATGTTATAATGTGCCCAAATCTTTATCCAATGCATTATAAAACTACTACCCGTCAGGGTTATAGGGAATATATCAGTGATAAAAATAATTGCTCTGAGTGTCCATATAAAGAAAAATGCTTATATGATGGTAATGAAACTAGAACAATTAGACTCCATGTATGGGAAAAATATAAAGATAAAGTTAAAAGGTTTACTATGTACGATCAGTTAGGGAAGCGGATTTACAAGAGAAGAAAAGAAACCGTTGAGCGAAGCTTTGCAGATGCTAAACAACTGCATGGGCTTCGCTATGCCCGCTTTCGCGGAATTGAGAAAGTCAAAGAACAATGTCTTATGACAGCAGCAGTACAAAATATGAAAAAGATAGCGATGATACTATCATCTCTATCTTTTAATTCTTTTTTGAATGATTATTCTCATAAAATATTAAGCTACGCTTATTTTATATTTAAAAAAGACAAACCACTGAAATTTTTCAATGGTTTGTCAGCAACCTGAGAGTATACCATTTTGTATACTCTCTTTTTATGCTTTATTTATAATATATTTATTTTTCCACTATATACTTGACCACTTGCACCATCTACAGTTACTACTTGTCCATCCTTTAATACTTTTGTAGCATTCTTCGCTCCAACAATAACTGGCTTTTCTAAATTTAATCCTACAACAGCAGCATGAGAAGTTAGTCCTCCTTCTTCTACAACAATCGCAGAAGCTTTTTCTATATATGGTACCATATCTTTATCTGTTGCTATAGTAACTAAAATATCTCCTTCTTTAAATTTTTCCTCTGCTTCTTTAACATTATTTGCTATGCATACATTTCCTGATTCTAATTTTCTTCCGATTCCCATTCCTTTAAGAAGTACTTCGCCTGCTATATGAACTTTAATTGTATTAGTGCTACCTGCAACACCTACAGGAACTCCTGCTGTAATGATTACTAAATCTCCTGCTTTTATATATTCTGCTTCTAATGCTTTTTTTACCGAAAGGTCGAATATCTCATCTGTTGAATCTCCTTCATCTGTCATAATAGGATATACGTTCCAGTTTAATAATAGTCTTCTTTCAACCTTTTCATTTGTAGTAGCTGCAATAATAGGTGCCTTTGGTCTAAATTTTGATACCATTCTTGCAGTATGTCCTGATGAAGTAGCTGTAATAATTGCTGAGGCACCTAAATCCTGTGCACTTGTACAAGTTGCATGACTCACTGCATCTGTAATACTTATATTTTTTCCTACACTCTTTTCTCTAAGAATTGATTCATAATCTAATGCATTCTCTGTAGTTTTTGCAATATTTGCCATAGTCTTTACAGCTTCAATAGGATATTTTCCAGCAGCTGTCTCTCCAGATAACATAATCGCATCCGTACCATCAAATATAGCATTCGCAACATCTGTTACTTCTGCTCTAGTAGGTCTTGGATTTCTAATCATAGAATCTAACATTTGTGTAGCTGTAATAACTGGTTTTCCTACACTATTACATTTTTGAATCATCATTTTCTGAGCAAGTGGAACCTGTTCTGTTGGAATCTCAACACCTAGATCTCCTCTAGCAACCATTATTCCATCAGATACTTCAATAATCTTATCTATATTATCTACGCCTTCCTGATTTTCAATCTTTGAGATGATTTGAACATCCTCTGCATTATGTTCTTCTAAAACCTTTCTTATTGCAAGTACGTCTTCTGCCTTTCTTACAAAAGAAGCAGCAATAAAATCAATGCCATTTTTAATTCCAAAAATAATATCATCCTTGTCTTTCTGTGTTAAAGCAGGAAGATTGATTTTTACTCCAGGTACATTTACGCCCTTATGATTTTTAATCATACCTGAATTTTTAATCTTACATTTTATATCTGTTCCATCACAAATTTCTAAAACTTCTAATTCTACTAAACCATCATCAATAAGAATTGTATCTCCTGATTTTACATCTTTAGGCAGTTCTTTATATGTAATACTTCCAATAGTTACATCTCCAAGAACTTCTCTTGTTGTTAATGTAAATAATTCTCCTTCATTTAAAAAAGCTTCTCCATTTTTAAAATTTCCAGTCCTAATTTCAGGTCCTTTTGTATCTAATAATATAGCTACAGGTATGCCTAATTCCTCTCTTACTTCCTTTATTGTATCAATTCTCTTTTGATGCTCATCATGACTTCCGTGGGAAAAATTTAAACGCGCCACGTTCATCCCATTTTTAATAAGCTCTTTTAATATCTCTTTCTTCTCACTTGCAGGTCCAATGGTACATACAATTTTCGTTTTTTTCATAAAACAGATCTCCTTTCATTTTGCATAAGCTTGTGTGTGATCCACTTATATTTGTATAAGTTATATAAAAAATATTATAAACCATTAATATTACAGCAATTGATTTTTACATATCCCAAATCTCTTTTCTACTAGTTGATATTCCTATAGCTCCAGCCTTAAGACTTCCTATTACATCCTCTTTATCATTTATCAATCCACCTGCAATAACAGGAATCCTTGTTTTATCATATACATTCTTAATAATTTTTGGCATAATTCCAGGCATAACTTCTATTGCATCAGGTCTTGTAGCTTTTACTGAATTAATTCCTGTCTCAAGAGATAAAGAATCTAATATAAAAAGTCTTTGTATAACAAATATATTCATGCTTTTTGCCTTTTTAACAATACTACTCTTTGTAGTAATAATTCCATCAGGCTTCATATTTTCATAAATATAATTTAATGCAACCGTATCCTTTGAAAATCCTTCCATAAGGTCAATATGTACATATATATTCATTCCTTGACCTTTTACTTTATCTATAATACTTTTTAAGTTGAAAATATTTCCTGTTAATAAAAATATAATCTCACAAGGTGATTTAATAGCTATATCCAATTTCTCCATACTATTTACTGCTGCAATAATGGGACTTGCTCCTACTCTATCATAAAATTTCTTATTCAATAAAATCTCTCCTCAAATAAATAGCTTTCAACAAAAAAAGCACAGCGCTAAACCTATCGTCATAGGTTAACTAGTGCAGCTCTCAAACTCTCATGCCTACAAGTATTTCTTATTATATCATCATAAAAAAAATGTGTAAATACGTGAGAAACAATCCCAAATTTTTCTATAGGCAAACAACTTCAAAATGAAATATAAAAGATAGTTCATTCCAGATAACTTTTGAAAAAACAAAACTTCATTCCATGAAAAAATACTAAACCTTCAAAACTCACTTCGTTCAAACAATGAAGGTTCTTAACGTATTTTTCATGAAATTTCAGTAAGTTTTTTTACAAAAGTTATCGAAGTCATTCACTTATCTTTATATATTTCTTTTTTAATGTTGATGTTGTTTATCTATAGATAAACAATTTTAGAATGGAAAATAAAAAGAACATATTTTCTTATATGTAAAAAACTCACAACGAAATTCATTCGCTGTGAGTTTTCAAACCAGCGACGACCTACTCTCCCAAGGCGTCTCCGCCTAAGTACCATCAGCGCTGAAGGGCTTAACTTCTGTGTTCGGTATGGGAACAGGTGTGACCCCTTCGCTATTGCCACTGGATTATTATATTATACCCTCAAAACTAAACAATGCATATTTTGGTCAAGCCCTCGACCTATTAGTATCGGTCAGCTAAAGACATTACTGCCCTTACACCTCCGACCTATCAACCAGATCGTCTTTCTGGGGTCTTACTGGATTAACTCCATGGGAAATCTTATCTTAAGGGGGGCTTCGCGCTTAGATGCCTTCAGCGCTTATCCCTTCCGTACATAGCTACTCAGCTGTGCCACTGGCGTGACAACTGATGCACCAGAGGTACGTCCATCCCGGTCCTCTCGTACTAAGGACAGCTCCTCTCAAATTTCCTACGCCCACAGCGGATAGGGACCGAACTGTCTCACGACGTTCTGAACCCAGCTCGCGTGCCTCTTTAATGGGCGAACAGCCCAACCCTTGGGACCTACTTCAGCCCCAGGATGAGACGAGCCGACATCGAGGTGCCAAACCTCCCCGTCGATGTGGACTCTTGGGGGAGATAAGCCTGTTATCCCCGGGGTAGCTTTTATCCGTTGAGCGATGGCCCTTCCACTCGGAACCACCGGATCACTAAGCCCGACTTTCGTCCTTGCTCGACCTGTGTGTCTCGCAATCAAGCTCCCTTCTGCCTTTGCACTCTTCGCGCGATTTCCGACCGCGCTGAGGGAACCTTTGGGCGCCTCCGTTACTCTTTAGGAGGCGACCGCCCCAGTCAAACTGCCCACCTGACAGTGTCCCAAAGCTGGATTCACAGCTTATGGTTAGAACTTCAGTATTACAAGAGTGGTATCCCAACGTCGACTCCACACACACTGGCGTGCATGCTTCTCAGTCTCCCACCTATCCTGTACATGTAATACCAAAATCCAGTGTCAGGCTACAGTAAAGCTCCACGGGGTCTTTCCGTCCTGCTGCGGGTAACCGGCATCTTCACCGGTACTACAATTTCACCGAGTCTATTGTTGAGACAGTGCCCAAATCGTTACGCCTTTCGTGCGGGTCGGAACTTACCCGACAAGGAATTTCGCTACCTTAGGACCGTTATAGTTACGGCCGCCGTTTACTGGGGCTTAAGTTCTGTGCTTCACTTTCGTTAACACTTCCCCTTAACCTTCCAGCACCGGGCAGGCGTCAGCCCCTATACATCGTCTTTCGACTTAGCAGAGACCTGTGTTTTTGCTAAACAGTCGCTTGGGCCTATTCTCTGCGGCCACCTCGGGCTTGCACCCTAACGTGGCACCCCTTCTCCCGAAGTTACGGGGTCATTTTGCCGAGTTCCTTAACAATAGTTCTCTCGCTCGCCTTAGGATTCTCTCCTCACCTACCTGTGTCGGTTTGCGGTACGGGCACCTACAATCTCGCTAGAGGCTTTTCTTGACAGTGTGGAATCAGTAAGTTCGCTACTTGTTTTTCGCTCCCCATCACGTCTCAGAATTATCGAAACGGATTTGCCTATCTCGACTTCCTAAACGCTTGGACGCACACAACCAACGGTGCGCTTAACCTATCCTCCTGTGTCACCCCATTGCTCAAACGATTTTCGGTGGTACAGGAATTTCAACCTGTTGTCCATCGCCTACGACTTTCGTCCTCGGCTTAGGTCCCGACTAACCCTGAGTGGACGAACCTTCCTCAGGAAACCTTAGGTTTTCGGCGGGCAGGATTCTCACCTGCCTCTCGCTACTCATGCCAACATTCTCTCTTGTATACAGTCCACTGCTCCTTACGGTACAGCTTCAACCCGTATACAATGCTCCCCTACCCATCCCAAAGGGATGCCGTAGCTTCGGTGACAGGTTTGAGCCCCGGTAATTTTCGGCGCAGGATCACTCGACTAGTGAGCTATTACGCACTCTTTGAATGAATGGCTGCTTCTAAGCCAACATCCTAGTTGTCTATGCAATCCCACATCCTTTTCCACTTAACCTGTACTTAGGGACCTTAGCTGACGGTCTGGGCTGTTTCCCTCTCGACTATGAATCTTATCACACATAGTCTGACTCCTAAAATTATGATTACGGCATTCGGAGTTTGATAGTCTTCGGTAACCGGTGAGGGCCCCTAGGACATTCAGTGCTCTACCTCCGTATCACAACTTTTAAGGCTAGCCCTAAAGCTATTTCGGGGAGAACCAGCTATCTCCGAGTTCGATTGGAATTTCTCCGCTATCCACAAGTCATCCCAGCCTTTTTCAACAGACATGGGTTCGGTCCTCCACGAAATTTTACTTCCGCTTCAACCTGCTCATGGATAGGTCACCCGGTTTCGGGTCTACGGCATACAACTAAAATCGCCCTATTCAGACTCGCTTTCGCTGCGGCTCCGTAGCATAACTACTTAACCTTGCTGCATACCGTAACTCGTTGGCCCGTTCTACAAAAAGTACGCGGTCGTTCATAAAAAGAACTTCCACTGCTTGTAAACATAGGGTTTCAGGTTCTATTTCACTCCCCTCCCGGGGTTCTTTTCACCTTTCCCTCACGGTACTATGCGCTATCGGTCACCAGGTAGTATTTAGCCTTGGGGGGTGGTCCCCCCTGCTTCCCACAAGGTTTCACGTGTCTCGTGGTACTCTGGAGTATACTCAAGCTAGACTAAGTTTCGCCTACAGGACTATTACCTTCTACGGTGAGCCTTTCCAGACTTCTTCAACTACTTATTCTTCGCTCTTATGAGTATATCCACAACCCCTAAAGAAAATTCTTTAGGTTTGGGCTAGTCCCCTTTCGCTCGCCGCTACTTAGGGAATCGAGTTTTCTTTCTCTTCCTCAGGGTACTTAGATGTTTCAGTTCCCCTGGTATGCCTACCATTACCTATGGATTCAGTAATAGTTACTTAAGTATTACCTTAAGTAGGTTTCCCCATTCGGAAATCCCCGGATCAACGCTTGCTTGCAGCTACCCGAGGCTTATCGCAGCTTACCACGTCCTTCATCGGCTCCTGGTGCCAAGGCATCCGCCCTATGCTCTTTATAGCTTGACCAGTAAAAATTGTATTTTATATGCATTGTTCAGTTTTCAAAGTACAAAGCAGTACTACAGAAATATTTATTTCACTGTAGCCCCTTATTTGAAGGTTTGATCCTTCAAAACTATGCAGTATAAGTTAAGCCTTTCTCCTTAGAAAGGAGGTGATCCAGCCGCACCTTCCGATACGGCTACCTTGTTACGACTTCACCCCAGTTATTGATTTCACCTTCGGCAGCTTCCTCCATAAGGTTAGATAGCTGACTTCGGGTGCCCCCAACTCCCGTGGTGTGACGGGCGGTGTGTACAAGACCCGGGAACGCATTCACCGCGGCATTCTGATCCACGATTACTAGCAACTCCAGCTTCATGTGGGCGAGTTGCAGCCCACAATCCGAACTGAGACTGGCTTTTAGGATTTGCTCCAGATTACTCCTTCGCTTCCCGTTGTACCAGCCATTGTAGCACGTGTGTAGCCCAGAACATAAGGGGCATGATGATTTGACGTCATCCCCACCTTCCTCCGAGTTATCCCCGGCAGTCTCTCTAGAGTGCCCATCCGAAATGCTGGCAACTAAAGACAAGGGTTGCGCTCGTTGCGGGACTTAACCCAACATCTCACGACACGAGCTGACGACAACCATGCACCACCTGTCTCTCTGTCCCCGGAGGGATTTCACCGATTAAGGTTAATGCAGAGGATGTCAAGTCCTGGTAAGGTTCTTCGCGTTGCTTCGAATTAAACCACATGCTCCGCTGCTTGTGCGGGTCCCCGTCAATTCCTTTGAGTTTCAGTCTTGCGACCGTACTCCCCAGGCGGAGTGCTTAATGCGTTAGCTGCGGCACCGAAGGGATGAACCTCCGACACCTAGCACTCATCGTTTACGGCGTGGACTACCAGGGTATCTAATCCTGTTCGCTCCCCACGCTTTCGTGCCTCAGCGTCAGTTACAGTCCAGAGAGTCGCCTTCGCCACTGGTGTTCCTCCTAATATCTACGCATTTCACCGCTACACTAGGAATTCCACTCTCCTCTCCTGCACTCAAGCCAATAAGTTTCCAAGGCTTACTACGGTTGAGCCGTAGCCTTTCACCCCAGACTTTATCGGCCGCCTACGCACCCTTTACGCCCAGTGATTCCGGATAACGCTCGCCCCCTACGTATTACCGCGGCTGCTGGCACGTAGTTAGCCGGGGCTTCCTCCTAAGGTACCGTCAGTTTTCTTCCCTTAGGACAGAGTTTTACGACCCGAAGGCCTTCATCACTCACGCGGCGTTGCTGCATCAGGCTTTCGCCCATTGTGCAATATTCCCCACTGCTGCCTCCCGTAGGAGTCTGGACCGTGTCTCAGTTCCAGTGTGGCCGATCACCCTCTCAGGTCGGCTACTGATCGTTGCCTTGGTGAGCCGTTACCTCACCAACTAGCTAATCAGACGCGGGCCCATCCTATACCGCTAAAGCTTTGACTCATGTACCATGCGGTACTAGAGCTTTATCAGGTATTAATCCCGGTTTCCCGAGGCTATCCCTGTGTATAGGGCAGGTTGCCCACGCGTTACTCACCCGTCCGCCGCTTTCCACTAATCAAATCTCCCGAAGGATCATTGACAGCTTCTCGCTCGACTTGCATGTGTTAGGCACGCCGCCAGCGTTCATCCTGAGCCAGGATCAAACTCTCAAATAAAAGAATTCGAATTGAACGTTTCTCGTTTATAACGAGTATCTGGCTTAATTTCTTATACTGTATAGTTTTCAAAGATCAACTTTTTTTACTCAGTCGCCGTTTAGCGACTTAATCAGTTTAACACTTTTTCATCTCACTGTCAAGAACTTTTTTTAACTGCCACAACTTTTTATTTGTTGTATCACTCTACTTAGCATTTACCAAGCTTTTTAATAGTTCTCTTCAGTAGCGACAAGAATTATCTTACCACGTTTATTGTCTTAAGTCAACTAGAATTTTTAAATCGTTTATTCTTTTTTTGAATAATTATTTTTCAGAATGATAACCAAAATTACTAAAGGTAATCACATATCCCATGTCGAAATAATATTTTATCTATTTTTTATAATCCTAAATCTTCTTTATCTTTTTGTGAATTACCACCGAGACATTAATCGGTGGCTTCGTGAGAGGTTTGATATTTAAGTTTCCACCTTAACAGGCAACCCTTTATAATATTTAACTGTTTAATTGTAAAACTTGGCTTAAATTTAAACGATAACTTCATATTTTCACCTCCTTAACATTGTTATCCATGTGTTTATTTTAATACACCATTGATGTATAGTCAACTATGTGCTAAAATTAGTTTAGGAGGTGTTTAAAAATGGCAAGAAAGAATATTAACACTACATTAGACGAAGATTTATACACTGAAATCAAAATATTGGCTATCAAATTAAAAACAAATGCTAATGACTTAATTGAAGAAGGTATGAAGTATGTCATTGAAAAATACAAAAAACAAGACAATAAGTCACAGTAAATATAACATCAATTATCATATTGTTTTCTGTCCTATGTATCGTCATAATATTTTTAAAGACGAATTAGAATATGAATTATTAATCTGAAACCATTCAAAAATATATCCAAACCCAAATAAGAAAAACAAACAGATCAAATGACTAAAAGCCTTTGATCTGTTATTTTTTTAAATTAAACTAAATCTAAAATCACTTTAGGGATAAAGGATCCTATTTTATAAAGGTTTGATTGTTTCTAAAATATCTGGTATATCTAATTTCATTTTTATAAACAATTCCTTTTCAGGATGGTTATCAGGCAAAGGGAAATCAGTTGGAACGCCTATAAAGTATTTAGTGTTATTAACCTCAAAGAACCTCATACTTCCAATAGTATCATATATATCTTGATAATAATTTTCTGATTCAGTATTAACTATAATAAAGAATTCTCCGCATTTTGCTTCCATCTTTTTCGAAGGTTTAAAGTATACAATAATACCCATACTATCCTCAACAACTTCATAATTACCTTTCCAATTAAGAGGAAAGGTAATTGAAAATCCTAGTTTACTACTCTTAAACTGTAAATTCTCTAAGCATTTCTCTAAGTCAGTAATTTTTTTAATATTTTCATTATCAATGTTAGTTAGCATCGATTCAGCATACTTACTAGTTGGTGTATACCAACTTAACTGAGAAAAATAATCACTATATTTTTTTGTAGAAAATATATACCCATATTTTGCATAGATTGAGTTTCTTAAAATTGCTAGATCATTTGCATTTAAGTTTTTTAGTACATTATCTTCAAAAGGTTTATTAAGATTGAATTCATAATTATTTAATAAAAATATTATATCATCTTCTACTTTCTTTTTTTCAATAGTTGTTTCTTTTTTCTTGATTGAAGTTAATTGTTTCTCATTACTAGAAGTATTTGTGTTTTTACTATATGAGCAACTAGACAAAACAATGGAGATTAAGAATACTAAAATAAGTAAATTTTTACCGGATAAATATCTAAATTGCATAATGCCCCCCAACTTTCGCACCTAAATCTTGTACAAAAAAAATCCAAAACGACTTTACTTCGTTTTGGATTATTCATTAAACCAGCGACGACCTACTCTCCCAAGGCGTCTCCGCCTAAGTACCATCAGCGCTGAAGGGCTTAACTTCTGTGTTCGGTATGGGAACAGGTGTGACCCCTTCGCTATTGCCACTGGATTACTATATTATACCCTCAAAACTAAACAATGCATATTTTGGTCAAGCCCTCGACCTATTAGTATCGGTCAGCTAAAGACATTACTGCCCTTACACCTCCGACCTATCAACCAGATCGTCTTTCTGGGGTCTTACTGGATTAACTCCATGGGAAATCTTATCTTAAGGGGGGCTTCGCGCTTAGATGCCTTCAGCGCTTATCCCTTCCGTACATAGCTACTCAGCTGTGCCACTGGCGTGACAACTGATGCACCAGAGGTACGTCCATCCCGGTCCTCTCGTACTAAGGACAGCTCCTCTCAAATTTCCTACGCCCACAGCGGATAGGGACCGAACTGTCTCACGACGTTCTGAACCCAGCTCGCGTGCCTCTTTAATGGGCGAACAGCCCAACCCTTGGGACCTACTTCAGCCCCAGGATGAGACGAGCCGACATCGAGGTGCCAAACCTCCCCGTCGATGTGGACTCTTGGGGGAGATAAGCCTGTTATCCCCGGGGTAGCTTTTATCCGTTGAGCGATGGCCCTTCCACTCGGAACCACCGGATCACTAAGCCCGACTTTCGTCCTTGCTCGACCTGTGTGTCTCGCAATCAAGCTCCCTTCTGCCTTTGCACTCTTCGCGCGATTTCCGACCGCGCTGAGGGAACCTTTGGGCGCCTCCGTTACTCTTTAGGAGGCGACCGCCCCAGTCAAACTGCCCACCTGACAGTGTCCCAAAGCTGGATTCACAGCTTATGGTTAGAACTTCAGTATTACAAGAGTGGTATCCCAACGTCGACTCCACACACACTGGCGTGCATGCTTCTCAGTCTCCCACCTATCCTGTACATGTAATACCAAAATCCAGTGTCAGGCTACAGTAAAGCTCCACGGGGTCTTTCCGTCCTGCTGCGGGTAACCGGCATCTTCACCGGTACTACAATTTCACCGAGTCTATTGTTGAGACAGTGCCCAAATCGTTACGCCTTTCGTGCGGGTCGGAACTTACCCGACAAGGAATTTCGCTACCTTAGGACCGTTATAGTTACGGCCGCCGTTTACTGGGGCTTAAGTTCTGTGCTTCACTTTCGTTAACACTTCCCCTTAACCTTCCAGCACCGGGCAGGCGTCAGCCCCTATACATCGTCTTTCGACTTAGCAGAGACCTGTGTTTTTGCTAAACAGTCGCTTGGGCCTATTCTCTGCGGCCACCTCGGGCTTGCACCCTAACGTGGCACCCCTTCTCCCGAAGTTACGGGGTCATTTTGCCGAGTTCCTTAACAATAGTTCTCTCGCTCGCCTTAGGATTCTCTCCTCACCTACCTGTGTCGGTTTGCGGTACGGGCACCTACAATCTCGCTAGAGGCTTTTCTTGACAGTGTGGAATCAGTAAGTTCGCTACTTGTTTTTCGCTCCCCATCACGTCTCAGAATTATCGAAACGGATTTGCCTATCTCGACTTCCTAAACGCTTGGACGCACACAACCAACGGTGCGCTTAACCTATCCTCCTGTGTCACCCCATTGCTCAAACGATTTTCGGTGGTACAGGAATTTCAACCTGTTGTCCATCGCCTACGACTTTCGTCCTCGGCTTAGGTCCCGACTAACCCTGAGTGGACGAACCTTCCTCAGGAAACCTTAGGTTTTCGGCGGGCAGGATTCTCACCTGCCTCTCGCTACTCATGCCAACATTCTCTCTTGTATACAGTCCACTGCTCCTTACGGTACAGCTTCAACCCGTATACAATGCTCCCCTACCCATCCCAAAGGGATGCCGTAGCTTCGGTGACAGGTTTGAGCCCCGGTAATTTTCGGCGCAGGATCACTCGACTAGTGAGCTATTACGCACTCTTTGAATGAATGGCTGCTTCTAAGCCAACATCCTAGTTGTCTATGCAATCCCACATCCTTTTCCACTTAACCTGTACTTAGGGACCTTAGCTGACGGTCTGGGCTGTTTCCCTCTCGACTATGAATCTTATCACACATAGTCTGACTCCTAAAATTATGATTACGGCATTCGGAGTTTGATAGTCTTCGGTAACCGGTGAGGGCCCCTAGGACATTCAGTGCTCTACCTCCGTATCACAACTTTTAAGGCTAGCCCTAAAGCTATTTCGGGGAGAACCAGCTATCTCCGAGTTCGATTGGAATTTCTCCGCTATCCACAAGTCATCCCAGCCTTTTTCAACAGACATGGGTTCGGTCCTCCACGAAATTTTACTTCCGCTTCAACCTGCTCATGGATAGGTCACCCGGTTTCGGGTCTACGGCATACAACTAAAATCGCCCTATTCAGACTCGCTTTCGCTGCGGCTCCGTAGCATAACTACTTAACCTTGCTGCATACCGTAACTCGTTGGCCCGTTCTACAAAAAGTACGCGGTCGTTCATAAAAAGAACTTCCACTGCTTGTAAACATAGGGTTTCAGGTTCTATTTCACTCCCCTCCCGGGGTTCTTTTCACCTTTCCCTCACGGTACTATGCGCTATCGGTCACCAGGTAGTATTTAGCCTTGGGGGGTGGTCCCCCCTGCTTCCCACAAGGTTTCACGTGTCTCGTGGTACTCTGGAGTATACTCAAGCTAGACTAAGTTTCGCCTACAGGACTATTACCTTCTACGGTGAGCCTTTCCAGACTTCTTCAACTACTTATTCTTCGCTCTTATGAGTATATCCGCAACCCCTAAAGAAAATTCTTTAGGTTTGGGCTAGTCCCCTTTCGCTCGCCGCTACTTAGGGAATCGAGTTTTCTTTCTCTTCCTCAGGGTACTTAGATGTTTCAGTTCCCCTGGTATGCCTACCATTACCTATGGATTCAGTAATAGTTACTTAAGTATTACCTTAAGTAGGTTTCCCCATTCGGAAATCCCCGGATCAACGCTTGCTTGCAGCTACCCGAGGCTTATCGCAGCTTACCACGTCCTTCATCGGCTCCTGGTGCCAAGGCATCCGCCCTATGCTCTTTATAGCTTGACCAGTAAAAATTGTATTTTATATGCATTGTTCAGTTTTCAAAGTACAAAGCAGTACTACAGAAATATTTATTTCACTGTAGCCCCTTATTTGAAGGTTTGATCCTTCAAAACTATGCAGTATAAGTTAAGCCTTTCTCCTTAGAAAGGAGGTGATCCAGCCGCACCTTCCGATACGGCTACCTTGTTACGACTTCACCCCAGTTATTGATTTCACCTTCGGCAGCTTCCTCCATAAGGTTAGATAGCTGACTTCGGGTGCCCCCAACTCCCGTGGTGTGACGGGCGGTGTGTACAAGACCCGGGAACGCATTCACCGCGGCATTCTGATCCACGATTACTAGCAACTCCAGCTTCATGTGGGCGAGTTGCAGCCCACAATCCGAACTGAGACTGGCTTTTAGGATTTGCTCCAGATTACTCCTTCGCTTCCCGTTGTACCAGCCATTGTAGCACGTGTGTAGCCCAGAACATAAGGGGCATGATGATTTGACGTCATCCCCACCTTCCTCCGAGTTATCCCCGGCAGTCTCTCTAGAGTGCCCATCCGAAATGCTGGCAACTAAAGACAAGGGTTGCGCTCGTTGCGGGACTTAACCCAACATCTCACGACACGAGCTGACGACAACCATGCACCACCTGTCTCTCTGTCCCCGGAGGGATTTCACCGATTAAGGTTAATGCAGAGGATGTCAAGTCCTGGTAAGGTTCTTCGCGTTGCTTCGAATTAAACCACATGCTCCGCTGCTTGTGCGGGTCCCCGTCAATTCCTTTGAGTTTCAGTCTTGCGACCGTACTCCCCAGGCGGAGTGCTTAATGCGTTAGCTGCGGCACCGAAGGGATGAACCTCCGACACCTAGCACTCATCGTTTACGGCGTGGACTACCAGGGTATCTAATCCTGTTCGCTCCCCACGCTTTCGTGCCTCAGCGTCAGTTACAGTCCAGAGAGTCGCCTTCGCCACTGGTGTTCCTCCTAATATCTACGCATTTCACCGCTACACTAGGAATTCCACTCTCCTCTCCTGCACTCAAGCCAATAAGTTTCCAAGGCTTACTACGGTTGAGCCGTAGCCTTTCACCCCAGACTTTATCGGCCGCCTACGCACCCTTTACGCCCAGTGATTCCGGATAACGCTCGCCCCCTACGTATTACCGCGGCTGCTGGCACGTAGTTAGCCGGGGCTTCCTCCTAAGGTACCGTCAGTTTTCTTCCCTTAGGACAGAGTTTTACGACCCGAAGGCCTTCATCACTCACGCGGCGTTGCTGCATCAGGCTTTCGCCCATTGTGCAATATTCCCCACTGCTGCCTCCCGTAGGAGTCTGGACCGTGTCTCAGTTCCAGTGTGGCCGATCACCCTCTCAGGTCGGCTACTGATCGTTGCCTTGGTGAGCCGTTACCTCACCAACTAGCTAATCAGACGCGGGCCCATCCTATACCGCTAAAGCTTTGACTCATGTACCATGCGGTACTAGAGCTTTATCAGGTATTAATCCCGGTTTCCCGAGGCTATCCCTGTGTATAGGGCAGGTTGCCCACGCGTTACTCACCCGTCCGCCGCTTTCCACTAATCAAATCTCCCGAAGGATCATTGACAGCTTCTCGCTCGACTTGCATGTGTTAGGCACGCCGCCAGCGTTCATCCTGAGCCAGGATCAAACTCTCAAATAAAAGAATTCGAATTGAACGTTTCTCGTTTATAACGAGTATCTGGCTTAATTTCTTATACTGTATAGTTTTCAAGGATCAACTTTTTACTTGGTCGCCGTTTAGCGACTTAATCAGTTTAACACTTTTCTATCTCACTGTCAAGAACTTTTTTTAACTGCCACAACTTTTTATTTGTTGTATCACTCTACTTAGCATTTGCCAAGCTTTTTAGTAGTCCTCTTCAGTGGCGACAAGAATCATCTTACCACGTTTCTTGTCTTAAGTCAACTAGAATTTTCTTCTAGATTTAAAAGGTTGCTTTTTATGAGCAACGGATATTACTATAACATATATCATTATATATGTCAATATTTTTATCAATTTTTTTGTAATATATAGGTAAACAACTTCAACATGAAAAAAAGAAATATATAAAGATAAGTGAATGACTTCGATAACTTTTGTAAAAAAACTTACTGAAATTTCATAAAAAATACGTTAAGAACCTTCATTGTTTGAACGAAGTGAGTTTTGAAGGTTTAGTATTTTTTCATGGAATGAAGTTTTGTTTTTTCAAAAATTATCTTGAATGAACTGTTCTTTATATTTCTTTTTGAAACTGTTTATCTACGGATACCTATAATTTACCTTATACTGCTATTAATAGATTTTATCAACTTTGAAAATACTAATAATAAGGAGGGATACTATGTCCAAAATCAAATTAAATAAAAACACAAAGCCAATAGAAAATCACAAAACTGCTCCTTGGACAAATATACAAAACTTAAAACTAGAATCTAGCGTTCCTATTCCTAACGAATTAGAAGTAGAAAACGCAAAGGAATGGGTAGATGAAAACGAAAAATAAAAGAGTATCCAGGTCAAAGAACCTGGACTCTTTTTTATTAATATTTCATTTCTGCTAAACGCTTATAAATACTATATCTTTCTTTTGCATGCTCCTGAGCTGCATTAAATAAGTTTTCTGCAATATCTGGGAATGTATTTTTAAGCTGAGTATATCGAATCTCACCTTCAATATATTCTCTAAAAGATGCTGTTGGTTCTTTAGAATCTAAAACAAATGGATTCTTTCCTTGTTTATTTAAGTCAGGATTATATCTATATAGATGCCAATATCCTGCATCTACTGCTTTTTTCTCTTGTGCTACAGTTGTTCCCATTCCTGTTTTAATTCCATGATTTATACATGGTGCATAACAAATAATAAGAGATGGTCCTTTGTACTTTTCAGCCTCTTTAATTGCTTTGATGGTCTGATTCATATTTGCACCCATAGCTACTTGTGCAACATATACATACCCATAGCTCATAGCCATCAATCCTAAATCTTTCTTTCTTATTTTCTTACCAGATGCTGCAAATTTTGCTACTGCTGCTGTTGGTGTTGCTTTAGATGATTGTCCTCCTGTATTAGAGTACACCTCTGTATCAAATACTAATACATTTATATCATCTCCAGATGCAAGAACATGGTCAAGTCCTCCATATCCGATATCATAAGCCCATCCATCTCCACCAACAATCCATACAGATTTTTTAATAAGAAAATCTTTTTTCTCTAATATCTCTTGAACAACTTGATTATCTTTATGATTATGTGCTATTAAAACAGCAAGTAGCTTTTGTGCTGCTTTTTTGCATTCTTCTCCATCTTCCATTACTTCTATATAATCTCTCATTGCAGCTTTACATTCTTCATCTAAATCTGAACTTTGAGCCTCATTCATTAAATCTCTCAATCTCTCTCTTATTTGTTCTATACCTAGATACATACCGTAACCATACTCCGCATTATCTTCAAATAATGAATTTGCCCAAGCAGGCCCTTTCCCTTCACAATTAGTTGTAAATGGAACAGAAGGTGCACTTCCTCCCCAAATAGAAGAACAGCCTGTAGCATTAGCGATCATCATACGATCTCCATAAAGCTGGGTAATAAGTTTTAAATATGCTGTCTCTCCACATCCTGCACAAGCACCCGAGAATTCAAGTAAAGGCTTTAAAAACTGACTTCCCTTAACAGTATATTTGTTCATTAATTCATCTTTTATAGAAATATTTTTCACTGCATATTCCCAATTATCTTTTTCTCTAGCCATTTCCTCTTCAGCATTCACCATTACTAAAGCTTTTTGAGGTGCTGGACAAATATCTGCACAGTTTCCACAGCCTGTACAATCTAATGGACTTACTTGAATTCTATATTGTAAATTTTCCATACCTTTTCCTAAAGCTTTCTTTGTATTAAAACTCTCTGGTTTATTTTTCATTTCTTGCTCATTAAGTAAAAATGGTCTAATAGTTGCATGTGGACATATATATGAACACTGATTACATTGAATACATTTGTCTACCTGCCACTGAGGAAGCATTACAGCAATACCTCGTTTTTCATAAGCTGTTGTTCCTAATGGGAAAGTTCCATCTTCTATTCCATTGAATGCACTTACTGGTAAATTATCTCCTTCATTTTTAGCCATTGGTCTTTGAATATGTTTAACAAAATATGGTTCATCTGCAATTGGTGCTTTTTCATCCATAAGATTTGTCCAATTGCTTGGAACATTTACTTTTACTAATTCTTTTACCCCTTGATCAATTGCTTTATGATTCATTTGAACAATTTTTTCACCTTTTTTTCCATAGGTTTTTACAACTGATTCTTTTAGATATCTTACAGCATCTTCTATAGGAATCACCTTAGCTAACTTAAAAAATGCTGACTGCATTATCATATTTATTCTTCCACCAAGACCAATTGCTTGTGCAATTTTTACTGCATCAATAATATAAAAATTAATATTTTTCTCAGCAATCACTCTTTTAAGAGATGCTGGTAATTTTTCATCAAGCTCTTCTTCTGTCCACGGGCAGTTGAGTACAAACGTTCCATTTTGTTTGATTCCTTTTAATAAATCATAATGATTTACATAGGATTTATTATGGCAAGCAATAAAATCAGCATAATTAATTAAATAAGTAGATTTTATTGGTTTTTTTCCAAATCTTAAATGAGATATAGTTGTTCCTCCTGATTTCTTACTATCGTAGGAAAAATAAGCTTGAGCATAAAGATCTGT
The DNA here is from genome assembly GCF_019203185.1 of Crassaminicella indica. Taxonomy (NCBI): domain Bacteria; kingdom Bacillati; phylum Bacillota; class Clostridia; order Eubacteriales; family Clostridiaceae; genus Crassaminicella; species Crassaminicella indica. The sequence goes on along the minus strand of NZ_CP078093.1, from coordinate 1,000,795 downwards.
ATTATCTCCTATAATTTTAATAGCCATTTTGTTAGCTCCAACAGTTCCATCAGAACCTAATCCCCAGAATTTACAGCTTATTGTTCCTTCTGGAGTAGTCTCAATTGCTTTTTCCTCTTCTAATGAAGTATGACTTACATCATCTATGATGCCAATAGTAAAACCATTCTTTGGAGTATCCTTTTTAAGGTTGTTGTATACAGCTACAATCTGATCTGGAGTAGTATCCTTTGAACCAAGACCATATCTTCCTCCTACAATGATTGGTTGATTTTCTTTATCATAGAAAAGACTCCGTACGTCAGTATATAAAGGCTCTCCTACAGCTCCAGGTTCTTTTGTACGATCAAGTACTGCAATTTTCTTCACACTCTTAGGCAATACATTAAAGAAGTATTTTTCTGAGAAAGGTCTATACAGCCTTACTTTTATTACACCTACTCTTTCTCCTTTAGCCATCAAATAATCCACTGTCTCTTCAATTGTTTCACAAACTGAACCCATTGCAACAATTACATACTCAGCAGCAGCATCACCATAATAGTCAAATGGATGATACTCTCTTCCTGTAATTTTACTGATTTTCTTCATATAATCTGCTACAATATCTGGTACCTTTTCATAGAACACATTAGATGCTTCTCTTCCTTGAAAATAAATATCAGGATTTTGTGCTGTACCCCTCAGAACTGGTCTTTCAGGATTTAATGAACGATTACGAAAATCTTTTACTGCTTCAAAATCTAATAATTTTCTAAAATCTTCATAATCGATTAATTCTACCTTTTGAATTTCGTGAGAAGTTCTAAATCCATCAAAGAAATGTAAAAATGGTACTCTAGACTTTATAGCAGCTAGATGAGCGATTCCTCCTAAATCAATAACTTCCTGTACACTACTAGATGCAAGTAATGCAAAACCACTTTGTCTTGCTGCCATAACATCCTGATGATCTCCAAATATAGATAATGCGTGAGTTGCCAACGCTCTAGCACTTACATGAAATACCCCTGGAAGTAATTCACCAGCCATTTTATACATATTTGGAATCATCAAAAGCAATCCTTGAGATGCTGTATAAGTAGTAGTCAACGCTCCTCCTTGCAAAGATCCATGCATAGCTCCTGCAGCACCTGCTTCAGATTGAAGCTCTGAAACCTTTACAGGCTGTCCAAACAAATTCTTTTTTCCTTTAGCAGCCCATTCGTCCACTTTCTCTGCCATAGGAGAAGAAGGGGTAATAGGAAAAATTGCTGCTACTTCTGTAAAAGCATAAGATACATAAGCTGCAGCTTCATTCCCATCCATTGTCTTCATCTTTTTTGTCATTCTTGATCCTCCTTTTTATCAATCTACTTAATTATTGTTTTCATATTTATATCAGATTATTTCAGTATCTAATGCTTATTGTTTACTTTTTTAGGATTATAATACATAAAATCACATTTTACTGCTTTTACACCATATTATTAAATTAAATTAAAAGACTAGGATAATATACTTCGTACCCTAGTCTTTTAATGTACTTTCTTTAAATTTTTTCAACTTTTTTAAATCATCTATATATACTTCTTTTAGTTCCCTTCTATAGATAACTGCTGCAGGATGATATAAAGGAAATAAATCATATTCCTTATTCTTTATGTTTACTTTAATATTTTTTCCATGAAGCTCTCCAATTTTGTTATTTTCATTACTCATCATAGTTTTCAATGGTACATTTCCAAGAGTAACAATTACTTTAGGTTTTATAATATCAATCTCATCAAAAAGATATTCTTTAAAGTCCTCTATCTCTTTTTTAGATGGAGCTCTATTTATTTCACGCCCTGTTTTACTGCTTTTTCTTGTCGGTCTAAACTTCACTGTATTAGTAATATAAAGTTCACCTCTATCCAATTCTAAAATATTAAGAAATTCTTCAAGATGTTTTCCTGCTTGACCTACAAATGGTAATTTCTCCTCTACCTCTTTTGCTCCAGGAGCTTCTCCTATAAGAACTATTGCACTATTAATACTTCCATTTCCTAATACAATTTCCTTATCTTTATGTTCGTCTAATATTTTTTTATTGAGTTCTTCTATTTGTTTTTCCTTCAACAAAAACATCCTTCCTATATCATTATAATCTACTTATTTTCTTGTTCTTTTAATTCTTCATATTTCTCCTTCACTTTTTTAAAGTCTTCCCAAAAAGGCCTTTTTTTAAGCGCATCTCGAAGTACTGCTGAAGGATGGTATGTTGGCAAAATCCATATGTCTTTTTTACAATGCCACTTTCCTCTATCTTGTGTAATTTTTAAATTCGTATCAATAATATTAATAGCAGCTATTTTTCCTAAACATACGATAATACTAGGCTTTATCAATTTTACTTGCCATCTTAGATAAGGAATACAAGCTTGCATTTCATCCTTCTCAGGATTTCTATTGTTAGGGGGTCTGCATTTTACAATATTTGCAATATATACCTCATCTCTTGTAAAGCCTATCGCTTCAATAGCTTTAGTAAGGAGCTGTCCTGCAGGTCCTATAAAAGCTACTCCCTCCTTGTCCTCATAATATCCTGGCCCTTCTCCTACAAACATAATATCTGCATTTTTATTTCCCTGTCCAAAAACAACCTTTGTCCTACCCTTATGGAGTTTACATTTTTTGCACCCATAAACAAAAGCTTTTACTTCTTCTAAAGTATACATAAAATCCGCCCCTAAAAATGATTTCTTATCATTATAATAGCATAAATTTACATTCTTTTGTTTAAAATACTATAGATATAGCATATTTTATACTTATTATATAAACATCATTAACAAAAAAATATATAAAGGAATGAGCTATATGATCAAACCCATTTATCAATCGAAAACTATTTATAATTTTGTAAAAAAAGTATTTCCACAAGTAAAAAAAGAATTAATGTACTGGGAAAAATCAGCTAGTATAATTCCTAATACCACATTATCCTATCAAGCTATATCAAGTATACAAAAGAAATCTTTTCACTCTCAAGGAGGATGTATTTACAGCTTATACTATGGTCATGTTGATAAAAAGCTCATTCAATTTATTGTAGCCCTTCAAACAATCAGTGATTATCTTGATAATCTATGTGATAATGTTGGAGTAAAAAATGAAAAATCTTTTTTACAGCTTCATTATGCAATTACAGATAGCTTAAAGCCAGATAATGTTTTTCATGATTATTATAAGTACTATCCTTACAAGGAAGATGGAGGCTACCTATATAATTTAGTAAAAACATGTAAAAACTATATAAAAACACTCCCTAGCTTTCATTTAATTCAAAGCACAGCTTTATTCTTAGGAAAATTATATAGTGAAATGCAAAGCTACAAGCATATCCAAAAGCATAAAAGAGAAAAATCATTGAATGACTGGGCAAGTCATTATCTTCATTTATATGATAACTTATCTATTTGGGAATTTTCTGCTGCAGCAGGTTCAACACTAGGAATTTTTCTACTCTGCACAATAAGCAAAGAAAAAAATTTAGATAAAAAACACATAGAAAACATAATAAATGCATATTTCCCTTATATATGCGGTCTTCATATATTATTAGATTATTTTATTGATGAAAGAGAAGATTTAGCTACAGGAGATTTAAACTTTATATCCTATTATAAAAATAATAAAGAAAAAGAAAAACGACTTATATATTTTTTGAAGCAAGCTTTGAATAGATCTAAGTATTTACAAAATCCACTTTTTCACATAACTGTCATAGAAGGACTTCTATCAATGTATCTTTCTGACCCAAAAACAAATTTCAAAGAAGAAAAAATCATTGCTAAAAGCATATTAAAAAAATCATCCTATACTACAAACATTTTATATACTTCCTGCAAATTACTGAGAAGAAAAAAAATAATAAAATAATTAAGATATAATTAAACAACTTCAAAACTCACTTCGTTCAAACAACATTGATTTTGTTTATCTATAAGAAATTATCAATTTATATTTATAACACTAAATCAAAAAGTTTAGGAACTAAATAAATGTGTATAATAATAGTGTATAAGTAAATTTGAAAATCTTATAAATGCTTCGATATAACTAAGCAATGAAGATTTTGAGGAGGTATAAAATTGCAACCTGTAGAACTGAAAAAAGACATTTATTGGGTAGGAGCCATTGATTGGGATTTAAGAAATTTTCACGGCTACTTGACACAAAGAGGATCTAGCTATAATGCATACTTAATAATTGATGAGAAAATAACCCTTATAGATACTGTAAAAGGACTTTTTGCAGATGAATTATTAGATAGAGTATCTAAAATAATTGATCCTAGCAAAATAGATTATATAGTATCCAACCATGTAGAGATGGATCATTCAGGATCACTACCTAAAATACTAGAGCTTGCTAAAAACGCAACTGTAATAACAAGTCCAAATGGATTAAATGGCTTAAAAGCACATTATAAAAAAAATTGGAATTTTAAAATTATAAAAAGTGGAGAACATTTAAGCTTAGGAAAAAGAACATTAGAATTTATTCTTACTCCAATGGTTCACTGGCCAGATAATATGGTCTGCTATATACCACAGGAAAAAATATTATTCTCAAATGATGCATTTGGACAGCATATCGCTTCTACTGAAAGATTTGATGATATGTATTCTTTTGAAGTAGTAATGGAGGAAGCAAAAAAATATTATGCAAATATTGTGCTTCCCTATGGAACACAAGTTCAAAATGTATTAAAATCGGTATCAGGATTAGATATAAAAATGATTGCTACAAGCCATGGACTTATTTGGAGAGAGCATATTTCAAAAATAGTAGAGGAATATACTAAATGGGCATCTAATAAAACAGAAAAGAAAGCTGTAATCGTATATGATACTATGTGGAATTCAACTAAAAAAATAGCAAGTAAAATTCAGCAGGCTTTTGAAGATAAAGGATATAAAACTATACTTAAAAATCTTCAAACAAATCATATTTCAGATATTATGACGGACATAATTACTTCTGAATACATCTGTGTTGGTTCTCCTACTCTAAATAACAATATGATGCCAAATACAGCTGGTTTTCTTACTTATTTAAAAGGATTAGCACCAAAGAATAGAAAAGCAATTGCCTTTGGTTCTTATGGCTGGGGAGGCCAAAGCATAAAGCAAATAGCTGATGCATTAACAGAGGCAGGTTTTAAAGTTGAAGATAATATTAAAATAAATTATATACCAAATCGAGAAGATTTAAATAAAATGATTGAACTATTAAAAGAAAAGCTTTAAAAACCTCTATAAAAATAAGAAACCCTCTAGGAAAATAATTCTGGAGGGTTTCTTGTTTTTACAGTGCATTGTTAATAAATAAATTTTCTTGGAACGAATCCAACCTTCTTATAAACCTTTCTTAATGTTTTTCTAGCAACTCTTTCTGCCTTTTCTGCTCCTTCAGCATAAATATTTTCTAAATAATCCTTATTTTTTAATAAATCCTCATATTTTTCTCTTATAGGTCTTAATCCTTCAACAATAACTTCAGCTGTATCCTGTTTAAATTCTCCATACCCTTTTCCTTCATACATGCTTTCAATCTCTTCAACACTTTTTCCTGAAAGCTTAGAATATATAGTAAGTAAATTTTTAATCCCTGGCTGCTCATCTGAATATTTTACTACTCCTAATGAATCAGTTACAGCTCTTTTTACTTTTCTTGCAATAGAATCAGCATCTTCAACTAACCCTATAAAGCCATTAACATTTTCATCAGACTTAGACATTTTCTTTGTAGGCTCTTGAAGACTCATAATTCTAGCTCCTACCTTAGGAATATAAGGATCTGGTACTTTAAAAGTATCACTATATCTATTGTTAAATCTTTGTGCTAAATTCCTAGCCAATTCCAAATGCTGCTTTTGATCTTCCCCAACAGGAACAAGATCTGTTTGATATAATAAAATATCAGCAGCCATAAGTACTGGATAAGTAAACAATGCACCATTTAAGTTTGCTTCATTCTTTTTAGATTTTTCCTTGAATTGAGTCATTCTATTTAACTCACCCATATACGTAATCGCATTTAATACCCAATTTAATTCTGCATGAGCACTTACATGAGATTGAATAAAAATTGTACTCTTCTCTGGGTCTAATCCACATGCCATATATTGAGCCAATGCATCAATTGTATTTTTTCTCAAAACCTTTGCTTCTTGTGGTACAGTAATCGCATGTAAATCCACAATACAATAATAACAATTATACTCATCTTGAAGGGCTACCCAATTTTTTAACGCTCCAAGATAATTACCTAGAGTTAATTTTCCTGAAGGCTGTGCACCACTAAATATAACTTTTTTCTCATCCATATTATTTTTTCCTCCTATTTTTTATATATAATTTTTAAGCTTGTATTCAAAAAACTCGCCTCTATAATAATAGAGACGAGCCTTACCCGCGGTACCACTCTAATTGACAAATGTCCTCTTAATCCTATAACGGTGGATATCCGTTAAATCCTACTAACTTTTCAGATTTACACTCCGAAGTCCATTCCATACAAATATTGGTATTAGGCTCTCACTATCCCTAAATCGCTTTAACCTTTTTTATATGTACTACTCTTCATCATTGCTTTATATTATTTAAATACTATTTTTTTATTATTAAATCTAAGCCTACTACACCAACAAATACTTTATCCTTATATAATGCTTTTGATACAGTAAGCATATTATTATTTTTTACAGAATCTATATATTCATTTATATAGTATTCATCTTCTTTTGCTTTTTCATACCAAGGTCTTTTTGTAGGATCATAGTCCTCTGGTAATCCTAAATTAGGATATATATAAAGCTTTTTTGAATCCTCTTTTGCAAAATATACATTTTCTACATCTTTTAATGTATTTTCTTGAAACTCTTTTAAAGCTTTATTAATATTTTCTTCATCTGCATCTATTAATTTACTGCATAAAGCATCTAGCTTTTCTTTTACTATTTCTACCTGTTCATTTTCATTTGTTTCTATCTTATCTTCATTATTTATAATTCCTGCCTTTAGAGTTACTTTACAGCCTGCTAAATTTATTATTAATGTGCTTATTAACAATATCATAAAAAAATATCTTATACATTTTTTCAGATAATCACCCCTTTAGTTAAACCATACTAGCTTTCGTAATATATTTCCTATATTTTTTATAATATCATATAGCTTTAATATTATAAACTTTAACTTAATTTAATTATACATTAAAAACCCCTTGCTTCAAACAAGGGATTAATACTTTCTTACCAATATCTGATCAGCAATATTTAAAAGCATATCCTTATAAACAGAATCCTCTATGCTCTCTAATGATTCCTGAGCTTTTTCTGCACAATATTCTGCTTCACAAAAGGCTTCATCTAAAGCATCGCTATCCTTTAAAAGTCTTAATATCTCATTATAACTTTCTGTAATCCTTCCTTTTTTCAATATTTTCTTCATCCATTCCTTATGTTTCTCATTCTTTATTAATTTTAATATAGGCAGAGTGATATTCCCTTCTCTTAAATCACTTCCCACTGGCTTGCCTAATATTTTTTCATCTCCTATAAAATCTAAAATATCATCTATAATTTGATAAGCATAGCCTAAATTTTCTCCATAAACTTTAAAAGCTCTTATTTGTTCTTCATCTGCTCCTGCTGTAATAGCTCCTACTTGAGTACATGCAGCAATTAAAACCCCTGTCTTTTGATATATACGACAGTAATAATCTTCACGTGTTTGATCTAAATTAAATAGATTTTCTCTTTGAAAAATTTCTCCATCACACATTTTGCTAATAGCATCTACAATTACTTCCATACTTCTTACAAGTCTATTTCTTGAAAGGATTTCAAAAGCTTTAGCAAACAAATAATCTCCTATTAATACAGCAGTAGTATTCCCTTTTTGTGCATTTATAGTAGGATTACTCCTCCTCATAATAGATGCATCAATAATATCATCATGAACCAAAGATGCCATATGAATACATTCACAAGCTGTAGAAACCTTAATAGCTTCTTTGGTAACCCCTCCAAAACACCCTGCAGTACAAAGAACAAGAGCAGGGCGGATTCTCTTTCCTCCTGAGCTAAGCAATCTTTTACAAATATTATATGTATTTTCATAGCTATCTTTGAATAAATTATATAATTCCTCTTCTACTATATTCATCCCTGGTAATTCTCGAATTTTTAAACTTTCTACTGCCTTCATCAAATTTTTAACCTACTTTCTATATCTTCTTTATAGAAAGTATTTGCAAATTTTAATCTATATAAACATAAAAAGCCGAGAATACTCAGCTTAATTTATTTTTATTGTTAAATATAAAATAAACCTATATCTAAAATTTTAGACATAGGCTATCATTTTTTAATATACACCATTTTCATGAAAAAAATCTTTATACTCATGATCTGTCTTTAAGATATGATTTTCTATCCAACTAGCAATAAATTCCAACATAGTAAGCTTGATACCTGTTTGTTTTTCATCAATATCTTGATTTTCTATCTGAATAATTTTATTTACAAATGACTTGTGCTGCCTTTTATGTAATCTAAGACTTTGATTATCGTATCCATACTTTTCTAACAGCTTTTCTTCATGAGCAAAATGATATTCTGTATATTCTCTTAATTCTGTTAAAATCTCTACAATTTCATCATAATGATCAATATCATCCTTTAGCTTTAATAAATCAGCAAGTTTTCCTCCAATTTCCAAAAGCTTTCTGTGCTGCTTATCAATCTCAGCTATATCAACTTTATATATATCCTTCCATTCAAACACTTTTTCTGCCCCCTTATGATATTTCCATTTTATTTAATTCTTTTCTAAATTTATCAATAATCTTCTTTTCCATCCTAGATACAGTCATTTGAGATACATTTAATACTTTAGCTACCTGTGATTGAGTTTTATTATCGAAAAATCGAAGCTTTAATATTTTAGTCTCTACTTGATTTAATTTCTCTATATTTTTTCTTAAAAAGTCACTATTTTCTAATTGATCAAAGGATTTATCATCTTCTCCAATTAAATCTTTAAGCTGCAAATCCTTATCATCTCCACTTGTGTCATAGCTTATATCTAAAGATTTAAGTGTATAGAGATGACTTGCATCCATCGCCTCTAAAACCTGTTCTTCAGTACATCCTAAATAATCTGCAATATCTGTTACCTTAGGAGTTCTTTGAAGCTTTTGCGTCAATACTATTTTTGCATTATTTATCTTCCTTGATAATTCTTGTATCCTCCTGGGTACTCTTATGCTCCAACCTTTATCTCTGAAATACTTCTTTATTTCTCCTATAATAGTAGGGGTTGCAAAGCTTGAAAATTCAAATCCTTTGCTTAAATCAAAACGCTCAATAGCAAGAATAAGACCAAGAGATGCAATTTGATAAATATCTTCGTAATCAATCCCTTTGTTTACAAATTTTTTTGATAAAATTTCCGCTATATACAAGTATCGATTTACCAACTCGTCTCGGATTTCTTTATCATTAGTTTCTTTGTATAATTTAAACAATTCTTTTCCATCTAATTTACTTAGGGAATTGGTATCGCAATTCACTGTAATCTTTTCTATATTATCCATCAAGTATCATCCCCTAAATATTTTATCATTCTCATCGTTGTACCTTTACCTAAATCTGATAAGATTTCTACTTCGTCCATTAAAGTTTTAATGATAAATATCCCTAATCCTCCTTCTTTCGGATTTTCTAAATCAGGTTCTTTTACTTCACTGCTTTCAAATCCATGTCCTTGATCAATTACATCAATAGCTAATTTTTCATCATCTACCAAAAAATTTATCTGAAAATTACTATTATTATAACATAAACCATGTTCAATTGCATTAGTGCAAGCTTCTGCTATAGCAACCTTTATATCCTCAATTTGCTCTATATTAAAGCCCATCCTACTCGCAATAGCTGATGCCGTTAAACGTATAACGTTCACATATTCTGGCTTGCTTGGAACTGATATTGAAAAATGATCACTCATTTTTTTCTCCACCTTTTCTAAATTATTCATTGTAATCATTATTTTATTCACCTTCTATAATAAATATTTTATTTAAGCCAGTTATCCTAAACAATTTTAAAACATTAGGTTTAGGATTAGCTATCACAATATTTTTATCATATTTTTTTAGTCTTTTCAAAGCTCCTATTAAAACACCTAAACCTGTACTGTCTATATATCCTAAATCTGTACAATCTATTTTTATATTTTCTTTATGTTCATCTAGCATTTTCATGAGAGTTTCCTTTAACTCATTTGCTGTATAAATATCAAGCTCTCCATTAATAGCTAAAACCCATAAATTTTCTTCTTGATGATATTTTTTATCAATTTGAATAGACACAAAAATACCCCTTTCTGTTTATTTTCCTAGTTTAATATTACCCCATATTTTTTTCTTTAAACAACACTTAAAAAATACGCAAAAGTAAATTTACCTTTGCGTATCAATTATTTTTTATTCTTCCTCAACATCTTGAACAACCTTAGCAATCGAAACAATATTGCTATCATGGTCTACTCTCATTAATGTTACCCCTTGTGTATTTCTACCCATTCTAGGTATTTCTTTTACTTCGAGTCTAATAATGACACCATTTATATTAATGAGCATTATTTCATCATGGTCCTTTACAACCTTAGCTCCTACTAGTTTACCTGTTTTTTCTTTTGAATTGTAGGTAATTAACCCTTTTCCTCCTCTAGATTGAGTATTATAATTTTCAAGGGAAGTTCTCTTTCCAAATCCATATTCACTAACAACTAGTAAATCACTATCTTCCTCTACCAATTCCATAGCAACAACATAATCATTATCATCTAAATTAATTGCTTTTACACCCATTGCAGCTCTACCCATATCTCTAACATCAGCTTCTTTAAATCTGATAGATTTACCTTCTTTTGTTACAATAATGACTTCTTTATCTCCATCTGTAAGCTTTACACTGATTAATTCATCATCTTCTCTTAAATTAATAGCAATTAAACCTGATTTTCTAGAAGTATCAAATTGTGATAAATCTGTCTTTTTTATAATACCTTTTTGAGTAGCTGCTACTAAAAATTTGCTTTGTTCAAATTCCTTAACAGGAATCACAGCTGTTACTTTCTCCTTTGGTAGCAATTGAAGCAGATTTACAATAGCTGTTCCTTTTGCCTGTCTTTTAGCTTCTGGAATTTCATAAGCCTTTAATCGGTAAACTCTTCCCCTATTAGTAAAGAATAAGATATAGTTGTGAGTTGAAGTAATAAACAAATGTTCTACAAAATCTTCTTCTCTCGTAGTAAGTCCAGCAATTCCTTTTCCGCCTCTTCTTTGGCTTTTGTAAGTATCTGCAGGAAGTCTCTTTATATATCCTAGATGTGTTAGAGTAATTGCAACCTCTTCTTCATCTATTAGATCTTCTATATCAATCTCATCTGCTGCAGCTGTAATAACTGTTCTTCTAGCATCATTATATGACTCTTTTATTTCTAATATTTCTTCCTTTACGATATTCAAAAGAAGTCTTTCATTAGCTAATACTTCTTTATAATGATTAATAAGCTTGATTAATTCTTCATATTCTTCTTCAATCTTTTCTCTTTCTAAGCCTGTAAGCTTTTGAAGTCTCATATCAAGAATTGCTTGAGCCTGTCTTTCTGACAGATTGAATGTATTCAACAATCCCTCTTTAGCTTCTGCTACATTTTTAGAACCTCTAATTAATTTTATCACAGCATCTATATGATCAAGTGCAATTTTTAATCCTTCTAATATATGTGCACGATCTTCTGTCTTAGCTAGATCATATTGTGTTCTTCTTGTAACTACATCCTTTTGATGCTCTAAATAATAATAAATAAGCTCATATAAATTTAGTATTTTAGGCTGTCCATTTACAAGAGCAATCATAATAATACTAAATGTATCTTGAAGCTGTGTATGCTTATAAAGCTTATTTAATACTACATTTGGGTTGGCATCTCTCTTTAGCTCTATAACGATACGCATACCCTTTCTATCACTCTCATCTCTTAAATCAGAAATTCCTTCGATCTTCTTATCTCTTACTAAATCAGCTATTTTTTCTATTAATCTTGCTTTATTTACCTGATATGGAATTTCTGTTACAATAATTTGATTTTTTCCTTTTGCTGTTTGTTCTATCTCAGCCTTTGCTCTAACAACAACTCTTCCTTGTCCTGTCCTATAAGCCTCTTTTATCGATTCTTTTCCCATGATAATAGCACCTGTAGGAAAATCTGGCCCCTTTACAATTTTAATAAGGTCTTCTACAGTTGCATCTCTATCATCTATCAATTTTACTGTTGCATCAATAACTTCACCTAAATTATGTGGTGGAATAGATGTAGCCATACCTACTGCAATACCATTTGAACCATTTACCAATAAATTTGGAAATCTACTTGGTAGTACAGTTGGCTCCTTTAAGGTTTCATCAAAGTTTGGTGAAAAATCTACTGTTTCCTTTCCTATATCTCGTAGCATCTCTACAGACAACTTTGTAAGCTTTGCTTCTGTATAACGCATGGCAGCAGCACCATCTCCATCGATAGAACCGAAGTTTCCATGACCATTGACTAATAAATATCTAGTAGAAAAATCTTGTGCCATTCTTACCATAGCATCATAAACAGAGCTATCTCCATGAGGATGGTACTTACCCAAAACATCCCCAACGATACGTGCTGACTTTCTATGGGGTTTTTCTGGCGTTAAGCCTAATTCATTCATAGCATAAAGAATTCTTCTATGAACAGGCTTTAAACCATCTCTTACATCAGGTAAAGCACGGCCAACAATTACACTCATTGCATAATCTATATAAGATTTTTTCATCTTTTCTTCTATATCAACTTGAATAATTTTACTTTTATCTTCTATCATTGCTTTCCCCCCTTACTACACATCTAAGTTAGTTACATATTTTGCATTTGCTTCTATAAATTCTCTACGGGGTTTTACTTTATCTCCCATAAGCATAGTAAATACTTCATCTGCTGCAGCTGCATCATCTACTGTAACTTGAAGTAGTGTTCTTTTTTCAGCATCCATTGTCGTATCCCATAGTTGCTCAGGATTCATTTCTCCTAAACCTTTGTATCTTTGTATTGTTATACCATTTCTACCGATCTCATTTAACAATTGATCTAATTCCTTATCAGAATAAATATAATGCTCTTGTCTACCTTTCTTCACCTTATAAAGTGGTGGGCGTGCAATATATACATGACCATTGTCAATAAGTGGTTTCATATATCTATAAAAGAATGTTAGTAATAATGTACTAATATGTGCACCGTCTACATCTGCATCTGTCATTATTACTATTTTGTGGTATCTTAGCTTACTAATATCAAATTCATCTCCAATACCACATCCAAAAGCTGTAATCATAGCTCTTATTTCACTAGAATTTAATATTTTATCTAACCTTGCCTTTTCAACGTTTAATATTTTACCTCTAAGAGGTAATATGGCTTGAGTTGCTCTATCTCTTCCTTGCTTTGCAGATCCACCAGCTGAATCACCCTCAACAATAAATATTTCAGAAAGAGCTGGATTCTTTTCAGAGCAATCTGCAAGCTTTCCTGGAAGTGATAAGCTATCTAATGCTCCTTTTCTTCTTGTAAGCTCTCTTGCTTTTCTAGCAGCCTCTCTTGCTCGTGCTGCCTTTAAAGCTTTTTCTATTATTGCTTTTGCTTCTGCTGGATTTTCTCCTAAGAATATTTGAAGAGATTCACTAGTAATCGTCTCAACAATTCCTCTCATTTCACTATTTCCAAGCTTTGTTTTTGTCTGTCCTTCAAACTGAGGTTCAGTAAGCTTTACAGAAATAATACAGGTTAATCCCTCTCTAATATCTTCTCCTGTAAGATTAACATCTTTTTCTTTTAGTATATTGTTTTTTCTAGCATAATCATTTATTACACGAGTCAATGCTGATTTGAAGCCTACAAGATGTGTTCCACCCTCATGCGTATTAATATTATTTGCAAAAGAAAAAATATTTTCTGTATATTTATCTGTATATTGCATAGCGACTTCTACTTCAGAATTTTCTTTTTTTCCTTCAAAATAAATAATGTTTTTATGAATCACATCTTTATTTTTATTTAAATGCTTAACAAATTCTTTAATTCCACCTTCATAGTGAAATACCAATTCACGAGGATTTTCTTCTCTTTGATCAGTCAATGTAATTCGAATACCTTTATTTAAAAAAGCCATTTCTCTTAATCTATGCTCTAATGTTTCAAACTTAAATACAGTTTCCTCAAATATCTCTTTATCAGGTAAAAAGCTTGTCTTAGAACCTGTTTCATGAGACTCTCCTACTACAGTAAGCTCTGTAATAGTTTTTCCTCTTTCATACCGTTGATGATATATTTTTCCATCTCTTTTTACTTCAACTTCCATCCATTCTGATAATGCATTTACAACAGAAGCTCCAACACCATGAAGCCCTCCTGATACCTTGTATCCTCCACCACCAAACTTTCCTCCTGCATGCAGTACTGTATGAATAACTTCTACAGCAGGTTTTCCCATCTTCGGATGTATATCTACAGGCATTCCTCTACCATCATCTTTTACAGTTATTGAATTATCTTTTCCAATAATAACATCTATGTTTTTACAGTATCCTGCTAGTGCTTCATCAATACTATTATCTACAATCTCATACACGAGATGATGAAGTCCTTTTGGTCCTGTAGATCCTATATACATTCCCGGTCTTTTTCTAACTGGTTCTAATCCTTCTAATACTTGTATCTGCTCCGCACCATATTCGTTATTAATTTTTTCTGCCATTTTTCTACCCCCTACTCTGGTAAAGCTATCTTTATATAAAAATCTACGGATCTACCTATATCTTTAACTGCTTTCCTTATTTTACATAAACTTCATCCGAACTATGAATATCCTCTAAAAAATTTGCTCTCTTTTGAAGAGTTGTAGACGATATAGGTGAATAATAAATCACCGTCTTAATAATTTTTCGTGAACCTTTATCCTTTTTTTCAACTTCCTCAGTGATTATATAAGACTTTATTTTTTCATCAGATATCTTTTTTACAAAGCCTTCCTCCTCTGAAATTTTAAAAAACGCTTTGCTATCCTTTGAATTTTTAATAGAATCAGCATCTATAATACATATGACATTTTTAACAGGCACTACTACATCCTTAGCTAAATGAAGGAACATAAAAATCTCTCCTTAAAATTACTCCACTCTATATTATAACCTTTTATTGAAGGATATAAAAGAAAATTTACATGGATTCATTATAAACGACCGCATTCTTAACATGAAAAATATATTCTTTATTTACATTAAGCTCATTTAAATGATTCATTTCCGTTGTTGTAATAAATATTTGAACATCTTTTAAAGCCTTTATTAAAAAGGTTTGTCTTTTTATGTCTAATTCAGACATAACATCATCTAAAAGCAAAATAGGATACTCAGCCGTTTCCCCTTTTATTAGTTCTATTTCTGCAAGCTTTAAGGATAAAGCACAAGTTCTCTGCTGTCCTTGCGAACCAAAGCTTCGTATATCAATCCCATTTACAAAAACACCTAAGTCATCTCTATGGGGTCCAAAAGTTGTAGTTCCTCTTTGTAAATCTACATCTAAAGCTTCTTGTAAAGTTTTCCTAAAGCTTTCCAGAGTATCCTTAAAATCATTTTTTAGCTCAATACTACTCATATACCTTACTTCAAGATTTTCTTTGTTTTCTGTAATTTTTCTATGAATCAATCTGCTTAGTAAATTTATTCTTGTAACAAATCTTTCTCTTTCCATCATCAATTTGGTTCCTAATTCTATAAGCTTTTCATTCCATATATCAAGCGTATCCATAAGTTTTTTATTGTGATATATTTTTTTTATGAGATTGTTTCTCTGCATCAAAACCTTATTGTACCTATTCAGATGGTGAAAATAACTTGGTTTCATCTGAGCTATTTCATTGTCTATAAACTTTCTTCGCTCACTTGGCCCTTCTTTAATAAGCTTTAAATCTTCAGGTGAGAATACTACTACATAAACATTATTGAGAAGCTCTGAATTTTTACTTAAAGTCATACCATTTAACTTAATTTGCTTTTTTTTACCTTCCTCCAACTTTAATTCTACAGTTGTATCTGTATATCTTTTTTTTCCTTCTACTTTGATATATGCTCT
The DNA here is from genome assembly GCF_019203185.1 of Crassaminicella indica. Lineage (NCBI taxonomy): Bacteria > Bacillati > Bacillota > Clostridia > Eubacteriales > Clostridiaceae > Crassaminicella > Crassaminicella indica. Next base: position 984,533 of record NZ_CP078093.1, on the reverse strand, counting down.
ATCCTTATCAAATTTAATTAACTCTCGATCTTTACTTGTTCTAAAAGATTTAGCTGTACTAGTTAAATATATAGCTTCTAGTATATTTGTTTTTCCTTGAGCATTCTCTCCTACAAACACATTGATTTTAGGATGAAATTCTAATGCGAGTTGATTATAATTTCTAAAGTTTATTAATTTTAAACTTTTTAAATACACCTGCCGCACCCCTTGCGCTTTTAGCTTAATTCATTAAAAATATTTCTTTAACTTTTTATTACAAATCTTTCTCCCTCTAATTCTACCACATCTCCATCTCTTAATTTTCTTCCCCGTCTAAATTCTACAGCTTCATTTACCTTCACCAAGCCTTCTTGTATAACTATTTTTGCATGACCACCTGTTTGTACTAAATCTGCAAGCTTAAGAGCCTTATCTAGCTGTATATATTCACCTTCTATTTTTAATTGCACCATACACAATTCGCTCCTTTTTATTAAAATTTAATATTTATCTATATTCTACTCATTTATATACTTTTCATATCCTTTTTTAATTTTTTTATTGCCTAACATCTATAAAAGGAGTTCTCCTCATATTTGAGAACTCCTTCCCTTTTTATCCTACTAATCTAACTGGTAAAATCAGATAAGTATAATTGCTATGATCTGCTGGTTTTACAATACATGGACTAACACTTGTTGTAAATTCTAAATAAACTTCTTCGCTGTCAATAATCTTTAAAGCATCTAAAAAATATTTTGAGTTAAAACCAATATCAATATCTTCTCCTTCTAATTCTATCGAAACAGATTCAAAGACTTTTCCTATTTCTGCATTAGATGTAATATGCATAAATTCATCTTTTACTGAAAATTTGACTAAATTGTTTTTTCCTTCTTTAGCTAATAAAGATGCACGTTCTATACTATCTAACAATTTTTTTGTTTTTACCTTTGCTCTTGATTTATATTCTTTTGGAATAATTTGATTATAATTTATGAATTCTCCTTCTAATAATCTTGATATAACTCTTGTTTGTTTCATATTAAATAGAACATGTTTATCAGTAAAAAAGATTTCAACATCTGTGTTTTCCTCTTCTGTTAAGATTCTATTTATCTCATTTAATGTTTTTGATGGAATAACAGATTTTTGTTTGACAGTATTTTTTATATTTGCCCTTCTTAAAGCTAATCGATACCCATCTAAAGCAACCATATTAATAGATTCTTCTTGTAGCTCCATTAAAACACCAGAAAGAATTGGACGAGTTTCATCTAAAGATGTAGCAAATACTGTTTGCTTTATCATATTTTTTAAAAGATCTTGAGGAAGCTTATATGCATGCTCTTCTTCAACTGTTGGTAGTTCTGGATATTCAACAGCATCTTGTCCTATTAATGTAAACTCAGAATTTTCACATCTAATAATTGTATTGTTATTTTCATCTACTTCTATTTCAACATCTGCATCAGGCAATTTTCTAATAATATCCCCTAATATTTTAGAAGATAAAACAATTGCTCCTGGAGATAAAATTTCTGCATCTATATAATTTTCTATTCCTATTTCTAAATCTGTACCAACTAGTTTTAATTGTTGCCCACAGGTTTCTATTAAAATACCTTTCAATATAGGCAAAGTTGTTTTAGATGTTACTGCTTTTTGAACTGTATTTATGCTTGAGGATAACTTTCGTTGGTTACAAATGATCTTCATTTGTGGATAACCTCCTTTTTTGTAAAAACATATATAAATAATTAAATTTATAGTAGTAATAGTAGTAGGCGCTGTGAATTTGTGGATAAGTGTTGTATGTGTGCAAAATCAATGATTATAAGAAATAATAAAATGTGAATATCTAGAGTGTATTTATCCACATATTCATAGATGCATTGATAAAATCATTATTATTAACATTTTATTAAGATAATAATAACAAGCTATTGTGAATTATTTTCCCTTTATATCCTTAATAATTGCATCAATTTTCATTTTAAAATCTGGGTTAGCTGCAATATCCTTTGAAATCTTCTCATGTGCGTGTATAACAGTAGTATGATCTCTTCCTCCGAATTCATCTCCAATTTTAGGAAGTGATAGATCTGTTAATTCTCTAGATAAATACATAGCAATTTGTCTTGGATAAGCAATAGATCTTGTTCTTTTCTTTGAATTAAAATCATCTAATTTTATATTAAAATTTTCAGCTATTACTTCTTTAATAAGAGATACAGTTATCTGTTTTGGCTTAGTTGATGCAATAATATCCTTTAGTGCTTCACTTGCAAGCTCTATTGTAACCTCTTTATTTGTAAGAGAAGAATAAGCGACAATTCTTATCAAAGCTCCTTCTAATTCTCGAATATTTGATTGAATTTTTTTAGCGATATAGTGCATAACCTCGTTAGGAACATCGATACCTTCAATTTCAGCTTTTTTGCGAAGAATGGCAATTCTTGTTTCAAGATCAGGAGGTTGAATATCTGTAATAAGTCCCCATTCAAATCTAGAACGTAATCGATCTTCTAGGGTTGGAATCTCTTTTGGAGGTCTATCACTAGAGATGATAATTTGTTTATTTGCTTCATGAAGTGCATTAAAGGTATGAAAGAACTCTTCTTGAGTTCTTTCTTTACCAGCGATAAATTGGATATCATCTACTAGTAAAACATCAACATTTCTGTATTTATTACGAAATTCTTCATTTTTATCATCTTTTATAGAGTTGATTAATTCATTTGTAAATTTTTCTGAAGAAACATAAACAACTCTAGCATTTGGGTTTTGTCCCAGTATAAAATGGCCGATTGCATGCATTAAATGGGTTTTTCCAAGTCCTACTCCTCCATATATGAATAGAGGATTATATGCTTTTGCAGGTGCTTCTGCAACAGCAAGAGATGCTGCATGGGCAAAACGATTGCTATTGCCAATTACAAAAGTATCAAAAACATATTTAGGATTTAAATTTAGCATATCAAAGGAATTTTTATTATTGTGGTTGTTTGGTTGAACTTTAGAAGCTTTTAAATATGCTTCACTGCCTGGAACTGTAAAAACTAAATTATATTCATCAGAAGTGATGTGTTTTATTGCATTCATAATGAGTGTTGCATATCTTGCTTCTAATATTCCTTTTGAAAAGTCATTTGCAACAGCCAAAATAATAGTTTTTCCATTTATAGTTAAAGGTTCTATAGGCTTAAGCCATGTATTATAGCTGACTTCCGTAAGCTCTGTTTTGATTAAATTTAATGTTTGCTGCCATATTTCAGACAGTTGGATATTCATGAAACGACCTCCTTACGAAATAAAAAATAAGTGCTTTAGTATAGAAAAAAAAATTTTTTGTGTAAAAAAAACAATTACCCACAAAATATCCACAAAAATTGTGGATGATTTATGAAAAAGATAATTTTTTATTGAATAAATTTTATAAACTAGGAAATGAATAATTTTGTGGATAATATATGGATAAAATAAATAGAATAAAAACAAAAAATAATTATACACAATTTTAATAGAAATTCAAAAAAAAATATTCACAAAGAAAAAACAGTAGAAAAAAGGAAATATATAAAAGATTCATAAGTTATACACAAAATTATCCACAGCCTGTGTATAAAAGTGAATAATTTTGATAATTTCTCCACATATCAACAAGTTTATTTAATCATATCAAATAAAAAATAGGATTTCAATGATATGGTGAAAATTATCCACAACAAAAAATATTTGGTGATAAAATTATCCACAAAAAGCCATTTCAAGAAGGTTCTTGACATATTTTCTACACGAAGTTATAATTATTTAGTAAATGCTCATTTTAGGTAGAAATATGGTTATTTTCATATATATGTTACAGTTTGAAGGAGGTGTTCGTAGTGAAAAGAACTTATCAGCCAAAGAAAAGACAAAGAAAGAAAGAGCATGGATTTAGAAAAAGAATGAGTACAAAATCAGGAAGAAATGTTTTAAAAAGACGTAGACAAAAAGGCAGAAAAAGATTGACTGCATAAGGCCGCATAAAGTGGCCTTTTTCTATAAAGGTATACTTTATAGGAATAAAAAGTAATTTTGGTGTTTTGAAAGAAGGAAAAAAAATGAAAGATACGTTGCGATTAAGAGAAGATACTGCTTTTAAAAGGATCTATTCTAAAGGAAATTCATTAGCCAATAAATATTTGGTACTATTTTATTTAAAGAAGAAACAAGAATACAATCGAGTAGGGTTTATTGCTAGTAAAAAAGTTGGTAAAAGTGTTATCAGAAATAGAGCAAGAAGATTAATGAAAGAAGCTTTTCGTTTATATAGCTCAGATATTCAAAGAGGATATGATCTTATTTTTATCGCTAGAGTAAATATGAAGGACGCAGCGTATAAAGATGTAGAAAAGGCAATGATGCATATTTTAAAAAAATCAAAATTATTGAAACAGGTGAAAAAAATTTGAAGGAAATATTAATAGGTATGGTGAAGATATATAGAAGGTATATTTCGCCATTAAAACCTCAAACTTGTAGATTTTATCCAACATGTTCTCAATATGCATTAGAAGCTTTAGAAAAATATGGAGCAATTAAAGGAACAATTATAAGTATAAAAAGAATTTTAAAATGTCATCCCTTTCACTCAGGAGGATATGACCCTTTAAAATAATCGAATAGGGGGTAATAATTTTAATGCGTTTTTTAGCTAAACCAATGGGATACCTTTTATTATATCTATATAAGCTAATAGGAAACTATGGAATATCCATTATATTATTTACGGTTATTGTAAAGTTAGTGCTATTACCGCTTACTATAAAGCAATTAAAAAGTACAAAAGAAATGGCGAAGATACAGCCGAAGCTAAAGGAACTTCAGGAAAAATATAAAAATGATAAAGAAAAGCTTAACATAAAAACAATGGAACTGTACAAAGAACATAAAATCAATCCTATGGGTGGATGTTTACCATTACTGATTCAAATTCCAATAATATTTGGACTTTTTTCAGTACTGAGAACGCCTGCACAATATATTGCTGAGCCTAGCTTTCTTCAAGCAATCAGTGAATCTTTTTTATGGATACCAAATTTAAGCAATCCAGATCCAATCATACTGCCTATATTAGCAGGGATTACAACATATTTTTCAATGAGTACCACAAATACTGGAGCTGTTCAAAATCAAACCATGAAGACGATGAACTTAGTGATGCCATTTTTGATTATTTGGTGGGGAAGAGGCTTTCCAGCAGGACTTACGCTATATTGGGTGGTAAGTAATATATTCCAAATGGCTCAACAGTACTTTATATCAAAAGGTATAGTATCTAAGGAGGAGTTAAGTTAATATGAAATTCACAGAAAAAACAGGGAAAACTGTAGAAGAAGCTGTGAAAAGTGCTCTTGAAGAATTAAAAGTTACACGGGATAAGGTAGAAATCGAAGTAATAGAAGAGCCGAGCAAAGGTTTTCTAGGTTTGATTGGTACAAGATTGGCAAAAATAAGGGTTACTGTGAAGGATCATCCAGAAGAGGCAGCAGTAGAATTTTTGAATAGTATATTTAAAGATATGAAGCTTGAAGCTCACTGCAAGACAAAACTAAAGGAAGACAGCTTATATATAGAAATTTTAGGTAAAGATATGGGTGTATTGATTGGAAGAAGAGGACAGACTTTAGATGCTATACAATACCTGGTAAGTCTAGTTGTTAATAAGGATAGGGAAAATTATTTAAGAGTAATAGTAGATACAGAAAATTATCGTAAAAAAAGAGAACAGACTTTAGTAAGACTTGCAAATAAGTTAGCCAATCAAGTGAAAATCAGAGGAAAGGATATAGTACTTGAACCTATGAATCCTTATGAGAGAAGAATTATTCATTCAACATTACAGAATCATCCATATGTTCAGACAAGAAGTGAAGGTGAAGAACCTTTTAGAAAAGTTGTAATTGCAGTAAAACAATTATCTAAAACCCAGTAGCGATTGCTGGGTTTTGTTATTGTTTATTAATATTTTGGCATACTAATGATAGAATAAAGAAGTGATAATAAAGAGGTGATAAAATGAGCGATACAATTGCAGCTATTGCAACAGCACCAGGAGAAGCAGGAATTGGGATTGTAAGATTAAGTGGAGAAGCTTCTTTAGAAATACTTGATAAAATTTTTGTTCCTACAAAAGGAAATAGTATAAAAGAATATAAACCGAGGAGACTTACCCACGGAAAAATTGTAGATCCTCATACAAAAAAATTAATAGACGAGGTATTAGTTGTATATATGAAAGCACCATATACATATACTGCAGAAGATGTGGTAGAAATTAACTGTCATGGAGGTATTGTTCCTGTACGAAAGATTCTTCAACTTGTATTAAGAAATGGAGCAAGGATGGCAGAACGAGGAGAATTTACAAAGAGAGCGTTTTTAAATGGAAGAATTGATCTTTCACAAGCAGAAGCTGTAATGGATTTGATCAGCGCAAAGACAGATAAAAGCTTTGATGTAGCCTTTGGTCAATTAGAAGGTTCATTATCTAAAGAGGTAAAAGCTATTCGGGATAATATTTTAGAAATGATGGCACATATTACGGTAAACATTGATTTTCCAGATGAAGATATTGAAGAAATTACATATAATGAGCTTATGGAAAGTTCAAATAAGATTCATGAAGATATTGAGCGCCTTCTTGAAAGTTCAAATACAGGAAGAATTATCAAAGAAGGATTGCATACAGTAATTATTGGAAAACCAAATGTTGGAAAATCATCTCTAATGAATGCATTGCTTAAGGAATCTAGAGCGATTGTTACAGAAGTACCAGGAACAACAAGAGATATTATTGAAGAATTTGTAAGTATAAGAGGAATTCCTCTAAAAATTGTTGATACTGCAGGTATTAGAGAAACGGAAGACATTGTTGAAAAAATTGGTGTGGAGAGAAGTAAAGAATTTTTCAACAAAGGAGATTTAGTGATTTTTGTATTAAATGCTTCAGAAGCTTTAACTGACGAAGATAGGAAAATTATAGAACTACTTAAAGATAGACCAACAATTGTTTTAATGAATAAAACTGATTTACCTGTTGTTTTAGATATAGATGAAATCAAAAAGCTTCTTCCAAATAAAAAAATCATTAAAGTGTCTATTTTGAAAGGAACAGGAATAGATGAATTAGAGGAAACTATTGTTGAGTTAGTTTATGGTGGTAAAGTAAAGCAAGGAGAGGCTTCTTTTATTACTAATGTAAGGCATAAAGATGCATTAGAAAAAGCAAAAATGAGTATATTAGATGCTATTGATGCAATAAAACAAGGCTTACCATTAGATTTTGTAGAAGTAGATGTGAAAAATTGCTTGGAATATTTAGGAGAAATTACAGGAGAAACAGTAGGAGAAGATGTAATCGATCAAATATTTGCTAACTTTTGTTTAGGAAAATAGGAGGGATATGAATGCTAGAAAAATTTGGAGCAGGCGATTATGATGTAGTTGTTATTGGAGCTGGGCATGCTGGATGTGAAGCAGCTTTAGCATCTGCTCGTATGGGTTGTAGTACATTACTTGTATCCATAAACTTAGATTCTATTGCTATGATGCCTTGTAATCCTTCCATAGGAGGAACAGGAAAAGGACACCTTGTAAGAGAAATCGATGCATTAGGTGGAGAGATGGGACTTATTATAGATAAGGCTTTTATACAAAGTCGTATGCTCAATACGGCAAAAGGTCCTGCTGTGCATTCATTAAGGGCTCAAGCTGATAAACAGCTTTATCATATAGAAATGAAAAAAGTTTTGGAAAATCAAGAAAATCTTGATATAAAGCAAGGAGAAGTTATTGAAATTATAGTAGAAGAAAATCGTGTAAAAGGAGTTGTATTCAGTACAGGCTCTGTATATACTGCAAAAGCAGTAATATTAGCTACAGGAACTTATTTAGGAGGAAAAATATTTATTGGACGTACAAGCTATGAAAGTGGACCAAATGGATTAGCTTCTTCTAAAAAATTAACAAAAAGCTTAGAAGAAATAGGATTAAAAATGAGAAGATTCAAAACAGGTACACCAGCAAGGGTAGATAAGTCTACTTTGGATTTTTCTAAAATGGAAGAGCAGCCAGGAGATGAAAAAGTTGTTCCTTTTTCATTTATGAATGAATCATTAGAAAAGGATCAAATTTCTTGCTGGCTTACTTATACAAATGAAAAAACTCATGAAATTATTCGAAAGGATATTCATCGTTCTGCAATGTATGGCGGAGAAATAGAGGGGACAGGACCTAGATATTGTCCTTCTATTGAAGATAAGATAACAAGATTTTCAGATAAGAAAAGACATCAATTATTTATTGAACCAGAAGGTTTAAATACTAATGAAATGTATGTACAAGGTATGTCAACAAGCCTCCCAGAAGATGTACAGGTCAAATTCTATAGAAGTATTCCAGGTCTTGAAAATGTAAAGATAATGCGTCCGGCTTATGCGATCGAATATGATTGTATTGATCCATTACAATTAAAATTAACTTTAGAATGTAAGGATATTGAATATTTATTTTCAGCAGGACAATTTAATGGAAGCTCTGGATATGAAGAGGCTGCTGCTCAAGGGCTTATTGCAGGGATTAATGCAGCTCTTAAAATTCAAGGAAAAGAATCTTTTACACTAGATCGTTCAGAGGCATATATAGGGGTACTTATTGATGATTTAGTAACAAAAGGAACTAATGAACCTTATAGAATGATGACATCTAGAGCAGAATATAGATTAGTATTAAGACAGGACAATGCAGATTTGAGACTTACAGAAAAAGGATATAATATAGGATTAGTAACAAAGGAAAGATATGAGAAATTCTTAAAGAAAAAAGAATTGATAGAAAAAGAAATGACAAGGTTGAAGCAAACTACTGTAACTCCTAGTCAAGCAAATGAATTTTTAGAAAAAATGGGTACATCTACTTTAAAAAGTGGTGTATCTTTAAAGGATTTATTAAAGCGTCCTCAAATCACATATGAAGCTTTAAAGGAATTAGATAAAAATCGTCCAAATCTTCCGTTAGAAGTAGTAGAGCAGTGTGAAATACAAATAAAATACGAAGGATATATTGGGAAACAGTTAAAACAGATTGAACAGTTTAAAAAGCTTGAGATGAAAAAATTAAATCCAGATATGGATTATAGTCAAATTGATGGGTTAAGGCTTGAAGCTAGACAAAAGTTAAATGCTATAAAGCCTTTATCTGTTGGACAGGCATCGAGAATTTCTGGAGTATCACCTGCTGATATTTCTGTGCTTTTAATTTACCTAGAGCAACAGCGAAGAAAAAGAGGTGAAAAAAATGAATAATGTAGAGCTTCTTGAAGAAGGCTCAAAAGAACTAGGGTTAAATTTAAATAGTGATCAAATCAATCAATTTTTAAAGTATAAGGATTTATTAATTGAATGGAATAAAAAAATGAATCTAACAGCTATTACAGAAGAAAGAGAAGTTATGATTAAGCATTTTTTAGATTCTTTATGCTGTATGACACTTCCCTTTATAAAGAAAAATTCTAAAGTGATTGATGTAGGAACAGGTGCAGGGTTTCCCGGTATTCCTATAAATATTTATGATCCAACTATAAGCTTAACGCTATTAGATTCATTAAATAAAAGGATTAAGTTTCTTCAAGAGGTTTGTGAGAATTTAGGATTAAAAGCTGTAGATTTTCAGCATGGACGAGCAGAAGACTTTGGGAAAAATAAAAATTTCAGGCAAAGCTATGATATTGCTGTTGCTAGAGCTGTTGCACCATTAAATGTATTATGTGAATATTGTTTGCCATTTGTAAGTATAGGTGGATATTTTATTTGCCAAAAGGGTCCTAACATTGATGAAGAAATGAAGGATGCAAAAAAAGCGATAGAAGTATTAGGCGGTAAATTTATTGAAAAGAAAGATATAAAATTGCCGTTTTGTGATATTACTCATAATATTGTTGTAATTGAGAAAGTGAAAGAAACACCGACAAAATATCCTAGAAAGGCTGGAACTCCGACTAAAAAACCTTTACTATAAGGAAAGGATAAATATTTTGTAGAACAAAATTCTTAGAAAATTTTGCAAAAATGAAGGAAGTTTAAATTCTTTGACGAATAATTACTTAGAATAGTTATAAGTATAAGGGGAAGAGTGATCATGATAAAAGACATAGGCACAGAAATTCTACAAATTCCTGTTGATTCTATTTTGCCAAATCCATATCAACCTAGAAAGGTTTTTAAAAAAGGGAATTTAGAAGAATTAAGTGAATCCATAAAAGTATATGGGGTATTACAGCCTATAAGTGTTAGAAAAATTGGAGAAAATCGTTATGAACTTGTAGCCGGAGAAAGAAGATTAAGGGCTGCAAAGCTTGCTGAGCTTAAAAATATACCTGCAATTGTAACGGAAATGACAGATCAGGATTCGGCTGTTCTTGCACTGATTGAAAATTTACAAAGAGAAGATTTGAATTTTATAGAGGAAGCAGAAGGTTATCTTCATTTAATGGAGGATCATAATTTTACTCAGCAGGAAATTGCACAAAAGGTTGGAAAAAATCAATCAACTATTGCAAACAAATTAAGAATTTTAAAATTACCTAGTAAAGTAAAGGAATTATTAATAGAGAACGGATTAACTGAAAGACACGGAAGAGCTTTATTGAAATTACATGATGAAAAGTTGCAGTTAATGGTCTTAAAAGAGATTATTGATAAAGATTTGAATGTAAAGAAGACAGAAAAAAGAATTAATGAGATATTAGATGAAGTTACTAAGGGTGATGAAGAAGGCACAAAAAAACGAATTAAAAGTGCTTTTAATTTTAAAATTTATTTAAATACATTAAAGAATGCATATAATGCTATTAAAGAAACCGGGTTAAAGGCTGAATATAAGCAATCAGATAAAGGAGAATATATAGAAGTTGTTGTAAAAATTCCTAAAAATCAGTAATAAAAGTCGCAGGGCAAATGTCCTACGACTTTTTCATATTTTACCAAACATAGTCAATATGCCAAAAACAATAAAAATAAAACCAGCAGCTATTTGTAAATAATTAGCTGGTATAAACTTGGTAATATAAGAACCAGCAAATACACCTAATAGACAGCTTAGTACTAAAGCACAGGATGCACCAATAAAAACACCTAATATGGATTTTGATTGGGTGGCTAACATCATAGTTTGAAGTTGTGTTTTATCTCCTAATTCTGCAATGAATACAATCCAAAAGGAAGTGATAATAATTCTTAGCATTAAATTTTAACCTCCTATAAGACAAACCCGTGATGTTAAATTATATTCACAGATACCTTTATTTATACTTACTATAATTTTAGATGGAGTAGTACGTGCATTCATGTGTGTGGAGTGTCAAAATATAAGAATTTAGAGAAGGAATTCTAAAAACAGTAACGAAATTTATAAGTATTATTATGAATTCGTGAGGTGATTCAGGTGGGAAAGGTAATTGCAATTTTTAATCAAAAGGGTGGAGTAGGAAAGACTACTACCAATGTAAATTTGAGTGCTTGTTTAGCGGCAAAAGGAAAGAAAATATTGGTTGTTGATATTGACCCTCAGGGAAATACCACTAGTGGTTTTGGAATAGACAAAGATCATGCAGATTATACAACATATGATCTTCTGATAAATAATATAGAAGTTAATGAATGTATTATTAAAAAACATCGAGAAAATCTGTCTATTATTCCTTCAAGTGTACAACTAGCAGGTGCTGAAATTGAAATGACAGGAATGGGAGATAGAGAAAAAAGATTAAAAAAAGCAATAGATCAAGTAAAGAATCAATATGATTATATTTTTATAGATTGCCCACCATCATTAGGACTATTAACAATTAATGCATTAACTGCTGTAGATAGTGTGCTTATTCCTATTCAATGTGAGTACTATGCGTTAGAAGGAGTAAGTCAATTAATGAATACTATTGAGCTTGTACGAGAAAGCTTAAATTCTAAATTAGAGGTTCAAGGGGTAATACTTAGTATGTTTGATGGAAGAACAAATCTTTCTATACAAGTAGTTGATGAGGTGAAAAAATATTTTAGAGGAAAAGTATATACTACTTTAATTCCTAGAAATGTTCGTTTAGCAGAAGCTCCTAGTTATGGATTATCTATTATTGAATATGACCCAAAATCTAAAGGAGCAGAAGCATATTCTGAATTTGCAGAAGAATTTTTATATCTAGAAGAAGATCTTGACGAGGAAGTGATATAATTGGTAAAAAAAAGAAGTGGTTTAGGTAAAGGACTTAGTGCTCTTATTCCTGAACGAAATACTGATATAGAAAAAAATAGAGAAATTAAAGGTGATATACAAAATATTAATATTCATGAAATTAATCCAAATAGAAATCAACCAAGAAAAAGCTTTGATCAAGAAAAGCTTGATGCTCTAGCTAAATCTATTAAAAATTACGGTGTAATTCAGCCTATTGTAGTAAGGACTATTAAAGAGGGATATGAAATTGTAGCAGGTGAAAGAAGATGGAAAGCTTGTAGACAAGCAGGACTTAAAGAAATACCATGTATTATAAAAGAGTTGAATGAAAAGGAACGTATGGAAATTGCACTTATTGAAAATTTACAAAGAGAAGATTTGAATCCTATTGAAGAAGCTTTAGCATATAAGATGTTAATAGAAGATTACCAATTAACTCAAGAGGAAATATCATCTAGTATTGGGAAAAGTAGACCTTATATTGCCAATATGATAAGGCTTCTTAAGCTTTCTGAAGAAGTAAGAAAGATGTTGATGAATAATTTGCTATCAAGTGGTCATGCTAGAGCTTTATTGAGAATTGAAGATAGTAATCTGCAAAAACAAATAGGTGAAAAAATTATTGCAAATAATTTATCTGTTAGAGAAACAGAAAGCTTAGTTACAAAGCTTATAAACGATAAAGGGGAAAAGAAAAAAAAGCAAAAAACAAAGGACACTACTTTAATGTTTATAGAAGATACATTACAAACTAGATTAGGAACAAAGGTAAACATTATAAAAGGCAAGAAAAAAGGTAAAATAGAAATAGAGTACTATAGTGATGAGGAATTAGAAAGATTAGTAGAATTGCTTCAAGGAAGTTAATGTTTCACGTGAAACTTTTAATTGTTAAAGTTGGAGGAATTGTTACTTGCCGATAGGTACCAGTCCCTTCCACGGTACTACTTGGTTAGGAACAAGCCACTACTTAATGTCTTGGTATTAGTTGACATAAATAATTAACGAAAGGATACGATTTTATGCCCTTTACATTTTCACACCCAGCAATCGTTATTCCTATAAAAAATAAGCTTGGAAAATACTTTGATTTTACTGCTTTAGTTCTTGGTAGCATGGCCCCTGACTTTGAGTATTTTTTAAGATTTAAACCAATGGGAACTATTGGACATACTATAGGTGGATTTTTTTATTTTAATCTTCCTTTATGCTTTATTATTGCTTATATATTTCATTATATTGTAAAAAAACCTTTTATTTTTAATTTACCCAAACCTATAGATGGTTGGTTTTATCATATAGCTGTTAATTCATGGTCTATAAAATCTGTAAAAGGATTTTTTGTTTTTGTGTATTCAGCGATTATTGGTATGTTTTCTCATGTATTGTGGGATGGCTTTACGCATGATGGTGGAATGTTTGTAAATAGGATTCCTTTGTTGAGAAAATATATTTATTTTATAAATAATCAAATACCTATGTATAAGTTTTTTCAGCATGGCAGTACTTTAATAGGATTTATGATTATATTTTTATATCTTTATAGGAATCGAAATCAATACAAAGGGAAAAATTATCATACATCAACAAAAACAAAATTATTTTATTATGCATGTATTTTGTTTATAACAGTAGTGAGCAGTTCATATAGAATATTTTGGATATTAGGTGGGTTCAATTTGCGATATATTGGAAGCTATATTGTTACTTTAATCAATGGAGGATTGATTGGAGTGATTATTGCTTCTTTGATTTTTCGCATTTATTTTTTAGTAAAAAGTAAGTATGACTTATAACAAGCAATAGTTCATCCTTTTTTCAAGGAGTGATTTGATTGAAGAAGTATTATACTCAAAATTAGTAGGAAAATCAGAACAAACATTAAGAAATTGGGATAAAAACGGTAAATTGAAATCACATTATAAGTCAACCAATGGATATAGATATTATGCAAAAGAACAGATGAACAATAATTAGTTGAAGATTTAATTTAAAACAAAAATAGAAGGAGGTGAAGACCGTTACAAATACCATAAAACTAAAATATAATAAAAACTGAAAATAAGTTGAGAAAGTTATATAGAAAAATTAAAGGTTAAGAGATAATTATATTCATAAAATAACAACATCTTTGGTAAAAATCAAGCTAGAGTATATTGTTATTGAGGATTTGAATGTAAGTGGTATGCTTAAAAATAGAAAACTATCAAAAGCTATACAAGAACGAGCTATAGGTAAACAACTTTAAAATGAAATATAAAGAACAGTTCATTCCAGATAACTTTTGAAAAAACAAAACTTCATTCCATGAAAAATACTAAACCTTCAAAACTCACTTCGTTCAAACAATGAAGGTTCTTAACGTATTTTTCATGTAATTTCAGTAAGTTTTTTTACAAAAGTTATCGAAGTCATTCACTTATCTTTACATATTTCTTTTTTTATGTTGATGCTGTTTACCTATAAGAAGGCGACTTGAATATAAATATAAATGGTATGAAGTTAAATCAGTAGCTTCATTACTTTAAAAGATACTACTGATGTGTACTGTGTCGTTACACAGGAATTTAAGCCTTTGGAGAGCTATAAAAATGAGAGTAATAACTTTTAGTTATGAAATCAGGTTCGATGAATGAGGAACAAAGCGTAAAACTTATAAACCATCAACTTATTTATAAGTTTTTATAGGTATTTAGTAACGGAGAAAAATGAACGAAGAACAATATATAAAATCTATACTAGATATTCCAAAGGAAGTATATATGGAAGATTTTACCCCTATGGAAGAACGAGTGAAAGGAACAAATATAGAAGAAGAATTCAAAAAATTAAAAGATAAAATAGGAGACAAAGATTTTCAAAAGTATTTTAATCGTTTAATAAAAATAAAAAAGCATGAAAAGGATATGATGATTATTACACCTAAAGAGAATCATAGAGCAATTATTATTAGAGAGTATTTTGGTTTGCTAAAGGAAATATTTGATGTAGCAAATATTATCATTATTGCACAGTCTATATAAGTGTTTCATGTGAAACATGTAGTGCATATAATGATAAAGAGATAAAAGTGGGGGTGTTTAATGGTGATATATTTAGATAATGCTGCAACAACTTATCCTAAGCCAGAAATGGTATATGTAGCTATGGATAAATGTATGAGAGAATATGGGGCAAATCCAGGAAGGGCTGGACATCAATTAGCTTTAGAAGCAGGTAGAGCAATTTATAAAACAAGGGAACTGATCTGTAAATTATTTAATATAGATAATCCTATGCAGATTATTTTCACATGTAATGCTACAGATTCATTAAACTTGGCATTAAAGGGAATATTAAAACAAGGAGACCATATTATCACAACAAGCATGGAGCATAATTCTATGATTAGACCTATTGTTACTCTTGAAAAATTAGGTATTGAATACACAGTGATTCAATGTGATAAAAAAGGGATGATTGATACTCAAGATATAGAAAAGGCAATAAAAGAGAATACAAAAATGATTGCTACGACTCATGCATCTAATGTAGCTGGAACATTAATGCCAATAGAGGAAATAGGTGAAATTGCAGAGAAAAATAATATAATATATTTAGTAGATGCTGCTCAGACAGCAGGTGTATATAATATAGATGTGGAGAAGATGAATATAGACTTACTTGCAGCTCCAGGACATAAAGGACTTTTAGGACCTCAAGGAACAGGTTTTCTCTATATAAGAGAAGGATTGGATCTTCAGCAAATGAAAGAAGGCGGAACAGGAAGCAAATCGGAACTTCTTACTCAACCAGAGATTATTCCAGATAGATATGAAAGTGGTACACCAAATACACCAGGAATTGTAGGTTTAGGAGCAGGAATTGAATTTATTTTAAAAGAAGGAATAGAAAAAATACGCAAGCATGAAGAAGAATTAACAGCATATATGATTTCAGAACTACAAAAAATTGATAATGTACGTATATATGGTCCACTTGATGCAAAAAAACAAGCAGCGGTAATATCAATCAATATTGAAGATGAAGATTCATCGGAAATAAGCTATATATTAGATAAAGTATTTCATATAGCTGTTCGTTCAGGACTTCATTGTGCACCTATGGCTCATAAAACTATGGGAACATTTGAGCAAGGTACAGTAAGGTTTAGCTTGGGGTATTTTAATACAAAAGAAGATGTAGAAAAAGCAGTAGAAGCTTTAAAGAAAATTTGTGACGAATTAAAAAATAGATAGGTTTAAGTGCAAATAGAAAAAAATAGTATGTGTGAAAATCTGACATACTATTTATTTTTTTTCACTTCCATGAGATAATATATTGGGATGATGTTTTGTAAAGGGGGGAAAATAGTGGAGCATATATTGAAGATCATCAGAGAGAATTTAGAAATAATTGTTTTTTATAGTGGAGTTATTAGCATGTTATTATTGATTATTATATGTGTACAGAGTGCCAAAATATCAAAGCTGAAGAAAAAATATGAAACCTTATCAAATAATATTGAAGGGAAAAGTATAGAAGATATTATTTATGAATATTACAAAAAAATAGATAACTTAGATATTAGAATGAATAAAATGGATACGCTTGTAGAAAAAATACAAGAAAAACTTCTTTATAGTATTCAAAAGGTAGGAATGGTACAATACAATGCTTTTGATGATGTGGGTGGAAGCTTAAGCTTTTCTATTGCATTGTTAGATGAACAAAATAATGGTTTTATACTTACAAGTATATATAGTAGAAGCAACAATGTTATTTATGGAAAACCTATCAAGAAAGGAAAATCATCCCATACTCTTTCAGCAGAAGAAATACAAGCACTAGACAGAGCAAAAAATAAATCTTTAGATGAATACACAAAAATAGCATTATAGAGGGATGTAAATGGATATATTATTTATTGTAAACCCGGTAGCAGGGAAAGGTAAATGCGATTTTATTATAGAAAAAATCAAGAAAAATATGGACTCTTTGCATATACCTTATAAAATCAAATTAACTACTCGAAAAAATGAAGCGGAAGAAATAGCAAAAAATGCAGTAATACAAGGATATAAAAAAATTGTAGCAGTAGGTGGAGACGGAACAATTTATGAAGTTGTTAATGGAATAATAGGATCAGATGCTTCTCTTGGTGTAGTTCCAACTGGTACAGGAAATGATTTTGTTAAAACTGTAGGGATACCAAAGGATTTAGAGAAAGCGTTAGAAATTATTATTTATGGAAAAACAGTACATATTGATTGTGGAAAAGTTAATGATCGCCATTTTGTAAATGTTGCAAGTGTTGGATTAGATGCAGAAATTGTGAGGGGAACAGAAGATATTAAGAAATATATTTCAGGTTCGTGGGCTTATATTGGAGGATTGCTGAAGACAATCTTTTCTTATAAGTATAAAAAAGTAGATATGAATATTGATGGAACAAAGGACCATAAAAATATTACTCTAGTAGCAGTTGCAAATGGAAAATATTATGGTGGTGGAATGAAAATTGCTCCAATGGCAGATATAAAAGATGGAGATTTTCAAGTTTGTGTTGTTGATAAAATTTCAAAGTTAAAGCTTATGATGGTATTTCCTAAAATATTTTCAGGTGAACATGTGGGCTATGATGAGGTAGATATTTATAGAGGAAAGCAGATAAAAATAAAAAGTCAAGAACTGTTATCTATCAATTTAGATGGAGATATTATAGGAAAAAGCTTTAATATATGCTTTGAAATGGTTCCAAAATGCTTGAAAGTTCTTGTACCGCAGGATAATTTTATATAAATTTAACATAAATAGTATAAATATAACACCTCCTAGTTATAATACAACTAGGAGGTGTTTGTATGCCAAAGATAGTAGCTATACAGGATCATCTAAAGGATATAGGCAAAGAATTAGAAGCGAGAGGATATGAAGTGGTACATGAAAATTATGACGGATATGTAGATGCTATTCTTTATGATAGTGATTATGGTAGATTGAGCTATTTGGGCAATTTTGATAGTGTCATTGATATGGATAAAGGTGCGATAGTGATAAATATAAAAAATAAGCGTATTGATGAGATTATTTATGCTATAGAAAAAAGAACATATGAATCTTTATTTTAAATAAAGAGGAGCAGTGATGATCTAGTTTAGTTCATACTGCTCCTTTGTAATTCTTTTTAAAAATTTCCATAGGCTATACTGAATGCCATCAGCAATAGTATCAGCCATTTTCATTACAAGATTTAGTCTTGTATTTTGTAATATAATATACTCCATAAATCCACTTAAGTTTACAATGCCTGTAATATGCATATTTCCTATAGAAGGAAGTTGTTTATTTACACCAGCTCCAGGTTTTAAAGGACCGTAGCCTATTGTGATATATCCAATTCTATCAAATTTTCCCAAACAAGCATCAATAGCAATGACAAAGGGATTTTTATAGTTCTTATAAACAAAGTCAATAGAAGCACGAAGATTTTTTGCGTGAACAGGATTTTCTAGAGTTCCATGTATAAAAATGTTTTTATAATTTTTTAAGCTTTTTTTTAGTTTGTAACCAATCAAAGGACCTAAAGAATCGCCTGTTGCACGATCTGTACCAATACACATAATGACTAATGCTTTGTATTCGCTTGTAAAATAATTGGTTAGATATTCTGTAAATATTTTATCAAAATCATAAATTGCTACGGGGGAATGTATATCGATTGAGTGAGTGTGTGAGGAAATAGCAGTATTCATGAATGCATAATACCTCCTTATTATAATATAGTAAAAGTTTGTCCCAAATGTGTATATAAAATGCATTAGAAAGAAATATTGTAAAAGATTTTTATTTATACAATAAAAAAGACTAGAAAAATTAATTTTTTCTAGTCTTTAGGCTAAATTATTTTAATTGTGATTGATTCATATCTTGAATATCGTCAGCATTTATTACAGGGAAAGTAACTTCTTTATTAAAATCATAATATTTACATTTACTACTAGATGTTGTTTGTGTATGTAATTTATCCATAGTCATATCCATTGTTTGTGTAATATCAATGAATTCATATAGTTTTGTTTCTTTATTGATATAGTATTTGTAAGTAATATTCATATTCATTTTAGAAAACATTTCTTTCATTTGTTGCATTAATACTTCTTTATTCATTTTTGGTTTTTCTTCTGTTTGTACTGGATTTGTTTCAGTTGTTGATTTTTCAGTTTTAATTTTTTCAGTTTGTTCGATTACTTTTCCAAGTTGATCAAACATTTTATTAATTAACTTGTTGTATACTTCTTTTAAAGCAGCACTGTCCATGTTTACATTGATTACATAGTATTCTTTGCCATCAATTACAGTATCTTCATCATAAGTAGCATACATACCGAATAATTCCATTTGTTCTTTTGTCATCCCTACATTTGCTCTATCGTTTCCTATTATCTTTTTTATTTCTGCCATTAAAGGATTAATATCTATTTTTATCCATTTTGCATTTTCTCCTGATTTAATGTACATAATTCCTTTATCCATAAAAGTTTCAGAGGTTTGAGGTTTTTGTTCTTGTGGCATATCTTTTAAAGAAATAGTTGTTTTTACATATATTTTTTCTGGTTTTTCAAATATTCCTTCTTGAAGTATTACCATATTTGTATTTTCATCAATTTTTTGTTCTTCTTCAATAAATTTACCTTCAGCATTTGGATCTGGTTTTTTGATATTCATAGAACCTGTAGTCTTTGTATTAACATTGGTTGTATTGCTGAATTTACAAGTCGTATATTGGTTGTTAAAGGTATTTGTTGCTTTGATTAGCATTTCTGATGCAGTTAAACCATCCTTTGTAATATCTTCTTGAGCCACTGCTGTGATTGTCATTGATACTATAAATATTAGTACCATGAATAAAGCGATTTTTCTGTTTTTCATTGATATCCCTCCATTTTATTATTTATTATGAATAATCATTTTAAAATGATTATTGATAAACATAAAGTGAAAAATTAAGTAATATATTAAATTCGATTAAACATATTAAAGCATTTTTGGTAAAAAAAATCAAATACGATATTTTTTAGAAATCATTATTTGTATATATTTTAACACGATTAGCAGAAGTCTCCCATCCTCTATAGGTGGGAGATGAATGCGTAAACACAACTTGCTTCTATTATTTTTTTGTGCTAAAATAAAGTTAGTAGTAAATAATAGAAATGAGTGATAATAATGAAATTAGATACAAATAATCATTCAGTGTTCTTGTTGCATTATCATCTTGTATTAGTTATAAAATACAGAAGAGAAGTAATAAATGATGATATAAGCAATAGACTAAAAGATATATTTGAGAAAATAAGTCCAAATTATAATATAACTACCCAAGAATGGGAACATGACAAAAATTATGTTCATGTATTATTCAAAGCACATCCAAATAGTGAATTATCAAAATTTATAAATGCTTATAAAAGTGCGAGTAGTAGACTTATAAAAAAAGAGTTTCCTCAAATAAAGAAAAAATTATGGAAAGAATATTTTTGGTCAAGAAGTTACTGCTTACTTACAACAGGTGGTTCACCTATAGAAGTAATAAAGAAATATATTCAGAGTCAAGGTAAAAAGTAAAGGTGGTAAAAAGTAGTGAAAATCAATAAAGCATACAAATTTAGAATATATCCAAATAAAAATCAGATAGAAATTATTGAAAAGACTTTCGGTTGTTCAAGATTTGTATATAACTATTTCTTAAATCAAAGAAATGAAGTATATAAAAATGAAAAAAGATGTATGAAATATACTCAGCAGCAAAATCAATTACCAAGCATGAAAAAAGAATTTGTATGGCTTGAAGAAATTGACGTGCGAAATGTTTCTCTATAAGTGATTAATCACGAAAAGAGAGGATTAATGAAATCACATTTAATCTAACTGATTAACTGAAATTTGGAATGAAGCCTTCATGTAGGCTGAAACGAATTACTTGATACTCCTACAAGCGTTTAATGTTTAGTAGACATTAAGGGTTTGAAGCTAGGTAAAGTCGGCTAAGAGTATACCGTAAGGCATGTGGGATAATAACCTACCACCACGAAATGCGAACCAGAGGTGGTTGAGTGTATGATAGGTCGGAGTGCTAGAAAATATCTACGGTGAGAATGTTCTTAAATGAACTGACGAACTTGCGAATGTACGAGTCTAAATTCTTATTAAATAGAAATATTTAAACCACAACTAGTGGGGTTAATTACCGAAAAGTATGTTTGTCAATTAAGAAATTCGGAATACCTAACAACGAAGGTATAAATTAACAGGCTCATAGTAAGCATCTAAGGATATATGTAAAAGCTAAGTTAATCGGAACATTGTAAGCAAAAGTCAACTATCTAAACGACTACTAATCGGGTTGGTTTCTATAAGATATCAAATGATATTGAAATGAATTTACTTTTGTGAAAGTAGGGACACAGTACCTATGAAACCATGATAATAAGTGGCGGAGGGATAGTCCCAAGTCTTGAACTTTGAAAACTGAACTAATTAAATGAAACTCATAGGGTCAGGTAAGATGATGGGACTTCTGTATGGAAGGAGAACAACACGCCATCAATGAGTACAGCATTACGATATAGCGAATATTACGGTATGCAAGAAACATTCGATTGGTTATATGATAGAAGTAAGAAAAGAGCCACTAACGGTCTTAGATTATATGAAATCATAACATCAAGAGAAAATATACTTCTTGCATATAGAAACATCAAGGCTAACACAGGAAGTAAAACTAAAGGTACTGATGGATTGACAATAGCAGATTATAAAGTCAAGGATGAAGGTACATTTGTGAAAGAAATAAGAGACACACTAAAGAATTACAAACCCAACTCGATTAGAAGGGTAGAAATCCCTAAAGATAACGGTAAAACAAGACCTTTAGGAATACCAACTATGAGAGATAGAATTATACAGCAAATGTTCAAACAAGTTCTTGAATCAATATGCGAAGCAAGATTCCACAAACATTCTTATGGATTTAGACCTAATAGGTCAACTCATCATGCTATGTCAAGAAATCAATACCTAATTAATATAGGGAAGATGCATCATGTAGTAGATATAGATATAAAAGGTTTCTTTGATAACGTAAATCATACAAAATTATTAAAACAGATGTATGATATAGGTATCAAAGATAAGAGAGTTCTTAGAATAGTTAGTAAAATGCTAAAAGCACCAATAGAAGGAATAGGGATACCAACTGAAGGTACTCCACAAGGAGGTATATTATCTCCTTTACTGTCTAATATTGTGTTAAATGAATTAGATTGGTGGGTTAGTGACCAATGGGAAACCTTTGAAACCAAATACAGATATTCAAGAGTAGACAGTAAATACTTGGGACTTAAAAAATATAGTAATCTAAAAGAAATGTTCATTGTAAGGTACGCTGATGATTTCAAAATTTACACTAGAAATCACATAACAGCAAATAAAATATTTCATGCAATTAAAAACTATTTAAAGAATAATTTGAAACTGGATATATCAACAGAAAAATCTCAAATAACAAATCTTAGAAAGAAAAGTTCAGATTTTCTAGGATTCAAGATTAAAGTAGTAAAAAAGAGAAACAAACATGTTGCTAATACATTCGTCATGGAAAAGAAAAAGGAGAAGATTAAATCAAGATTAAGAGATTTAATTTTAAATATACAAAAAAATCCTTTAACAAGTACAGTCAATAAATACAACATATATATTATAGGGATTAAAAACTACTACAAATATGCAACGCATATTAACAGAGATTTTAGTAAAATAGCCTATCAAATTTCCAAAACCCTATTCAATCGTCTAAAATCAATAGGTAAATGTGAAATTCCTATTAAACCCAACGAAACATACAAAAAGTTCAATAAAAATAACTTTAAAACACATAAGGTAGCAGGTTTATATCTCCATCCAATAGCAGACATACAGACTAAAAATGTGATGAATTTTTCACAAAATATATGTAACTATACATCTCAAGGTAGAGAATTAATATACAAGAAACTAAAACCTAATGTGTCTACTGAAATACAAAGGCTTATGAATAATATATACGAATATAATACGGTTGAATTAGCAGATAACAAACTCTCTAAATACTCATCACAGAAAGGAAAATGCTTGGTCACAGGTAAATTCTTATGTGCTAA
Organism: Crassaminicella indica; assembly: GCF_019203185.1. Classification (NCBI taxonomy): domain Bacteria; kingdom Bacillati; phylum Bacillota; class Clostridia; order Eubacteriales; family Clostridiaceae; genus Crassaminicella; species Crassaminicella indica. The sequence continues at coordinate 961,095 of NZ_CP078093.1, read as the reverse complement.
TGAAGTGGAGATACATCATATAAAGCCAACAGAATTAGGTGGAAAAGATGAATTTGCTAATCTCATAGCAATACACAAGGATGTTCACAAGTTAATACATGCAACACTAAAAGAGACGATTGATAGATATATGAACAAACTTCAATTGAACGTAAAACAGTTGAAGAAAGTAAACAAATATCGTAAAGAATGTAATTTGATTAATTTAGATTAAAAGTTTAAGATGGAACGCCTTGTGAGTTCGAAAGTCTCATGCAGGGTGTGGTCGAGGGGAAAAGGTGGAGATAACTTCAAATCCTTACCTATTCGAATAGCACCTCACTACAAATGTCACTAAGAAATCTTGATACTGCATTCAAAAATTTCTTTGAAGGTAGAGCAGATAAACCTAAATTCAAAAGTAAAAGAGATAACTATAAAAGTTATACAAGTAATTTTGTAAATAACAATATTGAGATAAATAAGGGAAAAATAAAGTTACCTAAATTAAAGTGGATAAAAGCAAAAGTTCATAGATACGTTGAAGGTAGAATAATAAATGCTACTGTTTCAAAAACTCCAAGTGGAAAATATTTTGTATCTATATGTGTCGAAAGAGAAGTGAAGCCTTTAGAGAAAGTAACTGAAAATATTGGAATAGATCTAGGATTAAGCCATTTTGCTATATTCTCTAATGGTGAAAAAATAGAAAATCCAAAATATCTAAAGAAATCATTAGAAAAACTGGTAAAAGAACAAAGAAAATTAAGCAGAAAACAAAAAGGCAGTAATAACTTTCACAAACAAAGAATAAAGGTTGCTAAATTACATGAAAAAGTAACTAATCAAAGATTGGATTTTATTCACAAATTATCTAAAAGAATTATAAGCGAAAACCAAGTTATAGTTCTTGAGGATTTAGCAGTCAAAAATATGATGAAAAATGATAAATTAGCACAAAGTATTTCAGATGTAAGTTGGTATAAATTTGTTACTATACTTGAATACACCAAGAAGCCCCCACTTCAGCGTGAGCAAGTGGAGGGAGAGTTCACTAGATTTATTAATATTTTCTAATGATAAAATATTTTCCATGACTGAACCTCCATATATGCATTAAGTACTCATATTAAATATTTATTCTTCATATAAAAGAATCAGCATTTCTTTTAATTCTTCAAGGCTGATATTTAACATTTTACTTTCTTCTACAACCTCTGTAAGCTTTTCTTCGATAATTTTCAAACGCTGTTCCTTTAAAAGTGCTTTGTTTTGATGAGCTACAAATGAGCCTTTTCCTGCAATAGTTTCAATAAAAATTTGTCAATATTATTTTATAAATATTTTGCTAAAAAGGGTGAGTCCAGAATGGTTTACAGTTAAATAAATAATAAAAAAAGACAACTCTATGATAAAAAGAGCTGTCTTTTTGTTTCTATGATAAATGACTTTTAATAATTTCGTATACCTTATCACTTAAAACACTTTCTTCTTCCTTTGTAAGGTTATCTGTATAAATAGGTTTAGAGATAGTTACTTTAACTTCTGCTGGCTTTATATTAAGTTTTCCGTTAGCTTCCATTATTTTATAAGAGCCATCAATAGTGATTGGAACAATTGGAACCTTTGCTTTTGTAGCAAGTCGCAAGCTTCCTTTTTTAAATCTTGCCATTTTAGGACCTTTGCTTCTCGTTCCTTCAGGGAATATGATCATGGAATGACCTTCCTTTAAAATTTTGACACCATCATTAATCGCTCTTAGAGATTGTCTAGGATCATTTCTATCGATAAATATACATTTTATTTTTCTGATCCATTTACTAAATACAGGGATTTTAGAAAGCTCTATTTTTGCTATAAAAGCTTTTGGTTTATCTATAAAGCCTAATAGTATAGGAATATCAAAATTTCCTTGATGATTGCTGATGAATACAACAGGCCCTTCTGGTATATTTTCAAGTCCTGATATATTTATTTTTGAACCACTTGCATGGACAATGCGTCTTCCCCATGAATATGAAATGGTATGCAATAGATTGTTCATTTCTTTTATTTTTCCTTGTTTTTCTAGCTTTTCAATCTGCCATGCTTTAGGGATTAAAAAGATTTGATCTACTAGAAAATAAAAAGCAATGTATATTGTTCGAAACATTTTTTCACACTTCCTTTCATGTTAATATAATACCATAAAATGAAGAGCTTTAGATAAGTGAATTTCACATAAAAATCTCATTAGCGTTTGCTAAGAAGAATAATAAAATAAAAGTTTTTTATAGGTAAACAACTTCAAAATTCACTTCGTTCAAACAATGAAGGTTTTTAACGTATTTTTTATGAAATTTCAGTAAGTTTTTTTACAAAAGTTATCGAAGTCATTCACTTATCTTTATATATTTCTTTTTTTTATGTTGATGTTGTTTACCTATAGTAAAAAATAACAAAACTTAATTCATTTGGATCAAGTTTTGTTATTAGTAGGTTTAAGTAAAGTTGCTTTTAATTTATTTTGAACATATTCACTGTTTTGCATTAGCATAATGCCTCCAATGACAAAGAAAATTCCTATGATTTGTAAAAAATTCAATGTTTCGTTATAAAAAATATATCCAAGAATTGCTGCTGTAGGAATTTCAGTATTTCCAATAATAGCTGTTTTGACAGCACCAATATACTGAATTGCTGTAACCATTAAAATTGTAGGTGGGATTTGACATAAAAAAGCTAGTAAAGCTATATTTAACCATTGAGAACTACTGATATTTTGATTCAGTAGATTTGATGGAAAACTAAAAATTAAAAAATTTAAGCATATAAAACTAGATGTATAGCTTGATAACACAAAAGGAGGGATTTTATTTGCAAAGCTTTCAAGAAATATATTGGAAATTGCAAGAAATACAGCACCTCCAAGACCTAAAAAGATACCCTTCATAGGGAAGGAAGCATCCATGTGAAATAAATCTAATATAAGTACACAACCAAAAAAAGCAATTATTACAGATAATATAATGATTTTATTTAATTTTGATTTTCCAAAAATAGATGAAAGTATTGTAATGATAATTGGATAAGTAAAAAGCAAAATGGTTGCAATAGATATATCCAAATATTGAAATGATTCATAATAGCATCGACTGACCGAGCTTTGAATGAACATACCTAAGAAAAATAGCTTTAAAAGCTCTTTTTTACCTATTTTTATTTGTTGTCTATATTTCCAAAAAGAGATCCCCCACAGTGTTGGAAGAATAAGAACATATTGTAAAACTAAAATGCTGATAGAATCTAAGCCACTGCTTTGTGCATTTTTTACAAATAAACCAGAGCAGCCAAAAAAAATGGCTGATAATATACCAGCGAGATATCCTTTATGTGTATTATGAAGCTTTTTTTGTATCATAATATTCTCCCTTCATACATTAAGTTAAAATGAAAAATCATATGAATCTCTTAAAATTGTACAATAAAAGCTTAAGATAAGCAATGGATATAAAGATTTATATTTGTGGGAGGCTAATACAAAAAAACGCTTCTGAAAAAAATCAGAAGCGTTGAGCTTTTAATATATGTTATATCTTTTTTTATGCTGTCTTGCTTTTTCTATTTTGTTTATTGTAGATACATATCTCACAAATAATACTACTGCTATCATTGTGATCAATTTTAATAACATCTATATCATCTTCTTTCCATTAAAAATTTTACTATTGATTGTTAAAAAATTAACTTTGTTTAACAATATCATAACATATTTCTTTTCAAAAATAAACCACTTTGTTAAAAAAATAATTAACTTAGGAAAACGTATCCAATATTAATAATACAAAGTATTGTCTAAAAAAATCATTTTGTGTTGGAAATGCAACTAATAAATAAATATGAATTTATTTACAATTATAGGTTTAATCTGGTGTTAAATAATTAACTATTTTGTTATTCATTAGACAGGTTTATATGAACATAAAATGTATTATAGATAAACAACTTTAAAACTCACTTTGTTTAATTCTTAACGTATTTTTTATGTAATTTCAGTAAGTTTTTTTACAAAAGTTATCGAAGTCATTCACTTATCTTTATATATTTCTTTTTTAATGTTGATATAGCATAAAGGAGGTTTTTTTATGGGAAAGAGAAATGCTTTTAAAATTGCTAGTATTTATATAGGAACACTTATTGGTGCTGGATTTGCTTCTGGACAGGAAACTATGCGCTTTTTTACAAGGTATGGGATAAGGGGAATCTATGGTGTTATTGTAACAGCTATTTTATTTGCAGTAATTGGAATCGTTATTTTATTAAAGGTATATGAAGATAAAATCATTTCTTATTATGATTGGATTGTCCCTTTTTTTGGTCCTTATGTGGGGAAATTGATAGAAATTTTTTTAGCTTTTTTACTACTCTCATTATATTGTGTTATGCTTGCAGGAAGTGGAGCTTTATTTGAGCAACAGTTTGGATATAGAAAAGAAATAGGGATCATTTTTATGAGTGTGATTTCTTTTATTACATTTCTTTTTAGTATGAGGGGCTTGGCAGTTATAAATAGTGTTTTAGTACCATTGCTAATCATAGGAATTATTGCTGTAGGTATTATTGTTATTCCTGATAAAATACATAATATTTGTGATGTAGATTTATTTCCATATACAATAGGGGACAATTGGATTACTTCATGTCTTCTTTATGTAAGCTATAATAGTATATGTGCAGTGATGGTACTAAGCTCTATGTATCCTTTATTGAATAATAAAAGAATTGCTATTGCTGGTGGGAGCTTGGGTGGATTTTTATTAGGAATAATGTTGCTTTTTTTGTTTTTGCCAACTTTAATATTATATAGAGATATTCAAGCTGTTGAAATCCCAATGATGACGATTGCATTTTCAATTGGAAAAAATATGGGGAATATTTACGGTGCTTTATTATGGTTTGCTATGCTTACAACAGCTGTTTCAAATGGATTTGTTTTCATACAGAGCATGGAGAGAAAACTAAAGCTAAAGCATTTATATGCTTGTATTTCATTTTGTATTGTGACTATTCCATTAGCTCAGTTTGGATTTAAAAGGCTTGTACATACGCTTTATCCAATGTTTGGATATATTGGTATAATACTTATATTCCTAATCATATTTAGGAAGGGTAAGACTCAATGAAAATTAGAGGATTTAAAGAAGCTTCAGAGAATATAAAATACTAGACTGTATTTTTACGCAGGAGGAATATAAATGGCAAGGAAAAAACGACCTTTACGATTTAAGATATTTGTTCTTATTTTTATATGCTTGATATTTATAGGAGGAATAAAGGCTATAGAGCTGGTACAGAAATTTTTTTGTGATAGTGTGTTAGATTTTCAAAAATTAGCTGTTATTGATTATGATACAGATAAAAATTTGATTGTGCATCCTTTGAAAAAGGATATTATTGTTTATAATAAAAATAAATTGAAGGCATTTAATTTAGAAGGGATTGAAAAATGGGACATAGAAAAAGAAATAAAGAATCCTTTTCTAAAAAGCAGTGAAGATATAATTTTTTTAGGTGATAGAGAAAAAGGAAGCATTACTGCTGTAAATCTTCAAGGTAGTGTTATATGGGATTTTTCTATAGAAAAACCAATAAGAGAATTTGTGTGCAATAAGGAAGGAATCTCGGCTTTTTATACAGAAGAAAATGGCAAAAGTAAAATATATATACTAAATATAGATGGAAAAGAAGAAGGAAAAATCATTGTAAATAAGGGAAGTATTATGGGGATTGCTATATCTGATAATAATATGATTGCTATCTCTGTTTTGAATATAGATAACAATAAAATAGAGACAAATGTTGCACTTTATTCTAACAAAGGAAAGCTTCTTGGAGGACACAAATATGATAAGGAACCTCAAATCGTAAGCAATTTGTTTTTTAGTGAAGATCATCGACTAATGAATGTAGGAGATAGCCAGTTGATGGTTTTTAGTAAAGAAGACAGAGTATTATGGAGTGAGGATATACCTGATTCTATTAATCGGATAGCTTGGAACAAAAAAGGCTTTATAGTTATGTATCTTGTAGATAATAAAAAGTCAATTCTAGATACAAAAAATAGAAATTATCTATCTATTATAGATATAGAAGGAAAAAAAATGGAGCCAATCCCTATCCAAGGAGAAGTATTAGGAATTGATAGCAAAGGAGATAATATTGTTGCCTTTACAGATCGTACTTTATATATGATCTTAGAAACAGGGAAAAAACTTATGGAAAAGAAAGTGAACAATGATATTCAATCTGTATATATTATTTCTGATAATCAATTGGTATTGGTGTTAAAGGATAAATTAGAAATTATACAGGTAAAATATAAGGAACGATAGAGGTGGTATGATGGGCTGGATGGATGCTTTAATTTTTGTTATCCTTGCTATCAATGTGATAAAGGGATGGAAAAATGGATTGATTTTATCATTTTTTAATATGAGTAGTTTTATTGTTGCAGGAATTGCAGCAAAAATATATTACCCATCTGTTTCAAAATATATCATGGGAAATTCTACCATATTTTTAAAAGTACAAGCATTAATAGGTGATCGAGTTCAAGAAGCTTATGGTCATAGTGTAGCAGCTTCTACTGTGACAGGAAATACAAATATTTTTGAGCTTTTAAAATTTCCAAAGGCAATAGAAAATTTTTTTATGAAGAGTGAAACCATGAGAGCTTATAATCAACAAGCAATGGAGGGAGTTTACAGCTATTTGTCAGATATTCTCGCACGTATGTTTATTGATTTTATCAGCATATTGATTATTTTTTTTGCTGTAAAAATAATATTATTTCTTGTGGCATATATACTAGATGGCATTGCCACATTGCCAGTACTAAAGCAGTTTAATTGTATTGGAGGAGTAGTTTTTGGATTTTCAAAGGGGTTGTTAATCGTTCTTATTTTTCTTGCCATAATTACACCCTTTACAGCGATGACTAATTCTGGAATATTAGTAGAAGGATTAGAAAAATCTGTTGTGGCAAAAATTTTGTATTACCGAAATCCGATTATTGAAATACTTCAAGGAACGATAAATAGATAGAAATAATTTATGAGAAACTTATCATTTATAGAAAAATTTTATAAGATCAATATTTGAACTATGGATTATAATAAATAATAGGAGCTGATCTAGATTTACAAAAGAAAAGATATAGAGGGGGAATAGAAATGAATAATCAAGTAGATGCAAGGGGACTTAGCTGTCCAAAGCCAGTAATTGAGACAAAGAAGGTTTTAGATGGATTAAAAGAGGGAAGTGTTACTACTATTGTAGATAATGAAGTGGCAATGCAGAATGTATCAAAGCTTGCAAAAAGCTTAAACTATAATGTGGATGTAAAAAAAGTAGATAAAGATTATTATGTGCATATTTATAAAGGAGAAGGGAATGAGGAAATAGATTGCCAATGTGAAGAAGAAAGAGATTTAGTGATTTTGTTTAAAAGTGATACTTTAGGAGAAGGCTCTGATGAGTTAGGAAAAATATTAATGAAAGGTTATGTTTATACATTAACAGAATATACTCCATATCCTAAGGCTTTATTATTCATGAACAGTGGTGTAAAATTAACAGTAGAAGGATCAGAGGTTTTAGATTATCTAAAACAATTAGAACGTGAAGGAGTAGAGCTTCTTTCTTGTGGGACTTGCCTTGATTATTTTCATTTAAAGGAAAAATTGGCTGTAGGAAGTGTAAGCAACATGTATTCTATTGTGGATGCCCTTCATAGTGCAAAAAACAGATTAGAATTATAGAGAGGAATATTTATGTTAGAACAAGAATTTTATGTAATATCTTTTGAATCTACTCATCATGCTATTAAAACAGAAAATAGATTAAAAAATAAATTTTCTATAGAAACAATTCCTACTCCGAGGGAGATTAGTGCAAGCTGTGGACTTTCTATAAAATTTTCATTAGAAATATTTTCAGAGATTATGAAAGCCTTAGGGGAGGATAAAGAAAAGGTAGATGTATATAAGATCAAAAAAAGAGGAAAAAATAAATTGATTAAGAAGGTTGTATAGAGGGGAGACAAGTATAGGTTGGAAAGCTTTTATAATAAATTTTCAGAAAAAATAGCAGAAACCTTTCAGATATGGACAAATCCAGAAAAACTAGGAATGTATACAGGAGATTTGGTTAAAATTATTTTGATATTTATTGCAATGATTTTAGCTGTGCGCTTTTCCAACATGGCTGTAAATAAGTTTTTTGACAATAGAGAGAAATTTAAGATTGTAGGTGAAGAAAAAAGAATCAATACTATTAAAGGGATTGTAAATAGTATTATTAAATATACTATTTATTTTGTTGCTTTTACACCAATCCTTCAAACTGTTGGAATCAATATTTCTTCTCTGATTGCAGCTGCTGGAATTGGAGGGTTGGCAATTGGTTTTGGGGCACAGAATTTGGTTCGAGATATGATTTCCGGATTTTTTATTTTATTAGAGGATCAATTTCAAGTAGGAGATCATGTAGAAATAGGAAATAAATCGGGAATTATTGAGGATATGACTTTGAGGGTTACAATTATTCGAGATTTCAATGGGGATTTGCATATTATTCCTAATGGAAGTATTGATATTGTAACAAACAAGTGTAGAGGAAATATGAGGGCTTGGGTAGATGTAGGCATTGCATATGAAGAAAATATAGATGAAGCTATCAATGTTTTAAAGGAATTATGTGAAGAAATAGCTAATGAAAATAAAGATATTATAGAAGGTCCTACTGTTTTAGGGGTTACAAATTTAGGAGAATCGGATGTAGTTATATCGATTGTTGCGAAAACAGTACCGCTTGAGCAGTGGGCAGTAGAAAGAGAGTTAAGAAAGCGAATTAAAGAACGATTTGATGAAAAAGGAATAGAAATTCCTTATCCAAGAAGAGTTGTCATCACGAATAAAAAAAGTTAAAATATTTTATAAAGACTGCCCGAAACTACTGTTTCGGGTAATTATGTATGGAAGGAGAGAATACTTTATGCCTATGGATTTAAAATTAGGAGATATTATACAAGTAAAAAAGAATCATCCTTGTGGAAGCAACCAATTTGAAATAATGAGAACAGGTATGGATTTTAGAATTAGATGTCTTGGTTGTGATAAACAGGTATGGATTCCAAGAGTAAAGCTTGAAAAGAGGATCAAAAAAATTGTAGAGAGAAAAGAGAAGTAAGAGAATTCTTTATTAAAAAGGATTCTCTTTTTTGATTAGTATTAATTGTAAAGAATATTCAGAAATACAAAATATCGCAATATATGACAAAAATATCTAAAGAAATGTTGTAAAATGATGTTGAAAAAAGAAAAAATCTTTTTTATAAGCTGATGAAAATGTTTAAAGCTTTAGATGAAGGAGGGAAAGACTTGAAAACGCCAAACGACTATCTTTGTCTTGTAGATCCAAATATAATTGCTGAAAGATATAAATTTGATGGAGAAAATTTACAGAATTATGAGTGCTTTATTTCACAATTATTAAAAAAATATAATCAATATTTTTATGATATAGATGAAAATATTTTACCTCAAAGAGATAAAGAAGTATTGATGAAATTATTTAACTACCATATTAACAATGTAGGAAATCCAGATGGACAATGTAAATATGGGTTAGAAACAAGAGAAATTGAGTTGAAGCTATTAAATAAGATATTTAAATATCTACATATGCCTACTTATGGAGGAGAGGATACAAATAGTTTTGGTTATTTTACATTAGGACATAAGGAAGCTGCTATTTTTTCTATTAAAGCAGCAAAGACAAAATTTAAAAAGGAAAAATTGGAAACAGTTTTGATAAGCTGTGGAAAGGTTCCATTTAGTGTTTATGAAGCAGCAAGCTTATTAAATATTGAAGAACAAATAATTCTAGAAGAGCAATTGGAAAAAATTGAAGAGTACTTTAAAAGTAAAAATAAATATTTAAAGAATAAAGGGATTTTCTTTACAATTTCATTAAAAAATCAATATACACAAGAGCAGGCAAATAAAATAAAAAAGATTATAGAAGTAGTAAGGAGCTATTTTAATCATTGTTATATTCATTTAATGGCTCATTCTGTAGATGATCTGAAGCTTTTTTCAGAAGGGAAGAATATACTAAAGCAAAATGAATCTCGTATGTATGTTGATGCAGTATCTATTAGCTGTACTTGTATCAAATCTTCTTATTTAACAGGATTGTTAATTACTAGTGTAAAGGTTCAAAAATACTTTAATGATGCGACAGTGCAGTATATAGGTGCAGAAGATAGTACTGTTGTTGGTTCGAGAAATGGAAATTTTCTTTTCTTTGATGATTATTTTTTCAATAGGTTTAGCTTAGAGAAAATAGGGACGTTAAAAAAATTAAATAAAAAAGAATTGACTGAAGCTTTTAGTAAGAATCAATTACTAGAAGAGGATTACCTTAGGTATAAGAAATTTATGGAAAAATTAGAAATGTTCAAGCCTATATCAATGGGTTATCCAATTAATCAACTTTGGGATAATAGTCAATTGAATAAGTTATTCGAAATGCTGATAAAAGAAAGCATTATGTATAATACTTGCAATAGCCTTTTCTCAGCAGACTTAAATTTAGATAATATTAAAGATTCTATAAAGGATATTTCTTATACAGATAAATTTAATGAAGAGATTATTAAATTTTATAAGACTATATTTTTCCATAAAGATGTACAAAAAGAATTTACAGGATACGTTACAACAGGAGGAACAGAAGGTAATTATATAGGGCTGCTTACGGCAAAAAGAAAATTTAAAAACAATGCTGTGTTATTTTTCACTGCAGAATCTCATTATAGCTTATCAAAGGGAGCAGCAATATTTGACATTAAAACAGAAAAGATAGAAAACAATCCTGTATCAGGAGAAATGGATTATACTTCATTAAAAGAAAAAATCATGTTCAATAAGAAATTAAATCCTGACTTAGGAGCTATTATAAATATTAATTTAGGGACAACTATGAAAGGTGCTATTGATAATATCAAAAAAGTGGGAGAAGTTTTAAGAGAATGTGAAATGTCTCAAGAACAAGTATATATTCATTGTGATGGAGCACTGCATGGACATATTCTACCTTTTTTGAGCACGTACAAGGAAATACTGCCTTTTAAATTATCACCAGAGGATGAAAACTATATTCCTATAGATTCTATTGCTGTTAGTGGACATAAGTTTTTAGGAGCTCCTTTTCCATGCGGTATAGGGATATTTAGAAAAAGTAATATAGATATTATTGTCAATGAAATATTATCAAAGCTTCAAGATATTATTAGAGATAGCAAAAATATATATACAGAGGAGGAGATTCAAAATTATTTTGAACAATACGGAACGATTATTACAGGGTCTAAGAATACATATATGTCTGTTGTGATTTGGAAAAGAATATGTGAATTAGGAGAAAAAGGACTATATGAGTTTGCACAAAATACTATAAATGTAAGTAGATATGCAGAGCAAAAGCTAAAGGAAGTAGAAAAACAGACTAATATTTCAGCTTTTAGAAATGAAAATTCTAATATTATTATTTTAAAACCTGCTCCTAAAGCTGAGATTTGTCAGAAGTGGGGAATGCCTCAGGAAATAGATGAAAATAATGATACAACATCTCATCTTGATATTATGCCTCATGTTTCAACAGATATGATAGATGAGTTTATAAATGACTTATTGATAAAATAATGGGGGGTTATAAGAGTGAAAAAAATATCTTATAAAATTGCTTTAGCGATTATCATATGTACTGTGCTAGTATCTTCTGTAATAAGTGGGGTAAGCTATGTAAAATGCAGAAAGATTATTGGTAGTAATGCTAATGATAAAATGCTTTTAATGGTGCAAAATAAAGCAAATGAGTTTGATAAAATGATGAATTCTCTTGAAAGCTCTGTAGATAATCTAGGGAATAGTATTGCAGGAATATATAATAAAGAGCAATTAAGTACATCAAATTACATGGATGCTTTTATTGAAGGTGTAAATCCATTAGTTTATAATGCAGCAAAAAATGCAGTAGGAAATATTGATGCGTATTTTGCATTTAATCCAAAATTAATTCATGCAGACAAGCTTTATCAATCTGTATATTTTACAGATGAAAATGGTGATTATAAAAATATTGGAGAGGCTACACCGCTTGAAGATTTAACTCCTTCAAATAAAAATGCGGCTTGGTATTTTAGACCTATTAACACAGGGCATGGAGTATGGAGTGATCCTTATTATGACAAAAATCTAAATAAAAATATGATTACATATTCTTCACCAGTATATAATGGAGATCAATTAATAGGTGTTGTAGGAATGGACATAGATTTTTCGATTATTGAAAAAAGTATCCTTTCAATGAAATTATATGATACTGGATATACCTTCTTATTAAATTCAAAATATGATGTTATTGTGCATCCTACAATAAAAGAGCATAAAAGCTTAAAAGATTTAGGAGATGATAGCTTAGCGAAATTAAAAGATGTTATAGATAAAAAACAATTAGGTATTCAAGAAACAAAATTTCAAGGGGTAGAAAAATTAACCAGCTTTTCAAAATTGAATAATGGTTTTGTTATTATTGCAACAGCTCCTAAAAGTGAAATCTTATCACAGGTACAAGAAATGCTAATTTTTCAAACGATTATGATATTACTTGGACTGATTATTGCTGTAGTAGCTGCATATTTTATCAGTAAAATTATTACAAAGCCTATCCATCATTTAATCGATTTAATGGCGTGCGCTGAAAAAGGAGATTTTACAATTAAAATAAATAATAAAAGCTCAGATGAATTTGGAAAGCTTGCTGATAGCTTTGAAAATATGATACAGGGACAGAAAAATATGATGATAAAAATAAAGGATATGTCTGAACTTGTTGATAACGATGCAAAAAACTTAAATGAGGTAGCTGAAAAAATTAATCATTCATATGATGAAGTTGCAAACTCTGTAAGTGATGTTGCACAAGGAACAAATTTACAAGCAGAAGATTTAACAGAGATAGCCCAAGAATTAATAAACTTTGGAAAAGAAATAGATGTTGTTGCTGATCTTATTTCTGAAGTAAATAATAAAACCAATGCAATAAATTCAAAAGCAAATATAAGTAATGAGCAATTAGAAAAGTTAATCTCTTCTATAGAGGTTATGAATCAAGCTTCAACAAGTGTAAAAGAAAATGTTTCTACATTAAGTGAAAACATTAATCAAGTAACGCAAATTACAGAGGTTATTAATAGTGTTTCTGAACAAACAAATCTTTTAGCATTAAATGCAGCTATTGAAGCAGCAAGAGCAGGTGAAGCTGGTAAAGGCTTTGCAGTTGTAGCAGATGAAATAAGAGGATTGGCAGAACAGGTGAAACAGTCTTCTAGCAGTATTAATGAGATTATCAATAGCATTTCAAAGGATGCAAAAATGTCAGTAGATACAGCAGAGAATGTAAGTACGCAATTGATTGAACAAGAAAAGATTGTAAAAGATTCTATTGCAGCTTTTAAAGATATTATTAGTGAAGTAGAGGAAATCATTCCTAAAGTTACAAATATTGATGCTTCTACATCTGTAATAAATGGAAAGAAAGAAAAAATTATTGAAAGAGTACAATCAGCATCAGCTGTATCTGAAGAAGTATCAGCTGCAACTCAGCAAATTGCTGCTACAACACAGATAGTGAGTGAAGCTACAAAAGATATTTTAAATACAAGTAAAGAATTAAAAGAGCGTTCAAATGCTATGCAGGTACATATCGAAAAATTTAAATTCTAAATATAATTGATTTTTCCATTTATCCTTGCATAATTTAACGACAACTGATATAATATCATGATGTGAGTATATAACTCTCTGTCCTGTCTGACAGGACCGAATTAGTCCATAGGGAGGTGGAAAAGAATGAGAAAATATGAAACAATGTTCATATTAAAGTCAAACCTTGAAGAAGAAAAAAGAAACGAAGTAATCGCAAAGTTTAAAGGAATCGTTGAAGCAAACGGAGAAATCGAAAAGATTGAAGAGTGGGGTAACAGAAAGTTAGCTTACGAAATCAACAAGATGAACGAAGGTTACTATGTTGTAATGAACTTCAAGGCTGGTATTGATGTTCCAAAAGAACTAGACAGAAATTTCAGAATTTCTGATGACGTAATGAGACATCTAACTGTAAGCTTAGAAGAAAAGTAAATTTAAGGTGGTGTTTTCATGAATCAAGTAATATTGATCGGGAGATTGACAAGAGATCCTGAGCTTAGATTTACAGCAGGAAGTGGAAAAGCAGTTGCCACCTTTAGTATAGCAGTAGATAGAGGATATGGCCAAGAAAAGACAGCAGATTTTTTCAGAATAGTTGTATGGGATAAACAAGGTGAAAATTGTGCAAATTACTTGGCAAAAGGAAGTCTTGTTGCAGTACAAGGAAGACTTCAAAATAATAATTATGAAAAAGACGGAGTAATGCATTATACTATAGATATAGTAGCAAATAGAGTACAATTTCTTGATACAAGAAAAAGTAGGGATGAACAAGGTGGATTTAATCCCCCTCAAATAGATCCGGATGGTTTCCAAGCCATAGAAGATGATGACGATATTCCATTCTAAAAAGGAGGGAAATGAAAATGGCAAAGCCAAAGAGACGTGGTCGTAAAAAAAGAGTATGTAGCTTTTGTGCAGACAAAGCAACTTATATAGATTACAAAGACGTTAAGAAGCTTGGCAAGTATATTACTGAAAGAGGTAAAATACTTCCAAGAAGAATTACTGGTACTTGTGCAACACATCAAAGAGCTTTAACTACAGCTATTAAAAGAGCAAGAACAGTTGCATTACTACCATATACAGCAGAATAATCAAAAGAGAAGTGAGTGATCACTTCTCTTTTTTAGTATTTGTATTTTTTTACAGAAAGGGATTATAATAGAGTAGAACAGCAAATTTTAAAATGGGGTATCTATACAATATGGCTTAATCTGCTATAATGTATATAAAGGGGGATAAGGGTTATGAATTTAGGGGATCATCATATAGATATAACTAAAAATATAAAAACCATTGAATGGCTAAAGAGTGAATTGCTTATGACTATTGCATCACTATATGAAATATTATTAAAAGGTGCAAAAGGATCTCAGGATTTGTTGATAGATGTTTTAGCCAATATTATTATGGTAACCTATATTTTAGGAAAAAGATTAGGAATCCCTTTTACGAGGATTGATATGCGTATAGAAGATAAGATAAAATTGGGGATTTTAGAGAAACATAAGATAGAGGATTGGCATGGAGATTTATCAAGCTTAAAGCAGTATATGGATAAGAATCGTAGCTAGGAGTGATATTTTGAATACACAGAAAAAAACACGGGCATTGGTTGAAGCAGCATTGATGGCAGCTTTAATTAGCATTTTTACAATTTTGCTGATATATATACCTATATTGACACCTGTGATATTTTTAGTTCCAGTACCTTTTATAATATTAGGAAAAAGACAAGGGATATATTTTACGATTTTAGCAGTTGTTGTTTGGGGATTAGTCATAACAAGTTTGATAGGGCTTATGCAGACGATATTTTTAGTTTTATTTATAGGAATACCTGCTATTGCTATGGGGTATATGATGAATAAAAGCTATGCGCCTTATAAGGTGTTAGCAGGTGGGGCTGTAGCTGCTCTTTTAGGAATGCTTTTATCTATTAGCCTTGTAAATGTGTTGTCTAATGTGAATGTAATAGATCAGGTAATAAAACAAATGAAAACAGCTATGGATATTTATATAAAGCAGATGGAAATGTATAAGGACATGGGTGTTGAGCCTTATAAAATAAAAGAATTAAAAGAAAGTCTAGAACTTTTTATCCAAATAATAGCTATGACGATCCCTGCTGGTATGATTGTAGGGTCAGCATTTTTTGTATATATGAATTATGTTATAGCTATAAGGATATTAAAGAGAATAGGATATAAAGTTGAAGGCTTGATGCCTCTAAGATATATGAGTTTGCCGAAAAGCTTTATCATGGGAACATTTTTGATTGTGGGTCTTACAGCAATAACTAAATATCTTAACGTTGTAGATTTTCAAACATTAGTATTAAATGAATTTTTAATTTTCCAGCTTATTTATTTTATACAAGGAATTGCAGTTGTAAGTTATTTTTTAAATCATTTTAAGATAACAAAAGTGTTAAGGATTTTTATTTATTTGCTGTTATTATTTAGTAGAGAAGGTGTTTTGATCATTGCAGTATTAGGCTTTATTGATGCAATAATCAATTTTAGAAAATTAAAAAGGGACAAGGAAGAATTTTAGGAGTGCCAAATATGGGAAATAGAAGGTTTACTAAATTGTTAATACCTGATACGAAGATACATTTATGGATTATGACTTTATTTGTAGGGATTATTGCTTATTATAATTTATTGATAGGCAGTATTGGTATTATTGTATTGATATACTTTGCCTACTACAATTGGAAAGCACAGCATAATAGGGAAGAAATGTGGACAAAGTATATTGAAAATTTATCTTCTAATATAGATTCGGTTACAAGATATGCTGTATTAGATATGCCGATCCCTCTTGTAGTCATTGAATTTGATGGAAGCATTAGTTGGTACAATGCTATGTTTTCAGAAATGCTTGGTACAAATGATCTTCTTGAAAAAAATATTGAAGATGCAATTGGAGGGTTTAAACTAAACAATATTTTGCAAGATAAAGAAGATATGAGCATTGAAGTAACAATTAAAGATAGACATTATAAGGTTTTATATAATATAGTAAAAGTATCTAGAATTGATGAAAAATATATGATTATGTTATATTGGATAGATGTTACAAATTTCCAAAACCTAAAAGTAAAGTATAATGAGGAAAAGCCTGTTGTTGTTTTAGTAGAGGTTGACAATTATGATGATGTGTTAAAGAATACAAAAGAAGCAGATAGACCTTTGGTAATAGCTGAAATAGACAGACGAATAGGACTTTGGGGTTCAAGAATAAATGCTGCTATTCAGAAATACCAAAAGGATAAATATATTTTATTTATAGAAAATCAATATTTAGAGCTTTTAGAAGCAAAGAAATTTACTATTTTAGATGATATAAGAGAAATTCAGGTAGGCAATCAAATACCTATTACTTTAAGCATAGGTGTTGGAGCAAATGGGAAAAATCCAGCACATTTAGAAGAATATGCAAGAGCAGCTATGGATCTTGCTTTGGGCAGAGGTGGAGATCAAGCTGTTGTAAAAAAAATTAAGCAGCTGAATTTCTATGGAGGAAAAACAAAAGCAGTTGAAAAAAGAACAAAAGTAAAGGCAAGGGTTATTGCACATGCATTAAGGCAATTAATAGATCAATCAAAAGAAGTTGTAATCATGGGACATAAGTTTCCTGATATGGATAGTTTAGGTGCGGCTTTAGGCGTATATAGGGCTGTACGAAATAGAGAAAAGGATGCATATATTGTATTAAATGATGTGAATGAAGCTATAAAAAATCTATATGATTACATAAAAGAGCATGAAGCATATAAATTTATTACAAACGAAGAGCTTTTAAATAAAATAAATAAAGATACTTTGGTCGTAGTTGTAGATACACATAGACCTGGATTTACACAATGTCCAAAAGCATTAGAATATGCTGAGAGAATTGTTCTTATAGATCACCATCGAAGAGGAGCAGAATTTATCGATCAAGCAGTTCTCATATATCTAGAGCCATATGCTTCTTCTACATGTGAGCTTGTTGCTGAGATTCTTCAGTATATGGATGATAAGATAAGTATTGAGAAGATAGAAGCAGAAGCATTACTTGCTGGAATTACTGTAGATACAAAAAACTTTTCTTTTAAAACAGGTGTGCGTACCTTTGAAGCAGCTTCCTGGTTAAGACGTGCAGGGGCAGATACAACAAATGTAAGACAGCTTTTTCAAGATGACTTAAATACTTTTGTAGCCATAGCAGAGGTTGTAAAAAATGCACAGGTGATTAGCAATAATATTGCTTTATCTGTATGCTCAAAGGATATAGAAAATCCTTCTTTAGTAGCAGCTCAAGCAGCTGATGAACTTCTAAACATTCGAGGGATTACTGCCTCGTTTGTTTTGGGAATTAGAAGCAATGAAGAGATTATTATTAGTGCAAGATCACTAGGGGATATAAATGTACAAGTAATGTTGGAAAAATTTGGTGGAGGCGGACATCTGACAGTGGCAGGTGCGCAAATTAAAGGAAAAAAAATAGAAGAAGTTAAAGTAATGTTAGAAAAAGCAATAGAAGAATATTTTGAGGAAGGTGAAGAATCATGAAGGTAATTTTATTAAAAGATGTAAAGGGTTTAGGAAAAAAAGGTGATGTGGTAAATGCTAGTGATGGACATGCTAGAAATTTTTTAATTCCAAGAGGACTAGCAAAAGAAGCTACATCTGGGAGTATAAAGGTTTTAAAAAAACAAAAAGCTGCTGAAAAGAGAAAAAAGGATGAAGAGCTTGCAAAGGCAAAGGCTTTGGCAGATAAAATTTCAGCATTAACAGTTAAATTAAAAGGAAAAGCTGGAGAAGGTGGAAGATTGTTTGGGTCTATCACTTCAAAGGATATTGCAGAGGGGCTTATGAAGCAGCATAAAATTAAAATAGATAAAAGAAAGATTCAGTTAGATAGCCCTATAAAAACATTAGGAGCAAGGTTTGTAGAAGTGAAGATTTATCCAGAAGTAACAGCAAAGATGAGAGTAGAGGTTTTAGAAGGGTAAATATATAAGACCAGCAAAAGCTATGCTGGTCTTTATAAGATTAGGAAAGGTGATAACATGGAGCACTTTGGAAGAGTCCCACCCCATAATATAGATGCAGAGCAGTCTGTACTAGGAGCTATGATTCTTGATAAAGAAGCTATTATTATGGCAACAGAAATTATTCGTGGAGAGGATTTTTATAAGGAAGCCCATAAAGAAATTTTTGATGCGATTATAGCATTATATAGTCGAGATGAGCCAGTAGACCTTATAACGTTGTCAGAGGAATTAACGCAAAGACAAACTTTAGAAGCGATCGGAGGACTTACTTATTTAACAAGTCTTTCTTCAGCTGTGCCGACAACTACTAATGTAAAATATTATGCTAAGATAGTTGAAGAAAAATCTATTTTAAGAAGACTTATTAAGGCTTCTTCTGAGATATTAGAAAAGGGATATCAAGCAGAAGAGGAAGTAACTAGCATTTTAGATTTGGCAGAAAAAAGTATTTTTGATATTTCTCAAAAGAAATCGCAAGAGGGATTTACTGGTATTCGAGAAGTATTATTAGAAACCTTTGACAAAATTGATGAGCTATATAAAAACAAAGGTGGCATAACAGGACTTACAACAGGCTTTACAGATATAGATAGAAAGACAAGTGGACTGCAAAAATCAGATTTGATCTTAGTTGCAGCAAGACCAAGTATGGGAAAAACAGCTTTTTCAATAAATGTTGCCCAAAATGCAGCTATTAAGGCTGGTGCATCTGTTGCTATATTTAGTCTTGAGATGTCAAAGGAACAGCTTGTACAGCGTATGTTAAGTTCTGAATCTCTTATAGAAATACAAAAGATTAGAACAGGAACTTTAAGTGAAGATGATTGGCCAAAGCTAGCAAGGGCAATGGGACCTTTGGCACAAGCAAAAATTTTTATTGATGATACGCCAGGGATTAGTGTTATGGAAATGAAAGCAAAATGCAGAAGGCTAAAAATTGAGCAGGGATTAGATTTAGTTTTAATAGATTACCTTCAGCTAATGTCTGGAGACGGTAGATCAGAAAGTAGGCAGCAGGAGATTTCTAATATTTCTCGTTCATTAAAGGGTCTTGCAAGAGAAATGGATTGTCCTGTAATTGCTCTATCTCAGCTATCTCGTGCGCCTGAATTGCGTGCAGATCATAGGCCTATTTTATCAGACTTAAGGGAATCAGGAGCTATTGAACAGGATGCTGACTTAGTTATGTTTTTATATAGAGATGAATATTATCATCCAGATAGTGAAAAGAAAAATATTGGAGAGGTTATTATAGCAAAGCAACGTAATGGTTCAACAGGAACGGTAGAATTAGCTTGGCTTGGACAATTCACTAAATTTGCAAATTTAGATAAATATAGAGAAAGCTAAAGCTTAAAAGCTAACAATAGGTATAAAGGCGGTTCAAATGGACTGCTTTTATTTTTTTATACATTTTTTTATCATTAAAAGCATAAAAATCATTAGAGTAATGCGTTATAATAATATAGATAGTTTATTATATAGGGGTGTAGGATATGAAGGAGTTAGAGGGAGAAAAGGTTAATATTAGAAAATTGGTTCGTGAAGATGTGGATAAAATGCAATTTTGGGCAACCCATAAAGATCCATTGTATTTTCATTATAATTTTCCCAAAATGAACGAAGAGCAGAGTGATGAATGGTATAAAATTAAGACTAAAAAATTTAAAAGAAAAAGCTTTGCTATAGAGAATAAGGACGGGGAAGTAGTAGGTTATCTTTCTATTCGAAATATGAAATGGATTAAGAAAGAAAGTGAATTGGGTATTGTTTTGAATGCAAAGCATATTAATAAAGGATATGGAAAAGAAGCAATCACACTATTTTTGGATTATTATTTTAAAACCCTCAAAATGAAAATCCTTATATTAAGAGCAGCAAAGTTTAATAAAAGGGCTATAAAGTGTTATAAGAGCTGTGGATTTAAAATTGTAAAAGAAAGTATAGATGAATTTGAAGATCAGTATTCAGAAATATTTTATAATCCTTTATATAGTCATTTAAGAAGATTATTTATTATTTCAAATGGAAAAAAGAAAACCTGTTATGTGCATATGAAGGTTACAAAAGATGAATTTTATAACAAAATCAACAGCTTATCCACAAAAATATATGCATCTGTGGAATAAATCTGTGGATATGTGGATAAATTCGTGGAGAAGATTATAAGAAATTAACGTTTGATTTCCTTTAAAAAATGGTATAATGTTAAATAGGTTGTTATAAAATACTAACAAGGAGGATAAAAATATGGCTAAAATTACAAAGGATATGATTATAGCAGAAGTATTACAAATGGATAGAGAGTTAGCTCCAATCTTTATGAAGCATGGATTAACTTGTTTAGGATGCCCAGCGTCTTCAATGGAAAGCATTGCAGATGTAGCAGTAGTGCATGGAATAGATCCAGATGTTTTACTAAAAGATTTAAATGATTATCTTGAAAGCAAAGAAAAGTAAAAGGGAAAGGTGTCTAAATGATTTTAGGCACCTTTATATATTGATCGAAAAGATAATCTGTTCACCGAATAAAAATAAATAAAAGGATTTTAACATTCGTATTTTATTGACTAAAATAGTGTGTTCTGATACTATTAAATATGTATGTTCGGAAATAATAAATATTACTTGATTTAAATAAATGTTCAAAGGTAGGTGGCTTTTATGTCAACAGTTGTAGTTGTTGGTGCACAATGGGGAGATGAAGGAAAAGGTAAAGTAATCGATTATTTAGCAGGTGAATCAGAGGTAGTTGTAAGAGCTCAAGGTGGAAATAATGCAGGACATACAGTAGTCGTTAAAGATCAAAAGTATGCACTTCGATTAATTCCTTCAGGAATTTTATACCCAGAAACAATCAATATTATAGGAAATGGTGTTGTATTTGATCCAGAAGGTTTTTTGAAGGAAATAGAAACACTAGAAGCACAGGGAGTAAACACAGATAATATAAAAATTAGTGATAGAGCTCATGTGATTTTTCCATATCATAAGATAATAGATGCTTTAGCAGAAGAGGCTCGTGGTGGAGAAAAAATTGGTACAACTAAAAATGGAATAGGTCCTTGTTACATGGATAAGGTAGAAAGATCTGGAATAAGGATATGCGATATGATGGATAAGGATGTATTCATTGAAAAAGTATCTAAGCAAATAGAAAGAAAAAATGTTCTTATTGAGAAGGTTTATGGTGGAGAAAAGCTAGATGCTCAAAAAATTATAGATCAATATTTAGAATATGCAGAAAAAATAAGAAAATATGTTACAGATACTACTGTTGTATTATACGATGCTATTAAGGCTGGAAAGAAAGTATTGTTTGAAGGAGCTCAAGGAGCACTGCTTGATATAGACTTAGGAACATATCCGTATGTAACAAGCTCACATCCTATTTCAGGAGGTTTCCCTGTAGGTGCAGGTGTAGGACCAAATATGATTGAAGAGGTAGTAGGTGTAGTAAAAGCTTATACTACAAGAGTTGGAAAAGGCCCTTTTGTTACAGAGCAGGATAATGAAGTAGGAGATAAAATCAGAGTAGCAGGAAATGAGTTTGGAACAGTAACAGGAAGACCAAGAAGATGTGGCTGGTTTGATGCAGTAATGGTAAAATACGCTTCAAGAATAAATGGTGTAACAGCTATATCTATTATGCTTTTGGACGTTTTAACAGGGCTTGAAGAGCTTAAAATTTGTACAGGCTATAAACTAGGAGATGAAATCATAGAACATTTTCCAGCAAGTTTAAAAACTCTTGCTAAATGTGAGCCAGTATATGAAACACTACCTGGATGGACGGAAGATATAACAGGTTGTACAACATACGAAGAACTTCCAGAAAATGCAAGAAAATATTTGGAGAGAATAGAAGAATTAGTAGGTGCAAAGGTTAAGATTGTATCTGTAGGACCAAAGAGAAGTCAGACTATTGTAAGAGAGAAAATATTCAAATAAAAAATTATGGTCAGGATTGATAGGGTTTATCTAATCCTGACCTATTTTAGTTTTTGGAGCTAGTGAAGGGAATCGAACCCCCAACCAGCTGATTACGATTCAGCTGCTCTACCATTGAGCCACACTAGCATAGTTATTTTAATACATAATTGTAATAATCTTCTATATTATTATAGTACAAAAATATTTTTTATATGTCAATGATGTACTTATCAACTGAAAAATCTTTTATTTATAAAAGTTGCTTTATCTCTGATATTATTCAAAAAATAAAAAAGAAGCATAAGAACTCGTATCTTACGCCCCTTTTTTCTAAAGGTAAAATGGAGCTGGCGAAGGGAATCGAACCCCCAACCTGCTGATTACAAGTCAGCTGCTCTACCGTTGAGCCACACCAGCATCATGGTGACCCATCCGCGGCTCGAACGCGGGACACCTTGATTAAAAGTCAAGTGCTCTACCGACTGAGCTAATGGGTCATTTCTTGCTACTCACAGTTATATATAATACATGACGATTTATTAAATGTCAATAAAAAATTTGTAAAAATTTAATGGAATATATTGTATAAAATAAAGTCTGTAGAAGCAATATGGATATACTTCTACAGACTTTATAAAATTATAAAGGAGTTATTTTTCCCACCTTAAATCTGGACCGTAAAATTTATGCTTTGTAAAGGCACCAACTATTCTAGAAAAAACTCTGTCACTATAGGTATTTGCAAGTTGGGCAGGTGATAAATTAGTAGAAATGATAATTTTTTTATCTTGAATAAGCCTTGTGTTGAGAATATTAAAAATCTCTGTGTTTGTAAAAGTATTTGTGAGTTCTGTACCTAAATCATCAATAATCAATAAATCACTATCAAATAAAAGCTGATAGCTTGACTCAATATCTTTGGTTCTTTTTTTATTGAATTTATATTCTTCTAGGATTTCTAAAATTTTAAAAGCTGTTTGGTATATTACAATTTTTCCTTTATCTAATAATGCTTTTGCAATACAATTGCATAAGAAAGTTTTTCCAAGTCCGGTTGTACCGTAAAATAAAAGATTTTCATTTGATTTTGTATCAAAGTTGAATACAAATCCTTCACAGACTGTTAATATGTTTTGCATATTTTCTTTAGGAGTTAAAACTTCATTTTCAAATGGTTCATCTGAAAATAGGTCAATGTTAAAGGTTTGAAAATTTTCTTTTTCTAATATTTTTTCCATATTGGACATAGAATAAGCACGATTAATGAGCTTTTGCTTAAAACAATTACATTTTTTGTGATTATCTAAAAATCCTGTATCCTTGCAGGCTGGACATTGATAATTCATTTCTAAATAATGCATAGGAATATTGTTTTCTGTAAGTAAAATAGCTTTTTCTTGCTTTAAGTGTTCCATTTTTTCATGAATATTTGCTAAAGCTTTTTCATAATTTTGGGGATTTTCTAATATTGCTTTTGAAATGAGTATGCCGAATCTTCCTATCTCTTCGTCAATTTCTTTGATTTCAGGAACTTTTTTATATACTTCTAGTTTTCTTTTTTCTAATGCTTTAGCTTCTAAATCACGTATCTTTTCATATTCTAATAGTATTTCTTTTGTAAAGTGGTCATACAAAGTAGACACCTACCTTATTTATTCTTTCTAAATAATTTTTCTAATTGATCTTTAGAGTATTTTGTTGTACGTTGTTCGAAATTGTGGAATCGATTGTTAGGAGTTTTCTTAGCTTGTACTTGTGTGGATTTTTCAGTATTTCTCATTTTTTCTATATCTTTTACCGATTGAATATTATTTTCTTTCCAATTTTTCAAAATCCCATCAATATAGCTAAAATCAATTTTATTTTTTTTCACAGCGTATTCACAGGCTTTTAATATAATATCTATAGAAAAATTCCATTCAGTAAGCCATTTGTTCATTATTTTTTTAGTAGGTTCAGGGATTTCATTGGTAGTGAGTCCTAAGAATTTGTATATTTTTCTATATTGTGCATATTGTGTATCTGTCTTTTCAAGGTATTTATCTAATTGATCCATGTTTGTAATGTTATTATCATACCAGCTTCTAATGACAGCGCCTATATAATTTAAGTTTTTGGTATTTTTTTGTTCTACACAATACATAAAAGCTCTTACCATAAGATCTGTATCTATGTTATAGTTATAAATCCAATCTAATATTTTTTTCTTTTCACGAGGAAGCAGAGGTCTTCTGTAAATTTGGTCAATGTAACGAAACATTTCTTTAAATTCAGGAATTTTATTTGCTTCAATCAAATCATTTGGAGAACAGTAGTATGGTTTTGTAGTATCTTGTTCGTTGTTTTCTAAAATATTTATAGCTTTAAAATTATTATAAACATATAGTTGTTTTAGATTTAAAAATTCAACTGTATATTTTGTTTTATCCTCTGAATCTTCAAAATGTTTTTTGATAATCCCTTTTTGTTGCCAAAAATCCCAAGCATCTAAAACATCTGATAATGGGATATTAAGGTGTTTTGCAATGGTTTGGTGATTGATACAAAGGGATGGATCCTTATCATTTGCATATTTATAGCCTAATAGATATACCTTCACGTAGGTTCCATTAGCCATAGGCATAAAATCATTTATAAATATATTTTCTATAGGTGTATCACCTAAATCAAAATCTGCAGTTTGTTTAATAAATTGCAATATATATGCCTCCCTTTTTATTCTCATAATCATTATATCATAATTGGCAAATACATTATAAGTCGTCAATCCTTATTCTTTTTCTATGCACAATCCATTTATTAACAGTTCATTAGCTTTTAATGTAATACGTTAAGTTTAGGAAAGGGTGAAATTATTTACATATTGGAAAATACAGCACATATAGATATATAAGTAGATAAATACAAGGAAGGAAGGGGTATATCTTGACTAGGAGTAGTTATAGGAAGAAATTATTATTATTAACAATAGTAGTGGGCATTTTAACATTGTCATTTGTTAGTACAAATTTAAGAGTTGTTGAAACGATGATAACTATTTTTTATGGAGAGAAAATACCTAAAACAAAAAAGATCAATAGTTATACAATTACTGTTGATTTTGATCCTGTAGAAAGAATTTTAACAGGAAATGAATATATAAAATATACAAACGATGAGAATACTTCTTTTAATGCGTTATACTTTCATTTATATCCAAATGCATTTAAAGATGAAAAATTAGTACCCTTTGAAAAAAGTGAAATGAAATATGCTTATCCTAAGGGCTTTGAACAAGGATATATTAAGATTCATTCTATACAAAAGAATGATGTACCATTAAATTATGTGGTTATGGGAGTTGGAGAAAGTATTTTGAAAGTACATTTGGATACACCTTTAGAGCCAGGAGAAAAAATAGATCTTAAAATAGACTTTTCTGTAAAAATTCCTCCTTCTTGTGGAAGGTTTGGATATGGAGAAGATACAATCAATATTGCAAATTGGTATCCTATTCTTTCTGTATTTGATAAAAAAGGATGGCATTTAGAGCCGTATTTTGCCATCGGGGATCCTTTTTATAGTGATGTAGCAAATTATAGAGTAGAAATTTTAATGCCGCAAGAATATGTACTTGCACATACAGGAGAATGTGTAAAAAAAGAGAGCATAGATGGGAAGATTAGATGGACGCTAGAGGGGAAAAATGTAAGAGATTTTTCGATGGTTGCTAGTGAGAAATTTAAAGTAATAGATGATCAAATAAATAATATAAAAATATATTCGTATTATTTTAATGATCAATTTGGAGATTTAGCTCTTGATGTAGCAAAGGATGCAATAGGAATATTTAGTGAGACTTATGGAGAATATCCCTATAAACAGTTTTCTGTTGCTGCATCTGATTTTTTTATTGGTGGAATGGAATATCCGAACATAGTTTTTATTGATAAAACTTTATATACAGAAGAGAAGAAAGAAATATTAGAGTATATTGTTGCCCATGAAACTGCACATCAATGGTGGTATGGGATTGTAGGAAATGATCAAGTAAATGAAGCGTGGCTTGATGAAGCATTAACAGAATATTCAACTCTTTTATATTATGAAAAAAAATATGGTGTAAAGATGGAGGAGCAGGTTTATAAAAATTTGATTGTAAGATATTACAATGCTTATAAAGATAGTGAACATAATAAAGAGCAGGCTGTTTGTAGAAAATTGAACCAATTTAAAAACAGCCAAGAATATCAAGCTTTAGTTTACTATAAAGGAGCAATGTTTATAAAAAACTTGAGAAAACAATTAGGAGATGAGGCTTTTTTTAAAGCTATGAAGATTTATTTCGACAAATATAAGTATAAAAATGCAAGTACAGAGGATTTTATCCAAGTGTGTGAAAAGGTTGCAAATAAAAATTTAAGAGGAAGCTTTAAAAAATGGATTAGGTATGACAAGGAATAATATCCAATATTATACATAAACTATCTTTAACTGGAAAAACTTGTTGAAGGTTGCTAGATCGTGAAAGTATGATATAATATAATAGTTGTAGATTTATTATAAAACTTGTATAAAAAAGAAAATAAGGATAGCATATAGAAAAAATAGATAAGAAACATAGGGAAGAAGAAGGGAGCCTCAAAGGATGAAAACAGAGGAATGCTCTCAGATTTTGAGAAATAAGGTTTCTAAATACTATGAAAAATTGAATAAAAATGGAAAAGGCAAAATATACATAGGATTAATTCTTACAGCAGTATTGTTTATAGGAATATTTGCTTATAATTATCATACAGCCTATATTGTAAAAATAGATGGAAAAGTATTAGGAATTGTAAGAGACAAAAAAGATTTTACAGATGTTCTTGAGCATATGCAGGCAAGATTACATAAGGTTTATGGTAAAGACGTTAATATACATGAGAGTATTGTTTACGAAAGAACGAAAGCAGAAGATAAAGCATTGATAAAGCTAGATGAAATAGAAAAGGTAATAAAGAGCAAGGTACATTTTGAAGTGAAGGCTTATGGAATTAAAGCAGGTAATAAAGTAATTGCAGCAGTAGCTAAAAAAGAAGATGCAGAAAAAGTACTGGATCAAATCAAAAAAATTTATGTAGATAAAGAGAAAAAGCTGGAGAAGGTATATTTTGTTGAAAATGTAAAAATAGCTTCAATAGAAGCAGAAGTAAATAGTGTGAAAACTAGTGAAGATGCATTGAAAATGATTTTGCAAGGAACAGAAGAAGAGCAGATACACGAAGTGCAAAAAGGAGAAAGCTTTTGGACGATTGCAAAAAAATATAAGCTAAGCGTTGATGATTTAGTAAAAGCGAATCCAGATGTAAATCCAGAAAGATTACAGATTAATCAAAAGATTAGCTTGGTAGTACCAAAGCCTCTTTTAACTGTTGCAACAGTTGAAAAAGTAAAATATGAGGAAACAATCCCTTATGAAGTAGAATTCGAAGAAACTAGTGCCCTTTATAAAGGGGATAAAAAGATCAAAGTCAAAGGTGAAGATGGAAAAAGAGAAATTGTAGCAGAAGTTGTTAGTTACAATGGTGTTGAACATAATAAAAATATTTTAGAAGAGAAAATCGTTAAGAAGCCTAAAAAGCAAATTGTACTAAAGGGAACTAAAAACCCTCCACCAAAGAAAGGGACGGGGAGTTTACGTAATCCAACTAGAGGGGTACTGACTTCACCATTTGGTTGGAGATGGGGAAGAAAGCATACAGGAATTGATATTGGTGCTCCAAGAGGAACTCCTGTAAAAGCAGCAGATGGAGGAGTAGTTATTTTTGCTGGCTGGAAGGGCAGATATGGAAAATGTGTTATTATTGACCATGGAGCCAATACACAGACTTGGTATGCTCATAATAGTAGTATTCTTGTGAAAGTAGGGCAAAGAGTATATAAAGGACAAGTTATTTCTAAAATAGGAAGTACAGGAAATAGTACAGGACCACATCTTCATTTTGAAGTAAGAAAAAATGGTGTTCCCGTAAATCCTTTAAGATATGTAAGGTATTAAAACCTAGCTGATTGAGCTAGGTTTTTTCATTTAAGAGCTAAAATTATTTTATAGTAGTAATAAAAGAAGGGGTAGCAAACTAGGATCTAAAAGGTTGCTTAAAAAACCTAGATTTAAACCACCTTTAGGTCTTTTGTAAGGTCTTTTTCTTCTGTTATTATATAGGTCTGGTTCAAAAGGATTATGTTCATCAGGTTTTTGAATTTCTTCATTATCCAAATCTAATGCTCCTCTTATATTGAGTATTCCAGCCCCTTCAGAATATCTACTGCTGCCTATATTTATAGCAGTATTAGTAAGCTTAGCTTGAACTTCTGACGAAGAGATATCTGGATATTTTTGATAAATTAGTGCAGCTGTTCCTGAAACCATAGGTGTTGCCATAGAAGTACCAGAATGACTTACATAACTAGAATGACCTTTATTAGATAAAGAAACAATATCTACGCCAGGAGCTACTATATTAGGCTTAGATACGCCACCAATAGTAGGTCCACGACTTGAAAAGTTTGCTACAAAATCATCTTCATAAGATGTAGTACGGTTATCATCTACAGCACCAACAGTAATAACAGCTGGACTAATTCCGGGGCTTGTAATGCTACGAGGATTTGGACCGCTATTTCCGGCAGCAGTGATAACTGTTAGACCTTGACGAGCAGCTTGTGCAGCACCTTTTGCTAGAGGATCTTCTCTATAAGACTTTTCTGCTGCAGCACCTAAAGACATATTGACAATTTTAATATTGTATTTATCTTTGTTATCAATAACCCATTGGAGTCCTGCTAATATATCAGATGTAGATCCACTTCCTGTTTCATCTAAAACCTTCACGCCTATAATATTTGCTTCGGGTGCAATACCTTTATATTTTTTATTAGCATATCCATTCCCAGCAGCAATACCTGCAACGTGAGTTCCATGTCCATCATCATCATAAGGATATGATTTATTATTGACAATATCTTTAAATGCGATGATTCTATTTATTGGTTTTACCAAATCATCATGAGGGTATATGCCTGTATCAAGGATTGCAATCCCTATTCCTTTTCCAGTGTAGCCTATATCGTGTACTAAATGACCAGCAACAGCTAATGCTGCATTGTCCATACATTTAAAAACCTTAGCATCATGGTTTATAAATTGAATCATATGGTGTGCTGCGACATGATCTATTGCTTTGCTTGGAAGCTCTGCTACCACAGCGTTAATGAGAGGTATACTATACTTTATTTTTCCACCAGCATCTAATATTAAGTCATGGATATGTTCACATGTTCCTTGACTATAAACGATAGTTTTGATTGTTTCTTTTGTTCCAGCAGACATGCGTGCTACGACTATAGGATGAACGAATTGGGCTCTGATTTTATTGATATTCATTTTCATCATGCTCACTCCATATTATCTATTTTCATTACTAATGTATGCGAAAGCTAGATGAAGTGTTCATCAGAGGGTTCCTTTTATTTCCAATGAAGTTTACATAATATTATGCT
This sequence comes from Crassaminicella indica, assembly GCF_019203185.1. Taxonomy (NCBI): domain Bacteria; kingdom Bacillati; phylum Bacillota; class Clostridia; order Eubacteriales; family Clostridiaceae; genus Crassaminicella; species Crassaminicella indica. The sequence goes on along the minus strand of NZ_CP078093.1, from coordinate 930,801 downwards.
ATAATAGCAATGTGTCTCCTCGTTTACATATGCTGATAAAGGGAGGGGATACCAATGAAGAGAATATTAAATAGAAAAATCAGCAAATTAATTTTATTTGTATTAGTTTTGATAATGATGACAGGGATATTTAATTATGAAATTTTAAAAGTTCACGCATATCCTTTTTTTAGGGAGCTTCAGCATGAACTAATTCTTTATAAAACAAAGAACTACAAGGTAAAAGAAACAGAACATTTTATCATAAGATATTGTATGGAAGATGAAGAAATGATAGATCTTATTGCAAAGGCTTCTGAAAAGCATTACATGGAGGTTTGCGATCGCTTTAACTACTATCCTAAGAATAAAACAACTGTTATTGTTTATGATAATCCTGATGATCTTATGAAAAATGCGTCTCTTAAGCAAGGAAAGCCACCTATGGGTGTGTATTTTGCTTCTACTATTCAAATATTATCTCCTAGATTATGGATTCCTGAAACTGAGAAAATAGAAGATGTTTTTATGAATGAAGGACCGATGGTTCATGAATTTACTCATTTATTAGTAGATGATTTAGCAAAAGGGAATTATCCTTTATGGTTTACGGAAGGGGTTGCTCTGTATCAGGAGTATTTGGAAACAGGGTATATATGGGGAGAAAATTTAGCATATGAAGGGAAACCTTATACAATAGAGGAATTGACAAATGATTTCGATGAAATTGATGTAATGCTTGCTTATAAAAGGTCTTTTGAGCTTATAAAAGAAAGAGCAGAAAGAAAAGGCTTTGATGATATAAACAGGCTTTTAGAAGATTTAGGAGATGGAAAGCGTTTTGAAGAGCTTTTTATGAAAAAATAATACAAATAGTTTACAGGAACTGCTAAAAGTAGTTCCTGTAAATGTACTTATAAGAATTATTTTTTTCTGTGTATAAATATTTTTATGATATAATCATATAAGACATATCAAGAAAAGAATGAAGATAACAATGAGGTGAGAGAATGGGTAGAAAAATATTAGTAGTAGATGATGAAAGAACTATTTCGGAGATATTAAAGTTTAACTTGGAAAAAGAAGGGTATGATGTGAGTGTAGCTTCTGATGGTGAAGAAGCTGTACAAAAAACTTACCAAGTGGAACCTGATCTTATCTTGTTAGATGTTATGCTACCCAAAATGGACGGTTTTCAAGTATGTAAAAAGGTAAGAGAAAATTTCAATATGCCTATTTTGATGCTTACAGCAAAGGAAGAAGAAGTAGACAAGGTATTGGGACTTGAGCTTGGTGCTGATGATTATATTACAAAGCCCTTCAGCATGAGGGAGCTTTTAGCAAGAGTAAAAGCAAATATTAGAAGAATGGAAGCAAGTGGAACAAATGAAAAAAGCAATATACTTGTTTCAGGGGACTTAAATATAGATTTGAACAAATATGAAGTGAAAAAAAGAGGAGAAGTTGTAGAGCTTACTTTAAGAGAATTCGAGCTTTTAAAGTATTTAGCTACACAGGAAAATCAAGTTTTTACAAGAGAAAAATTATTAGAGGAAGTATGGGGCTATGAGTATTATGGCGACATCAGAACGGTAGATGTGACTGTAAGAAGATTAAGAGAAAAAATAGAAGATCACTCAAGTAACCCTAAATATATATTAACGAAAAGAGGAGTAGGATACTACTTCAGGAGGGCATAGTATGTTTAAAAGTATAAGGTGGAAATTTATTACCATATACTTCTTGCCTGTTTATATTGCCATGCTTATTGTTGGCGTATTTATTATTCAAGAGTTTCAAAAATATCATTTAGATATGGTTAGTGAAAATCTTACAAATTTAGGAAATAGAGAAGGGCTTGTTCATACTATTGCACAATTTGATAATCTAGATGATAGTAAAGAAGAAATTCAAAAAAATATAGAACAATGGCCAACAGGTTTGAAAGAAGAAATATTTGTTATAAATAGAGATTTTAAAATTATTGCTCGAAGTAAAAATAGTGGTACAAATGATAATGCCATAGAAGTATTAGATTATACACTACTTACGAATGCAAGAAACGGACAAGAAGGGGAAAAGGATATTACCATCAATACGAATACACGTCAGATCATTACAAAGAATTTGGCTTTTCCCATACAAAATGAAGGTGAATTTGTTAAGGGGATTTTGTATATAAGGGCAGATTTATCCGATATTTATAAAACATTAGATAAATCAAAAATGATATTAACGCAGGCTACTCTTTTGGCATTACTGATTACTGTTGTGCTAGGCTTTTGGATTGCACGAAGTATTACTGAGCCTATCACAGATGTTACAGTGAAGGCAGCAAGGATGGCAAAGGGAGATTTTAATCAAGTTGTTGAAGTGAAATCTGATGATGAGATTGGTCAGTTAGCTGAAATGTTTAATTATGTGAGAGAAAAATTGAATATTACTCTTTCAGAGATATCAAGTGAAAAAAGTAAGCTTGAGACTATTCTTAGTTACATGACGGATGGGCTTATAGCTGTTAATGATGAAGGAAAAATTATTCATGCCAATCCTACTGCTATGAAAATGCTTAATCTGACATCAGAAAATATAGAAAATAGATATTATGATGAGCTTATAAAGGAATATAATGAAAAGCTTACTATTTCTTATATTGAAGAAAATAATCCTGAGCGAGTAGGTAGTGAGTTAATAGAGTTTAATGATTCTGTATTTCAAGTAAATTATGCACCTTTTAAAGATAAAAAAGGTGAAAAAAAAGGTATTGTTATGGTAATACAAGATATTACAGAAAGACAGAAGCTTGATAATATGAGAAAGGAATTTGTTGCGAATGTTTCTCATGAGCTGAAGACGCCGCTTACAAGTATTAAGAGCTATACAGAAACTCTTCTAGATGGTGCTTTAGATAATAGAGAGATTGCAGAACATTTTTTAAATGTAGTAAATAGTGAAGCTGATAGAATGAATAGATTGGTTAGAGATTTACTCCAGCTTTCTAGAATTGACTATCAAAAAGAGACATGGAATATACGTGAAATTGATTTGGTAAAATTACTTGAAAATATAGTTTTAAAAATGGACATTAATGCAAAAAATAAACAGCAAAGATTATCTTTTAAGACACATGAACAAAGTGTTATAGGGTTGATAGATCAAGATAAAATGGAGCAGGTGATTATAAATATCATCAGCAACGCTATAAAATATACTCCAGAAAATGGAACTATTGAAGTGTTTCTTGAGAAGGAAGATGATCAAGGGATTATTCGTATTATTGATAATGGAATAGGTATACCACAAAAAGATATTCCAAGACTTTTTGAAAGATTTTATCGAGTGGATAAAGCTAGATCTCGAGAGATGGGAGGGACAGGATTAGGCCTTTCTATCGCTCATCAGATTATAAAAGCACATCATGGAGATATTAATGTAAAAAGCGAAGAAGGAGAAGGGACAGAAGTAATAATAAAATTACCATTAAAAGGACAGTACGTGTAATTCTATTTTAAAATGTATGTAATATGTTTGTAATAATAATAGGATATAATGTGGGTGTTATAAAGGATACGTGTAAACACTAGGAGGAATTAAAATGAAAAAAAGTATCATTACTAGTGCGTTGATTCTAGTAATATTAGGAGCTTCCGCTAGTACTGGTTATGCTGCATATAGACCAGTCCCAAGCTATATATATTCTATTAATGAAAATGAGAAAGCTTTAGAAATAATTAGTCCTAAGAAAGAGATTATTGTACAGGATAGTCTTTTGATTTCTGTGAAGGTACGAGAGGATGTATCTGTTTCATTGAGCGTTTACAAAGAGGGAACAGAGGATCAAGAAGAAGAACTTATCATAGATGAAGAAAAGGTAGAGCCAGGAGAAGCTCTTAATATGTATACAAAGCAACTAAAGGATTTAACACCAGGAAAATACAAAATCGTATTTGAAATTGAGGATCAAGATGGCAATCATCAGGATACGATTACTAAGAAATTTACAGTAAAAGATAAAGAGGAAGAAATTAATGAAACTTTAGAGCTTATAAGAGAAACAAAGGCTGTAGATGTACTAGATAATTTAAAAGAGTAGATTTTTTATCCGTGTACTTAGTAACATCCTAGAACAATATGAAGATCAGGGTGTGTGTTTATGAAGAAATTTGGCAAAGAAAATTTTAAAACAGTTCTGTTATGTATGCTTTTTATGTTGAGCATAGCACTTAATCAACAGTTGTGGAAGCGTATTTCACTAACTAAAATAATACCGTCTATAAGGCAGACGGAAACAATAGAGGTAAAAAACAAAGGGAACATAGATAATATTGCTGATATTCTAAGCCCCCAAAGTTTTTGTATTAACTTTGGGGGTGGTCTTCATACAGTTTTTTATGCTGATGCTTATGGCATATGGGAAGGAGTTCTTCAAAGCTTTAAAGATGAGACCTTTAAGGAAGAGCTTCAAGTAGAGTCAATTGATCAAGAATCGTGGGAAAAAGCAAGAGCTTTTCGATCAATTGAAATAAATTTTGGATATAATATTTCTGTGAATCTATTAAGTGAATTGGTCAAAGTTAATGATATAAAAAAGATTGATACATTAGATGGTTTTGATAGCATCTTGATTTCATCTAAGGATAATGATAGTATCTACATGGCTGATCATACAAAAGGAAATTATTATATGATAAAGGGTTTAAAGAAAAATAATAATATTTTGAAGCTTATAAAAAATATTGAAGAAAGCGGATATGATGCTTATTATGCTATGCAGGATATATATTCAGTAGAAAATGAAAGTCTTATGCCTATTGAATTAAATAAAGATATACATGAAGTAAAAGTTATTCAAGAAATTGACCCAACAAATGAAGGGCAGGTAGAATCCTTTGCAGGTACTTTTTTTGGAGAAAATCTTGATTTTGTTAGAAAAATAAGAGAAACGAGTGGCTCAGTTATATTTATGTATGGATATGGACAAAAAGAGTTGAAAATTGATGATTTAGGTGTACTTCAGTATATAGAAAAGATAGATGCTGAAAAAGCTTCTAAGAATATTTCCTTTGAAGATGCGTTAAAAATAGCTCTTCAGTTTATTAATAATCATGGTAGTTGGGCGAATATAGATATTTATTTGAAAGATGTAGAAGAACCTGAAAAGAATAGATATATTTTTTCTTTTGGATATAGAAAAAATGGCTTGCCTGTTTATTATAAAACTGAAGATACAAAAAATATGACAGATGCAGCTGTTCAAGTAGAAGTATTAGGGGAACAGGTAATATATTACAAAAGATTTTTAAAAAGAGAAAAAATTTCTATCAAGTTCTTAGAAGATGAAGAAAATATGACGATTTTAACAGCACCTCAAATACTCGATATGAATTTTGGCTTCATAAAAGGAGATTTCCTGAGAAATATTCAGAAAGATGTAGTTTTGGATCAAGAAGAAATTCAAAAAAAAGTGCTGTCAACTATTAAACAAGTAGATATAGGATATTATAATGAGCCTGAGAGAGAACCAAATCAATTAACGCCTGTATGGATTATAAAAACAGATAAAATGATTTATTATTTTGATGCATATAATGGTAGAATGATTAGTCGAACCCAAATATAACGGATGGTGAAGCTTGTGGATTGGGGAAAAGCAAAAAACATTTTGATTATTGCTTTAATTATTACAAATATTTTCTTGATCTATAATATAGAAAAGGATATATTTATGGAACATGCTTCCTCTATAATAAAAGAGGAAAATATACAGGACGTTGTTGCTATTTTGAATGAAAAGAACATAAAAGTAGAAACAGAAGTACCACGAATAGTTTTAGAATTACCATTATTAAATGTAGAATACGAAACTTATGATGAGAAGAAAAGAAACGAAAAATTTTGCATAGAAGATAATGGCAAGGTTATTAAATATGAAAATTATGACGAAAAATATCATATAAAGAACTTAAATAAAAAAAAGGCTATTCGTGAAGCAGAAAATTTTATAAAAAAGTATGGTTTTAAGAGAAGTGATGCAGTATATTGGGAAACGAAGCATGATAGAGGAGAATATCATATTTTATTTAAGCAAAAATATAATGGAAGATTTTTAGAAAATAGCTATATGCGTGTAACTGTAAGCAAATCTGGTGTCAACAAATTCGAAAGAATGTGGTTAAAACCGTTAAATACAGATGCTAATAAAAGAGAAATTATACCTGCTACAAAAGCACTTCTCAAATGCATGAATGATATTGAAACATTACAAGGAGAAGTTGTAATAAAAAATATAGCTTTAGGCTATTGGTTTGATCCATCTCACATTAGCTTAACCAATTCAGAAAATATAAAATCAGGAACAGCAGTGCCTGCGTGGAGAATACTCTTAGCTGATGGGCAGACTATATTTGTTCCAGCTTATGAAAATTATTAGAAAATAAATGAATAAACTAAAAAGTAGAAGTTTTTTATAATGACTTCTGCTTTTTTAGTGGAAAAATCATTTTTAAATGTTATTATTTTCTTATCATTAAATACTTATCAAATAATTATATTGATGATATAATGTAATGAGATTTACATATAATCAGAGATCGTTTCCATTTATAGATTAACAGCTTGTAAATGAAATATCATCAAAAATGTTCATGTGATTTTTTTATGTTTTGATATTTCATGTTTAGATTTTTATGTTGTTTACCTATAAATGACAAAGAAAGAAACTAAACAGAATATAATGCATAGATTATTGAAAGGGTTGGAAATACCAAATGAGTAAACTTTTGATAGAAGGCGGACATAAGCTAAAAGGAAAGGTAAATATAAGTGGATTTAAAAATGCTGCAGTTGCTATTATTCCAGCTTCCATTTTAGCAGGAGATTTATGTACTATAGAAAATTTACCAAACATTGAAGATGTACATGTATTGAAAAGAATATTAAGAGACTTAGGTGCTAAAGTAGAATTTGATGAAGAAAAAAAGGTTATGCGTGCAGATACAGCAAATATAGAAGAGTGTTTTGTACCATATGAATTAGCAAAAGAGCTAAGAGCTTCTTATTACTTATTAGGGGCTTCTCTTGGAAGATTTAAAAAAGCAAAGGCTGTTTTTCCAGGAGGATGCAATATTGGGTCAAGACCTATCGACCAGCATATTAAGGGCTTTGAAGCATTAGGGGCAAAGGTAACTATTGAGCATGGTATTATTCATGCCGAAGCAGAAGAATTAATAGGTGCAGAAATATATTTAGATGTTGTTAGTGTAGGAGCTACCATCAATATTATGATGGCAGCCTGTAGAGCTAAAGGAAAAACTATTATTGAGAATGCAGCTAAAGAACCTCATATCGTAGATGTAGCAAACTTTTTAAATGCAATGGGAGCAGATATAAGAGGTGCAGGAACAGATGTGATTAGAATCAATGGGGTAGATGAAATGAGGGGATGTACTTATAGTGTAATCCCTGACCAAATAGAAGCAGGAACCTTTATGATAATGGCAGCTGCTACTGGTGGAGATGTGATTGTTGATAATATAATTCCAAAGCACCTTGATCCTATTACAGCAAAGCTGAGAGAAATGGGATTGCGAGTGGAAGAAAATGGAGAATCTTTAAGAGTTATAGGAAAAGAAAAATTAAAAAATGTTAATATCAAAACATTAGTGTATCCAGGATTCCCTACAGATCTTCAACAACCTATGTCAGCTCTTTTAACTCAGGCACGAGGGACAAGCATTGTTGCAGAAACCATATACGAGGGAAGATTTAAACATGTAGATGAATTAAAAAGAATGGGTGCAAAGATTAAAGTTGAAGGCAATGTGGCAATAATTCAAGGAGTAGAAAGATTATCTGCTGCAAAAGTTGTTGCTACAGATTTAAGAGCAGGTGCAGCTTTAGTAGTTGCAGGATTGATGGCAGAAGGGATTACAGAAATAGACAACATCCATTATATTGATAGAGGATATGAAGCTATAGAGAAAAAGCTTTTAAATTTAGGAGCAAAAATTAAAAGAGCGGAATAAAAAAAGGCAGGTGCATGCGCCTGTCTTTTCATTTTAAGCATCATCAAAATCACATAGGAGGAATATTATGGGATTTACATTTTGTTCATTAGCTAGTGGAAGTAGTGGGAATTGCCAATATATTGAAAGTGCAAATACAGGCTTATTAATAGATGCAGGATTATCAGGAAAGAAGATTTATCAGTCTATGGAAGCTATAGGAAAAGATATGAAGAATATACGGGGAATATTAATAACTCATGAACACAATGATCATATCAAGGGAGTAGGGATTTTATCAAGACGGTTTAATATTCCAATATATGCAAATAATAATACTTGGAAAGAGATGAAGAATAAAATAGGTAAAATTGATGAAGAGAATATAAGATATTTTCAGACGGGAGAAGCTTTTTTTATAGAAGACATAAAGATAAAACCTTATAGTATATCTCATGATGCGATAGATCCAGTAGGATTTTCCTTTTACCATGATGATGCAAAGGTAAGTATTGTTACAGATACAGGATATGTACCAGACACAGTAAAAAATGAGATACAAGGTTCAGATCTCTTGATGCTTGAAGCTAATCATGATGTAGAGATGTTGAAGATGGGAAGATATCCTTGGTATTTAAAGAAAAGAGTTATGAGTGATCAGGGACATCTTTCTAATGAGACAGCAGGAGAGATTATAGCAGAATTGATGGAGCTAAATATGCCTGTAAAAAATATTCTGTTGGGTCATTTGAGTAAAGAAAATAATTTTCCAGAATTGGCATTTGAGACAGTTAAAAATATATTGGCATCTAAAGATATAAAAATTGGATTAGATATTCATATAGACTTGACTTATCGAGATCAGGTGAGTAGTGTATATAATATAAAGAAATAATATAATAAGAGATATAGAGAAAATACAAGTATAAATACAGACCAGGAAATGAAGTTTTGTTTTTTCAAAAGTTATCTGGAATGAACTATCTTTTATGTTTTATTTTGAAGTTGTTTATCTGATAAGATTTATAATGAAAAGAAATACTATAAAACTGGTTTGGAGTGAAAAATATGTATGTAGTGTGTTCTGAGCATCTTCCTGAAGCAATTGATGAATTTGTAGAAGTCTATGAGCAACCACCAGATATTTATGAATTAGACAAAGTTTCATTTACAGATTGGACTAGTCCCCATACCTGTGATTTTTGTGAATTACCACCTAAATATTTAGTTGTATAGACGAGGGTAGCCTCGTCTGTTTTTATGAGGGGAGAGATTTTATGAATATAACTATTATTGGAGTAGGAAAGATAAAAGAAAAATATTTAGTGAGTGCAATTAATGAATATAAAAAAAGGCTTTCTAGATATTGTAAACTACATATGATTGAAGTGATAGATGAAAAAGCACCAGAAAATTTAAGTGATAAGGAAATGGAACAGATCAAAGATGCAGAAGGAGAGAAAATATTAAAGCACATAAAAGATGGAATGTATGTAATAGCATTAGATATAAAAGGAAAAATGCTCTCATCAGAAGAACTCTCAGATAAATTAGAAAAGCTAGGGGTTGGAGGAAATAGCAGCATAGCCTTTGTTATTGGAGGTTCTCTTGGCTTATCTAAGAAAATATTAAAAAGAGCAGACTATAAGCTTTCTTTTTCTGCAATGACTTTTCCTCATCAGTTAATGAGAGTAATATTACTTGAGCAAGTTTATAGAGGGTTTAGGATTATGAGGGGTGAACCGTATCATAAATAGCCTAATAGCAAATTTAGTTATAAAAATCTATTGCATTGATTAGAGTAATCAAGTAAGAGATAGAGGTTAAAGAAAGTAAGGATAGTTTATATATACCTTTTATAAAGAAGCTTAATTTAATAGGAATAATACCTATTAGCTTATGAAATTCTATAACATTTAATCAATCTATGGTTTATAGAGTGTAAGTAGAAGCAAGCAAGATCAAAATGATATTAAATTTGTATTTAATGCAGGATTAAAGATCCTGCATTTTTCTTTTCTTGAAATTTAAGTTAGGAAATGTAAATTGACATCTAAAGATTGAAATTAATGTAAATATAATCATAAGAATGCTATAATATGTATGTACTTGAAAAATATTTATCATTATAATGAAATACTATCTTATTATAGATTAGATTCTCAATATGTTTATAATGAGAATCTACTAGAGCATTTAGATTAGGTGGCAAGCAATGTACAATTCAACTAATCATATTAATGCAGTAAAATAGGAGGGGTTAGAATGCCAAAGAATTATACTTTATATTATCCAACTATTGAATTTAGTAATTCAGAATGGTTATGGTCTGCTGCTCTATTATGGGATAGAATATATAGAATTGTTCCAACCGATTATCAACCAAAAGATAGCAGAAATATTAAGGAGCTCATATCAAATAGCGACTTTATATCGAATATTGATCCAAGTAAATATTCATTAAAAGCAGGCGAAGCGTTTATAGAAGGTTGTAAAAAGGAAACTTGGTGGGCAGCAGCACTAGATAACTCAAAATATACGCGTAAAAATTATGTAAAACTGCATAAAGACAAAGCTGATGTGAGATTACGTGAAATGATACTCGCACAAGATACAAAAGACAATAATTGGCTTAATGTACCACACGATATGGCTTCAATATACATGTTGTTCTTAGCGAACTACATTGCAAAAAGCAATGATATATCTTTATCCACAGATTATACAGAAGCTTGGTGTGTTGGTGTGGTTCGAATTTTTTTCAACATGATGGAAATATTTCGGATTATGAAGAAGAATCACAAACTCAATTAGCTTGCATAACTATTAGTGATTTTATACCAATTAATATAATGGATATTCAGCCAAGAGAGTTAATTAAATTAAGAGAAAAACGAAAAAATGAAAGACAACGCTTTTTCAACAGTATTAAAGAATTGAGTGTTAGGATATCAGCATGTGAAGATGAGAAAATCATTGAAGATATTATTGAAGATTACCTACAAGAAATTGAAGAATCTGAAAGAGAGTATAAAAAAAGTATGCGTGATACTAATGTTTTGGGGTGGATGGGAGTTAGAAGTTTAATGGTGCCTGCTCTACTTCCAGTAATGCAATTATTTGCTGATATGCCTGAAACTACCCTTAAACATCTAGGAGTATTAGGGATTGGAATAGGCGTAATCGGAGCTTTTTGGGAAACACGAAAAAAATACAGAAAGAAAGAGAAAACTATGAATATAATTATCTCTTGCAATTAGCTGCTGCACAATCACGCAATTATTTGGGTGATTGTAGATATAATTTCCATGCGGGATATCAGCAATATCTGTATGATGATCTCAATCATTTTTTGAGAGACTGAAGGTATTCAAAATTCCATATATTAGAGTGGAATAATAGGGTGAACATTATTTATACAACTTAGAATGCGCAGTGCATTCGTAACTCAATGATATAACTTTAGATTATCCATAGTAATCACACATTAGGCTAATAATCTGGAGTTCATATACTGAATGTTTTAGCAATAATGTGAAGAATGTATATTTATAAAATCAGATAAGGAGAAAGTGTACATATGGTCAAATTTTTTTACAAATATACACGTTTGCGAGAAGATTTTTTCAGGGATTTCATGCTTCGAGCTACACCATTTAAGGCTCTTAACGATCCGTTTGAAGGAATTTTTAATGAAAAACAATTTAAAGATGCAAATAATAGTTTGAATGCTTATTTCACTAAACAGGGAAATATTGTGGATAAATTGGAAGACTATGAATTGGATGGGATAATGGGTACATTACAAAGTGATTTTGATGATGTAGGTGTTTTGTCCTTCACAGAAGATTATACGAATCCGTTAATGTGGGCACACTACGCGGACCAGTATAAAGGAATAGTATTAGAATTTGATTCTGAAAAACCGCTATTTCAAGATTCTATAAAGTTTTTAGGGAATCGAAAATCCAGATTTGGTAAGCCCTATTTAGGACACATATATGAATTCCCAGAAAAAGTTATGTATCGAAGAGAAATGCCAAGTTTTGATAGACCTGAACAATTACAACCTAATTCAGATGGAGAGTATCATTGGATTAAGTTCCTTTATTCTTTATTTTTTACAAAGTCTAACGATTGGATATATGAAAAGGAATTACGTTCTATTGTTCAGTTACGCGATGCAGATAGAATTATTTGTACAAAAGATAATCATCTTATAGATGTTCTGTCAAAATGTCCTGAAATTAGAACAGAGGATCTTGCTGATGGCAAAATTCAAATAACTTATCCAAATGAGTATGAGATGCATGAAAACATGGGGGATGAAAGTATAAAAGCAGAAATATATATGCATACATCTTCTTTTAATTCTTCCAGTATACATTTGTTTAGAATAAATCCAAAGGCAATAAGTGGCATTTACTGTGGATGTAAATGTAATTATAAAAAGGTACAAATGCTCGTTAAAAGAAACAAACAATTAGCACACCTAGAAAAAAGCATATATAAGATGGAGGTTGACTCTCATCAATACCAACTAAACAGAAAACCAATAAACATATAGCTTAATCAATTACACATTATCCATAGTAAGTGGATCTAGCAAATTAGGAGATATTAAATATATTATATAAACGAGTATTGTGACAGTATCTGAAAAAGATGCTGTTTTTTATTTTTTACATTTACAAAATTATACAAGAAAATAAACAATAAGCCTACATATATGGTAAAATATACCTAGTTAAAATTTTAGAGTCATTTGAAATATTAGATTGATTATAGATTGTGTTTATAATAGGTATTTGTCAATATAGAGTAATTCAATATTTACGTTGCAAAGCTCACAACCGTTAGATAGCAGAATCAACTAAGTTTTATAAAAAAATAAGTAAAGGAGATTTTTATGAAGAAATATTATGTAGAGAGAAATGGTTTAATAAAGAAGAATTTAAATATATGCCTTGATGAATTAATTACTTTTTTTGAACAGATATATAGATATTTTAGTAATAAAGAGTATTTTGATTGTGCTCAAAATGGTATATGGCGAAAGATACCATATACAAATGATGAAGAACAAATTATAGCTCCAACTCTTGCACCGTCTCCTGAAATCTTTTTTGCAAATCAATTACAGTCTTCTGAAATATGGCCAATATTGCAATATTCCGAAGACTATACTGAAGAGATATTATTCACAGTAATTGAAATATTGTATGACCATATTGCTGTGTACGATTATATTAATTCCGAATTAAAGAAAGAAGAACCACAAAAAGAGTTTGCAGAGTACATTAATAATATCTTAAAAATGTATTGCGATGGATATTATCTTGAGCCACAAAATGGATTTATTATGAAATTGCCCAATGAAGCATTAAAACAGCAATTATCTTATAAGGGTGATGAAATGACGAATGCAGTTTATACTAAATTATCTACAGCAACAGAAATGTATTATAGATTTGATTCAAATATGGAAATGAAGAAAAAAGCTATTAATATCTTAGCTGATATTTTAGAGGGTGAACGTGAAGGTGTTAAAAATATCTTAAACGATGAATACAAAATAAATAAAAACGAGCATGATAAGTTGATTTTCAGTATTGTAAATGGATTTAGTATTAGACATAATCGAGCAGATCAAAAGGAAGATTATAGTAAAGAAATTTGGTATGATTGGATGATGCAATATTATACTAGTGTAATAATTGCATATTATAGATTGAAAAATAAGTATGAGGAATGATCCCCTGTGTTAGCATATCTGACGAGTTATATGGGAAATTTATACAGTAATTAAATTAGTCCCCAAAAAATTTTTTACTTAAGTATCTTAATAATTTATTACCACTATATGCTGAGAATATTGTAATAAGTCCTGAATTCTGGGATACTTGGACAATAGCCAAGCGACATGAATTTATTAAAATAATAGAATTGAATCTTTTGACAGGGGTATTAAGCTCAAATTGTGAACAGTTAAAAGTTTTAATTTGTTTAAGGGAAGTTAAGTGGAGAATAGATAGAAAAGGTACAGTTATTAAAAAGACCTGTAATAGAAAATTAGAATATAGAAGGGGGCGAGCATATGACTGATATACAAATGGAAATATCTATTCCAGCGGATAATGATGGTTTTGTGTTATTGCAGTGTCCACTATGTGGAGAGTTTTTTAAATTGAAGCCAAGGGATATGGAAGAAGATAACGTTATAGAAATTTGGTGTCCATGCTGTGGATTAAGAAGTGAAAATTACTTTACAGAAGATGTAATAGAACTTGCAATGAAAATGGGGACTAATATTGCAATGGATAGGATATTTGACGAAATGAAAAAGTGGGAAAAACAGTTTAAAGGGTGTGGAGTTTCATTTAATGCTGGAAAGAGACCACCAAAAGAAATAGAAACACCTATTGTATCAGGTATTGAAGCTTTGGAGATGCAGAAATATAAATGTTGCAAAAAAGAAGCCAAAATAAAACCTTTAATAAAAATGTGTGGCAGTTACTGCCCGTATTGTGGGGTGATGTATGATGAATTTGAATAAAAAGGAATTAAAAATAATTAGTTATAACTTTAATTGTATGGCAAATAGGTTGCTTAGAGTTTCTTATATAGAAATTTATTCTGTACTCAAAATGTTTATAGGATATATTGAAAATACATCAATAATTAATGATTATGTTAGAGCATGTACAAGAAAAGACTTTGATGTTACTCAAGAAGTACAGGAAGTTAGCTCTAGTTATGGACGAGCAATATTTGATTTAGGGAATACAATTGAAGAAGAAATTTATACTGTATATACTATATTGAAATATATTTCAGAAACTGAAGGAGACATTGTGGGAATAGCAAGGAGTTATTCTGACGCAAGAGCATATCAAGATATGGTTAAAGATTTTAACAATAGAGTAACTTTGGTATTAATAAATCATATTGAAGCTTATTTAACTAGAATAGGAATTGAAATGGGTTATGATGAGGATGTGAAATATATGATTACAGTTAATGGTCAACAAGTTAATATTGCAAAAGATCAGTCAACAATTAATGCAATACAAAATAATGGAACTAATTCAGATGGATTAATAAAATTAGTAGATAGTATTAAAGAATTATTGGATGACAATGTTCCAAAAGATGAAAAAGAAATGATTGAGGAAAATATAGAAACCATACAAGAAGAATTGAAAAAAGATATACCCAAGAAAGGACTTATTAAGACTTGTATAATGGGATTAAAAGTGGCCATTACCAATATACCGACTGCAATAGAACTTAGTAACAACGTAGAAAAATTTATAGAATTTGTAAAGACGAAAATTCCTCAATGAAGCATAAATAAATATAGCTGTGGATATGAAATTAGATAATTATTTTTTAAAAAAGTGTAATTACAATATTTGTAAGATATGCTTGGATACAATTATCTATATATCTATTAGGCTAATAATGGAAAGCTGAAAATTTAATGTGTTTTGCTGCAAATATAATCGGGGGGATTACATGGATACAAAAAATACACTGTTATTCGGGAATGGAATAAACATTCAATTTGGCGATAAAGAGAATTCAAATAGAGAAATAATTTTACGTGCAATAAATGAAACTAAACAGCAAGATTATCCAAGACACATCATAGTAGATGAACCTGTTCTTATACTGCAACTTTTGGGATATTTATATGCTCAAATAGGTGATATACTAGATCATAAGTATGATCAATATGCTTTTACAACGGATGAAAAGAACAGTTTGAATGATTTTATTGAACGCTATGAAAAATGGGACAGTATTAATTTAGTGGATGTTGGGTTTGAAGATTATTATTTAATATATGATCTTTTTTGCTATAAAAATAAGATATATAATCCAGATAAATTTTATATTAGAGAGGCATTAAAATGCTTTTTTCTCTATTCTATATATAATCATGGAAAAGTTGAAAAGATATATTACAATTATCCAAATGGTCTCAAGGAGTTTTTTGGACAGTTTCAAGATATATTTACAACAAACTACGATAAAAATGTTGAAATATTTAGTGGTCAGAAAATAAACTATTTACATGGCTCATTTTATATAAAAAAAGATATATATAAACCGAATTCTTTAAGGAATAGTTTGTCTGATAGGCCAATAAATAACTGTGTAATAGATGATGAGCATTTTTACTTATATTCAAATGCGTTGACTTCTTATAGTGGAAACTCAAAACTATTTATTATTAAGCAGGCGATTTTAGCAAATGAAGGAATGGATAAATTTGCAAAAGGATATATAGAAAAGCCAGAGATTCAACAAGATGTTGATATGTGGAAAAATGATGAAAATATTTTAGTAAAGAATCTGTATGAGACAATTAAAATAAAAATTAATAATCCAGATATGAAATTTGATGAGAATTATCCGATAAAAGAGTTTGAAGCTATCAAAGGTACATTAACTATAGTTGGTTTATCTCCAAATAATGATATTCATATATTTGAGATGATTGATAATAATCAAAAAATCAAAAAAATTATATTCTACTATTATGAAAAAAGTCAAATAGAAGATGTTAAAAAACTTATTACACATCATAAAGATATACTAGAATTTGAAGAAGTTCAAAAATTGTGGAAGGAGTATGAGTAAATTTATGGGTTATGTACAGAAAATGTATGATATATTAACTGTTACCAAAATGTTTACTGGTAGTATTATGAAACCGGAATATACAATAAAAATGTATAAAGAAATGACAAAACCCAAGAGAAAATATTTATATGATCTAATGTCTAAATTCTTAAGGCATCATAAACTTGAAAATGATGTCCCACTGATAATTGTTGAGCTAAATGTATTGGCGGCTAGAGAGAATGTTGATACTTCGGTACTTATGTTGGCATATTTGGAAAAGGGTAGGTTAAAAAGAATATAAAATAAAGTAGCTTCCCATTATCCATAGCAAATTATACGAAGGTAGGTGTAAAAAAGCTCAACCCCTAAAATAAGGACTTGAGTTTGAAATTAAATTTACCTCGCCTAACTTTGGATAATTAAGATAGCGCGAAACTGCGGGAATATAGGTAGTTACTATAGGGAAAGAATGGTTTTTTATTGGATAATTTTTCAAATAAATTAAATGTTTAGTTAAAAAATATAATAGCGAATATACAAAAATAAGATAAAACAAAGAAATATGGACAGCATTTCCCTCTCATCATAATAGGGCATATTTTTAATGTTATGAAGTTTTTACAGTGATAGGAGGAGATTTGCAACAAATAAACCTATTAAGGTTGATAGAGCTACAGTGAGGACATTTTGATATATCTCTTCCTGTAATTTTTTGTATTAGATGAAGAGCGGTGGAGTATGACAAAAGAAAATAACAGATTAGTGGATCAACGAGGAACAGGGTATTTTACATATGTTTGTAGTGAACTCGGAATATTGTTTAGGAATGAGAAAGATCATGATAAGGGTATTGATGGTGATATTGAGTTGGCACATGTCAATGTACCTAAGAAAAGAATTAGTGTACAGTTAAAATCTCGAACAAAACCTTATATTACTAAAAAAAATACTACCTCTATTACTGTAACACAAGAAAATTTAGATCATTGGGCAAGTAGTGGACGTCCAGTAATCTTAGTAGTATATGATGATGCTAATAAGTCACTATATTGGACAAGGGTTGATAACGCAGAAGATACTTTAATACAGGTTAGTACAAAATCACTGTTTAATGAGAGTGCATTAGCTGATTTAGCAATAATTTTGTCTAGGTATTACCACCGATTGTCAACGAATATCGCAAGTTTTTCAGATACTTTAAGTGAGATTGGGTTTACAGATTTAGATAGTGAGATTACAGGTGAAATGGAAAATAAAATCAACAAAGCTTATGAATCTGTTAAAAAAAATGAATATGAAAATGCTTATGACATATTTATGAGTTTAACAGAAACATTTCAGAGTAATTTTTGGTTGAAGTATAATGCTGGGGTCTGTGCATTAAATATTTGTGAGATTGATACAGTTTCTGAAATTGTTAATAAATTATACATTGAACATCCAAATAGGGCTGAAACTTATGAGTTGTTTGGGAATTATCTTGCTAGTATCGGAAATTACAGAGGAGCTGAGGAATTTCTCAACAAAGCAATATCATTAAATAGTAAGTGTTCTCATATATGGAATAGTTTGGGATTACTATATTACTGTATGAAAAGACATCAAAAATCAATTAAAGCATTTGAAAGGTCTATTGAGATTCAAGAAAATGCTAAAATATATTTTAATATAGCAATATGCTATGTTTCTGCTAATGAAGTAGAATTAGCTTTGGAATTCTATGATAAAGCAATACATATAAACAATAAGTTCTATGATGCATATATCAATAAAGGAATCCTACTAGCTTCACTATTTAGAATAGAAGAAGCTAAGGAATGTTATGTAAATGCCATTGCAATCTCACAAAAAAGAAATGAAGCTTTTATTAATCTAGCTACATTGTTAAAAGATTTAAATGAGAACGAAGACTCCATGAATTACTTTCAGAATGCACTTATTAACGATACTGAGTGCAAAATATGCCATAGCAATATTGCTTTATTATATTGTAGATTGGGGGATAAGACCAATGCATTGAAGCATTTTTCACTATCTATAAACCAATTTGACGCTCAGAATCATGAAATTAATATTACTGATATTGGTTATGAATGTGCATATATAATTACACTAAATCTAAATAACAATGATATAAAAATAACTAGTATTTCAGAATTCGCGTTGTTTAATAGAATACCAAGCTTAAGAGCTATTGGAAAAGATTTAGATCAAGAAGACATTGAGAGAGATGTAATTTTAAAAAATTCTTTAGAGAATCTAAAAAATACTAATGAGAGTAGCATTTTTATTAGGAATAAAAATAATAAACAAAAAACGAAAAACAATACAAGAGGGATGTGGTTTTTTGTTAGTTCTGACTCTGAAGAACTAGGGATTTCATTATGTAGACTTGTTGCCTATAGTATTGAGGATCAAGACTATTTCAAAAAAATAAAAAGAGAAGTCATAAGACAGTTGAAGATAGAATATAAACATTCAGACATTGAAAAATTAAATATTGAATATGAAGACAAATCATATAATGGAAGTTTTAGTACATTCCGTGATGAATCAGGAATAGTTTCTATTAAAATTTTCAAAAGGTTAACAGGAGAGATAAGTTTTCATGTATTTTTAGGAACATATACTCTTAGTGGAATTATGAATACTGATAATATTAAAACATTACAAGGGGTTAGAAATACTAGAGAATACAATTTGCCAGTAAGTTTAACTTTTACATCCTTTGTTGATGGTATTATTGAGAATATTACTATAAAAGATATTTACAATATTGAGTTTGAGATATAATAGAGAACGAAGATTTCTTTGAAAGTAAATTGTATAATATTGAATAAGTGATTGTTACAGAGGATTGGTTCTAAACATCATATAATATAGCATTTGCAAACAGTCCGCAAAAAGCATGTGGACTGTTTGTAACATTCTAGAAACGTTAGACGAGAGATTAAATGGAGGGATTGTATGAGCGAAAAAATCTTGTATGCTTTATATGAATTAATTTATTCAAAAACACCATCTGATGTGTATAGTGGATGGACAAGCATTTTAGGAGATTATAGTGAGTATTCAATTCAAACGTGTTTAGATGAAGGTACCAATATTCTTTTAAATGACAAGTTACAAAAAATATTAAATAGAGAAGCAACATATTTTGAACCATATTTTCAATCTAGCAATTTTTATTTTCTAAGTAAAAGTGTTTTTGAAGAAATGAAAAATGCAGGTTTAGGAAGTTATACTTTTACTATTGATCACTCAGTATCATTTGATTCGAATTTTACTAGATATATAAATGATTTTTTAAATGATTCTTCTAAAGTGACTACAGATTATAGGTTTTACAATACAATTGATATTTTGCTCAAAGAAGATATTAACTATGATTATTACTTCTACTTATTAGAAAACTATGAAAATGTATATTTGGCGAAAGGCAAGGATAAGAAGACAAGAGAAGATGATATAGGAAAGTTCTATAAAAATCTTGTTAATTTAGAATTGTTTAAAAGTATTGATAAAAATATTTATAAATCAACAGGAAAAATAGAATTTACAATAAGTGAGAGTGAAGCGTATATATTTGCTGATGAGATTATAAATGGATTCTATAATTCACATAGAGGAAAGGAAGTATTAGAATCAACGATAGTCCAGAAAAAAATATTGATGGTAATGATAATAGGCATGTTAATTGTTGGCATGAAGAGTAAAAAATCTGCAAAAAACAAAATGCCTGATTTTATAAAATATTGTTATGACGAAATTGGTATTTTTTATGAACGAGAAAGTAGGATTGCATTTGATTATTTTGAAAATAAAGGTCATTATCAGATATTTAAATATATACAGAGAGGTAAAAGTCATCCTCAATTGAAGAAGGAAATAAGTAATATAGCATGGGATTTTCAGGCTACTAGAGTGATGGAAAGGTTTATTATAGATAATGATAAAGCAGAATTCTCTATACCTGTTTTCTTAACTTTCGATGAAAACTTACGCAAAGTATTAGGCAAGTTTAAGGCAAAAGGTGTAGTTATAAACAAAAAGGAATCTTCAATTGTTCCTTATACAAATAGTTCAAGTATTGATTTTTTCAATAAAAAGGGTTGTTCAACGGTTTTGGATATTTTTCAAGATCCAAATAATAAAAAAGAACGTGTGATGAGATTCAACGAGAATAAGAAAAAAATTGACAAGATAATTGATGAAAAAATCTGTGAACTGTACAGCATTATTAATAGAGCATAATCATTTAATCTTTCATCTAATACGCGAGTTAGCGACATGCCAATCTTAGGACTAGGTGTTGCGCAAGTACGGATGTATGATGGCTATGGAGTTATAAGTGGAGTATGAGTAAGGCGCGATCGCGAACTTCGAGAACGCTATCTGTAATAGCAAAATTGTTTATGTTCAGTGAAAATTGGAATTTTCAATTCTCAAATACATGTGGTATTAAATGAAAAATAAAGAAAAAGATGTAATTAAGAAAAGCATTTATTTTTTTAATAATAGAAGAATAAATGTTTTTTTATGCTTAAAAATTAAAATAATAGGTAAAATACAAAAATATGAGGGTTAAAATTTACAGCTGAAACATTAGTTAAAAACTAATATTTCAGCTATATTTATGTAACCGTCAAAGATTTTCTGCCTAGTAGTTTGTACCTTACTTTGCTAGAATAACAGATAACAAAATCTATTGTATAGGAGGAGTTACCTGTTATGAAGGAAGAATCACCAGCTATTGACTGGGAAGATATTTTGAATAGATTTTCTTTACATAAAGGAACTATTAGATCTTTTTGCAAAGAAAATAACATTAGCATCCATCAACTATATTACAGAAGAAAAAATATCAAAAAGAAAGATCATCAAGTATTTCATGCTATCAACATTAAAGAAAAAACTTCTAAAAACGTATCTACTACATCTACATCGTATCCAGCAAATAGTATTAAAATTGAGATAGGAAAAGCCAAAATATATATTCAAAATAATGACAAGGCTTCTCTATCATCCGTTTTGGAAGCGATTATGAAGACATGTTAAATATAGATAAAATAGATACAGTATACTTAGCCTGTGGGGCTACTGATCTTAGGAAAAGTATTGATGGATTAAGTATCATTGTTCAAACCCAGTTTCAGCTAGATCCTTTTGAAAAGGCATTATTTGTTTTTTGTAATAGACAGATGAATAAGCTTAAAATACTACATTTTGATGATGGATTTTGGTTATACTACCATCGCTTAGAAAGAAATAAGTTTAAATGGCCTATGTCAAAAGAAGAAGCCCTTAAAATTACAGTAGAAGAATTAAGATGGTTGCTTAAAGGATACGAAGTAAGAACTGTTTCAAAATTTAAACCAATCAAAGGGAAAAATCATTTCTAAAAGATACCACAAAATCAAATTGGAGCTTAAAAATTCAATGATTTTGTGGTATAATTACCTGAATTTTAATAAAAAATGAGGGTAAAAACATGAGTGATTTGTTCGTATCCGTCAAAAAATAGATGCATAGAAAATAAATTTAATACCTGATAAAATTTAATCCAGTAGCAGAATTATCTCTTACTGGATTAATCTTTTTTAAGTTAAATTTTTAGTTCTTTTGGGATTTCACTGGCCCAAGGAAGAAGTTTTGATAAAGATGATTTATCTTTGTTTTGAAGCTTTGATAATTCATCCATTAAGTATAGTAGATATTTTTCTACTGCTAGGTGATTAAGCTTTGCTGTTTCTATAATACTATAAAGCAGTGCACTTGAATCTGCTCCTTTTGATGATGCTGAAAAGAGCCAGTTTTTACGACCTATTACAAATGGCTTTATGGATCTTTCAGCTCCATTATTATCTATTTCAAGTGTTCCATTTTCTAAAAAGATAAAGAAATTTGGTAAAAGTTTCTTTGTGTATTCTAGCACTTTTCCTAGTGGACTTCTAAGCACTGCATCTTTTATTTCTCTATCTACATAATTCATAAATTCTTCTATTATTGGCTTAGATTTTTCAAGTCTTGTTTTATAACGTATATTATAGTAATCTTCTTTTTCACTATGCTCTTCTCTAAGCTTTTTTTCGATTTTATAAAGCTTGGCACAATAATTAAACCCTATTAATGCTCTTGATTCTTTTAGGGCTTCTTCATTTAGATTTACTATAATTTCATGAAATTTTCTTCTTATGTGAGCTAGACAATATATCCTTTTTACATTTTCAATCTGATTATAACCTGTATAACCATCTGTTTGAATAACCCCAGCAAAATCTTTTAGAAAGTTCTTAGGGCAAGAACCTGACCTTGTCTTTTGATAGTCATAAAGGACTATTGGGGCTTTTTTGCTTGGAGATTTATAAAGCCACATATATTTCTTTTTCTTTGAATCTTTTCCCTTATCATCTATTACCCGAAGGGTGGTTTCATCAGCTTGAATATAGTCTCTTTTTACAAGCTCTTCTTTCATAAGGTCATAAATAGGTATGAGTGCATTTGCCGATTTTATGATCCAATTTGATAAGGTTTGTCTTGAAAGCTTTGCTCCCATCATTTTAAAGTATGATTCTTGCCTGTATAAAGGCATCGCATACTGATACTTTAAATTGATCACATGACTAAGTATCTCATTTGATGCCATACTTTTATATAGTAAGGTACTAGGAGCTTTTGTTGTTATAATATTTGCCTGATCATCTCTTTTTTCACAGGATTTACAGGCATAGCTATAGATTATATGCTCTTCTACATATAATTTTGCTGGAATTATTTTCAGAATCTCTTTTGATTTCTTCCCTATAACTACTAAATCTGATGAGCATTTTTCGCAGACTTGTTCATTTTCATCTAATTTATGTTCAATCACTACTTTTTCTAAATTCGCTAAATTATCTTTTTTACCTATATTTTTAGAGGGCTTATTTCTCTTGTAAGTGATTTCTTCTATTGTTGGTTCTTCTATTTTTAAATTGCTGAATTTTTCAGCTTCATCAAAGATGGATATTTGCATTGAGTTTGTTTGCTCACTAGAAGAGCCGAATATTTTTCTATTTTTATTTAAAATTTGATTTTTAAGGTAGAATAACTCATTTTTTAGATTAGTAATTTCTTTATCCTTAGATGCAATTTCTTTTTCCATTTTTGAAATCAGTTCTTTAGTTTTTTTATCTAACTGATTTTTGTTGAACAAATCACTCATATTTTTACCCTCATTTTTTATTAAAATTCAGGTAATTATACCACAAAATCATTGAATTTTTAAGCTCCAATTTGATTTTGTGGTATCTTTTAGAAATGATTTTTCCCTTTGATTGGTTTAAATTTTGAAACAGTTCTTACTTCGTATCCTTTAAGCAACCATCTTAATTCTTCTACTGTAATTTTAAGGGCTTCTTCTTTTGACATAGGCCATTTAAACTTATTTCTTTCTAAGCGATGGTAGTATAACCAAAATCCATCATCAAAATGTAGTATTTTAAGCTTATTCATCTGTCTATTACAAAAAACAAATAATGCCTTTTCAAAAGGATCTAGCTGAAACTGGGTTTGAACAATGATACTTAATCCATCAATACTTTTCCTAAGATCAGTAGCCCCACAGGCTAAGTATACTGTATCTATTTTATCTATATTTAACATGTCTTCATAATCGCTTCCAAAACGGATGATAGAGAAGCCTTGTCATTATTTTGAATATATATTTTGGCTTTTCCTATCTCAATTTTAATACTATTTGCTGGATACGATGTAGATGTAGTAGATACGTTTTTAGAAGTTTTTTCTTTAATGTTGATAGCATGAAATACTTGATGATCTTTCTTTTTGATATTTTTTCTTCTGTAATATAGTTGATGGATGCTAATGTTATTTTCTTTGCAAAAAGATCTAATAGTTCCTTTATGTAAAGAAAATCTATTCAAAATATCTTCCTAGTCAATAGCTGGTGATTCTTCCTTCATAACAGGTAACTCCTCCTATACAATAGATTTTGTTATCTGTTATTCTAGCAAAGTAAGGTACAAACTACTAGGCAGAAAATCTTTGACGGTTACTAAAAACAATGTATTTATTTAATAAGGGTGAACCGTACCACAAGTAACGGCGGTCTTTTTATAATATGTTTCCACATATGACACACGTGGAGACAGTTGTCTTGATGTCACGCAAAGATAAATAGGTCTAGAAAGTCTTAAATCAGAGCTTTCCAGACTTTCGCTAACAATCACCGACTGCTGGAAGTCTTATTTTTTATCTTTTGATAGCAGCTCTAGTCTAAAGTGGAGATCAGAAACTGTGAAGAAGATATTGCAGAACGAAAAATATAAGACTGCACGACAAGTTAAAGTCCAATAACTACTCGAAATTAGTTGTTGTAAATGTGGCAGATAGATGGAGAAAAAGATTACGCTCAACATAATCGGAAGTATGAAAATGCTATTTAAGAAGTTTGAAAGTAACATCAGATACAGACTCCACATGTGCATATTGATTAATTAAGTAAAAATGATATAGTAATATTATAAATGAGCAAATTTCATAATTTCTAAGTGTTGATTTTACTAAATATTTTTGAATACAAAAATGGGTTTCACCCCACAGTGTCGAATATACTAAGTGACCAAACCTAATACCCGAAGGGAGCGAAACCACTTAATGTATATTCGACAAACAACCTTATTTTCCTTTGAAGAAATTATTAGTTTTCAACAAGAAACAAAATTAGAAATGATTTTCTCACAATTAGATATTTCTACTTTAGCTAGCAGCATTAGAAAATCAAGTTCTGAAAAAGGTCCGAAAGGCTATGATCCTGTATGTTTAATATACTCTTTGCTTGCAATGCAAGTTGAAAGAATCCCAACTATAAAAGATTTGGTTCTAAAACTTAAAGAAAATCCAATTTTAAGATATTCTTGTGGCTTTGAAGTTTTAGGAAAAACACCATCAGAATCAACTTTCAGTAGATTTTTAGAAAAATTAGCTGAATCAAACGAATTAGAGACCTTATTTCATGATTTAGTTATTAAAGCTAAAGAACAAGATATCATTGATGGAAATAATGTATCTATTGATTCAACTAAACTAAATTGCTATGAAGCTGCGGTTCCTAAATCAAAAATTATCGATGATGGAACACATCCTAACTGGGGTATGAAGCGAGATACAAACGGTAATAACATACGATGGTTTGGCTGGAAATTGCATATTCTATGTGACTGTAAAAGCGAGTTACCGTTAGATATAAAAATTACTCCAGCTAGTGTACATGATGGAACAGTTGCAATACCATTGATTAAACAATTTAAGAATCACTACAAAAACCACTTTAATACAACTTATTATTCAATGGATTCTGGATATGATTATGACTATATTTATAACGATATAGTTAATAAATTTCAAGGGATTCCAATCATTGCATACAATCCTAGAGGAAGCTACGCTCCACCAGAAGGATTAGATGAAGATTTTGATCCTATCTACTCTGCAGGATATAAACTAGTTTATTGGAGAAAAGATAGTGATTATATAAAATTTAGATGCCCTCATGCTGTAGGCAGATGCAATTGCCCTCATGGAATGACTTGGTGTTCTAATTCAAATTATGGATACACACTAAAACTCAATTACAAAGAAAATCCTAGACTTAATGGATATCCATTAAGATCCAGTAAACAATGGCAGAAACAGTATAATAGCAGAACATCTGTTGAAAGATGCAATAGTAGGCTTAAGGAGTATCTAAATACTGATAACATAAGATCTAAGGGTATTAAAAAAGCAAAAATGCATGCATTATTAAATTGCATAGTATTAATCTCAGGAACAATTGCATTAAATATAAAAAATCAGATTAAGAAAGTTGCCTAATAAGGTAACATAATAATAGAATTTATGGAGGAAAATATTGCTTAGCAAATTACAATTTGAATAGGATTTTAAATTAGCTCGAAAACGAGCCTTTGCTATCATGTTGTTTCAATTTCTATTTTGAAAATGCTAATTATGCAATTTCCTCAAGTAAAAATAAAATTCTTAGTGTTAGTTATTGTATGCTTATATGGAAGTGAAAAAATGACATATCCATTTTGCGAAAAGTCGCTAAAGCTCACTTGATTTGAAATGAGGCTAGGCAGTTTAAAGTGTTTTTAAATAGTATGAGGTGAAGTACGTGAAAGAGACATATTTGCAAAATTATCTTGTTGAAAACTATATACTTATTGCAATGGTAGTGGGGATATATTTTGTTGTTTTCATGAAATCCGCAGTAGATATATTTATAAAAAAACGAATGGTTATAAATATGACACTGCTTTTGATTCTGTCTATAGCGGAGTTCTATATGAATTATCTTAAGGAGCAAGCTATGGTGGGATTGCCGCTCATCATAACAGGTATAACCTATTACTCTCTAAAACCTTTGGTTATGGCTACAATCATAAATATGGTGAAACCAAAAAATAAATTAATCTATGTTCCCGCCATAGTGAATTTCCTTTTTTACTGTGGTGCATTTTTTAAAAATAATGTATTTTATTTTGGATCCGATGGAAGCCTTGAACTTGGACTTGTGGGATATACCTTTATTGTTACGGACTGGGTATATTGGGTTATATTCCTTCTTATATTGAATATGGAATTTTATAAAAAAACAGATGTAAATCCTCTTGGAGTCTTCTTCTGTATAGCTTGGCTGATGACTGCAAATATTATGGAATCAATAGGGGTACGAGCGGGAATATTGAACGAAACTTATGCTGTAGCATTTTTGTTTTATTACCTTGTAATACATGTATATATATCACAGCAGGTAAATGAGGAAAAGGAAATAAAGCTGAGGGAACAAAGAGTATCATTGATGCTTTCACAGATACAGCCTCACTTCTTATACAATACATTAAATACTATCACTGCACTTTGCCGAGCAAATCCGAAGCTTGCAGAGGAAACTACTATAAAATTTTCCAGATATCTTAGGGAAAATATGTATAGCATGGGCGAAAATGACACACATCCTTTTTCTCAGGAGCTGGAGTATACAAATATTTATCTTGATATAGAAAAACTGAGATTTGGGGATCGGGTAAAGGTAGAATATGATATAAAATCAGATGATTTTAATATGCCAAGACTGACGTTGCAGCCAATTGTGGAAAATGCAGTCAAGCACGGAATATGCAAAAAGCTTGAGGGAGGAACAATAAAGATTTCTACAGAAAAGCAGGGAAGGGATCACATCATAATAATTGAAGATAATGGAATAGGCTTTGAAATAGACAAGGCATTAAATGATGGAAAGCCTCATGTTGGCATACATAATGTAAATGAACGGCTAAAAAGTATGGTTAAAGCAAAAATGGAAATTACAAGTCTTATAGGAATTGGAACAACTGTAAAAATTATTATTCCGGGAGAAAGAAAAAATGTAAGACTGGAGAGTGGTGAACGACGTGAAATACTTAGTATTGGACGATGAGATAATTGCAGCAGAGTATCTTGTAGCATTAATATGTGAAGTTGATGAAAAAGCAGAAATTGTAATGGCAAATAATCCTGTTCAGTCACTGGAGCTTGCCAAGCAGCAGCAGTTTCATGTGTGCTTCATTGATATACAAATGCCGGGATTAAATGGGATAGAGTTTGCCAACAAGCTTAAAAAATTGTACCCTAAGACCAATTTCATATTTGTGACTGGTTATTCGGATCATATGGGAGAGGCATTTAAATTGGATGCCAGTGATTATATCATGAAGCCAGCAAATGTGGAGCAGATACGTCATGCACTTGAAAATCTTAGATATTCATCTCAGGAGAATCCAGTAGGGGAAGAGGAACGGAGGATACAGATAACCTGCTTTGGAAATTTTGAGATACGTATAGATGGAAAACCTGTAAAATTTAAATTTGAAAAGACAAAGGAGCTTCTGGCATATCTTGTTCACAGAAAGGGCACAAGATGTACTTCAAAGGAAGTAATTGCAACTCTATGGGAGGAAGATGGTCATGATTCGTACTACAGGATGCTGAAAAAAGATTTGCAGGATGTGATGAACCAGCTTGGATGTGGAAAAATAATATATAGTGCAAGAGGCCAGATTGGACTGTCAAACTTAGAATGTATCCAGTGCGACTACTTTAAATGGGTAGAAAACAGTGTAGAGGGCAGAAAGCTTTATCATGGCGAATATATGGCTCAGTATTCTTGGGCTGAAGAGATTAATGCTTTCATCGAAAGGGAGAAATATGAAAAATAAATATTAAAAAAATTGACTAATATTCATATTTATTGACACTTCCTTGACGCAGAGAATATTATGATGGAATTGTAATTTGATAAATCATTATATTTTCGGAGGTGTTTTTATGAG
Organism: Crassaminicella indica; assembly: GCF_019203185.1. Lineage (NCBI taxonomy): Bacteria > Bacillati > Bacillota > Clostridia > Eubacteriales > Clostridiaceae > Crassaminicella > Crassaminicella indica. The sequence goes on along the minus strand of NZ_CP078093.1, from coordinate 901,811 downwards.
TGAAAAAAACAAGATAGTCAGATTGCCTAACAAAGTGGAAGCTCTTATTCCAATTCTTTTTCTTCTGATAGTAATGATCACAAATTATGCACTTGGCTGGGGAATGGATCCTCATATTCCTGTAACTCTTGCATGTGCAGTTGCCATGATTATTGGAAAACTGTGCGGCTATAACTACAAAGAAATGCTTGCTGCAGGTCTGGAAGCTGTTAATCAGTCCCTTGAAGCAATAATTATCATTCTTCTTGTGGGATGCCTGATTGGTTCATTTACTGCATGTGGAACTATCCCGGCGGTAGTCTATTATGGGTTGAAGCTATTTACACCGGATGTATTCCTTCCATTTGTAACAGTTCTTTGTGCAGTTGTAGGTGTTGCACTTGGATCAGCATGGACAGTCACAGCAACTCTTGGTATTGCATTTATGGCTATAGGTACAACAATGGGACTAAATCCAGCACTTATTGCAGGTGCTATTCTTTCAGGCGCATGTTGTGGCGATAAATTCTCACCACTTTCAGACTCAACAAATCTGGCTGCTGGTTCTGCACAAACTGGACTTTTTGATCATGTAGCAGCTATGGTAACTACAACTTTCCCAAGTGTAGTTATTGCAACATGTATATATGCATTTTTCTCACTTTCAGAGGTTCAGAACTATGACCCTACTCTTGCAAATGAGTTATCAGCTTCAATCATTCACCACTATACATATATGAGTCCAATTCTTCTTATTCCTATTTTACTGATTATAGTAGTAGCAGTAATAAAGATGCCAGCTATTCCTTCAGTTGTACTTCTTTCCTTGATAGGATGTGTATTTGCTTTAATTTTCCAGGGTGCCGGAATCTCTGACTGCATCGAAATGTTACACTATGGATATGCAGCTGAATCAGAAAACGCACTGTTTACAAAGCTTGTAAATAGAGGTGGTATGGATAGTATGCTTTGGACTAACAATCTTGTAATAGTTGCGGTTGCTTTTGGTGGTATACTTCAGAAGATTGGTTCAGTAGAATCACTTCTTGGTGGACTTATCAAGAAGGTTAAGACTCCATTCCAGTTAGTTGTTGTTACCATTACGACTTCAATGTTCTGTATCACAACTATGTGCGACCAGTACTTAGGATTAATCATTCCTTCATCAATGTATAAGAATAACTTTGACGAAATGGGTCTTGGTAGGAACATGCTGTCAAGAACACTTGAAGACGGTGGTACTTTATGGTCACCACTTATCCCTTGGTCATCTTGCGGTGCATACCACTCAGCAGTACTTGGAGTTCCAACACTGTCATACTTGCCATTTTGCTTCATGAATATTATCAACCCTATTTATGCTATTGTTACTGCAAGTTGGGGTGGAAATATTTTATATGCTGATGGATCAAGAACTAATATGTTTGGTAAGCTAAAAAAGGGTCATGGACCTGCTGGTGCACCTGAAGAAGCACATAAAAAGGCGATGAAGGCTCTTGCAGAAAGAAGAACTGCTGGATTATGTAAGAACGTATAGAAACAAATATAGCTAATATAAGAGAGGAGATACTATGGAATATTACGGAATCATTCCGGAACGAAAACTGTGGGTAAAGGTGGCAGTTATCATCTTTGGAGCTTATGTTGTTTATAACGCAGCTGTAAATCATAACTGGTTTTACCTACCATTTGGAATTATCATGATTCTTGCCACTTTTTCTGACAGAAAACATGTGATTTCACAAGAAGGAGTGGATATTCTGTACACTGTCTGTGGAGTCCAGTTTCATAATATGTGGGACTGGACCGAAATAAACACAATTCATACAGATTCAATCAAATCCAGACCAAATGTGGAGCTGCATATTGGTAAGGATGTGGTATCTAGAAGGTTTATTTTATCAGTGGATGATGCCGGAGAAGCAATAGATATTGCAGGCAGAATGAATTCAAAGATTTATATCGCAGAAGTGAATCACAAATAGTAAATAATCAAATTCTATAATTTTAAAAGTGCCTGGAGCTTTGGACATCAGGCACTTTTGATTGTTGCAAATTTAAATGGCCTATATCAAAGGAAGAAGCTCTTAAAGTAAGCAAAGAAGAATTACGATGGATTGTGAAATTAATACATTTAAAAGATTAGCCGTAAAAATAAAGAAGACGTATCCAAGCCATCAAGTTCGTAGAAAGTAATAGTTTAGGAGAATACGAATTTATATATGGAAAAGATGAAAAAACAGGTAGAAATAAAATCATAGATATTTCTTTGAATGGGAATTATGTAAATGGTTTTGATATGAAATTTGAATCTGTTAAAGAGACAGGGAAATAAAGATATATATAGGAAATACTATTTTAAGGATTAATTTTTAAAGCAGATAAGATGAAAGCTATCTCAATTAAAGAGGTAGCTTTTTTACGTGGGTATCAACTCAGTTGGTTTACCGACAGCAACAGGGAAAGATTTAAACTATTTTTCATTATGTGGATCTATGTCAATATTTTGGACAACAAAAAGTTAGTTTTTAACATACAATTTTAGCCTCATCTTCTACTTGTTGAGGGGTTTTATATTTTAATGATCCATGAATACGACTTCTATTGTACCAACTTTCAATGTATTCAAATATAGCTAATTTAGCGGTATAAAAATCTATATATTTTACATGATGAATTTCTTCTTTTTTTAATACAGAATGGAATGATTCAATAGTAGCATTGTCATAAGGACACCCTTTACGACTAAAGGAATGCTGTATCCCCTTAGATTTAAGGTACCTCCCAAATTCCATGCTTGTATATTGCGAGCCTAAATCGGAATGCAATACAAGTGTATCTGTAGGGTTTTGTGAAATATAAGCATTCTTTACAGCCTGTAAGGCTACATTTACAGTCATAGCAGTATCAAATGAATACCCTATTATTTTACGAGAATGAAGATCCATAACAGATGCAAGATAGCACCATCCATCTTTTATCGTATGTATATAAGTGATATCCGTTACCCATTTTTGATTAAGTGCAGTGGTTTGAAAATCACGATTAAGTAGATTAGGATATTCTATGACTTTCTGTTTTGTTGAATAAGGTCTATACTTTTTGACTGTAATAGCATAAATACCAAGCTTTCGCATTATTCTCTGTACTCTTTTTATGCTAACTGTGTATCCTTTTTTTAAAAGCATATGATATATTTTAGGAGCACCATATCTTCTTTTAGATTGAGTATAGATGTTATAAATTGTTTCTTTTAGTTCTTTATTTTCAAGTTCTCGATTAGAAGGTGTATGACAAAGTGCATTATAATAAGAGCTACGAGAAACTTCTAGTATTTTGCACATAGCTTGTATAGAATGTTTATCAGACTGCTCTGTAATAACTTTAAATAATTGATCGTCATTTATGCTTTGGCGAATATGGTGATAGCCTTTTTTAAGATAGTATTCTCCTCCTGAAGGCGTGCAATTTGTTTTTTTAATTCTGCTACATCATTTAATGTAGTAGTTTTTCCATCTGATGTAGATATAGGAGAAAATCTTTTAATCCATTTATATATAGTGACATCTGAAACACCATATTCGCTGCTTAATTCTTTTACAGAACGATCAGAATAATAAAGATCTACAATTGTCTTTTTAAAATCTTGATTGAATTTTTTATTGTTCATTATGGACACATCCTCTCAGTTATTATTTTATATATTTAACCAATTTGTGTCCATAAAACTATACTAACACCATAAGATATTTACGTCTTGGGTATTTACTCAATAAGTAAATCTCAAACTGAATAGTTAATGCTGAAGTCTCGGGTATTTACTCGACAGATAAGCATTGGAATAACTAATATTGCCCTTGGTTGTTATACTAAGCACAATATTAGTTTTTTTTTATTTAAACAATACTACATTATGTATATAATATAAATAACGAAAGAGAAAGTAATGTATTTAGTTAATAAGGGTGAACCGTATCATAAATAAGCAAATATGCCGTATCATTACGCAACCTCCACCATATGAGGATAAAAAACGAATGAGGTTTAGGAAAAAGTAGTTAGGTGTTTTTGTAATGCGAAAGTTGAGTAATTAAATGAATGACTTAAATATATTTTATGTAATAATGTTAAATTGTGTGTGGTATCATAGATAGTATTAAAAATAGCACTAGAAAGAAATAGATTTTAATGATGTAGTGGGGAGTATGAAACGTATAGAGCCGGACTTAATTATTTTGGATATCCATCTTCCTAAATTTGATGGTATTTACTACCTAAGATTGATTAGAAAAAAATATAATCTTCCAATTATAATTTTATCTGCAAGAAGTGAGGAAAGTGAACAAATAAGAGGAATTGAACTTGGAGCAGACGATTATATTACAAAGCCTTTTAGTATGGGGATTCTTTTTGCGAAAATAAATGCTATATTTCGTAGAAAGATACAATCATCTATATTAGAGGAAATAAATATTGGTAATCTTGTATTGTAGGACGATAGCTGTTACCAGTGGATATTTAAGCTTTTTGGGTATACAAGAAAATGTTATAAATGTGAAAATAGATAAAAAATAATGAATAAAATCATAAAAACATTGAAAAGCTATATGTAATATGTTAAAATATCCTAAAAAATAGGAAAGACAATGAAGGGAATTAGTAAATAATAAAATTTCTTTAGAGAGTCGGTGGTTGGTGAAAACCGATGAAATTTGTTATTGAATCCATCCTGAAGTCGCAGGCTGAAATTGTAGTAGGTTTTGTCGGGAGCGACCGTTATATCGCAGTAGAGAGGACTTAATTTTAGCCAATAAGGGTGGCAACGCGGGAGAATAACCTCTCGTCCCTAGACAGGGATGAGGGGTTTTTATTTTTGAAAATAAAAGAGGAGGTTTAAAAATGTTAGATATCAAAAGGATAAGAACGAATTTTGATGAAGTAAAAGAGCTTGTTGAAAGAAGAGGAAAAGGAGATTTTGGATTAAATCAGGTGGTTGTATTAGATGAAAAAAGGAGAAAAATTCTACAAGAAGTAGAACAAATGAAAAATAAGCAAAATACCGTATCAAAGGAAATTCCAAAGCTTAAAAGAGAAGGTAAGGATGCTTCAATGGTACTTGCAGAAATGAAAACATTATCTTTAAAGATAAAAGAACTAGATGAGAATGTAAAAAACGTTGAAGAGGAAATAAAAAATATTCTTTTAGGTATTCCAAATACTCCTCAAAAAGATGTTCCTATAGGAAATAGCGATGAGGACAATGTAGAGGTGAAAAAATGGGGAGAGCCTACAAAATTTGATTTTGAACATAAAGCCCATTGGGATATCGGTACAGATTTAGGGATATTAGATTTTGAAAGAGCAGGAAAAATTACAGGAGCAAGATTTACTGTATATAAAGGTCTTGGTGCAAGATTAGAAAGAGCTGTGATTAACTTTATGTTGGATTTACATACAACAGAGCATGGTTTTACAGAAATTCTTCCGCCATTTATGGTAAATAGAGACAGTATGACGGGAACAGGACAGCTTCCAAAATTCGAAGATGATATGTTCCATATTCCAAGTAAGGACTTTTTCTTGATTCCTACAGCTGAGGTACCTATAACAAATCTTTACATGAATGAAATATTAGAAGGAGAAACACTACCTATTTATCATACAGCTTATACTCCATGCTTTAGAAAAGAAGCTGGTTCTGCAGGAAGAGATACAAGAGGGCTGATTCGTCAACATCAATTTAACAAAGTAGAATTAGTTAAATTTGTAAAACCTGAAGAATCAGATACAGAATTAGAAAAGTTACTTTTATCAGCAGAAGAAGTATTAAAGAGATTAAATATTCCTTATAGAGTAGTTAAACTATGTACAGGAGATCTGGGATTTAGTTCAGCTTGTACTTATGATATAGAGGTATGGATGCCAAGCTATGACCGTTATTTAGAAATATCTTCTTGCAGTAACTTTGAAGATTTCCAAGCAAGACGTGCAAATATCAGATTCAGACCAGAGCCTAAAGGAAAGGTAGGATATGTTCATACACTTAATGGATCAGGTTTAGCTGTAGGTAGAACAGTTGCTGCAATACTTGAAAATTATCAGCAAGAAGATGGTTCTGTAGTGATTCCAGAGGTTTTAAGACCTTATATGGGAGGAATTGAAAAAATTACAAAATAAGCTTTTAGAGGCTCAGATAGAGCCTCTTTTTTAAAAAATATATAAATGTCGTTTTATAGGGAAATTAGCCATTTGATTTTCTAGATATATTTTGATAAATTAATTATAAATAATGAAATACCCAACTGAGGGGGAGCCTATATGCGATTAGTTCCAATAAATGCAGCAAAAGAGAGCACATTTTTGGCTCAAACTATATATGATGATAAAGGTCGTATTTTATTGGCAAAGGGTGTAAAGCTTACGAATAGTCTATTAAATAGAATAAAAGAGCATGGTTTTTATTGTATTTATATTATTGATGAGTATAGTCAAGGTGAGTTAGATGATATTATAAAGCCTCAAATAAGACAAAAGGCTATTGCTACTGTTAGAGCTACCCTTAATACCTGTGTAAATCTAGAGGATGATAAATTAAATAAATTTGAAAGAAAAAAAATAGAGAAACGGTCACAGCAGGAGTTAGATCAAATTCAGCAATTGGCAAAATTAATTGTTGATGATATTTTTACCCAAAGAGATATTATGATAAATCTCGTGGATATTAAAAGTTCAGATAATTATACATATAATCATAGTGTAAATTCAGCAATTATGGCACTAGTCTTAGGTATTGGTTATGGATTAAATAGAAATGAGCTTTATGATTTGACAATGGGGGTGATGGTTCATGATATTGGAAAAATGTTCATACCCCAAGAGATTCTCAACAAACAAGGAAAATTAGATGATAATGAATTTAAAATAGTAAAAGAACATGTAACAAGAGGCTTTAACTATTTAAGAGAAAATACAAATATGAGTACAAAGGTACGAATCATTTCACTACAGCATCATGAAAAGGTAGATGGCAGTGGGTATCCTTATGGCTTAAAGGATGTACAAATTTATAAATTGTCAAAAATAGCAGCTGTTGCAGAAGTATATGATGCACTTACATCAGGAAGACCTTATAGAGATCCATTACCTCCTAATGAAGCAGTAGAATATATTATGGGTTCAGGTGGAAGACACTTTAATATGGATATGGTAAAAGCTTTTGTAAAAAATGTAAATCCTTATCCAATCGGAACTATTGTATATTTGAGTAATAATAGCATAGCTGTAGTAGAAGAAATAAATAGTGAATATATATTAAGACCTATTGTTAGGGTTATTAAGCAGGATGGTAGGATTGTGGAACCTTTTATGTGTGATTTAAAAAGAGAAAGTAATATAGTTATAAAAGGAATATGTTATGAAGTATAAAGAGTATCTAAAATTAGGTGCTCTTATTTTTTTATAATCAAATATAGCTTGACGGAAAAATTAATTCGTGAGACGCTAAATACAGAAATTGTTTCGTATTACATATTATTACAAAATAAGGAGGTAAATTAACAGCCAAAAGATATTTATAAATTTTTATAAAAATCTTGTAATTTTTTATAGTTTTATACTATAATTAATTATGAGGTGGTTAATATGAAATATTATAGCATAGGCGAGTTTGCTAAATTAATTGGAAAAACTCAGCAAACACTGAGAAACTGGGATAATAGTGGTAAATTAAAACCTGCTTATGTTACTGATGGTGGACATAGAATGTACAGTAAAGAACAATTAAATACTATGTTAGGGATAAATCCTAAAAACAAGATAACTATAGGATATTGCAGAGTTAGTAGCAATAAGCAAAAAGATGATTTAGAAAGACAAGTTAAATATGTAAAAGAGTATATGATAGCAAAAGGCTATCAGTTTGAGATAATAACTGATATTGGTAGTGGAATAAACTACGATAAAAAAGGCTTAAATAAATTAATAGACATGATAACTAATAGAGAAGTAGATAAGATAGTAGTTTTATACAAAGATAGATTAGTTAGATTTGGATTTGAACTCATTGAAAATCTATGTAAAAAATATGGTACTACAATAGAAATTATAGATAATACCCCTGAAACTGATGAGCAAGAGTTAGTTGAAGATATGATACAAATTGTAACAGTATTTAGTGCTAAACTGCAAGGTAAAATAGCTAACAAAGCTAAGAAAATGATAAGAGAGTTGAGAAATGATGATTAGGACATATAAAGTAATGTTAAAACCTAACAACAAGCAAAGAACTAAACTCTTTGAGTGTGCAGGGGTATCGAGATGGGCATATAATTGGACTTTAGGTAGACAAAAAGAAAATTATAAAAATGGTGGTAAATTCTTAAATGATAGCGTTTTAAGGAAAGAACTAACACAGCTAAAGAAAACAGAAGAATATAAATGGCTTAATGAGTATTCTAACAATATCACAAAACAAGCTATTAAAGATGCTTGTAACTCTTATAAAAGATTTTTCAATGGATATAGTAAATTTCCAAAGTTTAAGTCTAAAAAAAGAACTAAACCTAGCTTTTATCAAGATATAGAGAAGATAAAATTTACAGATACTCATGTTAAACTAGAAAAGTTAATTACAAGTAAAAAGAAAAATAGACAAAAATTAAATTGGATTAAGTTGGGTGAAAAAGATAGGATACCGACAGGTGAAAACATTAAATATATTAATCCAAGGATAACTTTTGATGGTCTTAACTGGTGGATTAGTGTTGGCATTGAAGAAGAAATTGAAATAAAAGATAAAGAAACAGAGCCTATAGGAATCGACTTAGGTGTAAAAGATTTAGCAATAATTAGTAGTGGTGATAAGTATAAGAATATTAACAAATCACTAAAAATGAAGAAGTTAATTAAGAAATATAAAAGACTTCAAAGACAAATTTCAAGAAAATATGAAATGAATAAAACAAAAATAGAAGGAGGTGAAAACCGTTACAAATACCACAAAACTAAAAATATTATAAAAGCTGAAAATAAACTAAGAAAGCTTTATAGGAAAATTAAAGGATTAAGGGACAATTACATTCATCATATAACAACATCTTTGGTGAAAGCCAAGCCAAAGTATATTGTTATTGAAGATTTGAATGTAAGTGGTATGCTTAAAAATAGAAAACTATCAAAAGCTATACAGAAACAATCTTTAAGGGAATTCAGAAGGCAACTTGAATATAAATGTAATTGGTATAATGTTGAGCTAATCATTGCAGATAGATATTTCCCTTCTAGCAAATTGTGTAGTAAATGTGGTCAGATTAATGAGGATTTAAAGTTGTCTGATAGAATATACAAATGTGATTGTGGAAATGCAATTGATAGAGATTATAATGCAAGCCTTAACCTTAGAGATTATCCTAAATATGATAAATCAGTAGCTTAATCACTTAAAAAGATACTACTGATATGTACCCATTCGTTAGTGGGGAATTTACGCCTTTTGAGAGTCATATCAAACAGGAGTAGCTTAGGCAAAATTGGACTCTATGAACAAGGAATAAAGCATTAAACTTATAAATCTTTAGTTTATTTATAAGTTTTTGTAGGTATTTTGTAACGGGGAAGAAATGGTGGGTTTATCAAATGCAAAAAAGAAAAAAACGAGCTTATATGCAGATCTTTCGTTACTTTTAGTAGCAATGATTTGGGGTGGAGGATTTATAGCAATGAAAGATACTTTAGATATTCTTACGCCTTTTTATATGAATGCTTTGCGTTTTAGTATAGCTTCTATTACCTTAGCCATTATATTTTGGAAAAGAACAATAAAAATTACTAAAAAGGATTTAAAATATGGATTTGTTGTAGGAATATTTTTGTGGATTGCATTTATTACCCAAACGATAGGATTACAATATACAACTGTTAGCAAATCAGCTTTTTTAACAGGAACAAATGTAGTCATTGTACCATTTTTAGTTTGGATAATAACGAAAAAGCATCCTGATTGGTATGCATTAATAGGAGCGTTTTTATGTGCTTTAGGAATAGGACTTCTAACATTACAAGAAAGTTTAAGTATAGGTATAGGAGATAGCCTTACACTTGCTTGTGCAGTGTTTTTTGCAGCTCATATTACTTCTGTAGGATATTTTGCAGAGGGAATGGACCCTATTAATCTTGCTACTATACAGATGGGAGCAACAGCGATACTAAGCATTATTGGTGCAGTAATCCTTGAGCCTGTACCAAAGTTTTCGGGGAATGCAGTTGATTTAATGATTTCCCTTAGTTATATGACTTTTGTATCTACTATGGGTGCATTTTTAATTCAAAATGTAGCACAGAAATATACTGTGTCTACTCATGCAGCTATTATTTTATCATTAGAGTCTGTATTTGGAACGATTTTTGGGGTAATCTTTATGAGCGACATTTTAAATGAACGGATGATTATAGGTTGTATACTGATCTTTTGTGCGATTATTATTGCAGAAACGAAGCTAAGCTTTTTATTTTCACAAAAGAAAACAAAAGAAGCATCCTGATTGTAAATTATAATTGTATTTCCTTTCATTAGTTCTAGCCTCTTCCTTTTGAATTGTTTCAGAAGATACTGTACCCGTAATATCCCCTACTCCACAAACCTCTAACGAAGTTACCGCTTTATAGTTGTATTGAACCATAAATGATAATATAGTATGATAATGATAAAGTTTCGTTAAAAGGTATAAATATACGGAGGAGGAAGAATTGTGAAAACTTATAAGATAGCAGTAATTCCTGGAGATGGGATTGGTATAGAAGTTATGCAGGAAGGGATAAAGGTATTGAATACATTAGAAAAATTAAATAAAGATATCAAGTTTATTTTTGATTGGTATGATTGGGGCTGTGAATATTATTTAACTACTGGAAAAATGATGGATGATGATGGAATTGAAAAATTAAAAAGCTATGATGCTATCCTTCTTGGTGCAGTAGGATTTCCGGGAGTGCCAGATCATATATCCCTTCGAGACTTATTGCTAAAAATAAGACAGGAATTTAATCAATATATAAATTTAAGACCTATAAAGCTTTTAGCAGAAGAGGACTGTCCTTTAAAAAATAAAGGAGTAAAAGATATTGATATGGTTTTTGTAAGGGAAAATACAGAAGGTGAATATGCAGGGGTTGGAGGTATCCAAAGAGAAGGAACAGAGGAAGAATTAGCTATTCAAACTAGCGTATTTACTAGAAAAAATACAGAAAAGGTAATGGAGTATGCTTTTAGATTGGCAAAGAGTAGAAATAAACTCAACAAGGTTACTAGTGTAACAAAATCTAATGCATTAAATTATAGCATGGTTTTTTGGGATAAAATATTTAAAGAAAAAGCAGAACAGCATAAGGATATAAAAACAGAAACCTTTCATGTAGATGCAACTTCTATGTATATGATTCAGCGTCCAGAAAGCTTTGATGTAGTGGTAGCTTCTAATCTTTTTGGCGATATTCTTACAGACCTCGGAGCAACGCTACAAGGAGGGCTTGGGTTTGCTGCTGGTGCAAATATCAATCCTGAAAGAGAATATCCATCTATGTTTGAGCCTGTTCATGGTTCAGCACCAGAGATTGCAGGAAAAGGAATTGCAAATCCTATTGCTATGATCTGGACAGTAAAAATGATGCTTGATTTTTTAGAGCATGAAGATTTAGGACAAAAAATAATGGGAGCTATTGAGGAAATATTAAAGGATCGAAAAAAGCTTACTCCTGATTTAGGTGGGAATGGTACTACTAGTGAAGTAGGAGATATGATTTGTGAAGCTATAAAAAAATAAGATCAGGCAAAGCCTGGTCTTATTTTATTTCCTTTAATACAGCAAGAAGATAATTCCAAGTTCTTTCTGTAGAAGATATGCTTAAATGTTCATTTGGTGTATGTACATCGAACATATCAGGACCTATAGAAATCATATCTAAATCATTGATTTTTTCTTTAAACAATCCACATTCAAGTCCTGCGTGGATAGCTGTTACTTTAGGTTCTTTTCCATATAGCTTTTTGTATACATCTACAAATATTGGGCGAAGCTTTGAATCAGGATTATATGACCATTCAGGATAGTCATCACTAGCTATAAATTTGCATCCTAAAAGATCAGCAACAAGCTTTGATTGATCTAATATATTATGCTTTAAGCTTTTTATAGAGCTTCGAACAGCACTTTCAAATATTACTTCATTATCAGTTGTTGTTACAACTCCTAAATTTGTGGAGCTTTCTACTAAACCTTCAATTTCCATACTCATAGTTTGAATGCCATTTGGAATAAGAACAAGTGATTGCACTGCTTTTTTAGCGGTTTCTTTTGAGAATGCTTTTTCAAAGGTATTTTCTAATTTTTTATAATCTATATATATTTCTGGATCAGAAGCTTTTAATTCATTTTTAAAAATATTATTCCATTCATTGATTTTTTCTTCCAATTTAGATGCATGCTTTGGATTGATTAAAATAATCGTATCAGCTTCTCTTGGAATTGCATTGTTTTTAGATCCACCACTGATTTTATGAATAGTATAATCAAAGGTATTTAATAAATCATTTAAAAATCTTCCCATTAATTTATTAGAATTTCCTCTTCCTTTTTCAATGTCTGATCCTGAGTGACCACCATGAAGTCCTCTTATGCTGATTTCATAAGCTATATCATTTTTATTTGGAGATTCCCAAACAATTGGAAGTATTTGTCTTGCTGTGATTCCACCTGCACAGCTTACTAAAAGAAAACCCTCTTCTTCAGAGTCTATATTTATTAGAAATCTTCCTGTAATATTTTTTGGATCTAAAGCGATAGCACCGTCCATACCAGTTTCTTCTGATGTTGTAATAAGTACTTCCAAAGGAGGATGAGGAATATCATCAGATGCTAAAATTGCAAGTCCATAAGCTATAGCAATACCATCATCAGCTCCAAGTGTAGTATCCGTAGCATAAATCATATCTCCTTCAATTCTTAATTTTATAGGGTCTTTTTCAAAATCATGGATTGTATCATTATTTTTTTCACATACCATATCCATATGACCTTGAAGAATAACAGTAGGTGCATTCTCGTAGCCAGCTGTTCCTTTTTTCTTAATGATCACATTAAGAGCTTCATCTTGTATAACTTCTAGTTTATGTTTTTTCGCAAAATTAACTAAATAGTCGCTTATTTCTTTTTCGTTGCCAGAGCCTCTAGGGATATTTGATATTTCTTCAAAATACTTAAAAACAGAGGTTGGTTTTAAATTTGCTAAAACGTTACTCATTATTATCATCCTTTCTTTTCTTTAAAGCCTAAAACTATTATAATATTATTTTGAATATATGTAAAATTATTACACGATTCAATTATTTGTAAACTTCACCTTGTTTTTCCATGCAAATTTTGTTTTAGTACGTATATGTTTTATTATTATCATTCTCTATAAGATATTGTTATCGGAATAAGTTATTATTGAGATCCATTCTTCTTTTATTTCTACAGTTTTTTCATTATATCAATATATATCATCTATTTATGATCTACTCTTGATATTGAGTCTTGTTCCTAATGTATTAGAGATGTTGCTTTAATGCTTATTTTATCTATTTCTTTAAATATATTCCTAAGGCGTTGTGATGCATAGCGCAGGTCAGTACAATTATTATATAATGGGACAAGACTATTATAATAAGAATTTTTACTAAATAAAGACAAATCACAGTTCTTTGGTATTAATTCATTTTCTAATTCTATAATTTTTTTTAAAGCTTGTATATCTCTATCAGTAATTTTTCTACCTTCATTTGAATAATGACATAAAGTTAATAAATAACTATGGAAATTGTTTATATTAAAATCAAATGTTTTATTTAAATGATGCTAATTTTTCACCTTATATAATAACAATATATGACATATAGTGGTATACTATTAAGTATAAGTTAATTAGTGATTGTAAAATATGATGGATTAATTTTATTGAAGCCGAGCTTTCGAAATGAAAAATATGGTTAATGGTGGTATTAGAAACATAACAATTTAAGTTCAAAAGGTGGTATAAAAATGAGTAAATCAAAAGTAGAAAAAGTAAATTTTTATAGTGATGTGCTTGGTAAAGAAATGTCAATGTTGGTGTATTTACCTGAATGTTATAATAGTTTAACTCCTCTACCTGTATTATATTTTCTACATGGAAGAAGTGGGAGTGAAAACTTAATGCTTGAAATAGATATAAATACTAAAGTTGATCGAATGATAAAGAACGGGGAAATTAAGCCTATGATAATTGTATGTCCAAGAATTGAAAACAGCAGAGGAGTGAATTCATCCTTAATCTGTAAAGAGGTACCTGATCCTGGAGATAATAATAGAATCATAAATTTAGGAATGTATGAAGATTACTTTATGAAAGAAATAGTACCTTTAATAGATAAAACGTTCAATACTATAAAAGATAGAAAAGGAAGATATCTAGGAGGGATATCTGCTGGGGGTTATGTAGCTCTTCACAATACATTTCGACATCAGCATATGTTTTCAAAAGTAGGAGGGCATATGCCTGCTTTAGAACTGGAACTTGCAGATGAAGACAAGCCATATTATAAAGACATGGATGTATGGAAAAAATATGATCCAATATATATTGCAAGAAACAATAATATTTCTTCTGATATTGATGTCTATCTTGATGCTGGAGATAAGGATGAAGGTAGATTTTACGAAGGTTGTTCAATTTTACATAAAATATTGAAAGAAAAAGGCATAAATTCTCAAAATCATGTATTTCATGGTAATCATAGTGCTGAATATATACAATCAAATATTGAAAAATATCTAAAATTTTATGGATGTTAATATTTTTTACCCTCCTAGAATATTTGGACAATATATTTTGATATGATAAGATTAGTATGTATAAATGGAAAATCAAAGAGTATTGTTAACCATTAATAAGCTATAAGTTAGGTACTCTAAAGATAACAAATAAATCAAATAAAATATTGGAAGGAATAAAGAGGAGGAAAATCATGAAATATGACAGTATTGATGTTGCTAGAGCAGCAGTTAAAATAGCTATTTCTTCTTCAAGAAGTGGAGAAGAGGAGATGATAAAAAAGTTTAAAAATATAGGAATTAAAACGGTAGCTGTTGATATAGGTGGAAATTTAATTGATTCCATTCCAAAAATTATAGAAAGAGCGATTATTTCAGCAAGGAGAACAGGTGTGATTGTAGAGTCTCATGTTCATGACGGGGCTGTTGCAGGAGCAGCTAGAGAAGCCATAATGCAGGTAGCAGCAAAAGCAAATGGACTTAATGTTGGCGGGAAAATAGGCATTGCAAGATATGGAGAACACTTAAGTGTATGTATTTTTATGAGCATAGGATTACTTCATTTGAATGAAGTTGTAATCGGATTAGCGCACAGATCTATTCCTGATATAAAATAATTTTTAAATTTTATATTTGGTATTGACATATATATGAATTTTCTGTATAATCAGATTTAATTTAGTAGGTTGGTAGAGCTTGTTTCATAAATGTTATTGAAATATGTAGGTGGGTAGTTTTGTAGGAAATAAGGTAAATCACCCTTTTTAAAAGGGCTTGTTTTAGTGTACAAAAATACTCTCCTTGTGGGAGTTTTTTTATTTTAAAAAATAAATATTTAGGAGGATGGTAGCATGGTAGGAAAAATTTTTTCAAAGAGAATTTTATTATTATTGTTAGGCTTGTTATTATTGGCAGGATGCACAAATAAGAAAGCTTCAACAACCTCAAAGGAAGATAGCAAAGAAAGCACCATAAAAATAGGGATTACTCAAATTGTAGAGCATCCAGCCTTAGATGCAGCAAGAAATGGCTTTATTGATGCTCTAAAAGAAAGAGGATTTAAAGATGGAGAAAATGTAGAAATTGATTTTCAAAATGCACAAGGGGATATGCCAACAGCACAAACAATTGCACAAAACTTTGTAGCTCAAAAAAAGGATATGATATTGGCTATTGCAACACCAACAGCTCAAGCAGCTTTTAATGCTACAAAGGATATTCCTATTATCATCACAGCTGTAACAGATCCTAAAGAAGCAGGACTTGTTTCATCTTGGGAAAAGTCAGGAACAAATGTTGCAGGAACAAGTGATATGGCACCTATTAAAAAACAGTTTGAGTTAATAAAAAAATTAGTGCCTGAAGGGAAAAAAGTTGGGATTTTATATAATACAAGTGAAACAAATTCTGAAATACAAATCAATCATGCAAAAAAAGTAGCACCTGAGTTTGGGTTAGAAATAATTACAGCAGGGATTACAAGTGTGAATGAAGTACCACAAGCGTTAAATGAACTAATTGATAAAATAGATGTTTTATATACTCCTACTGATAATCTTGTTGCTTCAGCTATGCCTTTAGTATCAGCAGAATGTATAAAAAATCAAATTCCAATCATTGGAGCAGAAAAGGCGCATGTAGAAAATGGAGCGTTGGCTACAGAAGGAATTGATTACTATCAATTAGGATTTCAGACAGGACTTTTAGCAGTAGAAGTAATCAAAGGAAAAGCTCCAAAGGATATGTCTATAGAGACTTTAAAGGAAACTGAGCTAGTAATCAATTTAGATACTTTAAAAGCATTAGGGATAAAACTGCCTCAGGAATTGAAGAATAAAGCAAAATTATTAGGAGGCGATCAATAATGAGCTTTTGGTTAAATATTTTAGAACAAGGACTACTATTTGGGGTAATGGTTCTTGGTGTATATATTACTTATAAGATATTAGATTTTCCAGACCTTTCAGTAGATGGCAGTTTTCCATTGGGAGCGGCTGTTACAGCTGCCCTTTTGGTTATTGATATTAATCCATTTGCAGCAACAGCTGCTTCATTTATAGCAGGTATGATTGCAGGAGGTGTTACAGGATACCTTCATGTAAAATTTAAAATTACTAATCTATTATCAGGTATATTAGTGATGATTGGGTTATATTCAGTTAATCTAAGGATAATGGGAAAAGCAAATGTTCCCTTATTTAATAAACAAACTATATTTAGCAGTAGCTTAGAATCTATTTGGATTATTTTTATATTTGCCATTTTATTGAAGCTTTTATTAGATTTCTTTTTAAAAACAAAATTTGGGTTTGTTGTAAAAGCTACAGGGGATAATCCTCAGCTGGTTACATCTCTAGGCATTGATATAGGTAGGATTAAGATAATTGCTCTTATGCTTTCAAATGGACTAGTAGCATTATCAGGTTCACTTGTTGCTCAATATCAAAGATTTTCAGATGTTGGCATGGGGACAGGAATTATTGTTATGGGTCTTGCTTCTATTATCTTTGGGGAAGCTATTTTTAAAAGAGTTCCTTTGATTGTTCCTACTACAATGGCTCTGTTAGGATCTATCTTATATAAAACCAGTACAGCTTTTGCATTAAAGCTTGGATTTCCACCAACTGATTTAAAATTGATTACAGCTATTATTGTTGTTATAGCATTAGCAGTCAATCAGGGAAAAAATCCTTTCAAAGGGAAGAAATTATTTTCAATAGGGGGTGAAGCTGTTGCTACTAATCCGAAATCTGTGTAAAACATTTAATAAAAATACGGTTAATGAAAAAGTTGTTTTTGATAGATTTTCATTGGATGTAGAAGAAGGAGATTTTATTACTATTATTGGAAGTAATGGGGCTGGAAAATCAACACTTTTAAATATGATAGCTGGTTCTATTCAAGCAGATGAAGGTTCTATTCTATTAAAGAACAATGAGATAGTATATGAGCCGGAATTTAAACGTACAAGAATGATAGGAAGAGTGTTTCAAGATCCTACTATGGGAACATCGCCTTCAATGAATATCATAGAAAATTTGTCTATGGCATTGAATAAAGGGAAGAAATTTAATTTATCAATGGGCGTTTCCAAAAAAGATATTCCATTTTTTAAAGAACTTTTATCTAAGCTTTCATTAGGACTTGAAAACCAGTTAAATACAAAGGTAGGATTATTATCAGGAGGTCAAAGGCAAGCATTATCTCTCCTTATGGCTACTCTATCCAAGCCTCATATTCTCCTTTTAGATGAACATACAGCAGCGTTAGATCCAAAAACCTCTGAGAGGATTATCAATTTGACAGAAAATATTATAAGTGAAAGAAAAATGACAACACTTATGGTAACACATAACTTAAATCAAGCCATAAAACTAGGTAATCGGCTTATTATGATGCACAAAGGAAAAGCAGTATTAGATATTAGAGGAAAAGAAAAGAAAAATTTAACAATAGAAAAGCTTTTAGCTTGTTTTGAAAAGACACAATCAGAGGATTTATTGAGTGATCGCTTGCTGTTTTCATAAATAGCAAGTGATTTTTATGTAGTTGACAGATTTTGCATAATAAGATAAATTTAGAGAAAAAGAAAAAAGACTTGTGGTAATAAGTCAAGATGAAAACAGATAATTTTTTACTAAATTTATGAAAATATTTCTTAAAAAAGGCATCACTTAATAAACCTAAGGAAAATTAGGCATAAAACGAAAGGATTACGCATCGAATATTATTCGATATTATACACTCCTTTCAGGTGCATAAAGTTGGTGATTGCGTAGCAGCACATCCACCATGCGCACAAATTTTCTTGCGGTAAGGACGAGGGCTCTTTTATGTTGATGTTTGGGAACTTCATGATACTTTTTGAGATAGTATTCTCTATAAACGGGTTCATTTCGCATAACTGAATTGGCAGCTTCAATCAAGTAATAACGAAGGTAATGATTCCCCGTTTTGGTCATAGTCGTTCTTTCAGCTTCAAAATTGCCGGATTGTTTTCGTTTCCAGTAAAGACCTGCATACTTGGCAATCTTCGCTTCATTTTCAAATCGTTCAATTTGACCGATTTCGGCGATGATACCAGCAGCATAAACTGGTCCAATACCAGGAATACTGAGCAATGATTTAGATTCGGGCAGAACTTCAAACAGTGCCTGAATAGCTTTATCAAGTTCTTTGATTTGCTTTTTTATAGTTTTGATCATCATAGCGTATGAAGCTAAGACAACATCGACTGAATTCTTCATGACTTTTCCTAGTCGATAAGAGTCTCTAATGGCTTTGGAAAGTGACTTTGCAAGCTTTTGAGGATTGCTAAAGCGACCGCGACCTTTTTGTTGTAAAACAGTTGCCAAATCTTCCAAAGACATATTGGCAATGTCTTCAAGAGACATAGAGTCTGTTAGTAAGTCCATCATAGTTGAACCAAAGACAGATGTATCGATTTCTTTAGTGAGGGTATTACATTTGTAATAAAGATTTTCTAAAAAATGTTGCTTCATTTCAGTCAGTTGACCAATGAGCTGGTAACGTGATCTAGTTAATCTTTGCAAAGCCATATATTGTTCTTCTTTAATCAAAGAAATATTGAAACGATCAAAACGAAGAAAGTCTGCAATACGGTAAGCATCTATTTTATCGGTTTTGTCTTCTTCAAAGAGTCCTTTAAAGCGATGAATGGTCTTTGGATTCATGACAACAACTTCGATTCCTAAGGACTTTAATTCAGCATCTTCTGCTAGGAAAGCTGAAGGATGAAAACTGTAAACAGAAGTGGCTTCCATACCAACAATGATGCGCTTATATTGGATATGCTCAGTAAATCTTATAATATGCTCTTTGATTTTACTAGCACCAATGATATTATTTGGTAGTGAAATCTCAAGCAGAATTTGATCTTCACTATCAAGAAAACAAATGTCAAGTTTTTCAGAACTAACATCAATACCAATAAACAATTTCATGGATAGGACCTCCTTTCTATGAATTTGGAACGGCTTGGATACTGAAACCTATCCCTAGTTACCAACAGGGTGGCAACAACCTCGCTTATGAGTATTCAATACTTGCCAATCATAAGCTGCTCCGAAGCTGCTAACATTCGGTATGACAGGCAAGAGATACAGCTTGTGAGTTTGCAGTACAACTGTTGGCTGGGAGACAGTCTTTCAATGCAGTCTTGCTGCAGGAGACATCAGCCTTTTTCCAGATAGATCCTTATTCCATACTTCTATTATCTAGGAATAGGGCTCAATATCCAAGTCAATAGATAATAATTTATTACTTAAACTTATTATACGAGGAGATAGTAAATTGATAATAGCAGATGCTGTACAAAGTGTGTTGAGTATAGTGATTATGATTGGTGTAGGATATTTTTTAGCGCATAAAGGATGGTTAGATGATAAAGCTTCTAAATTATTTTCTAAGCTAGTAGTAAGTGTATCACTACCGGCATTGATGTTTTCAAATTTAATGAAGAATTTTAATAAGGACATGCTGATGGAATCAAAGCTTGGAATAGGGATAGCTTTTTTTACCATGTTTTTAGCTTATGGAGTGAGTATCCTCATAGCAAGGCTTTTGAAAATTCCTCCAAATAGGAGAGGATTATTTCAATCTATGTTTGCTTTATCAAATACGATTTTCATAGGACTTCCTGTAAATTTATCATTGTTTGGTGAAAAAAGTGTTCCAATGGTACTGCTTTATTATATTGCAAACACTACTACATTTTGGACTATTGGTGTGTATAATATTCGAAAGGATAGTGGAAGAAATGATCAAGAAGGGATTTTTACACTAAATACAGTTAAGCGAATTTTTTCTCCACCACTGATGGGTTTTTTAGTAGCACTTATTTTTATATTATTAAAAATAATGTTGCCGAAGTTTATTATAAACAGCTGTAGGTCTATAGGAAATCTTACTACAGCACTTTCTATGTTTTTTATAGGAATAATTATTCATGAAATCAATATAAAGGATATTCGATTTGATAAAAATATGATTATGCTTTTGATTGGAAGGTTTATATTTTGCCCATTGATCGTTTTTTCAGCTTGCTATTATTTTGATGTACCTCTATTAATGAAAAAGGTATTTGTTATAGAAGCTGCTATGCCAGTAATGACTCAAAGTGCAATCGTGGCGCAGGCATATGAAGCAGATTATAAGTATGCAACAGTGATGGTTAGTGTGACTACTATTGCAAGTTTAATTTTTATTCCTTTTTATACAGCGTTATTAAGTTTATAATGAAAAAGAACCCCTGTTATAAAGCAGTGGGTTCTTTTGATTATTTTTTTGATTGTTCTAACCAAGCTTTTAAGTGCTCTCCAAGAGAGTTAAAGCTTTCTCTATTTTTTGGGTCTTGATAGTTCATTCCACTCTTTTTTTGTCTTGGACGGCGAGGACGTTCTGATTTTCCTTCAGTAGCTTCAGGAGCTGGTAATGTTTCACGAATAGAAAGTGAAATTCTGCCAGATTCTTCATCTACTGATAATATTTTTACTTTTACTTCATCCCCAATAGAAAGATGTTCGTTAATATTTTTTACGAAACCGTGAGCGATTTGTGAAATATGAACTAATCCTTCTTTTCCTTCTTCTAATGCTACGAAAGCACCGAAAGGCTTGATAGCAGTTACTTTTCCTACTATAATGTTTCCAACTTCAATATTGTTTGACATAAGCACACTCCTAATTATCTTATTTTCCTTATCTAGTATACCATAATAGAAGAAAAAAACAAGGAAAGGAAAGATGAAAAAAATAGTTGCATTGATATATTTCTTAACATATAATTATATTATAATATTCTAATATAGTAAGGAGAGATAAAATGAATGCAATGTATTATGAATTATCTTCATCACTATTAAAAGCATTAGCTCATCCAACTAGAATACAAATTCTTGAGAGGTTGAAAGATGAAGAAGCGCTTTGTGTATGTCACATATATGAAGATTTAGAATTAGAGCAATCAAATGTATCTCAGCATCTTAAGATTTTAAAGGATCAGGGTATACTTTCAAGCAGAAAGGAAGGACTACAGGTTTTATATAGTGTAAGATATAGAGAAATATATACGGTTTTAGAGGTAGTACAGGATATTTTAGCAAAAAAATTAAAAGAGGCACATGAACAATTAGAAATGAAGAAAAAATAATTTATGTATATTGTGGAGAAAATTAAGAAGGGAGGAATTTTTAATGTTAAAAGGATTTGCCGATTGGTTTGTAGAAAAGTTATTAGGGCTAGATTTACATTCTAGATTAGGAGATAGTGTAAATTTTTTCATATATGATACACTAAAAATCATTTTACTTCTTAGCTTTATGATTTTCACTATTTCTTATGTGAGAAGCTATTTTCCACCAGAAAAAGTAAAAGGAATGCTTTCAAAGTTTGGTGGTATTTGGGCACATGTAGCAGCAGCTATATTAGGAGTATTATCTCCTTTCTGATCATGCTCGACAGTGCCTATATTCATAGGCTTTGTGGAATCGGGTATTCCACTTGGGGTTACATTTACATTTTTAGTTACATCACCTATTGTTAATGAAATTGCATTAGGATTTTTATTCATAAGCTTTGGATTTAAGATAGCATTTCTTTATACGGCAGCAGGAATGGTGATAGGAATTGTTGCAGGAATTGTTATTGAAAAGCTTAATTTAACGCATTTAGTAGAAGAATATGTTTATCAGATGCATATGGGTGAAGCAGTCATCGAAGAGATGAATCATAAAAAAAGAGTAAAATTTGCTTTTAATGCAGTAAAAGATATTGTAAAGAGAGTATGGATTTATGTAATATTAGGAATTGGTATAGGGGCATGGATTCACGGTTATGCTCCAGAGGATTTTTTAGTAAAATATGCAGGACCTAATAATCCATTGGCAGTATTTGTAGCAGTTGTATTAGGAATTCCTCTTTATTCAAATGCAGTAGGAACAGTGCCTATTGTAGAGGCTTTGATTAATAAAGGGGTAGGAGTAGGAACAGCTCTTTCGTTCATGATGAGTGTAGTAGCTTTATCATTGCCTGAAATGATTCTTTTAAAGCAGGTGATGAAACCAAAGCTTATTGGGATATTTATTACTATTACAGGAATATCTATTATATTTGTAGGGTATTTATTTAATATTATTTTATAGGAGGGTTATTTATGAATATTAAGATTTTAGGTGGAGGATGTAAAAACTGTACAGCACTTTATGAAAATGCAGTACAGGCAGCGAAAGAACTAGGAATTGATGCAGAGTTTGAAAAGGTAACAGAAATGAAGGAGATTTTATCCTTTGGAGTAATGAAAACTCCAGCTATAGTAGTAGATGGAGCTGTGAAAGCTTCTGGAAGAGTGGTTTCGAAGGATGAAGTAAAGGAAATGTTAAGTAAGTAGAGAGACTATTTGATGTCTCTCTATTTTTTTAGGGGTTGAAAAAATGTATTATAAATATTAAAATAATTCATAAAATAGTAGATATAGTATAGGAAATGAAAGGGTGAAGCTATGTGCAAAAGATTACTTCAATAGGATTGCCTAAAATATACGGTATTAACGGTGAGATTAGAGCTTTTCTTCCAAGCTTTATTGAAAAGCTGTGTTCATATGATATAGATATTTTTTTGGAAGAAAATTATGGAGTTGAAATGGGTTTTCACAAGGAAGATTATTTAAAAGCTAATAATAAAGTGAAATTTGTACCGCATGAAGAAATTTATAAAAAGGATTTAGTAATTGTACTAAAGGCTCCAAAGATTCAAGAATTAGAAATGATGCCAAAAAAGAGCAGCTTAATTTCTATGCTCCATTATGATTCAAGACCAAAGATTGTTGAAAAATTAAAAGAAAAAGAAATTATTTCCTATTCTATGGATTCTATTGTTGATGATGAACATAATCGAATGGTAGTAACATATGAATTAACAGCTTTAGGTGGTATAAGAGCTGCTTTTCAGGAAATGAAAAAAAGAAAAAAAGATTTCTTTTCAAGGAATAGAGGACCTATAAAGGTAACGATTATTGGAATGGGTCAGTTAGGAGTAAGAGCAGGAAGAATATGTATGTCTTTTGGAGATGAAGCACTATTAGATAAGATAATAGAACAGGATTTGCCGGGTGTTATGGTGCAATATATTGGAAGACATATTACAAAGCATAAAAATTTATTACCAGATATTTTTTCTGATACGGATTTATTGATAGATGCAACGAGGAGAATAGATTTTTCTAAATATATTGTTCCAAATGAATATATCAAGTTTTTAAAAGAAGATAGTATTATATTAGATTTGACAGCTGATCCTTACGATGCATCTGTATCACCTATTCAGGTAAAAGCTATTGAAGGAATTCCTCATGGAGATGTAAAAAAATATATATTTGAAAAGGATGATATTGCTTATAATGATATTCCATCTCAGGTTAGTACAAAACATCGAAGAGTAACGCTTAGCTGTAGTGGTTGGCCTGGAGTTCTTCCAAAAGAATCTATGAAGATTTATGAAGAAAAGCTAATGCCTTTTGTGGATGTTCTTTTAAAGAAAGGACATAATATTACTTTAACAAGCAATAATCGTTTTGAGAGAGGTTTATATAGAGGAACTTTAGATTATTTCTTAAATTTGAATCAATATGAGGACAAGATATAGTGGACAAGCTTTACATATCCACAAATACTTGTGGATATATGTGGATAACTTATAAAAAATAATCAATAAACTTCAACTATATCATTATAGATATAACGATATTTAGCTGTGTTTAAAATGATAAAAAATGGAATAGGATTGTGATATAATAGAATAGGATAATATATGTTAAACTAATGGTTAGAGCATATTAAGTCATTTTTTAAATTGAAGGGAGTATTTATGAAAAAAAATATATTATTTTTTCTATTCATACTAAATTTCCCTATATATAGATATTTATGTAACATTTTTTTTTGGTAACATATATGAATTTTTTAAATGTGTTGTATTTTATACTGATAAATTGAAATTTTTTAAAGGAACTGCTAATTATTGCATTGATGCAACTTTAGGAATAATAAAACTAATTATTTTTATTACTTGTTGTTTATTGATAATAGTTATAGAATACTGGAGTATAACACATATTATTTAGTGCAAACTAAAAAGCAGAATTCATTCTCAAAGAAGATGTTTTCTGCTTTTTATAATCCATTATTAAGTTTAATGATTTAATCTAAACCACCATCAATAGAAAAACAGGTATTAAGTTTAATGATTTAATCTAAACCACCATCAATAGAAAAACAGGAAGTTTTGAGTGGTTTTTATTTATTGTGCAGTATAGTCTGTAAGTCCTTTTCCTAAATTTAAATCTTCAATAACCTTCTGACGAAGCTTATCTGATACTTC
Organism: Crassaminicella indica; assembly: GCF_019203185.1. Classification (NCBI taxonomy): domain Bacteria; kingdom Bacillati; phylum Bacillota; class Clostridia; order Eubacteriales; family Clostridiaceae; genus Crassaminicella; species Crassaminicella indica. The sequence goes on along the minus strand of NZ_CP078093.1, from coordinate 876,595 downwards.
AATGATTGTATCATCTATTTTTGCTTCATTCTTTTCAATAGCTTCAATATACTCTTTTATAATCTTTGCAGTAGTTGTTGTTGCATTTTCAGTAAGCAATTTCTGATAACTGTTTAAAATTTTATTATTAACCTTATTTGTTTTAACGTCTAATAATGGCATGTTTTGTGATCCATTCATTAAAGTATTAATATACATCATATATAAATTGGCTACTTCTTTTCTCATTTGACTTTCTTTATATTTTTTCAAATATTCTTCTGCTTTTAATGCTCTATTGCTTAATTCATCCCAAGAGATACTCACCTTATCTCCATTCCATGTAAGATGATTTGATTCCCTAGATACAATATTTATAAACCCTTTCATTTCATCAGATACATAAGGCATGTATTTTTTCAAATATCCATAATCTATTATTGGATAAAAAGAACCTTCTAATGTAACGAGCTTATATCCACCCTTAACCATTTCTACTACAAGCGCTTTTAAATCTTCATCTTCTATTGCTTCTATCTTTCGCTTATTGAATTTATATCCGAAAATTTTGTGCAATTTATTTTGTTTTATAAAATCATCTTCTAATAAGCTATCAGTATATTCAGATTTATATTTGTTTTGTACTTTTTCTAATCCTATAAGGAGTTCATCTGCATTTTTTTCAGATAATACATATATATTTTTATCGATAAATGCAAGTACCTCATACGGCTTTTTGTTTGCAAGTATTTCATTATAATGCATCATAATTTTTTCTTCATCTTCCTCTGATAATTTTTTCTCATCCTGATCATTTTTGTCTTTTTGTATAGGTTTTTCTACATCTTTATTGACTTCTTTATTTTTATATACTTCATCAGATACATTTTTAGTCTTTTCTGTACACCCTCCTAATACAATAAAAACTGCTAAAATAAGTATCAAATATTTTTTCATTGTTATCTCCCCTTTATGCCTCTTTATGATTGCTATATTGATGAAAAGCTTATTTTTTACTACCATATATATATTACTATAGTTATCATGGTAAAATGTTACAAAACCGTTACAACATAATTACATCTTTATATCCGTTATGAACTATTTTTTTATATTTCGTTTCTTTTTTATCTATATATAGGCAAACAACATCAACATAAAAAAAGAAATATATAAAGATAAGTGAATGACTTCGATAACTTTTGTAAAAAAACTTACTGAAATTTCATGAAAAATACGTTAAGAACCTTCATTGTTTGAACGAAGTGAGTTTTGAAGGTTTAGTATTTTTTCATGGAATGAAGTTTTGTTTTTTCAAAAGTTATCTGGAATGAACTATCTTTTATATTTCATTTTGAAGTTGGATCCATATATATATTGATGATATAATAAATAAACATATAACTTGCACATTTATGCATAGGATAAATAGTGCTTTGGGTCGACAATTATGCTATAATATAACTACCATCGCACCACAAATTTAAAGGTAGTATGCTTTCATGAATTTTCACAAAACTACAAAACTAGAATTTCAAAGCTATTGCATATTCATTATTTAAATATTTCATTATCGTAAATATTGTTAGATAGCTGTAAAAAACTTTAGCAACTATATGTTTATAACAAGGGGGTGACGATGCATGGAAGAATTGCTAAAAACAATAATAGATAATAATAGAATTTGGACAAAGCATGGCAAAGTGGCATCATATATTCCAGAACTTGCAAAAGCGAATCCAGATGCTTTGGGTATTCATATCTTTGATTTAGAATGTAATGAATTTTACGCTGGAGATTATGAGACAGCCTTCACTATTCAAAGTGTTTCGAAGGTAATTACCCTTATTTGTGCATTGATAGATAAAGGGAAAGAAGCTGTATTTTCAAAGGTTGGAACAGAACCTTCTGCTGATCCATTTAATTCTATTATAAAGTTAGAAACAAGAAATTCTCATAAACCATTAAATCCTTTTATTAATGCTGGAGCAATTGCTTGTACATCTTTGGTTTCTGGTGATAATGGTATTGAAAAATTTGAACGTGTTATTGAGATGGTTAAAAAAATGGCAAACAATCCTAATATTCAAGTAAATTTCAACGTATACCAATCAGAAAAGCTTACAGGTAATACAAACAGAGCTATTGCTTATTATTTAAAGGGAGCAAATATTATTGAACGAGATGTAGAAGATGTACTAGATGCCTACTTTAAATTGTGTTCTATTGAAGTTACTGTAAAGGATGTTGCTACAATCGCAGCAGTTATTGCCAATGGAGGAATTACTCCGTGGTCTAATGAAAGGATTGTTCCTAAAGAAGTAAATCAAATTGTACAAGCTATTATGATGACTTGTGGACTATACGATGCATCAGGTGAATTTGCTGTGAAAATTGGAGTTCCTTCAAAAAGTGGTGTTGGTGGATGTATCATGTCTGTTGTTCCAAAGAAAATGGGTATTGCTGTAGTGGGACCAGCTCTTGATGAAAGTGGAAACAGTATTGGAGGAAAGAAAGTTTTAGAAGAGCTTTCAGAAAAATTAAATTTAAGCATATTTTAAGTAAAAAATTTAAAGGAGCGTGTTTACATGGATTTTTTAAATGCAATAGTTGGTACTGGAAATACGATATTGTGGTCTTATCTTCTAATTTATATGTTGATTGGTCTCGGCCTTTATTTTACTATAAGAACAAAATTCGTACAATTTAGATTGTTCGGAGAAATGTTCAAGCTTCTTACAGAAGGTGCCAGCAAATCTGTTACAAACAAAGAAAAACAAGGCGTTTCATCATTTCAAGCATTCTGTATTAGTACTGCATCTCGTGTTGGTACAGGGAACCTAGCAGGGGTAGCTATCGCTATCTCAATTGGTGGTCCCGGAGCAGTATTTTGGATGTGGTTGATCGCTTTAATTGGTGCTGGTTCAAGTTTTGTTGAAAGTACACTAGCTCAAATTTATAAGGTAAAAGACGAGCATGGTTATAGAGGCGGTCCTGCATACTACATGGAAAAAGCACTAAACAAGAGATGGATGGGATTATTATTCTCTGTTTTAATAACTTTATGCTTTGGTTTAGTATTTAACTCTGTACAAGCAAATACAATTTCCCTTGCATTTGAACAGGCATTTGGTATTCAAAGATGGATAGTAGGTTTAACTCTAATGATCTTAACAGCTATTATTATATTCGGTGGTGTAAAAAGAATTGCAAAGGTTGCTGAAGCTATCGTACCAGTTATGGCAATTGCATATGTATTAGTTGCTGCATTTGTTCTTATTAAAAATGCTTCTCAAATTCCATCTTTATTTGCATTAATTTTCAGTAGTGCTTTCGGATTAAAAGCTGCTGTTGGAGGAGCTGCTGGTGTAGCTATTAAACAAGCCCTTATGCAGGGAATTAAAAGAGGTTTATTCTCAAATGAAGCAGGTATGGGTAGTGCTCCAAATGCTGCTGCAACAGCTGAAGTAACACATCCTGTAAAACAAGGTTTGATTCAAACACTAGGGGTATTTACTGATACTTTATTAATCTGTAGTGCTACTGCTTTTGTTGTTATATTATCAGGAGCTTATACAAATGGTGATTTAAAAGGTATTCAACTTACACAAACAGCTTTAAGCACTCAAGTAGGTGCTTGGGCAAATACATTTATAGCTGTCTGTATATTGCTATTTGCATTTAGTTCTATCGTTGGAAACTACTATTACGGTGAATCCAATATAGAGTTTATGAGTGGAAGCAAAACCTGGCTATTTGCTTATAGAGTAGCTGTATCATTAATGGTTTTATGGGGTTCTGTGCAAAAAATTCAAATCGTTTGGGATATGGCAGATTTATTCATGGGAATGATGGCTGTAATAAACTTGATCGCAATTGCAATGCTTGGAAAAGTTGCTTTTGCTGCTTTAACAGATTACGTAGAACAAAAGAAACAAGGAAAAGACCCAGTATTTTATGCAGATAGCATTCCAGGACTAAAAAATATTGAGTGCTGGGAAAAAAGAGAAAACGCATAAAATAATAATATAAAAAAATCATCTACATTTCGTAGATGATTTTTTTATTAAATATATACTTTTTTTACATATGGAGAACCACTTAAATAAAGCATTGGTGGATAATACATATGAAAATCAAGAATGTCTCCTATTTTTATTTCTTCATTACAATCATGAATATCTATAATCAAATGATCACTACTACTTCCAATAATTTCAACTCCTTGTTTTTGAGGAATCAATTTATCAGGCAATCCAAAATCCTGCTTTCCAACAGCCAATAGGGCTCTCTTTCGTATACCCTTATCCTCATAGATAGGTCTTTTCCCAAAAGCATCAATAAATATTTCTCCAATAGGATAGGTAGGTTTATCTTTTACTTCTACTACTTCAGCCTTCAGAACAAATATATCTTGATGCATATGACTCATGTCTATTTTCCACAAATCATCTAAATCCTTTGCTAAAAGCATTCCTTCGCCAATTCTTAAATGATTGATTCTTTTTGGAATTTTCCCATCTATAACAAGAGGAAGAGAGCTTGTAGCTCCACCAGATATAATATCAAGCTTCCTACCTATTCTTTCTTCTATTTTTTCTGCTATATCACAAAGTCTTCCAAGATTCTTTTCTGTAGGCTTTATAGAACCATAACATCCTAGGTTCGTTCCTACACCAAGTAAATCAACATTTTGAAGGTTATTTTCTACATATAAAGCCAAATCAACAAACTCATCTTCATCAACAAAACCTTCTCTTAAATCTCCAAGGTCAAACATTAAAACAACACCATGTCTTTTTCCTTGAACTTCACATACTTTTTCAATTTGATTTAATATTTCAAGCTCAGAATTTAAGCTGATATCTATATATTCTACTAATTCATCAATTTCACTAAACATAGGAATTCGAATGAGCATCATAGGTAAATTTATTCCAGATTCTTTAAGCTTGATCATTTGATCCATTCTTGAACTGGCAATATATTTACATCCAGCTTTAACAAATTGATCAACAACTGGAAATAACCCATTAAACCCCTTTACTACACCAGCAATACTAATCCCATTCTCATTACATAAATCAACGGTGCATTTTACATTCTCATAGATTTTGTTTAAATCAATTTGCAGCACAGGATATTTTTGCTTTTGTTTAATCATACTAATTCCCCCTTTAGAAAAATCTATTTATGAAATAAAATTAGGTCTCGTGTTCTTTGAATTTTTTGTTTTATATCCCAAAATTTTCTTATCATTAATTATATTATAAAAAATTTGGAATATTACATCTCCATCCATATTGAACATTTACTACCCAACCATAAATATAAAAAAAACAACCATAAATTTTATGGTCGTTTTATATTTTCTTTAATTTTCTAATGAGCTTTGATAACCTATATAATCCTTCTTTCAGATCCTTTATAGATGCATAAGAATAAGATATTCTCAAGCTTTGATTGTGACTTAAATCATAGATGTATCCAGGATACAGTAAAATTCCTATTTTGCAGGCTTCATCAAATAACTTATACATAGCTATAGAATCTTTTAAAGTAACCCAAACATAATAACCTCCACTGGGAATCTTCCAGGTAGCAATATCTGAAAAATACGTCTCTAAAGCATCAATGGTTACTTCTCTTCTTATATGTAATTGTTTTCTCAAGTACTCAATATGTTCTTCATAAAGTCCTGTTTCAAGCCATTTTCCAACAGTAAGTTGAGCCAAAGAACTAGAGCCATAATCTGTTTGCATTTTTATATCGGCAAGTCGGTCAATAACAGGTTCTGGTCCTGCAATCCATCCTATTCTTAAACCTGGGCTTAAAGTTTTCGATACGCTCCCTACATATAAAACAAGTCCATTCGTATCTAAGCTTTTTAATGGACTAGGTGGTGGCGTATCAATCCACAGCTCTCTATATACATCATCTTCAATAATAGGCATTTTTTCTTTTTGGCATATTTTTATAAGTTCTTTTCTTCTCCTTTGTGACATGACAGTACCTGTTGGATTTTGAAAATTAGGTATAATATAAAGAATGGAAGATTTATTTTTTTTTGTATATTTAGGAATCAAATTTCCTTGAATCCCTTCCTCATCTATAGGAATACCACACCTTCTCATACCTACAGATTGAAGTATTTGAAGAGAATACAAATAGGATGGTTTTTCTAAAAACACCGTAGATCCTGGTTGCAAAAGTCCCATAGCAATAAGCTGTATTGCCTGTAATGCTCCAGATACAATGAGTATAGAAGAAGCAGATACATGAATGCCATATTTTTTTAAATATTTACTAATATGTTCCCTTAAATATAACATTCCCTTTGATTCTTCATATCCTAGATTCTTTATATTTTGGGAAACTTCCTTTAAAATAATTTCCATTTTTTTTGTAGGAAATAAATCGGGAGATGCTTCTCCAGTACTTAATCGTATAAAGCTACTTTCAAACTCTAGTTCGTTAATTCGCTTAATGGTATTCAAATTTGGAATATGAATTCCTTCTTCAATATATGATTGCCAGTTAGGCTGAATATTACTTAAAAGAGGTATACTATTATTAATAATCCTTGTTCCGCCTTTTCCATTACCTTCCAATATTCCTTCGGCTTTTAATTCATCTAAAGCAGCAACGATGGTACTTCTATTGACCTCAAATTTTCTTGCCAAGTCTCTTTGAGTAGGTATACTAGATCCTACAGGCCAATCTCCACTGCTTATTTTTTCTTTAAAATAATCTACAATCTGCATATATAAAGTTTTTGAGATATCCCTACTAGGTTTCCAATCAATATGAATCATAGCAACACATCATTCCTTACATCTTTAAAATTTCTTACAACCACATCTTATTTTTTAGAGATGAATGGATTATTTTTTATATAAAAACGCCAAAGCTTATCCTTATACTCTTCTGCATAATCAATATTTATTCTTTTAGCTTTTATTATCTCAAACTTTTTTTTACAGTCTAATATATACAACTCATTTCCGTTCACTAAATCATATCCATTTAATTCTTTGGTGATATTAAGAGCTTTGCATAGTTTTCCTGGCCCATTTGTCAGATCCTTTAATTTATTCGATTTTATATTTCTATTTTTCATTAAAAACTCAAATTCATTTAAAGGCTCAACAGCTCTGATTAATACTGCCTCAGGCTTATTATTTTTATTAGCTACAATATTTAAACAGTTGTACATGCCATAAATCAGATATACATAAGCATGTCCACCTTCCCAAAACATAACTTCTGTTCTATTTGTTCTTCGATTGTTATATGCATGACAAGCCTTATCCTCAGGCCCTATATATCCTTCTGTTTCAATAATTCTGCACACGATTCGTTTCCCATTAACCTCTCTTACTAATAGCTTTCCCAATAAGTCTTTTGCTAGAGTAATGCCATCTCTCATATAGAAAGCTTTATCAAATTTCACCATTATCACCTCTTAATTATTAAATTAATTAGCTCTGTATATTTTATCACACCAGTTTATAAGTTTAACTAAGCAATTTTTTTCATATATAGTTAATTTGAGGGGAATCTGCTACTATTTTTACATTGTTTGTAAAATAAAAGGAATGATATAATTTTGTAGAGTAAGATAGGAGGAATATACTATGAAGAAACAATTGTCAATATTTCTTGCCTCTGCGTTACTCTTGTCAAGCATTCCTGTCTATGCAGATTCCTACGTTATGCATACCGTTCAGCCGGGAGATACCTATTTCAAAGTATCACAAGAATATAATAAGGATGTATATGAACTAGAAAAAATGAATCAAGATATAGGTAAAACCTTATATGCAGGAAACTTAATAAGAATAAAACCTGTATCAGAGGGAAAAAATATTGCTATAAAAGTAAATGGAAAAGAAATTTTTACAGATGAATCACCTTATTTAGAAAATTCTCGTACCTTTGTGCCTATTAGATCTATTGCAAAAGCTTTAGATGTAGATGAGATTCGTTGGGATTCTAATACCCAAACAGCGATTCTGAAGCATAATGAAAATACAGTGTACTTACCAGTAGGGGCAAAGAATGCGAGTATAAATGGAAAAAATATAGAATTAGATGCACCTATAAATGTATACAAAGGAAGAACTTTTGTACCTGTTAGATTTGTTGCTGAAGCATTTAATTGCAGCGTAAAGTGGAATGCTTATACACATGCGGTGGATATTTATACAAATGAAAGCACTAAAAATTACTCGGAAGAAGATTTATACTGGCTTTCAAGATTAGTGAATGCTGAAGCAGAGGATGAACCTTTTGATGGAAAGCTGGCAGTTGCCAATGTGATTATTAATAGGAAATATAGTGATGAATTTCCTAATACAATCAAAGCTGTCATATTTGATGATAATTATGGTATTCAATTTACACCTGTATCCAATGGAAGAATTTACAAACAACCTTCTTTAGAAAGCATAAAAGCGGCAAGACTTGCTTTGGAGGGGAAAAATAATATTGGGGATTGTTTATATTTTTTAAATCCTCGAAAATCTAGGAATTTTTGGATTGTGAGTAATAGGAAATACTATAAAACCATTAAATTGCATGATTTTTATATTTAAAATAACTCAGTCTTTAGGAGGCTGAGTTATTTTTGTGATGGGATTTTTCCAAAATTTGAAATAGGTAAAAGTCTTACCAATACTTTTCCTTGAACCTTATTAATATCTATTAGTCCTAAAACTCTGCTGTCTACGCTGTTACATCTATTATCACCCATAACAAAAATCTTACCTTTAGGAATTTCTTTAATGTGAATATCACCAGAAGTATAATCTCCATTAATATAGCTTTCTTTTAGTTCTTTTCCATTTACATAGACCTTTCCGTTTTTTATCAACAATTCATCACCTGGAACAGCAATTACTCTTTTTATGAGATTTTTGTTTTTTCCTAGCTTTAATTTTTTGATAATACTAAAGCTTTTTAGTTCTTCTTGAGAAAATTCTAAGGTTGACTGAAAAGAAATGATATCTCCTCGCTTGATGGTATGAGTGTTTTTTAAAATGAGATAGTCATGATCATGTAAGGTTGGGTACATGGATATTCCATCTACCATTAAGGGTGTAACAAATGTTGTAATAACTAGTGCAATGACAACAGCCACTGTAATTGTTTTGATCCATTCTAATATTTCCTTCAACATAAGCTCCTCCTTATTTGTTGTGTTATTAGGCATAGGCTGATAATAGATGCTTTTACTTTACACATTATACCATAAATATTCTTAAAAACTCACTTCGTTTAAACAATGAAGGTTCTTAACGTATTTCTCGTGTAATTTCAGTAAGTTTATTCACTTATCTTTATATATTTCTTTTTTTTATATTGATGTTATTTTCTCAAAGTGATTTAAAAAAGCACATAGAAATATGATTATAGATAAAATCAATAACAAAATATTTTGCATAGATAAAAACAATAACAGGAGTATTTTTTTGTATGCTATACTGTAATATGAAAACTATAAATTATGGAAGAGGTGTAATATAAATGAAAAAGTTAGTGAGCGTTATTACCATTGTAGTTTTACTTTTGAGTATTATACTTACTGGATGTGCTGATAAAGCAAGTAGTAATGAAGCTGCTTCAAATACGGAAGAGGTATTTAAGTCACAAATTCTGTTTAAGGGATCTTCTACATTGGCTCCAGTGATTGCAAAGATCTCTACTGATTTTATTGAAGAGTACAAAACGTGGGATAAAGTCAATAAAGATTTTCCAAATAAAAGCGTAGATATATTTGTTTCAGCAGGAGGCTCTTCAGCAGGAGTAAAGGCTGCTATGGATGGAAGCAGTGATTTTGGAATGGTTTCAAGAGCTGTTTCTGATGAAGAAAAAGATAAAATAAAAGGATATCAAGAATTTAAACTAGGGGTAGACGCACTAACTATATCTGTAAATCCAGAAAATAAAATATATGAAGTGAAAAAAAGCTTATCGACAGAAGAGATCCAAAAGATTTTTTCAGGAGAATATAAATATTGGGATGAAGTAGAAGGTAGTCTACCTCATGAAGAAATTGTTATTGTTACAAGAGACTTAGGTGGTGGTGCACATAAAGTATTTAAGAAGAAGGTTATGGGAGATAAAAAAGTTAGAGAAGATGCTATACAAGCGCCTTCGATGGGTGCATTAGTTACGAAAATTATGGAAAACAAAAATGCAATTGGATATGCTTCTTATGGAATGGTTAATCAAAATGCAGGAAAGATTGTTCCACTAGATGTAGATGGTATAGCTCCAACAAAAGAAAATATTGTAAGTGGTGATTACAAAATCTCTAGACCTCTTTTAATAATCAAAAAAGGTGAATTATTGCCACAACAAAAAGCTTTTATAGATGTGCTTCTTTCAGAAGAAGGAATGAAAACAGTTGAAAAAATGGGGTTTGTTCCTGCGAAATAAATAAAATTCAGAAGGGGTTTCCTTCTGAATTTTATTTATGCATTTTTCTGTTTTTTAGGGGGGAAAAAATGTATAAGAGGCTTGATAAAATATTTAATATATTTATAAAAGGTTTGACTTTTTCATCTATAATAATGCTTAGCTTTATTATTATATTCATTATGAAAGAAAGCATAAGCATTTTTGAAAAAGTTTCAGTATTTGAATTTTTACTTGGAAAAGAATGGGACCCATTAGGGCAACCTCCTAGTGTATCAATATTTCCAATGATTTTGGCAACTATTTATGTGTCTTTATTAGCTGTTGCAATTGCTCTTCCTATTGGTGTAGGATCAGCAGTATTTTTAACTAGTATTCTAAATAAAAGAATGAGAAAAATATTAAAGCCTTCTATTGATCTTTTAGCAGGGCTTCCATCAGTGATATATGGACTAATAGGATTATTAGTCTTTGTAAAATTTTTCGAAGTTCATTTTGATTTTTCATCTGGAGAATCTGTTTTAGCTGGAGGGATAATCCTTTCTATTATGATTCTTCCATTTATCATTTCTACCTGTGATGAATCAATGATAAAAATTTGCAAACAGTATAAAAGTACATCAGAAGGCTTAGGTGTATCCAAATATCATATGATTCGTTATTTGATTTTACCTGCATGCAAAAAAAGTATCCTTGCAGGAGTTATATTAGCTTTCGGAAGAGCAATGGGAGAGACAATGGCTGTTATGATGGTTATTGGAAATAGTCCTGTTTTCCCAAAGCTTTTTGGAAAAGCTCAGACTATTTCATCACTTATTGCCCTTGAGATGGGGGGAGCTGGGGTAGATAGTCTTCATTATCATGCTTTATTTGCGGCAGGCTTTGTATTGATGATGATTCTTTTTTTGGTGAATATGCTTTTTCATTACATGAAAAAGAGTATAGATATGTAATCAAGGAAGTGAACGATCTTATGAAAAAAAGCAAATATATAGGGATAAAGCTATGGAGCGTTTTAAGTGGTATCATACTTATAGTTTTAGTTTTATATATCAATAGTTATATTTTTTCTAAGGGTGCATGTGGATTAAATATTAATTTTTTATTGGATAGTCCAAAGGGGTTTCCTCTTGGAACAGAGGGAGGGATATTTCCTGCTATTGTAGGAAGTGTTTGTTTTACTTTAGTTGCGTGTTTTTTTGCTAGTATTATTGCCATTGCAACAGCTGTGTATATTAATTTTTATTGTACAAATAAAAAAATATGTGGGTTGATACATATAGTGATTCAATCTACATCAGGAATTCCTTCTATTGTTTTGGGATTATTTGGATATACTTTTTTAGTGGTATATTTGAATTTAGGGATATCTTTGTTGTCTGGTGGGATTGTTTTAGGAATTATGATTTTTCCATTTATAGAAGTAAGGGTAGAAAAAGCATTAGGAGAAATAAATAATGAGTTGATATATGCTTCTTATGCTTTAGGGGTTTCAAAATCATATACCTTTTTTAAAATCATACTTCCTATGTGCTTTGATGAAATAATATCTTCTATAGCTTTAGCAGGAGGCTTTGCTATGGGAGCAACAGCTCCTATTATGTTTACAGGAGGCATAATCCATGCGCCTGTTCCTAAGAGCTTATTTTCCCCTGCAATGGCTTTGCCATACCATTTGTATATATTGATTGGAGAAGGAATATCTATTGAAAATGCATATAAGACAGCCTTTGTATTATTACTACTGCTTTTAGCTTTGAATAGTTTTGGTATACTGGTCGGGTTGCTTAGGAAGGAGGAATAGAATGGGTGTTATACTTGAGACAAAGAATTTGACTGTATCCTTTGATAATAAAAAGATTTTAGATAATATAAATATAAAAATTGAAGAAAAAAAGATTACAGCGATTATTGGTCCTTCTGGATGTGGAAAGTCTACTTTTATTAAAAGCTTAAATCGTATGATAGAGGAAGAAATAAATTCTCGAATTTTTGGAGAAATATTATTAAAAGGAAAAAATATAAGGGAGATGGACAAGGAACAGGTACGTGAAAAAATAGGAATGGTTTTTCAAAATCCTACTCCCTTTCCATTATCTATATATAAAAATATGATTTATGCTCCTGTTTACTATGGAATAAAGGATAAAGAACAATTAAAGGGTATTATAGAAGAAAAATTGAGGCTTGCTGGTCTTTATGAAGAGGTAAAAGATGATTTAAATATGAAAGCAACAAAGCTTTCAGGAGGTCAGCAGCAACGCCTTTGTATAGCTAGAGCATTGACTGTCGAACCTGAAATATTATTATTAGATGAACCATGTTCAGCTTTAGATATAAAAAACACTGCAAATATTGAAGAAATGCTCATAAAGCTTTCTGATAAATATACGATTGTCATAGTTACGCACAATCTTTCGCAGGCAAAGAGAATTGCTGACTCAACAGCTTTCATATTCAATGGAGAAATTGTAGAATATGGAAAAACTAAAGAATTGTTTGAAAATCCTAAGAATTTAAGAACCCAGCAGTATATAGAGGGGATTTTTGGATAAAAATACGAATATTAACTAAATTTAAAATTATTTTTAAATGTTGATTTTTGTTGACTTTTGCAGATTAGAATGTTAATATACATAAAAATAAATAAGGAAAAGAAAGCCATATAATTCTGATAATAGGGTTCAGAAGTATCTACTAGAAACCGTAAATTTCTAACTATGGTAAATCGATAGATATGTATTTTAAAATGCATATAGGTTACTCCTCAATAAATTTGAGAAAAGTACCTTATCTACAGAAGATTATTTCTTTTGTAAATAAGTCATGCCTAAAAGGTACATATCTATAGACAGAAATAGTCAAATTCTGTCATCAGATTTACACATAGTCTGATGGCAGATTTTTTTTGAGGAGGGAAAATTATGGAATCATTTTTCAAATTGTCAGAGAATGGAACAGATTTTAAAACAGAAGTATTAGCAGGATTTACTACATTTATTACAATGGCATATGCCCTTTTGGTAATTCCAAATATATTGAAGGCTTCTGGTATGAACGCAGCAGGGCTTAAAGGAGATGCAGCTTTAGCTTTGTCGACTTTGAATGATCCTGTTGTGGCTTCAGCTTTTACAGGAACTTGTATTATAGCAGCAATTGGTACTTTGGTAATGGCATTATACGCAAATCTCCCATTTGCTGTAGCACCTGGAATAGGACTTACTGCATTTTTTTCATATAGTGTTTGCTTGACATTAGGATATACTTGGCAACAAGGATTAGCTGCTGTAATGATTTCTGGGATTTTATTTATTTTAATTACGATAACTTCAATAAGAGAAAAGATTGTTAACTGTCTGCCACAAAATATAAAGGTGGCAATCACTGCAGGGATTGGATTGTTCATTGCGCTTATTGGTTTAAAAAGTGGAGGAATTGTGATCGCTAACCCTGGAACGCTTGTAAGCTTTGGTGATTTTACAGATAAAAATGTAGTACTGACATTAATAGGAATTGTGATTATGGCAATTCTTATAGCAAGAGGCATAAAGGGAGCTATGCTAATATCAATTTTGCTAACTACTATAATTGGTATTCCAATGGGAATTACAGATATTCATGGATTAAAGCTTATCAGTATTCCTCCATCTGTAGCACCTACATTGATGGCTATGGATTTTAGTGGATTATTATCTCATGGTGGGAAAGGGATAATAGGAGCTCTTACAAGTGTTATAATGGTTGTTTTAACATTTAGCTTAGTAGATTTATTTGATACTATTGGTACATTAGTAGGAACAGCTCAAAGAGCTAATATGATTAAAAAGGACGGAAGGATTAGAGGAATGAAAAAGGCACTTTTAGCAGATGCTATTGCAACGACCTTTAGTTCTATGCTTGGTGGAGCAACTACTGCTACGTATGTTGAATCAACTGCAGGTATTGCAGAAGGAGGAAGAACAGGACTAACTACGCTGGTTGTAGGTATTTTATTTATTCTTTCTTTATTCTTTGGGGGTGTTGTTGGAGTTGTACCTGCACAAGCAACTGCACCAGCTTTAATTATTGTAGGGGTTTTAATGCTTGAATCTATAAAGGAAGTGAATTTTGAAGATTTTACAGAAGCTGTACCAGCATTTTTTACTATTGCTATGATGCCTTTTAGCTATAGTATTGCAAATGGTATTGCTGCAGGAATTATCTTTTATCCAATTATGAAAATCAGTGTAGGAAAGTATAAAGAAGTTCATCCTATTATGTATGTACTTGCTATATTATTTGTCATTCGGTTTATATTATTGCCTCAATAAGAAAGCTATCTTTTTATAGAAACCTGTTAGCTAAATAAAGCGACAGGTTTTTATATTTATACTTAACTTGCTTTTCTTAACAAATACAACTATACTAATATCAGGTCAATTTTGAGAGGAGGATTATATCTGTGAGTGATATTATAAAGGTTATTATACTTTCTATTGTAGAGGGAATTACAGAATTTTTGCCGATCAGCAGTACTGGACATCTTATTTTGGTAAATCATTGGATTGAATTTAAAGGTGAATTTGCCAATGCTTTTGATGTAATTATACAGTTTGGTGCTATTTTATCAGTTGTTTGTTTATACTTTAATAAATTAAATCCTTTTTCTAAAAGAAAGACAATAAGACAGAAAAGAGATACGATTAAGCTTTGGATGAAGGTTATTGTTGCTTTTATTCCTGCAGTTGTTTTAGGTCTTTTAATAGGAGATTATTTAGATAGGTTATTTAATCCTACTGTAGTAGCAACTACTCTTTTTATTGGAGGAATTGTTATTATTTTATTAGAAAAAAGAAGAAAATTTTCTAGAATAAATTCTATTCAGGAAATGACCTTCAAAACAGCATTTGTAATAGGACTGATTCAATGTCTTGCTATGGTTCCTGGAACATCTAGATCTGCTGCAACTATTATTGGAGCTATGCTTTTAGGAGCGAATAGACAGGTAGCTGCGGAGTTTTCGTTTTTTCTAGCTATTCCAACTATGGCAGGGGCTACTGCTTATTCTTTGATGAAAAAAGGAATACATATTACTTCTGATCAGTGGATGCTTTTATTTATCGGAGTAGTTGTTTCTTTTGTTGTAGCATTAGCAGTAATTGCTTTCTTCATGAGATACATAAGAAGAAAAGACTTCAAGGTGTTTGGATACTATAGAATTATTTTAGGCGCTCTGATTTTGGCATATTTTAATTTCATGAGTTAATAAATAGGCTATCGGGAAATTTTTTCTTTGTTGAAGGGCTGATTTTTATTTCCCGATAGACTCTTACAATATTATTTTTATACTTCAAGCATTTTTTCTTTAAGGGCAGAAGCATTTCCCCCAACTTTTATCTCTATGATATTTTTATCATTTGTTGATAGACTAGCTCTTATTTCAGAAGGCTGATTAATTGAATATCCTTGCTCGAAAATTAAATTATTTTTATTTTTGGCTGTAACTTTTCCATATTTAAATAAGTAACAGCTTAAAGCCCCGTTAGAGGTACCTGTTGCTGATTCTTCAGGAATAGCATATAAAGGGGCAAAATTTCTACAATGAGCAGTACTGTCAAACTTTGTTTCTAATGTGAAGGCATGATATCCTATTACGTTATATTTTTTACTTATTTCTGCAATCTTATCGAAATCTGGTGTCATTGTAAGTAAAGTATCTAAATTTTTGATAGGGATTAAAATATCCTTTAATCCAGTAGATACGATTTGAATAGGCAAGTCAGATGCAATTTTATCCTCTGAAATATTTAAAGAAGCTGCAATTTCTTTTTGATCAATAATATCAAGAAATTCAGGAAGAGCTTGATTCATTAAAATCGTACCATCTATTTTTACTTCTAAATCTAATACACCAGCCTTTGTTTCTTGTTTGTATTTTCCAGGGTTGCTGATGCTTTTATTTGCTAATACATAAAAGCAGGCAATGGTAGCATGTCCACATAAATCAATCTCTTCACTAGGAGTGAAAAATCTTACTTTAAAGTCTGCAACATCTGATTTTTGTACAAATGCAGTTTCTGAAAACCCAACCTCTTTTGCAATCCTTTGCATAACTTCAGTTGATAAAGTATTTGCATTTAATACAACGCCAGCAGGATTTCCTCCATTATTTGACTTTCCAAATGCATTTAATGTATAAACCTTTACTTTCATTTGAGCATTCTCCTTTACAAATAGATTTTTTATATATTAACAAAGGTACCAATACTATTTTTTATGTAAAATTCGTAATGAGATTATGAAATTCCTCCTTTGCTTGATAGATTGCTTTGAAAATAATAGATTATACAGGAGAATTGCTCTTAAAACACAGATTGTGATGGAATAAGAAAAGCAGGAGGTTTGAAATAAGTTGTAAAAGTTGGTAGATCTAAAAAAGACATACGGACAGTGTAAAATAGATATTTGTGTTTTTTATCTATGCTACTTTTTTATAATCCATTAGAGATTTAGTTTTATCAATACATCCATCATATCTATATAATAAATTCTTTTATTTTCCAATTGTGGCTATATTTATTCGTATCAATTATTTTATTGCTAGACATTAGTCTTATAATAGGTTTGTTCATATGTTTATTATTGATAAAAATTACTTCTCCAAGCTGATTGTTGTTTAATTTTACCTTTTGCCCTATAAAGCATTGCCCTATATATTTTAAGAAAGTATATAGTATGTTTAGATCTAATAGCTTTTTATAATCTGTTTCCATATTTTTTAGCACATCAAATACTGTAAAGATTCCAATGCCCTCTGATATCAAAGTATTATAGATATCAGCTACAGCGATAATCCTACTATACAAAGGGATATCTGATGCTTTTAATCTTAAAGGATATCCTGTATTATTCATTCTTTCGTGATGGGTGAGTACGGCTTGCTTTATTTTATAGCTAATACATGAATAAGGCTTTATAAGATTATAACTGTAGATTGTATGCTTTTGAATTTCTATTTTTTCTTCATGAGTTAAAGAATCTTTTTTATATAATATTTCTTTTGGTATTTGAAGCTTTCCTATATCTGTAAGCATTGCTGCTAAAAACAATTCTTCTAAATCCTTTTCACAAAGCTGCATCCATTTCCCTATTGTATAGCTTGTTAAAGCTACGTTATAGCAGTGCGTATAAACAGTATGATCCATTTTTCTCATGATTTCAATAAGCTGGAATATATTTGTTCTCAAATTAAAAATCTTAAGATTTTCCTTTGTATATTCTTTCAAAGTAGTAGGATTTATTTCTTTACCATCTAATATATGCTGAAAGTAAGTAGAGATACTTGCTTTAATAGTAGGTAAGCTTTCCTTGAAATAAACGATTTCTTCTTCTAACGTATTTATCAAAGACATATCTTTAGCATCAGGAATAGGAAGCTCTTCTTTATTCTTTAGGTACTCGATTTCACATAAATGGATACCAATATTTTCAATATTATGTTTTTTTAATAAATCCTTTATTCTATCAGGTGATTTTATTTTATAGCCTTTTCTGATAAGCTTTCTTCCTTCATGATCTATAATGTCTACCCCAATAACCATATTTTCAGCTAATTGATTTACTGGCAGTTTAACAGTTTTCAATTTAGCAGTCATGGCATTCCCCCCATTTCTAATTTAAGATTAGTTCTATTATTATCATTTTACCCTAAAAGCTATAAGAGTTTATAGGAGTATGGAATGATTTATATGTAGGTATTTATTCCTGTAAATTTTCAAGCTTAAACAATTCTATATTTTTCCTTTTGTGTTAGAATGAATATGAAGGTATATAAAAGTTGTGATTGTATTATATATATTTAAAGGAGGACAAAAAATGAGGAAAAAAGAAGTGGCAATAAGCATAGTGATTGCTATATTGCTTGCTTTAAATATTAGAATGGGCTATAAGCTACAAGAAATGCAAAACTCTATAGAAAAAGTGAAATCATCTGTGAATCATTTAGACGGAAGATTTAGTAGTATTGACCGAGATATTAAAATGACCCTTTATGATATTAGAAGAGAGCATGTGTGGATTATTGATAAAGATTATGACATTGTTAACATAGACGATAAATTTGACCAAGCCAAAGTTACATTTAATTGGACCTTTAGAGATTTAGGGAAAAATGAAAAAGTATATGTTTTATATGGAGAAGAAAATAATGGAGAAATAGAGAAATGGAGTAAGATAGAAGCTATTCATATAGGAGGATTAAATTACAAAGCAAAAGCAAAGCTTTCTTACGATAAAAATTATGAATTTCAGGTAGTTGCAGAAAATAAAAATAGTAAAAAAACAGGAAAACTTGAGGATATAGATTTATATAATAAATTAATGAACAGAATAGATTTTGAGGTCTATTTTCCAACTATGAGTAATTCTCAAGTAGAGGTTTTTGCAAGAATTCAAAATTTCTATAGAGGCTTAGAAAAACTTAAAATAAAATCTGCAAAAGCAAATATATATTATAAAGAAAAATTAATAAAAAGCGTTGATATTACAGATGTGGCAGAAAAAGAATGTTTACATGGTGAGATAGATAAATGGGAATATAGCAATATATTTGAATTAGATGAGCTATTTAAAGATGTTGGATTTGAAGAGATGGTAGATAATGTTAAAATACAAATTGTCGTTAAAGATTATTTAGGTAGAGAATATAAAAGTAAATTAGAAGATTTTTAAAAACGATGTCTCAAAATAGAAAGTGATTTTTCGAGCAATATAGCTTTTTTTCTATAAAGGAGTTATAAACTTTATATGAATGATATAATAAATAAAAAATACTGATTATAGGAGGAATTTATTTGCTTGGAAAAAAGCTACTAAGCAAAAATGAAGGTTTTGTAAAAGCATGGAAGCTATTTATTTCAAAAGGAATAATAGAAAAAGACTTAATAAGAGATGTGATTGCTTATTCTTGGATGCGTAGTAAATTACATGGTGTAGATCCAATGGATGAAGAAATCAAAAATGAATTATCAGATGAAGCTTTTGAAAAAAAGTATAGAAAAAGTATATTTTTAATAAAAACAGCAATGCCTTTTATGCACAGTCTTCGTCAAATAGTTGAAAATACAGGCTTTATTGTAAGACTTACAGACAAGGATGGGTATGTTATAGAGTGTATAGGGGATTATGAGCTTATAAAAAAATATGGAAAGCTTAATATTTATAAAGGCTGCAATGTTCAAGAAGCTGTTATCGGTACTAATGCAATAGGTACTGCTCTTGAGATTGGACAACCGATTCAAGTTATAGGGGCAGAGCATTATTGCAAGCAGTATCATAATTGGGCGTCATCAGCTTGTCCTATAAGGGGTGAAAAAGAAGAAATTATAGGGGTTCTTAGTGCTACAGGACCTAAAGAGAATGTTCATCCTCATACATTAGGAATGGTGGTTGCAGCAGCTCAAGCAATAGGAAAGAAAATGAAGCTGGAGAAAACCAACAAAAAGCTTGATAGAGCAAATAAGCATTTTTATGCTATTATGGAATCTATTTCAGAAGGGTTAATTTGTACGGACAATAAAGGAATTATAATGGATATTAATTTATTTGCACGAAGGTTTTTAGGACTTAAAGAAGAAGATATATTAGGAGAAAATATCCATGCTATTTTAGATCAAAAAAATTATGACAGAATAATGAGAAGGATAAATAATGGAAAAAAATATGAAGAAGAAGAAATTTATTTTAAAACTAAAAAAGGAAAAGATATTTCTTGTATAGTAACCGTAACACCTATATTAGATCGGGGAACGAATGAAGTAGAAGGAGTTGTATTTACCTTTAAAGAATCAAAAACTGTACACAGCTTGGTCAATAAAATCGTTGGTGCAGAAGCAAGATTTAGATTTAATGATATATTAGGAAATAGTAAAAAAATAAAAGAAGCAATAAGATTAGCTACTTTAGCTGCAGGAACGGATACAACTATATTATTATTAGGAGAGAGTGGGACAGGAAAAGAACTTTTTGCTCAAGCTATTCATAATGAAAGTCAAAGAAGAAAGAAGCCATTTGTATTTTTAAACTGTGGAGCTATTCCTAGAGAACTTGTAGGAAGTGAGCTTTTTGGATATGTAGAAGGAGCTTTTACTGGTGCTAAAAGAGGTGGACATCCAGGGAAGTTTGAACTTGCAGATGGAGGGACGATATTTTTAGATGAAATAGGGGATATGCCTTTAGATACTCAAACAAATTTGCTTAGAGTGTTAGAAACAAGACAAATAGTAAGGATTGGTGGGCATAATGTAATTCCTATTGATGTAAGGGTGATTGCTGCAACCCATAAGGATTTGAAAAAAGAGGTTGAGCTTGGTAATTTTAGAGAGGATCTCTTTTATAGATTGAATGTAATGCCTATAAAAACTCCTTCGTTAAGGGAGAGAAAAGAGGATATAAAAATATTTATTGATTATTTTATAGAAAAATTCAGCAGTCGAATGGAAAAAAATATAAAAGGGGTTCATGAAAGCTTTTATAGAGGCATGATGAATTATCATTGGCCGGGAAATGTTAGAGAGTTGCAAAATGTGATCCAATTAGTTGTAAATATAGTAGATGATGGAGAAATCCTTACTTATAAGCATTTACCTAATAATATGAAATCGAGTAATCTTCCAAAAGGATTTGGATTTACAGAGCAGCTTATGTCTTTAGAAGAAATTGAAAAAATGGCTATTGTAAAAACTATACAAGAAGTAGATGGAAATTTAGCACTTGCTTCGAAGATTTTGGGAATCGGAAGAAGTACATTATATAGGAAAATAGAGAAATACGACTTAAAATATGTATCAAAATAAAACACGTGTATCAAATTGAAACTATTATAAAAAAGACAAATAAGAAAAATGTATCAAAATAGAACACGGTTTATAGGATTGAAGGATTTTTTTCTCAATCCTATTTTTATTTCTTGAAAAGAACAATAGTTGGGTATAAGTAAAATGAAGGTTTTACTAGATTTTAATGTTTATATTAGAAGTATTGGCATAAATATTGCGTATACTAAATATCAATAAATAAATTATAAAATGGAGGATATTATGAATAAAATAATCCGATTGTTTTTTTTCATAGTCTTTTGGTTCATACTAGCAGAGACAATAAATATAGAAAGATTATTTATAGGAGTAGTAATATGTATAGGTGTCTATGTATTGAACAAAGAATTGATTGTTTCGGATGAAGGAAAAAACTTTCAATTTCTAAAAAAAGTATATTGTTATATGACTTATTTATTGATATTGATTAAAGAAATTATTGTAGCAAATTTTCAAGTAGCAAAGATTGTACTCAGTCCTAAAATGAACATATCACCAAAAATAGTGAGATTCCATTCTAAGTTAAAAAGCGACTTTTATAGAACTATTCTTGCAAATTCAATTACTCTTACACCAGGAACTCTTACGGTGTTTATGGAAGGGAATGAATTAGTAGTGCATTGTCTTAAGAAAGAGTATATAGAGGACGTTTTAGATTCAAAATTTGAGAAAATACTTTTAAAAATAGAGGAGTAGGAATATGATGCAAAAATTATTTATATTTTCATGCCTTTTCTTATCCTTCACTATCATATTATGTATGCTTAGAGCTGTAATTGGACCAAGTGCTGCAGATCGGCTTATTGCAATTAATGTAATCGGTACAAAGACTATAGTATTGATTTCTATTGTTTCATTCATTTTAAAGGAAAGCTATTTTATTGATGTAGTATTGGTTTATGCACTTATAAGCTTTGTAGCCTCTATTGTGATCGCGAATTTTATAGAGAAGGCGGGGAAAGATTGATGAAAATGGTTTTAATGACAGTTTTTATCCTAGGGGGGTTATTCTTCTTTGCAGTTGGAACTATAGGGATTTTGAGACTTCCTGATTTGTTTACAAGAGCTCATAGTGCAGCAAAATGCGATACCTTAGGAGCTGTACTCTGTCTAATTGGACTGATGCTTTACAGTGGCTTCAATTTTACAAGCTTAAAGCTACTGTTAGTAATTGCGTTTCTTTGGATTACAAATCCAACAGCTACCCATTTAATATCAAAAGCGGTCTTTATGCAAGAAAAGAATAAAAAGACAATGGAGTGAGGAAAATGGAAGGTTTTAGTGTTGTTATGCTCTTGTTTTTAATATTTGCAGCGATTTCTGTATCTGTTATTAAGGACCTATTAGGAGCAATTATTATTTTTGCTGTATATAGTCTTGTGATGGCTATTCTTTGGCAACAGTTAAATGCACCAGATTTAGCAATAACGGAAGCTGCAGTGGGTGCTGGGATTACTACATTATTGTTTGTTCTTACACTGAAGAAAATAAGAGGTGTGGGTAAATGAAGAAAATAACTGCAGTATTTTTAACAATGGTCATTATAGGGATTCTTTTGATAGGGGTTCAGGAACTCCCTGAATTTGGTAAACCTCACAATCCAGCAAATAATTATGTAATGGAAAAATATATAAGAGATGGTGTAGAGGATACGGGTGCATTAAATATTGTAACAGCGATTATACTTGATTATAGAGCCTTTGATACCTTTGCAGAAGCTACTGTATTGTTTACAGGAGCGATAGTTGTTTTAATGGTTTTAAAAAAAGAAGAGTAAATATAGAAAGTGAGTGCTTTATATGCATAATACAATATTAAAAGAAATCAGCAAGCTTATTATTCCATTTATTCAGATTTTTGGATTGTATGTGATATGCCACGGTCATCTTTCTCCGGGAGGAGGATTTGCTGGTGGAACTATTATTGGCACAAGCTTTATTTTATACAGGATTGTGTTCGGAAAGAATTCTGCAAGAAAGAAGTTTAGTTATAAAAGACTTATGAAGCTTATGTGCAGTGCTTTGATATTTTATGGAATTTTAAAAGGATATAGCTTTATCACAGGAGGAAGTTCTCTACATCTTCCTCAGCTGCCTCTTGGAAAACCTGGAAATATTTTAAGTGGGGGGTATTTGCTTCCTTTAAACATAGCAGTTGGAATGATTGTATCTGTAACTGTATACTTTTTTTTCAGTTTGTTTTATGAAGGAGAAATATGATATGGAAAAATTATTAACAAATTATTTTGAAACGGCTTCTATGATTTTATTTGGAGTAGGCTTTGTAACATTATTGCTCCATAATAATTTAATAAAAAAAATTATTGGCATGAATATTATGGATACAGCTGTTTTCTTGTTTTTTATTGCAAAAGGAAGCATACAGGGAAGAGAAGCGCCTATTGTTACTGGAGTTCATAAAGGCATAGCAGGATATATTAATCCTATCCCTACAGCCCTTATGCTTACTGGAATTGTTGTAGCTGTAAGTGTTACTGCTTTTGCACTTGCATTGACAGTAAAGCTTTATGAAAAATACGGAACTATCGAATTGGACAAAATTATGGAAATGAGGGGGGATTAGTATGGTTTATGAAAATAATTTTCCACTACTGATCATATTGATTCTTTTTATCAGTGCCTTTACAATGCCGCTGATTAAGAAGAATGCTTTGGTAAAGCTTGTGAGTTTATTGACAATGGGTGTATCTTTCCTTTTAGGGATAGCTACATTTTTATTTGTAAAAGAAAATGGAAGCTTTTTTTATAAGGTAGGCCATTTTGATGCACCGTGGGGAATAGAATTTCAAATCGGAACGGTAGAGAGCATAATGGCTATTTTATTCACAGGCGTTGCAACACTTATTTTATGGTATGCTCTGTATAGTATTGAAAAAGAAATAAAGCCTAATAAAGTTGGTTTTTATTATCTGCTAATTAATATTCTAGTAGGGTCTTTATTAGGAATGGTATTTTCAAATGATTTATTTAATTGTTTTGTTTTTATTGAAGTAACAACATTAGCTTCTTGTGGAATAATTGTTGTGAAGGACAAAAAAGAAAATATTGCTGCTGCTATAAAATATTTAATCTTAAGCTGTCTGGGTTCGGGTCTTGTTTTGATGGGTATTGCGTTTTTGTATGATATTACAGGAAATTTGAATATGACTTATATACACAAAGAATTGATGAAGGGATATGAAAGCTACCAAAATACACTGCATATTGCTGCAGGACTTTTTACAGTAGGAATAGGTATAAAAAGTGCTATGTTTCCAATGCATATATGGCTTCCAGATGCTCATTCAAGTGCTCCAGCTTCTTCAAGTGCTATTCTTTCAGCACTCGTATTAAAATCACCTGTTTTGCTCCTTATAAAAATATTGTATAGAGTGTTTGGGGATGAAATGATTTATGAATTTTCGATTCTCAACTTGATTTTGATATTAGGAACTATGGGGATGATTATGGGTTCGGTTTTTGCTTTGCGACAGAAGGAAATCAAAAGAGTTATTGCTTATTCAAGTGTTGCACAGATGGGGTATATATTCTTTGGAATAGGTCTTGGGAATAAGCTTGGGCTTATAATGGCAATATTTCATATCATTGGTCATGCTGTAACAAAATCCTTATTATTTTTAACAGCAGGAAGAATGATTGAAAAAACGGGAAATAAAAAGCTGAGTGAATTAAAGGGCGTAGGGAAGGAAATGCCCTATACTCTAGGATTATTTACAATAGGAGCTTTATCAATGGTTGGAATACCGATACTTCCTGGGTTTATCAGCAAATGGTATTTATCCCTTGCAAGTATTGATGCTACAAAATATATGTATATTGCAGCTATATTACTAAGTAGCTTATTGAATGCAGCATATTATTTTCCGATTGTGGTAAACGGCTATTTTGGAGAAGAAAATATAAAAGATAAGCTTTATAAATCTAATGAAAAAGATGTGAAAGCTTTGATGCCTATAGCACTTTTAATGATAGGAATGATTGTTGTTGGAGCGATTTCTCATAAAATCATAGATGTGATTGCTTTAGGACTTGTGTAGGAGGGAAAGAAATGAATTTATTGATAATAGCTCCGATTATGCTTCCATTTTTATTCGCCATAATAGGGACGAAGGTATTGTTTAAAGGAGAAAAGACCAGAAATATTTATGCGATTTCAGTAGTGAGCTTGAATTTATTGGTTTTAATTGGGGTTCTTTACATGGGTGGAGGACAAATCCATATATTAAAGATTAATCCATTAATAGATATTTATTTTAAAGTAGATAAACTAGGAGTATTATTCTCTTTACTTGCATCTATTCTATGGATTTTTACAACGTTCTATTCTTCTGTATATATGGATCATGAAGGAAAACAAGAAAGATTTTTTATCTTTTTCATACTCACTCTAGGTGTTACCTTAGGGATAGCTTTTTCAGGAAATTTGTTTACTCTATATATTTTTTATGAATTGCTAACGCTTGCTACATTTCCATTAGTTATTCATGCAGGAAGCAAAGAGGCTTTGTATAGCGGTAGAAAATATTTGATTTACTCCTTTG
Organism: Crassaminicella indica; assembly: GCF_019203185.1. NCBI lineage: Bacteria > Bacillati > Bacillota > Clostridia > Eubacteriales > Clostridiaceae > Crassaminicella > Crassaminicella indica. Next base: position 850,780 of record NZ_CP078093.1, on the reverse strand, counting down.
GAGGAGCAACACTTGCTCTTTTAGGAATGATTTTACTTTTTAGCATCAGCAATAATCTGAACTTTGTTGAGGGGGGCGTATTAGGAGCTATAACCATAGATAATCCTAAATTGATGTTGACTATATTTATGGTAATGTTTATTGGATTTGGGGTAAAAGCAGCTATTGTACCTTTCCATTCATGGCTTCCAGCTGCAATGGTTGCTCCTACTCCTGTAAGCTCACTTCTTCATGCTGTGGCAGTTGTAAAATCTGGAATATTTGTATTGGTTCGGATTTGTTATTTTGTCTTTGGTGCAGATGTGATAAGAACAATTCATGGAAACACTTATATAGGGATATTGGTTTTTTTAACAATTCTATTGGGTTCTCTTTTAGCACTTCATCAAGAAAATTTAAAGAAAAGACTTGCTTATTCAACAGTAAGCCAATTAGGGTATATTGTACTTGGGATTATTCTTTTAAATGAAGATGCGCTCATCGGGGGGCTTCTTCACCTTGTCAATCATGCGGTTATAAAAATCACCTTGTTTTTCTGTGTAGGAGCTATTTATTTTATGACACACAAGAAAAATATTGATGAGATTAAAGGAATCGGAAAACAAATGCCAGTAACTATGTGGTGCTTTGGAATTGCATCTATTTCTCTTATAGGTATTCCACCAACTAATGCCTTTGTAAGCAAGTGGTATTTAGCTTTAGGTGGATTGTCTGAAAATAAGATAATTTTTCCGATCATTCTATTAGTGAGTGCTTTGCTTACAGCTGCATATTTACTGCCTATTGTTGTTACAGCATTTTTCCATGCAGAAGAAAAGAAGGATATAAAAAAATTGGATCCTCCCCCTAGAATGCTTATACCTATTGTTTTATTAACAGGGATTGTTGTTTTCTTAGGATTATTTCCAAATTTAATTTTGCATTATATACAAGGTATTGTTGAGAATATTGTATAAAATACTACTTTTATGAAAGGGGTGAGAAATCCTTGATTTATAAAATGACTTTAGTAGGTATATTGCTACTTCCAAGCATTGCTGCACCTGTTGGCTATATAATCGGAAAAAAGAGCGAACGAAATAGAGATATATTTAATGTGATTGCAACAGGAATAGAATTATTAGCAGTAATGCTTCTTTATAAAGAGGTGATGAGAGGGCCTATTGAACTTTTTATACCAGATATTATGGGTACAGGGATGTATTTAAAGCTTGATGCTTTTAGATATATATTTGTATTTATTAGTGCGTTTATATGGTTTTTAACTACTATTTATTCTACTCAATATTTAATAAAATATAAAAACAGAAATAGATACTATGCATTTTTTATGCTAACGCTAGCTAGTACGGTAGGGATCTTTTTATCTGAAAATATATTAAACTTATTTACATTCTTTGAGATTATGTCTTTTACTTCTTATGCTTTAATAATTCATGACCAAGATGAGTATGCTTTAGGTGCGGGAAAAATATATATTGGAATGGCTATTGCTGGTGGAATGGTACTGTTAATGGGATTGTTTTTATTGTATGAGTATACAGGAGTATTAAATATAAGCCAATTAGGAAAAGCGGTACAGCAATTGGGAAATATGAAATATCTCATAAGCTTTCTAATAATTGTAGGATTTGGTGTAAAAGCTAGTATTGTACCTCTTCATGTATGGGTGCCAAAGGTTTATCCAGCAGCACCTACTCCGGCAAGTGCTGTACTTTCAGGAGTTCTTCTTAAAACTGGTTTGTTTGGTATGATCATTACAACAGAAAACCTGATGCAGGGAGATTTTATAGTTTCGAGTGTGATATTAGGCTTAGGACTTGCTAATATGTTTTTAGGTGGTCTGTTAGCAATATTTCAAAGAAATATCAAAAGAATATTAGCATATAGTGGAATGAGTCAGGCAGGATATATCCTAGTAGGGATAGGTCTTTGTGGTATATTAAAAGAACACAAAGGGGTAGCTCTTTATGGTATGCTTTATCATATCATCAACCATGCTATATTTAAGGTTTTGCTGTTCATGGGAACAGGAATCATTTACATGATTTTGCATGAATTAAGTATTAATAATATTAGAGGCTTTGGAAAGCATAAAAATATATTAAAGGGCGTTTTTTTAATAGGGCTTTGTGCAATTATAGGAATGCCTGGATTTAATGGATTTATAAGTAAAACGCTTTTGCATGAAGCAATATATGAAGCACATCATTTATACAATAATGCTTGGATGAATTTAGCAGAAGTTATATTTACTGCAAGCAGTAGTTTTACAGTTGCTTATATGCTAAAAATTTTCATTACTGTATTTATGGAAAAAAATGAAGCATATAGAGGACAGTTTAGAGCACATATTAAAAAAAGAGCATTAATGCCTATGGTTATTTTAAGTATAGCTGTTTTGTATATAGGGATACAGCCAAAAAGTATTCTTTTTTTAATAGACAAAGCTGTAGGAAGCTTTGGTATAACAGAAGCTTTAGAAGCTAATTTTTATACATTTGATAATATAAAAAGCTCAGTGGTTACTATATTTATCGGAATATGTATTTATATGACATTGGTTCGAGGATATTTAAGAAAAGAGGATGGAAGCTATGTGAATCCATCGCTTAACTGGTTTAATCTTGAAAGAAATGTATATGTGCCAATATTGCAAGGTACTTTTACAGCTACATCAGCAGTTTTTCATGTTATAGATAGGGGTGTAGTGAATTTTGTTCATTATATAGGAGGTAGCATCAGTCAACTTGGTGGTATGCATTTAAAAGGGAATGTTTCTAAAAACATGAACAGTTTAATGTATTCTATATTTATTGTTGCAGCAATTCTTGCAGTAATGCTAGTACTGCTAGTTTTTTAAATATATATGAAGAGGGTGAATTTTATTGATTGATAAAACAGCATTGCTGATTATACTACTTCTTCCAGGAATCAGTGCGCTGATTGGATGGATACTAGGCAGAAAAAATGAAGGATATAGAGATGCTTTTAATGTATTGATGACAGGGGTAGAATTTTTGCTTGTAATCCTTCTTTATCAAAGAGTTCTTAAGGAGCCGATTATCCTTTTTATACCAGATATTATGGGTATTGGGTTGTATTTGAAATTAGACGCTTTTAGATATATTTTTGTATTGATTACTACTTTTGTATGGTTTTTAACTACTATGTATTCTACTCAATATTTAATAAGATATAAAAATAGAAATAGATATTATGCTTTCTTTATGCTTACTTTAGCCAGTACAGTAGGAATATTTTTATCTGAAAATATTTTAAATCTATTTACATTTTTTGAAATCATGTCTTTTACTTCATATGCATTGATTATTCATGATGAAGATGAATATGCTCACGATGCAGGAAAATCCTATTTAGGAATGGCTATTGCTGCAGGTATGATACTACTTATGGGACTGTTTTTACTGTATGATTATACTGCTACTTTAAACGTAAGTGAATTAGCTGAAAATGTGAGAGATATAGGAAATATAAAATATTTGATAAGTGCTTTAATAATCATAGGCTTTGGTACAAAGGCTAGTATGTTTCCTTTTCATGTATGGCTTCCAAAGGCTCATCCAGCAGCACCTACTCCTGCAAGTGCTGTGCTTTCAGGGATACTCATAAAGACAGGAATTTTTGGTATGATAATAACGGTGTGGACAATGATGGAAGGAGATTTATTTATTTCTACTGCTATATTAGTGCTTGGGTTTGTTAATATGTTTATGGGAGGCTTTTTAGCATTATTTCAAAGGAATATCAAAAGGATTCTTGCATATAGCAGCATGAGTCAGGCTGGATATATAATGGTTGGTATAGGTCTTGTAGGAATGTTAAAGAAACATGAAACAGTAGCTATATATGGAACATTTTATCATATATTGAATCATGCGATATTCAAAGTGCTGTTATTCATGGGAGCAGGGATTATTTATATGATTTTGCATGAACTGAGTATTAATGTAATAAGAGGCTTTGGAAGACATAAAAGCTTATTGAAGTGCGTATTTTTCGTTGGGCTTTTAGCGATTATTGGAATGCCAGGCTTCAATGGATTTATAAGCAAAACTCTTTTGCATCATGCTATGGCAGAAGCTCATAATATGTATCATAGTATGTGGTGGACATTAGGGGAGGTCATATTTACTATAAGTAGTGGTTTTACAGTAGCATATCTTCTTAAAATCTTTATAGCTGTATTTATGGAAAAGAATGAAAAATATAGGGGACAATATAAGGAACATATTAGAAAAAGAGCGATATTCCCTATGGCTGTTTTAGGTATTGTTGTCATTCTTGTAGGATTAAAGCCAAATATTTTATTGCCATTAATAGAAAGTGCTGTAAAGACTTTTAATATTGATGAACATATAAAATTTAATCTTTATACTTATGAAAATGTACAATCTTCAATAATTACAATATTAATAGGGGTATTCATCTATTTAGGGTTTGTTCAAATGTATCTTAGAAAGCACGATGGAAATGAAAGCTTTTATATCAATCCTTCCTTGAATTGGTTTAATCTGGAGAGGGATTTGTACCATCCGATGCTTAAGATAATATTTATGATCACATCTGCTATTTTTCACTTTTTAGATAGGATTGTAGTGGATATGGCATATTTAGGAAAAGCTGGAATAAAGGCTTTAAGCGGTATTCAGATCAGGAGAGAAAGATATAGAAAACCGGGAAATAAAGATGCTATAGATATAAAGCATTTCATAGAAGATATTACATTTGAATTTCACAGCTTGTCTGATGTGCTAGGAGCAATCTGTAAGAATGTTAATAGCTTAATGTATAGCTTGTTTATGATAGCTATTGTTTTAGCTATGGTTTTAGTGATTATGATTTTTTAGTATATAAAAAGAGTCCAATAAGGGTTATTCATTGTTGGACTCTTTTTATATTAATTAAAAGCTAGTATCATGAGCAATATAACAAGCAATATCATTATTTAGAAAAAGATCTTGAATGGCATTTAACTTTTCAGCAGGGGTAGGTGCTTCATCCTTATAAGGATAAACCTTTCCTAACTGATTCCATTTTGAATCACCAAGCCTATGGAAAGGAAGGATATTGATTTCGAATAGTTCAAGTCTTTTCATGAACTTAATTAGCTTATGGATATTTTCATCTGTATCATTAAAGCTTCTAATAACAGGCATTCTTAAAACTAATCTACCTTTCCAAGATGAATGAGCTAACTGTTCGATATTTTTTAAAATCAAATCATTATAAACACCTGTTTTTTCCTTGTGTTTTTCTCTATCCATATGCTTTATATCGATAAAAGCAAAATCAATATAATCCATTATTTGAAGAAAATCGTGAGAATTTGTATAAGCAGTAGTTTCTATGGCTTTATGAATATATTTTTCTTTGCATAGCTTAAGCATTTCCAATAGAAAATCTTTTTGCATAAAGGGTTCTCCACCACTGAAGGTAACACCACCATTTTTACCCCAATATTGACGATCACGAGCAAGGATTTTCATAAGTTCAGCTGGTGTATACCACTTGCCACAAACCTTTAAAGCTTCATGGTAGCATACTTTTGTACAGTCAAAGGTTTTGCAGCTACTACAAAAATTCCTGTCAATAAATATTTTTCCATTATCAAATTGGATAGCTCCATGTGGACATGCGGTAATGCAACGGGTACAGCCTTTAGAATGCTTACATTTGCTTTGTGCAAACATGAGTTTTTCTTTATATGTCCAGCCTTCAGGGTTAGCGCACCATTCGCATTGAAGTGGACATCCACTAAAAAAACATATAGTTCTACAACCGGGGCCATCATGAACAGAATAGCTTTGAATATCAAATAGTAATCCTTTTTTTTCTTTCATTTCTCTAAACTCCTTTTTGGATCATTTGTGTTCTGCAGACAAAGGCAAGAAGAAAGCTACAACTGCAGAAATAGCAAAGGAACATGTTGCAAAAATGATAGAGTTTTGGTAATTTCCTGATATGTCAAATAAGTATCCACCCATGAAGCTTCCTACAGCAGGGCCGATTCCCATAACTATTAATGTAGCTGCTCCCCAAATCTTTCCTAAAGTTTTTCCTCCGTAAATAGAACCTGCATATCCAGCAACACCACCTGGTTCAATAGCCCAATAAACTGCAAACAAAAGACAGGAGATAGCGCTAAATACCATAGACGCTTTTGTGCTGAGTAAAAGTATACAAGCAATCACACCCATGATAGGAGCAAAAATGAGCATGGTTTTTCTTCCCTTTGCTTCTGAAGTAGATTTTGAAACAATATGGTCTGCTACTTTTCCCATAAGAGGCATGGTGAATATTCCAGCAATACCAATAATAACGTATAGGTTTGTAGCTGTATCTAAGGATAATTTGATATCGCGGGTCCAATACATGACTACTTGTGTCCAAATCAAAAATTCAGCTACCATGCTAGTTAAGAAAGCTAAAATAGCACCCCAAATGGCAGGTTTGCTAAAAGCTTCTTTAAGACCCCAAACATAATCATCCTTTTTAGGAGAATTGTTATTGTTTACAAGCCCAAATGGTTTAAGACCATAATCTTGTGGATTTTTCTTTGCAATCAAAGCTGCTATAACAAGAGCAACAAAAACAACAACAGCCAACCCCTTCATGGCTAGACGCCAATCCATAGTTAAAAGTACTTTTTTTACACCCAAGCTTAAAACAACCTGTGCAACAGGAGCACCCATAAAGGCAAAACCCCACATTGTAGCATATGATTTTCCCACATACCATTTCCGTACAGAAACAGTTGAAGAAACCCAAAGCATACCTGTGCCAACACCAGCAAAAATTACATATGGAATCAAATATGACAGATAGGTTTGTGCATTGCTAGTGATATAAAAACCGAGGGCTGCACAAACAGAGCCAATGGCATAAGCTGGTTTTGTACCCCATTTATCGATGATCATTCCACTGAAAAAAGCGGTGATGGCATAAACAGTCATCATTAGAGAATATCCTAATGACAGTTGGGAAACACTCCATCCTAAACCTTTAGACATAGGACCTAAAAGGACAGAGAAGGTAGACCTATAACCAAAAAGACAAAAAACAGCAAGCCATGAAGCGATAACAACCATATGACCTAAATGTTTTGCTTTTCTTTCATCCATTTTTTAAGCCTCCTCATTTTATAAATAAGAAGAGCGCTAAATTTTAATGGCGCTCTTCTTTTGCTAATGCAAACTATTTTTCTTTATAACCTTCACAAGTTACAGCGCAAAGCTCACCATACGTCCATGATTCTTTTTCTAGTCCTAAACAAGTGCCGATATTTTTACTATTAGGATTTGTAAAGTGGGCACAATTTTTACATTTTTTTAAAGCAATAAATTTTGGACATGTATTTGTATCTGTAAAAATAATTTTATTAGTTATTCTACAAATGCCCTTCGCAACGTCAATTGGTGCGAAATTTAAGCAATCATGATGTTTTAAGTTCTTTTCACTCATTATTTACACCCCTTCATATTCAGTTCTTGCAATTACTTCATCTTGGATTGGTTTGCCGATTTCACACCAATACTGTGTAAAGCCTGCAACCCTAACCATCAAATCTCTATAGTTTTCAGGTTTTTCTTGAGCAGCTTTAAGGACTTTAGAGTCAACTATATTGTATTGAATATGGAATCCACCTTTTCTCATATAAGCTCTAGTTAAATCTAATAGCTTTTTAGAACCTTCTATGCCCCTAATAGCACTTGGATGAATCTTTAAGTTCATCTGAGAGTTTTGAGATTGAGTATGGTCCCAAACAGTAGCAGATTGAAATAATGCATAAGGACCGTGTTTGTCTGTTCCTGGATAAGCAGACATAGAACCATCTGCATAAGTTGTACCAGATAAACGACCATCAGCGGAAGCAAGTGTTGCGCGACCTTGTGCCCCGTGAGTTGAAACTGAAATCTGACAAGCATATAATGGCTTACCATAAAGGGATTCATGATTTCTACACATTTTGCAGAACCATTCTTCATATTCTTTTAAGATATTATCTACATATGGGTCGTCATTACCATATTTTGGAGATGTCAAGCAATCTCCATAAAGATCGTCATATGGGTCGTTTATTTGTGCTTTTTCCTGATCTGCTAAAGAATAGCTTCCGATTTCATCAGCAGCTTTAAAACCAAAGTTGTGAAGCATAGCTTCACGCATATCATCAATCGTATACTTTTTATCGTCATAGACTAATTTTTTAATAGCTGCTAATGAGTTTACCATATTGATAGTACCACAGCTTTCAACATTAAAGGTTGCGTTGTAACGATATCCTAAATGACCTATATGATGGCCTTTATCTAAACAATCTGGCTTTAACATAGAACTAAATATGGACATATTATGTTTTCTCCAGATATCGTGTTGAATATTGTTAGTTGTTGTTAAGCAGTCAACAGTCATCTCATAGTAATCTTTAAAGCATTCCCATAACTCCTCATAGCTTTCGAGCTTTTTATTATGAGGAGGATATACTTGAAGTCCTGTTCTATGATCCTTACCATTTGTGATAACTAACTCAAGTATCTTTGGATTTGCGATAAAGTGTACACCTACACTAGTTGGTTGACCTGCGCCACCTGGAATCTCATAAGTTTTTCCATTAAGAGTCAATGTTTTCCAACAGGCAGGAGAAGTTTCAAGACATCCTCCAATAGCAAAGGAGCGAGCCTCTTCTACGGTCATTCCTTCAGAACCGTATTGCTGTAATAAAAATTCAATACCGCCTCTATTATTCATCCAAGCTGGATATCCTGTACCTGTTTTATCACATTCAATACATTTTAATAAGAATTCTTCTGGCAATTTTTCATCATAAAGAACTGACAAAGTCGGCTGTGGAGTTGCACAAGTAATCCCTGCTTCTACAATAAGCATTTCAAGAGGGTTTGTAGCAGATTTACCATCTCTTGTCAAACCACCGATGCTTAAGTTATTAAAAGTATTTCCAGAAAGAACGCCACCTACAACTCCAGTAGATGCAAAACAGTCAATACAAGTCATTTTAATTCTGTGAAGCTCTAAAAGCTCAAGAACTTCTTTTTCTGTAATACGACCAGCATCTATATCTTGTTCAAACCACGGATAAAGAATTTGTCCGAGTCTTCCAGGAGATAATCCAGAAATAGCATCTTCATTTAAGCAAGCGATGTGTACAATATAAGTAAGCTGAAGGGCTTCTCTAAAGCTGCGAGGTTGTTTGTGAGAAATCCATTCTAAACAAGATGATATTTCCTCATACTCTTTTTTCTGAACAGGATCTACAGTTGCTGATGATAGTCTTTTTGCTTCTTTTGCATAATTTAGAATCCAAGCTTGCACACCTTCTAAAACTATTTTTACAGCTTCATAGAAATACAAACGGTCCATACCAATAAGACCATCACCACCTGCTCGTCCTGCAACCTTTTTCTTACAATCCTCAGCCATTTCAATAAGGGCATCAAAGCCGTACTGTAGAGGATAGTAATAGTTAATGATTTCACGTCCTTGTGGTAAAGTAAATCCAGAGTCAAACATACAAATAAGAGATCTCATTATGTTTTCTTTCATTTGATATTCTGGAACCATCTGTTCATATTTATGACCCAAATCATCTACGCTTCGTCCAACCCATTCTTTAGCCAACTTTACTAATACAGGGATTTCTTCTTTGCGCATTCCAAATTTACCAGCTATAGAAACTACATTGCCAAAGCTTTCTGTAACATTTCCACCGCCTGTACCAAATTTGCTTAATTCTCCTGCACTAGCACTTCCTCTTTCTAATGCTTCTTTGTAAAGTTCGTCCTCTTTTGCTACAAAAAATCCCTCTGATAACCATGGCATTGGGAAGGAACCTCTATAATAGCTTGCTTTTTGCATAACAAGCTTTTCACCAGGGAATATAACAGGAGTTAGATGAGAAAAAGCACATTTCAATGCTTCTGCACGTCTGACAACTGTAACTTCACCTTCTAATTCATTCCATTTACGGGTGTACCAATAAGGAAATTCAGTATTGGCAGAAGATAATGTGTCGTAATAAATGTCTCTTAATTTTTTTGCGCGTTCAGTAGGTTCTTTTTTTACTTCTCTATCGATCATTTTTTCTGGTGCGCTCCCACCAGCTTGGAAATTGATGGGTAACCCTTTTGCTGCTAAAATATCTGCTAATTTTTTTTTAGTTCCCATCAAAACCCCCCCTTTTTTTATTTGAATTTTTATGAAAAAAGAAAGCTAAGCTTTACATATAATAATGTGTATTGTATTTGCGAAAAGAATATGACAGATTTACATAAAAATAATTTTTTGAAACGAGTGTAAATCAAAAGAAATATGTAAACTTAATTTACACATATGAAGTATGTGTAGGATGCAGTAAAATCTCATTATAGTGTTTACTTAATTTACAAAACAGCACTTGTAGATAAAGGTATAAAAGTAAATGAGTAAATGAATATAAGTAGTTCAAATGAAAGCAACGGATTAAAACTTTTATGAATAAAATAAAAACTTGGTATAAGATTTGCGTAGTAGATTTTATGATACTGAAAAAATTATAAAAGCAATTTATAAAATAAAATTTGGGAGGTTCTTTATGGAAAAGATTTGTGTAATTGGTGCTGGAACAATGGGATCAGGAATCGTACAAGCTTTTGCGCAAGCAGGATACCAAGTGATCATGAAAGATATTCAAGAAAGTTCTTTAGAAAGAGGACTTGAGATGATCACAAAAAATTTAGAAAAGTGTATTAAAAATGGAAAAACTACTGAGAAAGAGAAAAATGAGATATTAGGAAGAATAACAACTACTACGGGGATGGATATAGTAGATGTAGATCTAGTAGTAGAAGCAGCAGTAGAATGTATTGAAAAAAAGAAAGAAATATTTGCAGAGCTGGATAAAGTTTGTAAAAAAGAAACTATTTTAGCTACTAATACATCATCACTTTCCATAACAGAAATAGCTACTGCAACTAATAGACCTGATAAGGTTATAGGAATGCATTTTTTTAATCCAGTTCCTGTTATGAAGCTTGTAGAAGTTATAAAGGGAGTTGCTACATCTGAAGAAACTAAAAATAATGTTTTAGAAATGACTAAAAAAATAGATAAAATCCCTGTAGAAGTAGAAGAGGCCCCAGGGTTTGTAGTAAATAGAATTTTAATTCCTATGATTAATGAAGCTATTGGTATTTTAGCAGAAGGTATTGCAAGTGCTGAAGATATTGATAAAGCTATGAAATTGGGTGCAAATCACCCTATAGGTCCTTTAGCTTTAGCTGATTTAATAGGAAATGATGTGAATTTAGCGATCATGGAAGTGCTTTACAAAGAATTTGGAGATCCAAAATATAGACCTCATCCATTGTTGAAAAAGATGGTGAAGGGAAATCTTTTAGGTAGAAAGACAGGGAAAGGATTTTATCAATATTAAAAATAATAATCTCTTGATACGTGTATCAAGGGATTTTATTAGCTTTAAATATACGCAAAATTCGACAAGTTTTGAGAAATTCAAAATATATGATATAATTTCAGTGAAATTGTATAAAGTATGCTTTGTAAATATATTGTCCTTGCTTTGAGGAGGGCTGAGCATGAGTAAATACTTTGATGCTTTAATTAATAATATTCCTGATGCACTTTTAGCAATAGATCAAGCTGGAAATATAATGGTCATGAACCAGCGTGCTGAAAAATTACTTGATTTAAAAAAAGAGGATATTATAGGAAAACATATTCACAAGATTATTCCAAACTGTAGACTTCCTATTATTGTGAAAACAGGAAAAGAGGAATTAAATAGGAATGTTTGCATCAATAAAAGACAGTATAGAATGAGTATGATGCCAATGATATTAGAAGGAAATGTTGAAGGAGCAATGGCTTTATTCCATGATATTACTAATTATAGAAAAATGAGCAAAGAAATGGATAAGGATAAGATATATATAGAAATACTAAATACTATTTTGGATACAGCCAATGAATGGGTTACTGTTGTTGATGAAAATGGAATCATTACTATGATGAGTAAAGCCTATAAAGAATTTTTAGATATATCAGAGCCTGAAGGAAAACATGTAGCAGAGGTTATTGAGAATACAAGACTTCATGTTGTATTAGAAACTGGAATTATGGAAGTGGGAGAAATTCAGGAAATAAAAAATAAAAGAATGATCTCTATGCGTGTTCCTATTAAAAAGGATGGAAGAATTATTGGTGCAGTTGGAAAGGTTATGTTTAAGGATATAAGAGATTTTCAAACACTTAGTAAAAAAATATCCAAACTAGAGAAGGAGATTGCTTACTATAAAAGTGAACTTAATAAGGAGAGGTCTGCAAAATATTCCTTTCAAGATTTAGTAGGAGAAAGTCCGAGTATGAGTATTGTAAAGGATATGGCAATGAAAGCAGCAAAAACGAGTTCTAATGTTCTTATTACAGGAGAGAGTGGAACAGGTAAGGAGCTTTTTGCTCATTCTATTCATAATGCTAGCAATAGATATTTAGGACCTTTTGTAAAAATAAACTGTGCAGCTATACCAGCAGAATTACTAGAATCAGAATTGTTTGGATATGAAGAGGGTGCTTTTACAGGTGCTAAAAAGGGAGGAAAGGAAGGGAAATTTGAGCTTGCAAATGGAGGAACGATTTTGTTAGATGAGATAGGGGATATGCCTTTTGCTATGCAGGCAAAGCTTTTAAGGGTTCTTCAGGAAAAAGAGGTAGAAAGACTTGGAGGGAATGTGATTCGAAAAATAGATGTTAGAATTATTTCATCTACGAATAAAGATTTAGATGCTCTAGTGAAGAATGGTGAATTTCGTGAAGACCTTTTTTATAGATTAAATGTAATGTCTATTAAGATACCTCCTCTTAGAGAAAGAAAAGAAGATATAGAAGCCCTTGCTAATGAACTTAAAATGAAATTATCTAATAGATTAGGTATTTATGTAGAAGGGATTTCTCAGGGAGCGATAGAAATATTAAAAAAATATGCTTGGCCTGGAAATATAAGAGAGCTTGAAAATGTTATTGAAAGGGCTATAAACCTTTTAGATTCAGACTTAATAATAAAACCAAAGCATTTACCAACAAGACTTACTAAAAATGATAAAAAAAACTATCCTATAGGAAATAAGTCATTAAAAGAGATGGTAGAAGAAATGGAGAAAGATATGATAGTAGCCTGTTTGAAAGAGAATAATGGAAACAAATATCAAACAGCGAAATCTCTTGGAATTAGCCGTGTAGGACTTTATAAGAAATTGAAGAGATATGGATTAGAATAATTAGGTATATAATCAAAAACTTTACAAAATCATAATTAAGGATTACAATAAAAGAGAATAGAATAGAAATGCTAGGGGTGCCTTTTGGCTGAGAGGGAGAAATCCTAACCCTTATAACCTGATGCAGTTAATACTGCCGTAGGGAAGCTAAAGATAAAAATGATTATTTTTAAAGCTTACCCTAGGGTAAGCTTTTTAAAATGGAAAATTTTATAAACTATGGGGAGCTCATGTTGATGGGCTGAGAAAGAGATGAAATCTCTGACCCGTATAACCTGATTTGGGTAATGCCAACGTAGGGAATATTTTGTACGCTATTATTTAAAGTGCGAATTCTCTATGAATTCGCACTTTTTTAATATATTAATTTTAATGTGTTTTTGGGATAAAGCGTAAAAGAAAGGAGGGAAAAGCATGATAATCAATGGAAAAGAAATGGATTTTGATTCAGAGATAACTATTTGTGAGATGTTGAAAAAATTAGATTTGAATGAAGAAAAGGTAGTTGTAGAAGTAAATCTTACAATTATTCCAAAAGAAAAATATAATGAGCATGTATTAAACAAAGCAGATAAAGTAGAGATCGTAAGCTTTGTTGGAGGTGGTTGATTTGAAAATATATGTAAATGAAAAGCCGGTTATTGTAAATGAAAGATCTACAGCCTTTGGAATTCGTGATTTTGTAAAAAAGGAAGCAGATATTGTTGTTTTAAACGGATTTATTTTAAGAGAAGATGCACCTTTGAAGAAGGATGACAGACTTACTCTCATTATAAGAGGAGAAATTCCAAATGAAGAGGAGTTAGAAGCTTTACTAGTAGCTAGACATACACCGGGAGTTCATGAAAAAGTAAAAAAGGCATGTGTAGGGATTGCAGGACTTGGGGGACTTGGTTCAAATGTAGCTGTCTCTTTAGCAAGATTAGGAATAGGAAAACTAGTGCTTATAGATTTTGATGTAGTTGAGCCAAGCAATTTAAATAGGCAGCAGTATTTTACAAAGCATATAGGAATGAAAAAAACAGAAGCAATAAAAGATGTCCTAAAAAATATTAATCCTTTTGTAGATGTTGAAACAAAAGATTTATACCTTGATGAAAGCAATATAAAGGATTGCTTTGAAGATGCGGATATTATTGTGGAAGCATTGGACAATCCTATGTGTAAAGCAACTTTAGTCAATACAGCTTTATCTAAGCTTCCTGAGAAATATATCGTTGCAGCCTCTGGAATGGCTGGATATTTTTCGAATAATACAATAAAAACAAAAATAGTGAGAGATCGCTTCTATTTAGTTGGAGATGAAATATCAGAAGCAAAGCCGGGCTGTGGACTCATGGCACCGAGAGTTGCTATCGCCGCAAATCATCAAGCGAATACAGTGCTTAGGATTATTTTAGAAGAATATGAAGTTTAGGAGATGATGGAATGGATTTATTGAAAATTGGAGGAATTGAATTAAAAAGCAGATTGTTCATTGGGACTGGAAAATTTCCGAGTAAAAAAATTATACCTGATGTTATTAAAAGCTCTGAAACTCAAGTAGTTACAATGGCGGTGAGAAGAGTTGATCTTGAAGCTAAGGAAGAAAATATCCTTGAATATATTTCCAAAGATGTTATATGGCTTCCAAATACCTCTGGAGCAAGAAATGCAGAAGAAGCTGTGAGGATTGCAAGACTTGCAAGGGCTATGGGCTGTGGTGATTGGGTAAAGATTGAGGTTATATCTGATCATAAGTATTTACTTCCTGATAATCAAGAAACTATTAAAGCAACGGAAATTTTATCAAAGGAAGGCTTTGTTGTACTTCCTTATATGAGTCCTGATCTTATGAGTGCAAAGAGATTGGTAGATGCAGGTGCAGCAGCAGTAATGCCTTTGGGGGCACCTATAGGAACAAATAGAGGAATTAGGACGAAGGAGCTTATTGAGATTTTGATTGACGAAATAGATTTACCAATCATTGTAGATGCAGGAATTGGAAAGCCATCAGAGGCGGCTGAAGCTATGGAAATGGGTGCAGCAGCAGTTTTAGTAAATACAGCTATTGCTACTTCTGATGACCCTGTAAATATGGCAAAAGCATTCTCTCTTGCAGTAATAGCAGGAAGAACTGCATATCTTTCAAAATTAGGAGCTACTAAAAAATGTGCTATTGCTTCTTCTCCACTTACAGGATTTTTGAATGAAGGTGAGTTTTGATGGGCTTTTATGATGTTTATATAAATTTTAAGGATTTTGATTATGATGCTTTTTTTGAAAATGTTACATCAACAGAGATTAAAAGAATACTAAATAAAAATAAAATAAATATTTATGATTTTTTAGCACTATTGTCTCCAAAGGCAGAAAGTTTTTTAGAAGAAATGGCACAAAAGGCACATGCTTTATCATTACAGCATTTTGGAAAGACCATATTATTATTTACTCCAATGTATATAGGAAACTTCTGTGTGAATAGATGTGCTTATTGTGGGTTTAATGTGGATAACAATATTAAAAGAAAAAAATTATCCCCAGAAGAAATAGAAAGGGAAGCTATTTCTATTGCTAAAACAGGACTTAAGCATATTCTTGTTTTAACAGGAGAATCCCCTAATGCTACACCAGTATCTTATATTATAGATGCAGTAAAGATTCTAAAGAAATATTTTGATTCTGTTGGGATTGAAGTATATCCCTTAACGCAAGAGGATTATGAAAGAATGGTAGAAGCAGGGGTAGATAACTTAGCTGTTTATCAAGAGGTATATGATGAGAAGATTTACGATCGGGTACATATATCAGGACCTAAAAAAGATTATCATTTTAGATTAGATACACCTGAAAGAGGATGCAAAGCTAAGATGAGGAATGTGAATATTGGAGCTCTTTTAGGGCTAAATGAATGGAGAAGAGAAGCTTTTATGAGTGGACTTCATGCTAATTATCTCCAAAACAAATACCCAGATGTATGTATTAGTATATCACCACCTCGTATTCGTCCTCATGCAGGATGCTTTGATGAAGTTCATAATGTGAGTGATAAAAATATTGTTCAGTATTTACTAGCTTTAAGGATTTTTATGCCATATTTAGGGATTACATTATCTACTAGGGAAAGAGCAAGCTTTAGAGATCACTTAATCCCTCTAGGCGTTACCAAAATGTCTGCAGGGGTAAGCACAGAAGTAGGAGGACACAGCAGTAATGATAAGGGAGAAGGACAATTTGAGATATCAGATAATAGAAGCGTAGAAGAGATGAAGAATGTTATTTTATCAAAAGGGTATCAGCCAGTATTTAAGGATTGGATGCAAATATAGAAAAGGAGAGGAATAAAAATGACATATACAACACAAATGGATGCAGCTAGAAAAGGTATAATCACAAAGGAAATGGAGCTTGTATCAAAAAAGGAAAATATAGATGTAGAAGTTTTAAAAAATTTGATTGCAGAAGGGAAGGTGATTATTCCTGCAAATAAGAATCATAAAAGCTTAAATCCAGAGGGGGTTGGAGAAGGATTAAGAACAAAAATAAATGTAAACTTAGGTATTTCAAAGGATTGCTGTGATATAGAAAAAGAGCTTGAAAAGGTTAAGACAGCTATTGATATGAAGGCTGAAGCGATTATGGATCTAAGCTCTTATGGAAAAACTGAAGAATTTAGAAAAAGACTGATAGAAATGTCTCCTGCAATGATAGGGACTGTTCCGGTATATGATGCGGTAGGGTTTTATGATAAAGAATTAAAGGATATTACGGCAGAGGAGTTTTTGAAAGTAGTTAAAAAACATGCAGAAGATGGGGTGGATTTTGTTACAATCCATGCAGGCATCAATAGATATACAGCAGAGGTTTTTAAAAGAAATAAAAGACTTACCAATATTGTTTCAAGGGGTGGGTCGTTAATTTATGCTTGGATGGAATTAAATGATAAGGAAAATCCATTTTATGAACATTTTGATGAGTTATTAGATATTTGTGAGGAATATGATGTTACTTTAAGTCTTGGAGATGCATGTAGACCTGGAAGCATCAATGATGCTACAGATGCAAGTCAAATTCAGGAATTACTAATATTAGGAGAGCTGACTTTAAGAGCATGGGAAAGAAATGTGCAGGTAATGATTGAAGGACCTGGACACATGACTATAAATGAAATTGCTGCCAATGTAATGCTTGAAAAAAAGCTTTGTCATGGTGCACCATTTTATGTATTAGGCCCAATAGTTACAGATGTAGCACCAGGATACGACCACATAACGAGTGCTATTGGTGGTGCGTTAGCTGCAAGCTATGGGGTCGATTTTTTATGCTATGTTACACCAGCGGAACATCTAAGGCTTCCAAGCTTAGAAGATATGAAAGAAGGAATCATTGCAACAAGAATTGCTGCACATGCTGGAGATTTAGGGAAAAATATAAAAGGTGCAAAAGAATGGGATGATGCAATGAGTAAGGCAAGACAAGCATTAGATTGGGAAAAGATGTTTGAATTAGCTATTGATCCTGAAAAGGCAAGAAGGTATAGAAAAGAGTCGCTTCCAGCTCACAAAGATAGCTGTACTATGTGTGGAAAAATGTGTTCTATGAGAAATATGAATAAGGTAATGTCAGGGAAAAACATAAATATGTTAAGAGAGGATGACTAAATGCTTTTTTTAATTACCAACCGAAAAATAATAAGGAATAAAACATTTATAGAGGTCATTGAAAAAGCAGTGGCAGGTGGAGTAGAAGCAGTAATATTAAGAGAAAAGGATTTAACTTATGATGAATTGCTACCAATAGCTAAAGCTGTAAGGAAAATTACAAAAGAAAAAAATGCTTTGCTGATTATAAATCGAAATCTAGAAGTAGCTAAAGCTGTAGGAGCAGATGGTTATCATACAGGATTTTATGATTTTATAAAAACAAGCTTTAATTGGAAAGGCTCTTTAGGAGTTTCTGTTCACAGCTTAGAAGAAGCGATTTTAGCAGAAAAAAAAGGGGCGAATTATTTGCTTGCAAGCCATGTATATAAGACAGATTGCAAAAAAGGATTAGCACCTAAAGGATTAAATTTTATAAAAGAAATAAAAGAGAATGTAAATATTCCAGTCATAGCTTTAGGAGGGATAACTAATAAGAATGTTCGAGAAGTTCTTCTAACAGGAGTAGAAGGAATTGCTGTTATGTCTTTTATTGTATCATCAGAGGACCCTTATACAGCTGCTCAAAAACTTAAAGAAAATATGAGAATTGTATAAAAAAATATATTTTTCAAAATACATTGACAAATAAGAAAAAAATTGGTAAACTTACAGAAATGAATATATATGCATAAAAATATATTATTTTGCTTTTAACTTCTTCCCCCTTTATTTTAGTGGATAAAGGGAGAGAAGTTTTTTCATTATTTTTTTCATTACTATTATAGCTTTGAAAGGAGAGATGTTTTTAATGGAAGAAAATAACAAACACAAGGAGGAATATGAATGAGTTTAATGATGGCATTTTGTGTAGTACTTATTGCATTAAGCGTTGGAGATATCATATCTACAAAAACAAAAGCATTTATACCATCTGTATTTGTATCAGCACTACTATTTTTATTTGGTTTTTGGACTTTTTTTCCTAGTGATATTGTAGCGTTAGCAGGATTTCAAAAGCCTATTATACTGCTTTCTATGTATTTATTGATTACACATATGGGTACTATGCTGAGTGTAAGAGAGTTGATGGAACAGTGGAAAACTATAGTAGTTGCATTATCTGGTGTGATTGGAATATGCTTAATGACTTTAACCTTTGGTAGAGTTTTGTTTGGATGGGAGACTGTTGTAACAGCAACACCACCATTAACAGGAGGAATTGTGGCTGCTATTATGATGTCAGATGCTGCAACTGCAAAAGGACTTGCTGATTTAGCAGTATTAGCAATTATTATGTATGTAATGCAAGGATTTGTAGGATACCCCTTAACGGCAATTATGCTTAAAAAGGAAGGAAATAGATTATTGAATATATTTAAAAGTGGAGAAGTAAAGCTACAAGAAGATACTAAAGATGAATTAGCTGTAGCTTCAGGAGAAAAATTCAGAATCTTTCCTAAAATCCCTCAAAAGTATCAAACTACATATATAATTCTTGCGAAGCTTGGATTGGTTGCATGGGCAGCTATAGCATTTGCTGCAGCTATTGATGAATTTATATCAAAATATGTTATCTGTTTGATATTTGGAGTTATTGCTGCTGAGGTAGGTTTTATAGAAAGAAAGCCATTAAACTTATCAGGTTCTTTTGGATTTTTTATGACAGGACTTATGGCATTTATATTTACAGGTCTTGGCAAAGCTACACCACAAATGCTAGGAGAAATTGCTGTACCACTCATGGGAATTATCATACTAGGCGTTTTAGGAATGGGTATATTATCTATGCTTATAGGAAAAGCATTAGGATATACAAAAGAAATGGCATTTGCTGTTGCGCTTACAGCTTTATATGGTTTTCCGCCTAACTATATATTAACAGAAGAAGCTGTAAAGGCACTTACAGAAAAGGAAGAGGAAAGAAAATATCTTATGGATCAAATGCTACCAAAGATGTTGGTAGGAGGCTTTACAACTGTTACGATAGTTTCTGTTATAGTAGCAGGTATTTTCGTAAAAATGTTATAGATAAATAACATCAAAACGAAATATAAAAAATAGCTCATTCCAGATAACTTTTGAAAAAACTAAACTTCATTAATAGTTTTTTATGTAAACTCCTTTATAATACTTATTTAGCTCAAAGAAAAGAATTAATTCTTGGAGATTTATCACAAGAGCAAATGATTAAAAAATCAAATTTAACAAAATTAAACAGAAGTATAAAAGAAAATTGGGGATTAGGTAAATTCAATACATTTTTGACATACAAGGCAAAATTGCATGATGTTAAAGTGGTTTATATAAATGAAGCTTATACCTCTAAAACTTGTTCAAATTGTGGTAATCGAAAGAGTATGGAATTATAAAAATATAAATCAAGTAACTACTCTACATTTTCATTTTGGAAAATTAGTTGCTTGATTGTTAAGAAAGGAAGTGAACAAAAGTACCGTTGGCTTGCGGTATAGCATTGTAGAGAAATGCTATTATGTACACTAATATTGTAAAAATATTGAGTGTATGAATAAAATCTATAATTTTCATATATTTAATTTATTAAGATTTTTATAGATTTTATAAAGCTGAACGATTATGAATATAAAAGAATTAGCAAAACAAAACAAACAGTATGTAATTGATTTAAGAAGAGAGTTTCATAAGTATCCTGAACCAAGCTGGCAGGAATTTAGAACTTCAAAAAGAATTAAGGAAGAGCTTGACAAAATGGGGATTGATTATATTTCTGTGGCAGGAACAGGAATCGTAGCAGTTATTAAAGGAGAAAAGAATGGAAAAACAGTAGCGTTAAGAGCTGATATTGATGCATTGCAGGTAAAAGAAGCAAATGATATTCCTTATAAATCTCAAAATGAAGGAATCATGCATGCATGTGGTCATGATGGGCATGGCGCTATGCTTTTAGGAGCTGCGAAAATATTAAATGACTGCAAATCTGAAATCAATGGTACTGTAAAATTATTCTTCCAGCCTGCAGAGGAATTAGCTGCAGGAGCAGAAAAGATGGTTCAAGAAGGGGTTATGGAAGGTGTAGATGGTGTATTTGGTATTCATCTATGGACTGATCTAGCTTGTGGAACTGTATCAGTAGAGGAAGGTCCTCGTATGGCATCAGCAGATTTATTTAAGATCAAAGTAAAAGGAAAGGGTGGGCATGGATCTTTGCCTCATCAAGGAGTTGATGCAGTAGTTGCTGCTTCTGCTATCGTGATGGATTTGCAATCTGTAGTAAGTAGAGAAATAAGTCCATTAGAATCAGCTGTTGTCAGTATAGGAAAATTTCAAGGAGGAACAAGGTTTAATGTAATTGCTGATGAAGCAGTTCTCGAAGGAACGACAAGATGCTTTAATAATGAAATAAGAAAAGAATTCCCTAAAATCCTGGAAAGAATTGCTAAAAATACAGCAGCAAGTTATAGGGCAGAAGCAGAAATTGAATATATTCATGGTACTCCTGCTACGATTAATGAAGCAGTTTGTTCAGGGATAGCTGAAAAGTCTGTAGAAAAGCTATTAGGAAAAGAAGGTATTAGCAAAATGGAAAAAGTAACAGGTGGAGAAGATTTTGCTAGATATCTAGAAGGAGTACTTGCTTTTGTTGGAGCAAGAAATGAAGAAAAGCAGGCAAATTATCCACATCATCATCCAAGATTTAACATAGATGAAGATGCATTAGAAATTGGTATAGCTCTTTATGCGCAGTTTGCAATAGATTTTTTAAATGAGGAAAAATGCTAAACCTTCAAAACTTACTTTGTTCAAACAATGAAGGTTATTAACACATTTTTCATATGGTTTCAGTAAGTTTTTTACAAAAGTTATTCACTTAATATTTATATATTTATTTTTTAATATTGATATTGTTTATCTATAGGTAAACAACTTTAAAATGAAATATAAAAGATAGTTCATTCCAGATAACTTTTGAAAAAACAAAACTTTATTTCATGAAAAAATACTAAACCTTCAAAACTCACTTCGTTCAAACAATGAAGGTTCTTAACGTATTTTTTATGAAATTTCAGTAAGTTTTTTTACAAAAGTTATCGAAGTCATTCACTTATCTTTATATATTTCTTTTTTTTTATGTTGATGTTGTTTACCTATATAAAATATGATGGCATTGCTAGATTATTCCTTCCTTTATAAATTTGAGAATGAAAGTATATAAAAAAGCGAATTGGAGATACTTACTATTAGATTTAATAATTGGGAGGAATATGTATGCTAAAATCTGTTATTCATGGGGACTTGAGAAATCAAATAGGTTCTAATGCGTGCCATCGAATAAGAAACATTGGTCATGTTCCAGCAGTAGTGTATGGACCAAATACTAATACGAGAGCAATAGAATTAGATAAAAGGGAAATAGATAATATCATAAGAAATTATGGAACAAATGTACTCTTTGATTTGCAGGTAGACAACAATTATTCAACAGTTATTATCAAGGAGATTCAGAGAAATCCGTTAACTAATGAAATAAGACATATAGATCTTCAGGAAATTTCTACTAATAAGCCAATACATACAACAGTACCTATCAGATTAATAGGAAAAGAAAAAGTAGAATCAAGTATTGGTGTTGTACAGCAGCAATTAAGAGAAGCTAATATTGAATGTTTACCAGATCGTATTCCTGAGAGCATAGATATAGATATATCATCATTAGCACCAGGAAATCCATTGAGGATAGCAGATGTAGAGTTTGGTGAAGAAATTAGTGTATTAAATGAACCTTATGAAGTTGTTGCGGCACTTACAAAAACAGAAAAAATTGTAGAGGCAACAGAAGAAGATGATTTGCTCGAAAAGGTTATTGAAGTACCCAAAGAGATAAAGTAGGTAGATTAATTGCCTACTTTATTTTTGTTTGAGGAATAAATTTATATTTATTCTAAAAAAATTATTCGAAAATTAGTTGACAAGATGAAACAGATATGCTAATATAAAAAAGTCGCTAAACGGCGATTAAATAAAAAAATTGAACCTTGAAAATTATACAGTGTAAGAAATTAAGCCAGATACTCGTTATAAACGAGAAACGTTCAATTCGAATTCTTTTATTTGAGAGTTTGATCCTGGCTCAGGATGAACGCTGGCGGCGTGCCTAACACATGCAAGTCGAGCGAGAAGCTGTCAATGATCCTTCGGGAGATTTGATTAGTGGAAAGCGGCGGACGGGTGAGTAACGCGTGGGCAACCTGCCCTATACACAGGGATAGCCTCGGGAAACCGGGATTAATACCTGATAAAGCTCTAGTACCGCATGGTACATGAGTCAAAGCTTTAGCGGTATAGGATGGGCCCGCGTCTGATTAGCTAGTTGGTGAGGTAACGGCTCACCAAGGCAACGATCAGTAGCCGACCTGAGAGGGTGATCGGCCACACTGGAACTGAGACACGGTCCAGACTCCTACGGGAGGCAGCAGTGGGGAATATTGCACAATGGGCGAAAGCCTGATGCAGCAACGCCGCGTGAGTGATGAAGGCCTTCGGGTCGTAAAACTCTGTCCTAAGGGAAGAAAACTGACGGTACCTTAGGAGGAAGCCCCGGCTAACTACGTGCCAGCAGCCGCGGTAATACGTAGGGGGCGAGCGTTATCCGGAATCACTGGGCGTAAAGGGTGCGTAGGCGGCCGATAAAGTCTGGGGTGAAAGGCTACGGCTCAACCGTAGTAAGCCTTGGAAACTTATTGGCTTGAGTGCAGGAGAGGAGAGTGGAATTCCTAGTGTAGCGGTGAAATGCGTAGATATTAGGAGGAACACCAGTGGCGAAGGCGACTCTCTGGACTGTAACTGACGCTGAGGCACGAAAGCGTGGGGAGCGAACAGGATTAGATACCCTGGTAGTCCACGCCGTAAACGATGAGTGCTAGGTGTCGGAGGTTCATCCCTTCGGTGCCGCAGCTAACGCATTAAGCACTCCGCCTGGGGAGTACGGTCGCAAGACTGAAACTCAAAGGAATTGACGGGGACCCGCACAAGCAGCGGAGCATGTGGTTTAATTCGAAGCAACGCGAAGAACCTTACCAGGACTTGACATCCTCTGCATTAACCTTAATCGGTGAAATCCCTCCGGGGACAGAGAGACAGGTGGTGCATGGTTGTCGTCAGCTCGTGTCGTGAGATGTTGGGTTAAGTCCCGCAACGAGCGCAACCCTTGTCTTTAGTTGCCAGCATTTCGGATGGGCACTCTAGAGAGACTGCCGGGGATAACTCGGAGGAAGGTGGGGATGACGTCAAATCATCATGCCCCTTATGTTCTGGGCTACACACGTGCTACAATGGCTGGTACAACGGGAAGCGAAGGAGTAATCTGGAGCAAATCCTAAAAGCCAGTCTCAGTTCGGATTGTGGGCTGCAACTCGCCCACATGAAGCTGGAGTTGCTAGTAATCGTGGATCAGAATGCCGCGGTGAATGCGTTCCCGGGTCTTGTACACACCGCCCGTCACACCACGGGAGTTGGGGGCACCCGAAGTCAGCTATCTAACCTTATGGAGGAAGCTGCCGAAGGTGAAATCAATAACTGGGGTGAAGTCGTAACAAGGTAGCCGTATCGGAAGGTGCGGCTGGATCACCTCCTTTCTAAGGAGAAAGGCTTAACTTACACTGTATAGTTTTGAAGGATCAAACCTTCAAAAGTTAATTATGGGGACGTAGCTCAGCTGGGAGAGCACCTGCCTTGCACGCAGGGGGTCAGGGGTTCGATCCCCCTCGTCTCCACCATGTGTACTTTGAAAACTGAACAATGCATATAAAATACAATTTTTACTGGTCAAGCTATAAAGAGCATAGGGCGGATGCCTTGGCACCAGGAGCCGATGAAGGACGTGGTAAGCTGCGATAAGCCTCGGGTAGCTGCAAGCAAGCGTTGATCCGGGGATTTCCGAATGGGGAAACCTACTTAAGGTAATACTTAAGTAACTATTACTGAATCCATAGGTAATGGTAGGCATACCAGGGGAACTGAAACATCTAAGTACCCTGAGGAAGAGAAAGAAAACTCGATTCCCTAAGTAGCGGCGAGCGAAAGGGGACTAGCCCAAACCTAAAGAATTTTCTTTAGGGGTTGCGGATATACTCATTAAGAAAGAGGTATTGTAGTCGAAGAAGTCTGGAAAGGCTCACCATAGAAGGTAATAGTCCTGTAGGCGAAACAAGAAGACTTTCGAGTATACTCCAGAGTACCACGAGACACGTGAAACCTTGTGGGAAGCAGGGGGGACCACCCCCCAAGGCTAAATACTACCTGGTGACCGATAGCGCATAGTACCGTGAGGGAAAGGTGAAAAGAACCCCGGGAGGGGAGTGAAATAGAACCTGAAACCCTATGTTTACAAGCAGTGGAAGTTCTTTTTATGAACGACCGCGTACTTTTTGTAGAACGGGCCAACGAGTTACGGTATGCAGCAAGGTTAAGTAGTTATGCTACGGAGCCGCAGCGAAAGCGAGTCTGAATAGGGCGATTTTAGTTGTATGCCGTAGACCCGAAACCGGGTGACCTATCCATGAGCAGGTTGAAGCGGAAGTAAAATTTCGTGGAGGACCGAACCCATGTCTGTTGAAAAAGGCTGGGATGACTTGTGGATAGCGGAGAAATTCCAATCGAACTCGGAGATAGCTGGTTCTCCCCGAAATAGCTTTAGGGCTAGCCTTAAAAGTTGTGATACGGAGGTAGAGCACTGAATGTCCTAGGGGCCCTCACCGGTTACCGAAGACTATCAAACTCCGAATGCCGTAATCATAATTTTAGGAGTCAGACTATGTGTGATAAGATTCATAGTCGAGAGGGAAACAGCCCAGACCGTCAGCTAAGGTCCCTAAGTACAGGTTAAGTGGAAAAGGATGTGGGATTGCATAGACAACTAGGATGTTGGCTTAGAAGCAGCCATTCATTCAAAGAGTGCGTAATAGCTCACTAGTCGAGTGATCCTGCGCCGAAAAT
This sequence comes from Crassaminicella indica, assembly GCF_019203185.1. Taxonomy (NCBI): domain Bacteria; kingdom Bacillati; phylum Bacillota; class Clostridia; order Eubacteriales; family Clostridiaceae; genus Crassaminicella; species Crassaminicella indica. The sequence continues at coordinate 824,874 of NZ_CP078093.1, read as the reverse complement.
TACCGGGGCTCAAACCTGTCACCGAAGCTACGGCATCCCTTTGGGATGGGTAGGGGAGCATTGTATACGGGTTGAAGCTGTACCGTAAGGAGCAGTGGACTGTATACAAGAGAGAATGTTGGCATGAGTAGCGAGAGGCAGGTGAGAATCCTGCCCGCCGAAAACCTAAGGTTTCCTGAGGAAGGTTCGTCCACTCAGGGTTAGTCGGGACCTAAGCCGAGGACGAAAGTCGTAGGCGATGGACAACAGGTTGAAATTCCTGTACCACCGAAAATCGTTTGAGCAATGGGGTGACACAGGAGGATAGGTTAAGCGCACCGTTGGTTGTGTGCGTCCAAGCGTTTAGGAAGTCGAGATAGGCAAATCCGTTTCGATAATTCTGAGACGTGATGGGGAGCGAAAAACAAGTAGCGAACTTACTGATTCCACACTGTCAAGAAAAGCCTCTAGCGAGATTGTAGGTGCCCGTACCGCAAACCGACACAGGTAGGTGAGGAGAGAATCCTAAGGCGAGCGAGAGAACTATTGTTAAGGAACTCGGCAAAATGACCCCGTAACTTCGGGAGAAGGGGTGCCACGTTAGGGTGCAAGCCCGAGGTGGCCGCAGAGAATAGGCCCAAGCGACTGTTTAGCAAAAACACAGGTCTCTGCTAAGTCGAAAGACGATGTATAGGGGCTGACGCCTGCCCGGTGCTGGAAGGTTAAGGGGAAGTGTTAACGAAAGTGAAGCACAGAACTTAAGCCCCAGTAAACGGCGGCCGTAACTATAACGGTCCTAAGGTAGCGAAATTCCTTGTCGGGTAAGTTCCGACCCGCACGAAAGGCGTAACGATTTGGGCACTGTCTCAACAATAGACTCGGTGAAATTGTAGTACCGGTGAAGATGCCGGTTACCCGCAGCAGGACGGAAAGACCCCGTGGAGCTTTACTGTAGCCTGACACTGGATTTTGGTATTACATGTACAGGATAGGTGGGAGACTGAGAAGCATGCACGCCAGTGTGTGTGGAGTCGACGTTGGGATACCACTCTTGTAATACTGAAGTTCTAACCATAAGCTGTGAATCCAGCTTTGGGACACTGTCAGGTGGGCAGTTTGACTGGGGCGGTCGCCTCCTAAAGAGTAACGGAGGCGCCCAAAGGTTCCCTCAGCGCGGTCGGAAATCGCGCGAAGAGTGCAAAGGCAGAAGGGAGCTTGATTGCGAGACACACAGGTCGAGCAAGGACGAAAGTCGGGCTTAGTGATCCGGTGGTTCCGAGTGGAAGGGCCATCGCTCAACGGATAAAAGCTACCCCGGGGATAACAGGCTTATCTCCCCCAAGAGTCCACATCGACGGGGAGGTTTGGCACCTCGATGTCGGCTCGTCTCATCCTGGGGCTGAAGTAGGTCCCAAGGGTTGGGCTGTTCGCCCATTAAAGAGGCACGCGAGCTGGGTTCAGAACGTCGTGAGACAGTTCGGTCCCTATCCGCTGTGGGCGTAGGAAATTTGAGAGGAGCTGTCCTTAGTACGAGAGGACCGGGATGGACGTACCTCTGGTGCATCAGTTGTCACGCCAGTGGCACAGCTGAGTAGCTATGTACGGAAGGGATAAGCGCTGAAGGCATCTAAGCGCGAAGCCCCCCTTAAGATAAGATTTCCCATGGAGTTAATCCAGTAAGACCCCAGAAAGACGATCTGGTTGATAGGTCGGAGGTGTAAGGGCAGTAATGTCTTTAGCTGACCGATACTAATAGGTCGAGGGCTTGACCAAAATATGCATTGTTTAGTTTTGAGGGTATATATAATAATCCAGTGGCAATAGCGAAGGGGTCACACCTGTTCCCATACCGAACACAGAAGTTAAGCCCTTCAGCGCTGATGGTACTTAGGCGGAGACGCCTTGGGAGAGTAGGTCGTCGCTGGTTTAGAAAAAGCTCAGAAATTTTTTCTGAGCTTTTTCTTTTTCATAAAAAAAACACGAATATATATGGTATGTATGAAAATAAAAAAACTATATATGGTGTAGGCTACAACATAAATCTACAATAAAAGAATAAATAGGACAAAAGAACTAAGGATACAACAAAGGAAAAATAAAAGATATCTAGAATATATATGCAAGGAAAAAAGAGAAGAGATCATTAGAAAAGGATGATTATATATGGTTTTAAAGCTAATATTTCTTATTATGCTGTGTATACCTATTGCATGCTTTCAAATATATTTATTAGCAGATGCAGTAAAAGATTTAAAAAAGACTAAAACATCAATGAGAAGAAAGGAAAAATCTAGACATTTGAAGAGCAGTATGAAAAAAAATCATCTTAAAATTGCAAAATGAAAAATATTTTAAGGACATCGTTGACAAAAAGCTTTCAGATGGAAGCTTTTTTTTGTTTGAGTTGCGAAAAGGAAAATAAGATGATATGATAATATTTGTACTATTAAGAATATCATTTTAAATCAGATAAGGAGAAGAAAATATGGCATTGATTAGGCAAACCATAAAGCAAAAGAAGCTTTCGTTTTGGAAAGTACTATTTATGATTTGCGGACCATTGTTTGCAATGAATATGGCTATGAAAATATTAAGAGGGCTTAGTCCTATTATTGGAACGATTGGAGGGTTAGTGACTCTTGCAGGAGCAGTTATTGCTTGTTTTATCATTATATATAAGCATGTAGCCTATTTTAACTACAAGATTATAGATGATGAATTTATTATGGAAAAAGTATTTGGAAAAGCAAATCATTTATTTTTAACATTAAAGTTAAGTGAATTAGAACAATTTAGGCCTTTTAATGAAGTAGATATACAGGAAGCAAAAAGTAATAAAGTATCAATATACAAATTTGTATCTGGAAGAAATACAGAAAGATGGTATGTAGGTGAATTTACAAGAAGTAGTAAAAAATATATGTTTATTATAGAACCAAATGATGAAGTACTGAGTGCAATTTATACTTCTCAAAAGTCATATTAGTGATTATAAAAATTCTCATGTGATCTACATGAGAATTTTTTTTGAAAAAAGAATAACAAGACATACTGGTTTTGAATACAATAATAAATATAGGTCAATAATCACAATAAAAAGGTTGGTGAGCTGTATGCATAAGACAGTCTCCTGTTGTATGTGCAAAGAAAAAGCACCAAAATATATAAGGGTGTTAGACGAATACATATGTGAAGAATGTGAAAGGGTTATAAGTACTTTAGATATGGATGATGTAAGATACGAATACTATAATATAATTTTTAAGAAAATATGGCATAATTTCTTGGTTACCCTATAGTGAGCAAAGTCATCAGCTTTTGTTGATGGCTTTATTTTTATATTTCAACATCAAATTTTTATGTTGTTTATTTATAGGTAAACAACTTCAACATAAAAAAAGAAATATATAAAGATAAGTTATTTGGAATGAACTATCTTTTATATTTCATTTTGAAGTTATTTACCTATATATAAAGGAAGATATGATAAAATAATAGATAAAGCATGATATTGGAGACAGGAGGAACAAAAGTGAAGGGAAAATTATTCGTTATAGAATCAGGTGTAGATGCAAGTGGAAAAGCTACTCAATCAGAGAAATTATATAAAAGATTATTGGCTGAAGGAATGAATATAAAAAAAATTACTTTTCCTAATTATGAAAGTCAAGCTTCTGCTCTTGTAAAGATGTATTTGAATGGAGATTTTGGCAATAAGCCAGATGATGTCAATCCATATACTGCTTCTACCTTTTATGCAGTAGATCGATATGCTTCATATGTAAAGGATTGGAAAACCTTCCTTGAAGATGGTGGAATAATTATTGCAGATAGATATACTACTTCAAATATGGTTCATCAGGCTTCTAAGTTTCAGACTCAGAAGGAAAAAGGAATTTTTTTAGATTGGCTATGGGATTTAGAATTTAAAAAGATGGAGCTGCCGATTCCAGATGAAGTGATATTTTTAAATATGAGTCCAGAAGTAAGCTATCAGCTAATGAAAAATCGAATGAATAAAATAAATGGGCAAATGAAAAAGGATATACATGAAAGAGATTTTGAATATCTGAAAAAAACATATGAGAATGCTTTATGGGTAGCGAACAAATATCATTGGAAAAAAATTGAATGCATTAAAAATCAAAAGCTAAAGAGTATTGATGAAATTCATGAAGAGATTTATAAAATAGTAAAAGAAAAGCTGTAAGAGAGTATATCAATAATTGGAGGATTTGAATGCGTTTTAAAGATATCATAGGACAAGAGAAGGGAATTAATTATTTAAAAAGGTCTATTCAAAATAAAAGAATTGCTCATGCATATATATTTGAAGGACCAAAGGGTGTTGGGAAAGCACAGATAGCCTTAGTTTTTGCGAAGGCAATACAGTGCAAAAATTATTATGAAGATGTTTGCAATCACTGTTCATCGTGTTTGAAGGTAAATACTAATAACCATCCAGATATAAAAATGATTGAACCAGAAGGGAAAAGTATCAAAAACAACCAAATTGAAGATTTTCAACAGGATTTACTGAGAAAGCCTTATGAGAGCAATAAAAAAATATATATTATAAAGGATGCCAACCTTATGACAGATAGCGCACAAAATCGTCTATTAAAAACTCTAGAGGAGCCGCCAGCATATGCTGTAATAATACTTCTTAGTACTAATGCAAATAGCTTTTTGCCGACTATTAAATCGCGGTGTCAGATATTGAAATTTCATCCAATTGGAGAAAAAATTATAGAGGATATTTTAGTGAATAAGTATGGTATGCAAACCGATGAAGCAAAAGTTCTAGCAGCTTTTTCTGATGGAAGTTTAGGAAAAGCATTGAAGCTGAAGGAATCAGAAGAATTTAAAATTAAAAGAGAAGAAACAATAAAAGTCATTGAAAAGCTCTTAAAAAAAGACCAATTAATGGTATTCGAGTTATTTGAATTTTTTCAACAAAATAAAGCTTATATAGATGAAATATTAGATTTTATGCTTTTTTGGTTTAGAGATATACTTTTACTGAGCCAAACAGAATCAGACAAGTTTTTGGTGAATATGGATAAAAAAGCAGCTTTACAAAGACATATGAATTATATAGCATATAATAAAATAGGAAATATTATTCATATTATAGAAAAAACAAAAAATGATATAAAAGCAAATGTAAATTTTCAATTAGCAATTGAAATGATGCTTTTAACTATACAGGAGGAATAAAATGGTAACTGTTGTTGGTGTAAGATTCAAAAAAGCAGGAAAAATATATTATTTTGATCCAGATGAGATTTCTATTGAAAAAGGACAAAATGTTATTGTTGAAACTGCAAGAGGGATAGAATTTGGAGAAGTTGTAGTAGGACCAAAAGAGATTGAAGAAGATGATATAGTAGCTCCGTTGAAAAAAGTATTAAGGGTAGCTACTTTAGAAGATGAAATACAAAATAAGCAGAATATAGAAAAAGAACAGGAAGCTTTTAACATATGCTTAGAAAAAATTAGTGCTCACCAATTGGAAATGAAGCTGATTGATGTAGAGTATACCTTTGACAATAATAAAGTAATATTTTATTTTACAGCTGATGGGAGAGTAGATTTTAGAGAATTAGTAAAAGATTTGGCAGCAGTCTTTAAAACGAGAATAGAGCTACGTCAAATTGGTGTTAGAGATGAAGCAAAGATGATTGGTGGTATAGGACCTTGTGGAAAAAGTCTTTGCTGTGCTACTTGGCTGGGAGATTTTGAGCCTGTTTCTATAAAAATGGCAAAGGAACAGAGTTTATCGTTAAATCCAACAAAGATATCTGGAATTTGTGGACGACTCATGTGTTGCTTAAAATATGAACATGAAACATATCAGTGTTTAAGAGAAAACCTTCCTGAACAGGGAGAGAAGGTGCTAACAGCAGACGGGGTAGGTATTGTTGTAGATAATAGTGTGCTTTTAGAGTGTGTAAAGGTACGTCATATAGTAGAAGAAAAAGAAGGTGCTCAAGAGTACAAATTAAGTGATGACATATATATTTATCATAAGGAGCAAGTAAAAAGGATTGGATGCTGTTGCAAAAATGAAACGGTAGAGATATCAGATACAGAGGTTGAAGGATTAGACGAATTAGAAGAATAAAAATTTATCATCATCGTTATAATTTGTATGATAGTTGGAAATACTTAACTAGAAGTCTATTTTCCAAAAGCTGTGGAGGTGAATATTTTGGCATATGTAATTACAGATGCATGTATTAGCTGTGGTGCATGTGAACCAGAGTGTCCTGTAGATGTAATCAGTGCTGGTGATGACAAGTATATAATCGATCAAGCAGGATGTATAGAATGTGGTGCTTGTGCAAATGTATGTCCTGTAGATGCACCTAAACCAGAATAATGAAGAAAGTCCCTGTAATGAGGGGCTTTTTTTGTAAAGAGAGTTTTCTGCATTTATCATATAAATTATAGTATAATGATATAAAAGGCTTTTACAATTAAAGAGGGAGTGGGATGTGGTGTCATGTACAAAAAATGGATAATTGTATTGGTGATAATTGTACTAGGGACTGCTGCTTTAGGGGGATATCTTAAAAAAGAGGAGCCTAAAAAAGATCCAGTAGTTGAATCAGAAAACGATGATGAAAAGGATCAAGTAATAGAAGAAAATGGTGTATTTGTAGGGGATAAAGCTTATGATTTTACACTTTTAGACAAAGAAGGAAATGAAATAAAATTATCTGATTTAAAGGGAAAAGTTGTATTCCTTAATTTCTTCACTACTTGGAGTGGTGCATGTAATCAAGAAATGCCTCATATACAAGAAATATATGAAAAGTATCAAGAAAAGAATATAGTGGTTTTAGCTGTAAATGTGTTAGCTGCTGAAAAAAAGGATGCAAAAGGTGTGAATGATTTTTTAGATGAAAAGGGATATACATTTCCTATATTATATGATGTAGATGGAGAGATATCAGTTAAATATAAGGTAAGGACATATCCTACTACTTATATTATTGATGAAGAAGGAATAATCAAAGAAGCTGTAACGCAGAGTATGGATAAAAAAACAATGCTTGAAAAAATTGAAAACGTATTAAACAAATAGGAGTAGAATCAGGAGAGATAGTATGGAAGAAAAATTAGTAAAACAACACGAAAGAGTAGATGATTTGCAGTGCAAGGGACTAAGACTTATACAAAATCCAAATGGTTTTTGCTTTGGGATTGATGCTGTACTGCTTAGCAATTTTTGTGAAATAAGAAAAAATTGGCGAGTTGTAGATTTGGGAACGGGAACAGGAATTATCCCTATATTACTAGCAGGAAAAACAGATGCAAAAGAAATTTTGGGCGTTGAAATTCAAGAAGCTGTTGCAGAAATGGCTCAAAGAAGTGTAAAGCTGAATAAATTACAAGATAGAGTAAAAATTATCAATGAAGACTTAAAAAATATATTAGAACATATAGAGTCTTATTCCTTTGATTGTGTTACATCTAATCCTCCTTATATGAACGCAGGAGGAGGGCTTTTAAATCCTGAAAGCATGAAAGCCATATCAAGACATGAAGTAAAATGCACATTAGAAGATGTTATTTCTGTTTCTAGTAAGCTTTTAAAGGATAGAGGTCATTTTTATATGGTACATAGACCCCATAGATTGGTAGATATTATTTATTTATGCAGACAATATCGACTTGAGCCTAAGAAAATAAGATTTGTCCATCCTAATAAAAATAAAAAACCTAATATTTTATTAATACAATGCGTAAAATATGGAAGACCCGAATTAAAATTCATGGATCCTTTATATGTTTATAATGAAGATGGAACATACACAGATGAGATTCATGAAATATATGGAAGAGATAGTCAAAACAAATAAAAATACTTGTGCTGTAGCACAAGTTATTTTTATTTGCTCAACTCTTCTATACAAGCTGGGCAGATATTTTTTCCTTTGAAAACTTCGATATCCTTTGCTTGACCGCAGAAAATACAAGCTGGTTCGTATTTTTTTAGGATGATTTGATCTTTATCGACATAAATCTCAAGCGCATCCTTTTCTTTGATGTTTAATGTTCTTCTTAATTCAATTGGAAGTACTACTCTACCTAGTTCATCTACTTTTCTTACAATACCTGTGGATTTCATTTGTTTATCTCCTTTCTTCTACAACTTTCGACATTTTTTTTAATGTAATTAAATAGTACCAGAATTGTAAATAAAAGTCAACCATAAATTTTAAAAGAATTTTATTATTTTTTTTAGAGCATATATAACCTGTATACTACTCAATATCCATGTTGAAATATTTGAGTTTTTTGCGATATCAGGAACCTTATTCAGAAGGATATCGATGTTATCTTGATGATCTTTAAGTGTTTTTTGTATGATTTTTACTATGGCATTTAAGTTTTTTAAAAGTATGATTGCATAAATTATGAAAACAAATAATGCTGAGCCTAATAAAATAATACCTAGATCTCCTAAAGAAACTTTTATATTCAAAGAGTATTCCCCCTTTCATAGATAGATACGAAAAAATTCTTTACATTATGTCTTTTTATAAAGGATTTATATTCATATGTTTTTTGAGTAATATCATATACTTTCATAGGGATATTTATATAACGTTAATATTTAAGCCTTATAAAGAAATGGGGAGATAAGAAATGATGAGTGTCATTTGGTTTATGATGATGATTATAGGCATTATTACTGCTGTATTCACACAGAATACCCATGTGATTAATGATGCTGTTATTAAAAATACTCAAGAGGCAGTAGTATTTGCAATAGGTCTTACTGGAATTATGGCAGTGTGGTTAGGACTTATGAATATAGCAGAAAAGTCAGGACTAATAAGAAAAATTGGAAGGATAATGAGTCCATTTATAAGACTTTTGTATCCTACAATCCCTAAAAACCATCCTGCTATTAGCAGTATAGTCATGAACATGGTAGCAAATATGTTTGGTGCAGGTAATTCTGCAACAGCACTAGGACTTAAGACAATGGAACAGCTTCAAAGGATTAATAATGACAAAAGTACAGCAAGTAATGCTATGTGTATGTTTTTAGTTATTAACATGTCGTCTATTCAGCTTATTCCATTATCTGTACTCAAGATCCGAGCAGATGCGGGAAGCTTAAATCCTACAGAGATTATCGGGACCTCCATTACTGCAACTGCTGTTTCAACTATTGTAGGGATTATAGCTTGTAAATTATTAGAAAGGAAATATTAATATGATTCAAATTTTGAATTTTATATCTATAATGATTATTCCTATTTTAATCACTATCATTTTAGTACATGGGATGATTAAAAAAGTAAACATTTACGAAGCTTTTGTAGAAGGGGCTAAAGAAGGATTTCAAACGGCTATTCGTATTATGCCATACCTTATTGCTATTTTTTTAGCTATAGGAATATTTAAAGATTCAGGAGCTTTAAATATATTTATTAAAATATTATCACCTATTACAAAATTATTCGGGGTTCCAAGTGAAGTTTTACCTCTAGCAATTATGAGACCTATATCAGGGAGTGGTTCGCTAGGAATTTTAAAGGATTTGGTTGGGACTTATGGACCAGATTCTTTTATTGGAAGACTTGCTTGTACTATGATGGGATCAGCTGAAACTATATTCTATACCATGGCTGTATATTTTGGTGCTGTGGGAATAAAAAGAGGAAGACATACTCTTCCTGCAGCATTAATATCTCATATAGCAGCTATTTTTGCTTCGGTATGGGTTTGTAGGTGGGTATTTTCATAGATTAATATTGTATGCTAAAGAGAATATGAGATTTTAGTGAACTATTAAACAGGAAAAAATACTTATACGATATATTTATTTTTTTACAAAAAGTAGTTTTGACTTAAGAAAAGGGGGGCCTTAAAGTTGCTTAGCATAAAAAAACAAAAGATGAATAGATTTATGGCATGGATTATCATGTCTGTAATGGTATTTAGTCGGGACGATTTTTTTTATTGATAAATTTGAGTAGAAAGTAATTTGATGTTAAAATAAAGTTAATCAATAATATAGGTGGTGAAATGATGGAAAAAGAATTGCTGTTAGCAATTAGGGAAATCCTTAAAGAAGAATTAAAGCCTTTAAAAACTGAAATATCAGGTATGAAAGATGAAATATCAGGTATGAAAGATGAAATATCAGGTATAAAAAATGAAATAGCATACATGAAAACTAGAATGGATGAAACCTATGAAATCGTTAAGGCATTAGAGCATTCATCACAAGTGAACAAAGCAGAACATGATAGTATGCTGAATGATATAGCCCATATCAAAGGAGACATACAAATAATTAAGAGAGATATGTATAGAGTTGAGGAAGCTACAGCTAATAATTGGGCAGATATTGCTAGACTCAAGCAAGTAAAATAATTGGAAGTAAAAAACTAGAAAATAAAAATTTCAATTGATTAAAACTATGAATATATAGATACCTCTTGGCAGAATTAAAGACAAGAGGTATTTTGTGTTCAATGGGGTTATGGGAGTGAATAAACTGAAAAATATATTGAATTTGGTGTTTGCTTCGCTTAAAGCGAATATTAGATTAGGTAGATAAAAAACTTTTTAGTTTTGGAATAGTTTGTAGGAAGAGAAATAGAAGAGCATAAAAATCCTTATTTAAAAGTAAAATATAACATAAATAGTATTGACAACACTTACATATTTTTATAAATTAGTATATATAATAAGCTTATACGATAAAAGTAATGATGGGAAGAGTAGGTATGATATTTCGTTACAGAGAGCTAGGGGTGGTGAGACTTAGCACGAAGTAATATACTGAAGATGGCCCCTAAACTGCATAGCTGAGACTTTTGTTTAGGTTATGCCGGAGTTGCGTCCGTTAATTTTGCAAGGTGATTCTTGTCACTTACTAAGGTTACTATTGTGAGATAGTAATGAATTAGGGTGGTAGCACGAGAAATTTCTCGTCCCTTTGCTTAGGGGCGGGTTTTTTTATTTTAAAGGGCAGGTGGTGCTTTTGGCGTTTGTGAAGCAGCTAGGGCTGTTTTTAAGATTTATCTATGGATATTTGATTGGATTTATTTTTATTTCTGTGATCTATATTGTTGTAGGGATTACAGTAATTTTATTTCATCCTGAACCCTTTTCAATCTTTGTGATCGAATATATTCAGGAAGTAGACCATTATAAATTAAAAATTACTTTATTAGGACATTTGGTTATGGCTGTATTTGGTATATTTGAATGGATAAAATGTAAAAATGAACTTAAAAGGAGAAAGAAAAAGAGGAGGAAAAGAACTTATGAGTAAAGGAAGCTTTTATATTACAACACCGATTTATTATCCAAGCTCTAATTTACATATTGGGCATACATACTCAACTGTAGCAGCTGATGCTTTAGCAAGATTTAAAAGACTTACTGGATATGATGTAATGTTTTTGACAGGGACAGATGAGCATGGACAAAAGCTTCAAGCTGTAGCAAAAGAAAATGGTATGGAGCCAAAGGAATATATTGATGGGATTGTAGCAGGAATTAAAAAATTATGGGAGACTATGGAAATCTCCTATGACTATTTTATTAGAACTACAGATGAAGATCATAAGAGAAGAGTTCAAAAAATATTTAAGAAGCTTTATGACAAAGGAGATATTTACAAGGGTGAATATGAAGGGTTATATTGTACTCCTTGTGAATCCTTTTGGACAGAGACCCAAGTTGTTGATGGAAAATGTCCAGATTGTGGAAGACCTGTAGAAAAAACAAAGGAAGAAGCTTACTTTTTTAAGCTTTCAAAATATCAAGATAGACTTCTTCAGTTATTTGAAGAGAATCCCGAGTTTTTACAGCCTGCATCAAGAAAAAATGAAATGGTTAACTTTATAAAGTCAGGACTTGAGGATTTATGTATATCAAGAACAAGCTTTGATTGGGGAATTAAGGTTCCTATTGATGAAAAGCATGTTATTTATGTATGGCTTGATGCATTATCAAACTATATTACAGCTTTAGGCTATCCAGAAGAGTTAGACGGAAAATATAAAAAATATTGGCCTGCTGATGTACATTTAATGGCAAAGGAAATTGTAAGATTCCATACAATTATTTGGCCAGCAATACTAATGGCACTAGATATTCCACTTCCTAAGAAGGTATTTGGACATGGATGGATTTTACTTGAGGGTGGAAAAATGTCTAAATCAAAAGGAAATGTAGTAGATCCTGTAGTCCTTGTAGATAGATATGGAACAGATGCATTAAAATATTTCTTGTTAAGAGAGTATTCATTTGGACAGGATGGTGTATTTACTAATGATGTTCTTCTACATAGGATCAACTCAGACCTTGCAAATGATTTGGGAAATCTAGTAAGTAGAACAGTTGCTATGATTGAAAAATACAATGGTGGTATTATTCCTGAGGCAAAGACAGGTACGGAATTTGATGATGATTTAAAAGCTTTAGCCACTGGTGTTGCAGCAAAATTGGAAGAAAAAATGAATGCACTAGATTATAGCAATGCTTTAGAAGAAATTTGGAAGCTTGTAAGAAGAACTAATAAATATATAGATGAGACAACTCCGTGGATTTTAGCTAAGGATGAAGCACAGAAGGAAAGATTGAATACGGTTTTATATAATCTAGCAGATAGTATTAGAATTATCTCTGTTTTGATTTTACCGTTTATGCATACAACATCTAAAAGGATTTGGACACAACTAGGTATTAATCACGGACAAGGAACTGCTTGGGAAGATACTTTTGAGTTTGGAAAGCTTCCTAGCGGTATAAAAGTGAAAAAAGATGCACCATTATTCCCAAGAATTGATATTGAAAAAGAATTAAAAGCTTTAGAAGCTACAAAGAAAAGTGAAGAGCTAAAGAAAGAGGAGAAGAAGGAAATGACGCAAAAACCTGAAATTACAATTGATGATTTTGATAAGATTGATTTGAAGGTTGGACAAATTTTAGAATGTAAAAAGCATCCAAAGGCAGATAAGCTTTTAGTATCTCAAGTGAAGATTGGTGACGAGGTAAGACAAATTGTATCAGGTATTGCAAAACACTACAAACCAGAGGAATTGGTAGGTAGAAAGGTTATTGTTGTAACAAATCTAAAGCCAATCAAGCTAAGAGGAGAAGAATCAAGAGGAATGATTTTAGCAGCAGCTGATGGAAAAACATTAACACTTGTAACAGCTGATATTGAAGATGGAGCACAGGTAAGCTAAAGGAGGATATTTATGCTATTTGATACACATGCCCATTTGGATGATGGAAGGTTTGATAATGATAGGGAAAAAATAATAGAAAATGCAAAAGCTAATGGTATATCATATATAGTTAATCCAGGGGCAGATTTTGAGTCTTCAGTAAAATCTATAGAGCTAGCTAATCAGTATGATATGATTTATGCAGCAGTAGGGGTGCATCCACATGATGCAGAGGATGTGGATGATATGACATTATCACTTCTAAAAGGGTTAGCTAAAAAGCCAAAGGTTGTAGCTATAGGAGAAATAGGACTTGATTATCATTATGATCATTCTCCTAGAGATATACAAAGAGAAATATTTAGAAAGCAGATTGCTTTGGCAAAGGAAGTAAACCTTCCTATAATTATTCATGACCGTGAAGCAAATGATGATGTAATGCGTATTCTTAAGGAAGAGAAGGCTTTTGATACAGGTGTTGTAATTCATTGTTTTTCAGGAAGTAGAGAGCTTGCACGTCAATATATAAAGCTTGGTGCTTTTATATCTATTGCAGGACCTGTAACCTTTAAAAATGCTAGAAAAACAGTAGAGGTAGTAGAAAGCATCCCTCTTGAGTACCTTTTTGTTGAGACGGATTCCCCATATTTAACACCAGTACCTTTCAGAGGGAAAAGAAATGAAAGCTCTTATGTAAGATATGTAGCTGAAAGAATTGCTGAGATTAAGGGGTTATCATTAGAAGAAGTAGCTCATCAAACAACTGAAAATGCAAAGAAATTTTTTGGCATTAAATAATAAAAAACATAGGATAGTTGATCTATCCTATGTTTTTTATTATTTGAGGAGGTTCTTAACGTATTTTTCATGTAATTTCAGTAAGCGAGGTCAAGATTTATTTGGTACAAATAGAAATAATTTCATGTTTTGTGCATATAAATATATAGGACAAGGATATACTAAAGAAGGTTTATTAGATGATTAAAATTTGAAAATTTCCTGGGAAATACGGCGAAAATGAAAAATAAGGTAGAGGTTTGTGTAAATTAACGGGAACGATTCAAAAATTTGTTCAAAAATTTGACGAAAAAAGTTTTTTTGTATAGAATACTATAGATTGTTTAGAGACAGAGAGGCTTTCTGACAGCTAGGGGATTTTATAAAAGCCGCAGAAAAAGGCAATCAATAAGGAGGTAAAAGAACAATGGAAATACCCTTTAGGAGCATGAAATTTCTTACAAAGAGAAATTTTATGATTCTTATTAGTGTATTGGTGATTAGCTTTTTTTATGCTAGCCATGCACTGACAAAAGAGGTTGTCATCAAGGATGGTGACAAAGAAGTAAAGGTGGAAGGCATTTTCTTTCATGTAGAGGATGCAGTAAGGAAAGGAAAAGTAGCACTCCATCCACATGATCAGCTCTCAGAACCTTTAAAAGGAAAAGTAAAAAATGGTATGATTATTGCCATTAAAAGAGCCTATCCTGTAAATATACAGGTTGATAGGAAGCTTAAGGAGATTATGACGGCAAATGAAAAAGTAAAAGACATCTTAGATGAATATCATATATCCGTTGGAGAAAAAGACATTATTTCACCAGCATTAGATGCAAGTGTAAAAAAATATGAAACAATTAAAGTTGTAAAAGTAGAAGAAAAAGTGATCACAAAGAAGGAAACTATTCCTTATCAAAGCGTTATAAAATATAATGATAAATTGGAAGAAGGAAAAACAAAGATCATAAAGAAAGGTAAAAATGGATCAAGAGAAGCTAAATACAAAGTAGTATATGAGGATGGGATCATAGTATCAAAGGAATTGCTTGAAGAAAATATTTTGACAGAGGCAGAGGATGCAGTGATAGAAAAAGGGACAGCTATGTATATTGCAACTGCTAGAGGAAAGCTTAGAGTAAAAAAAGTTATTAAGATGACTGCAACTGCTTATGATGCTACTTTTGAGAGCTGTGGAAAACATCCGAGTCATCCAGAGTATGGGATAACTAGAAGTGGAACAAGGGTGCGACCGGGGGTTGTAGCTGTAGACCCGAGAGTAATTCCTTTAGGAACTAAACTGTATGTAAAAGCTCTTGATGGGTCAAAGGATTATGGCTTTGCAAGCGCTGAAGATACAGGTGGGGCGATTAAGGGAAAAAGAATAGATCTTTATTTTGAAAGTCCTAGAGATGTAGCAAGATATGGAAAAAGAAAGGTGTTAGTTTATGTTTTAGATTAGGGTAAGGAGTATTCCTTACCCTTGTTTTTGATTTATAGTTTTTTATAAAAAAGAAAATTAAAATTGATAAATTTCAGTTTTACATAAATGGTACTATATTGTACAATGATTTAAGAATCAAAAGAATATATGGAGGAAAACTATGATTAAGGAAGTTATTGTAGTAGAAGGACGAGATGATATGATTGCTGTAAAAAAAGCAGTTGATGCAGAAATAATTATAACGCATGGATTCGGGATAACAGAAGATGTATATAAAAGAATAGCATTTGCTCAAAAAAGGAAAGGGGTTATTATATTTACGGACCCTGATCATGCAGGAGAGAAGATTAGAAAAAATATCTCAAAGCGTATAAAAGGATGTAAACATGCTTTTTTACCTAGAGAACAGGCAACAAAAAATGGAGATATAGGTATAGAAAATGCTTCTTCTGAAAATATTATTGCAGCATTGAATAAGGTTAGAACGGAAAGTGAAGAAAAAAGAGATGTATTTAAACAGATAGACTTGATTAGAAATGATTTAATAGGATCTCATGAAGCAAGCAGAAGGAGAGATGAATTGGGAAAAATTTTAGGAGTAGGCTATGCAAATGCAAAGCAGTTTTTAAATAGGCTAAATAATTACGGTGTTACAAGAGAAGAATTTGAAAAAGCTTTAAAAAAATTATAATGGAGTAGGAGATATGATGGAGAGATTAGTTTTACCAAAAACAACAAAAGAAATTGTTAATAAATATGGGTTTAAGTTTTCAAAAAGCTTAGGACAAAACTTTTTAATTGATGAAAATATATTAGAAAAAATAGTTGATGGGGCAGAGGTAGAAAAGGATGATATAGTGATCGAAGTAGGTCCGGGGATTGGGACACTTACACAGGTATTAGCAGAAAGGGCAAAAAAGGTTATTGCTATTGAAATTGATCAAACATTAATCCCTATCCTTTCAGAAACGTTAAGGGATTACGATAATGTGGAAGTAATTCACAAGGATGTTTTAAAATTAGATATACATAGATTGATTGAAGAAAAATGTGAAGGAAAAGCAGTGAAGGTAATTGCAAACCTTCCATATTATGTAACTACGCCTATTATAATGAAGTTTCTTGAAGAAAAAGTACCCCTTAAAAACATGGTAGTGATGATTCAAAAGGAAGTTGCAGATAGAATGCAGGCAAAACCTAATACAAAGGATTATGGAGCATTATCTGTAGCTGTTCAGTACTATTGCGATCCAGAAATTATAACAAAAGTTCCAAGATCTGTATTTATCCCACAGCCAAAAGTAGAGTCAACAGTTATAAGATTAACTGTTCTGAAAACGCCTAGAGTGCATGTAAAGGATGAAAAAATGCTGTTTGCTGTAGTTCGAGCTGCTTTTGGAAAGAGAAGAAAAACTCTTTTAAATGCTCTTTCAAACAGTCCTTTACCAATAGAAAAAGAAAGCATAAAAAAGGCTTTGGAGCATAGTGGGATTGAAGAGAGGAGAAGAGGAGAAACCTTGACGATAGAAGAGTTTGCAAAGCTTGCTGATACATTGCAGGAATATTTGTAAAATATATTGGTGCTAGATATTACTTAGGATATCAAGTCCTTTAAGTAATGTTTGGCACTATTATTTTTTTGCAAAAAGTGAACTTATTTTATAGTTGGTACATATATTAATAGTAAGTGATAAAAAAGTTTTTGAACAGAGGGGAGGGTGATTATGGATAATAGAAAATATAGAAGATATTTTATTATACTTGATAAAGAAGATGACGGCTTTGAAAATAAACAAGGAAAAAAGCCAAAAGGATATGCAAAGATTGAAACAAAGAACGGAAAAGGTGTACTTAGTCAATATATACAAAATATGAAGTATTTTGATAATGGGGAATATATTTATAGAGGGTACTTAATAGGAACAAAGGATGGAAAGCAGCTTCATGCAGACAATGGTGTTTTTGTGATTGATGAAAATGGAAAAGGTGAGTTGACTTGGAAATTTGACCCCAATAATGTGGATGGTAAGGGAAATAGTCTAAGCGATTTCAATGTAATTGCTATTGTAGCAGAGTCAGCTGAGAAAAGAGAGAAATGGGAGGCTCCTTTAGTAGGATTTATAGACAAAAAGAGAGTAGACTGGAAGCATGTTTTAAAAAATGGGCATAAAATACAAGAAAAATTAGAGGTATCAAAAGAGCAGATAATTGAGAAGAAAGCAGTACAAGAAATACATGACTCTAATGAAGAAGTTAAGGAAGCAATAGTAGAAAAGGAGGATTTGAAAGTAGAGGAAGTAGAACATATTGAAAAAGAAGTAGAAGATATTCATAAAGAAGCTTTAAAAGAAGAAAGTGTAGAAGCTATTGGGCCAATGGAACAGAAAACAGAAGGACAAAAGGAAGTAAAGGTAAAAAAAGAAGAATTTACAGAGGAGTATCCACATAAAGACTCTAATGATCAGCATGAGCGTATAGATTATGGTGAAATGAAGTATTATGATTGTAAAAACCCACATCAATATTATCATCAATATTTTAAGATGATATGTGGATATGTGGAGAATATACTAAAATACTATAAAGAAATAGAACCATTTGAAAAGAATATAGATGATTGTAGATGGTGGAGGATTGATTTTAGTCAGCAAACATTATATAGAAATTTCTTGCCTTTTTATGGATATGTGAATAATATGTATTGTTATATTCCTTATAAGCACTATATGGGGTATTATCCACAACAAGTTTATAAGTATAAACACTATATTTTTGGGATTAAGAGTGATAAAAATAATGATCCTATTTATTATCTTTATGGCATACCAGGAAGGTTTATATTTAATGATCAGCCTTATGAAGGTATGACTGGATTTGTTTATTGGCATCCTATAGAAGATAAAAGTCCAGAAAAAGGAGATTATGGATATTGGATATTGCATATAGATGCAAAGACAGGTAAGGTAGCTATTCCATTAAAACCAACTATTCCTCCACGTTAGAAGCTCAACATCAAATAAATCCTTTCATCTTAAATTTAGATGAAAGGATTTATTTTATTCTAATTCATAAGGCCATTTTTCAATGCCTCCGTTTAGCATGTATATTTTAGAGAAACCATTGTTTGCCATCATCTCAGCTGCTTTTGCGCTTTTTTTATCATCTTTTCCATAGATCATATATATGCTGTCCTTATCATAATAGTCCAATTTTTTCTTTAGCTCTTTATATGTTAATTGTGTTGCGCTTGGTAGATGACTTTTTATATATTCTTCTTCATCTCTTATATCGAAAACGGTAATATCTGAATTTTTATCTAGAAGTACCTTTGCTTGTTCAGCAGATATTGTTTTGTAAGCATACTTCATAGTTTCTGAAAAGGTTTCATCAGAGCCTGACATGACCAATACGAGGATTCCAATAATAAGAATTATAAAAATGGCTAAAGCAATATAAAGCGTTCTTTTTTTAAAAACAAGAATTTTTAACATATTATCACCTCACACTGTGGCATCGTACTAATAATATATTTGTACAGAGCTTGTCTTATTCCTGAAATTTTGTTCATATGAATTAAAATTTTCCATTAAAATAACCATGAAGATTTTCTTTGTTAAAATCTTCATGGTTTAATTATTAAAATTATAAAGTTCTTCAACAATAGCCATAATCATCTCATTTATTTTAAAATCCATAGTTCCTACAATAGTTATATTGCATCTGTTCATTGGCAACAAAATTTTCCTTGCATTACTATCTGCTATATTTTGAGCCATATCAGGTGTTATTTCGCCCATCATGGCATTTGCTACAATAATAGCTATAGGTCCTACTATTACATCTACCTTCTGACTCATTACCTTAATGGCATTTTCTCCTGTTGCTCCTTTATGAGCTCCACCTTTAAGCATATTAGAGGTTGCGAGAGAATTTGTTCCCAAAGCTATGATTTCTATATTGTCCTTTATATGCTCTCTAATTTTCTCAACAATAGATCTGCCAAGTCCTCCACCTTGTCCATCAATTATAGCAACCTTCAATTTTATACCCCCCTTTATATGCTTTTTCATGCTCATTATTATATCATATTTCTATGATTGTGGCAGTACAAACTTTAGTCAATTGATTTTTAGTAAATTGAAGGTTATAGTTGACTTTTTGTCAAAGTAGAAGTACTATATAAATAAGATAACCCCCACCCGTGTGGGATGGAAGAAGGAGGAGAACTATGTCAAAAAAATATGTTGTTATCGGAGGAGTAGCATGTGGACCTAAGGCAGCTGCGAGGCTAAGAAGATTAGATGCGGATGCTGAGATTACAATAATAGAAAAGGGAGATATTTTATCTTACGGTGGTTGCGGACTTCCTTATTATCTTTCTGGAGAGGTTGAGGATTTAGAGGAATTATGGTCTACTCCTGTGGGAGTACAAAGAGATGAAAAGTTTTTTAAAAACGTTAAGAATATCAATGTACTTAGCAATACATTAGCAGAAAAAATTAACAGAAGTCAGAAAAAAGTTGAAGTTATGGATTTAAAAACAAATGAGAAGTTTGAGATTCCTTATGACAAATTAGTATTAGCAGTTGGTGCGGTACCTAATAAGCCTCCAATTAAAG
Organism: Crassaminicella indica; assembly: GCF_019203185.1. Taxonomy (NCBI): domain Bacteria; kingdom Bacillati; phylum Bacillota; class Clostridia; order Eubacteriales; family Clostridiaceae; genus Crassaminicella; species Crassaminicella indica. The sequence continues at coordinate 804,841 of NZ_CP078093.1, read as the reverse complement.
GAATAGACCTAAACAATGTTTTTGAGCTTTATCATCCAAAAGATGCGAAAAAAATGAGAGGCATAGTGGAAGCTGGTAAAGTTAAAGAAGCTGTTATTGTAGGTGGAGGTTTGATAGGCTTAGAGGTTGCTGAAGCTTTAACAAAACAGGGAGTTAAGGTAACGGTTATAGAAATGATAGATAAAGTGCTTCCTAAAATGCTGGATGTTGAGATGAGTATGCTTCTTATGAAGGATATGAAAAAGAATAATGTAGATGTTCTAACTAGTACAAAGGTATTAGAATTTGAAGGCGATTCTGATGGGAATTTAAAAGCTGTAGTTACAGATAAAGGAAAGATTGATGCACAATTAGCTTTAATTTCTGTTGGTGTTAGACCTAATATTCAGCTTGCTCAAGAAGCTGGTCTTGAAATAAGTGATAATAGAGGAATAAAGGTTAATGAATACTTTGAAACTAGTGATCCAGATATTTATGCAGGAGGAGACTGTATAGATAATTATAACCTTGTATACAATCAAAGCTTATATACACCTCTTGGAGACTTAGCTAATATTCACGGTAGAATTATCGCTAATAATATTCATGGAAATAAAGAAAAGTTTCCTGGTACTGTAGGAACAAGTATTTGTAAAGTTTTTGATTTTAATGTAGCATCTGTTGGAATGACAGAAGAAATGGCAAAGAAAAAAGGAATAGATTTTGTTACTGTTCTTGCAGCTTCTCCTGATAAGGCGCATTTTTATCCAACTGGAAAACCTATTTTCATTAAGTTGATAGGAGAAAGACAAACAGGAAAAATTTTAGGAGCGCAAATTGTAGGCTATGGTGATGTTGCAAAAAGAATCAATATGGTAAGTATTGGTCTTTACTATGGAATTAAAGCGAAGGATTTAGCAAAAATGGATTTTGCGTATGCACCACCGTTCTCACCTGCAATGGATAACTTAATTGTTGCTGCAAATATTATGCAAAATAAGATTGATGGAATGGCAAAGGCTGTTTCTGTTATGGATGTAAAGAAAAAATTAGATAATAAGGAAGATTTTATACTATTAGATGTTCGGGGACCAGAAGAAGTGAAGACTATGTCTTTACCATATGAAAATGTTAAATATATTCCTTTAGGGGCTTTAAGAAAAAAATATGTTGAGCTTCCAAAGGATAAAGAGATCATAGCATTTTGCAAGATCAGCTTAAGAGGCTATGAAGCTCAAAGAATTTTAGAGGAAAAAGGTTTTGAGAATGTGAAATTTATGGATGGTGGAATTATAAGCTGGCCATTTGAGTGTAATATGTAAAAACTCTTAATAAGCATCTGTCAACTTCATCAAGACAGATGCTTAAACTTTTTAATACATTTATTTACATCTGATATTATATACTATAGAAGAAAGAAGATATTTTTATGAAAGAAGGGATGATTTTTTATGTCTACAGAAGATGCAAAAAAAGATATTATCAATAGATTAAGAACTATAAAGGGGCATATAGCAGGAATAGAGAAAATGGTAGAAGATAATACAAAAACTTGTGATGATATATTGCTTCAGATTGCTGCAATTAGAGCTTCTGTTCATAAGGTAGGCTTAGTTATATTAGAAAACTATGCAAAGGATTGCTTTATTAATCAAAAGGAAGGGGATTATATAAGCAAAGAAGAAGTAGAAAAAGTTCTAAAAACGATTGCAAAATTTGTAAAATAGCACCTTATAAATTTACGGTGCTATTTTTAATTTTGTCTTTTTTACAATTTCGATAATTTTTGGATATGCTTTTATTGTACCGTAGGTAACAATAGGTCGTCCAAAAGCTACTAAGCCTAGTCTTCTGGAGCTTCCTCCACCAATGCGCATAATATTATTGACAGCAGGAGAAGTGTCTACACATAAAGCTTCTCTTTGATCTTTATTGATCATATCAAGTACTGTTTTGATGCTGTTTACGGCTAAATGGGGAGCGTATTGTCTGCTGAGCGTATAAACAGAATTGTTATATTCGTCATTTCCGTGATAAATCAGTCTGCCGATATCTTTTTTTTCTAAGCGATCAAATAAAGGGATACTAAGGATTTCATCTTTTGTAGGCAGACGATTTATTGGTAGCCGATGAAGATGTATACTAGCTGCAATAATAGTGGAATGCGTTCCTCCTACATCGTGATATATTATATGCAAAAGCATCACCTTTTCTATTTTTATATGAAGTATTTATCATATATAGGATTTGACACTTTGTATAAATATATACTTCTTATATTATATATAGGGATCTAACTTCAAAACGAAATATATAAACCCCCTAAAATTAGGGGGTATGTTGTATACTATTTTGCTAAATCTTCTCCTAAAGCTTTGCAAATATCTAGTCCTTCATCATCAGGCGTTAAACGAATTATTACTCCTTCTCCGATTACATTAGCACCGTAGCTTTGCATTCTTTCTACCCAATCTCTCATCCATTGACCATCGCCCCAATCATATGAACCAAATAGAGCAACAGGCTTTCCAGAAACACAATCTGCAATAGATTCAATAAAAGGCTCCATAAAAGTTTCTTCTAAAACCTCGGCACCCATAGAAGGACAACCTAAAGCTATAGCATCAGCATTTAGTACATCATCTTTTGTTGCAGATTCAACACTCAATAATTTTGCATCACTGCCAGCCCCTTGTGCTACAGCTTCTGCCATTAATTTTGTATTTCCAGTCCCACTCCAATAAATTACAGCTATTTTTTTCATAATAAACCCTTCTTTCTATTATATTATTTTCATTTTCGATTATAGATAAACAACATCAACATTAAGAAGTTGTTTATCTTATCGAAAATGGTAAATGCTTTTATTTAATAGACTTTATGCATAAGATAATATTTGATCTATATGACTAAAGGCTAATAATTTCTTGATTTGATTTTTTGCCTTTAAAAATTCATTATATGTTTGATCTGACAGAGTAGCGTCTCCATATACCCTCCAACCATTTACTTTAGTAAGTCTTAAAGATGGATGTCCCATAAACCCAATGACATCCTTCAAAGGATATCCAAGAAAAAGACCTATTTCATCAGGCATTGTTCCTTGCATTATTTTATCAATCATATGATTGAGGTAATCTTCTAAATTATATACTTTTGGATAGCCTATGCTTTTTAAGAATCTTGCATTTCTAGGATCTTTTAATACAGCTTCTAAAGATTTAGTCTGATAAAAAAATACTTTTGTACTTTGATGAGAAAAAGGAAATATTTTATAGGATATTTTTTTGCAATTTCTAAAATAATAATGAATTTTATGTATTTTTTCATCAAAAGCTTTATCATTGTTTGGAAAGCTTAAAAGCTCTGATGGCTTTGCTCCGAGAATAACAGGACCTAAAATTTGAACAAGCCATTTTATAAAATTATCATTGCTTTGTTTAAAACAAACAGGTTTATTTTCTATTTGAAGCATACCAACGCCACCCTTCTAAATGATAACAATTATCACTTGTGTTTATAATAACAAACTACAACTGTTTTGTCAATAATAATTATCATTATCAATTAAAAAATTAAAAATGGTTTTAAGCTTCCAATTAAAAATTGTGTTATACTGAGGATAGTTATTTTGTTGTTTAAACGAAATATAAAAGATAGTTTATTCCAGATAACTTTTGAAAAAGTTATCGAAGTCATTCACTTATCTTTATAGATTTCTTTTTTAATGTTAATGAGGAGGGATTTTTATGAAAAAAGTATTATCTTTTATGATGATTTTAGTGCTGCTTTTTACTGCTGTAGGTTGTTCAAAAAAAGAAGCTAAATATGAAAACAAAAAAGAAGCTGTAAAGATTGCTGGGCTAAAAGGACCTACTTCTATAGGGATGATAAAAATGTTTGAAGAAAAACCTTCATTAGGGAAAAATATAGATACTTCTTATGAGGTAGTAGCAAGTCCTGATCTTTTGGTTTCGAAGCTATTATCAAAAGAGGTTGATTTTGCAGCTCTTCCTACAAATGTAGCAGCAAAGCTTTATAATAAGGGAGCAGGTTATAAGCTTGTGGCTGTAAATACATTGGGTGTTCTTTATATGATGAGTCAAGAAGAGGTTATTAATGATTGGGATGATTTAAAGGGGAAAAAGATTAACGTTATAGCAAAAGGTTCAAATCCTGATGTAGTATTTAAGTATTTACTACAAAAAAATGGATTAGACCCAGAAAAAGATGTTGTACTAGATTATACATTATCTCATGCTGAGCTTGCACAAGCTGTAGCTGCTGGGAAGGTAGATATAGCAGTACTTCCAGAGCCATTTGTAACAATGGTTAGTATGAAAAATAAAAATGCAAAAATTACCATGAATATTCAAGAGGAATGGCAAGCTGTACTAGGGGAAAGTGCAGCGTTAGTGCAAGGCTGTTTGGTTGTAAGAGAAGAGTTTGCAAAAGAAAATCCAGAAATTGTGAATAATTTTTTGGAAGAATATAAAAAATCTGTTAATTGGGTAAATAAAAACAATGAAGAGGCTGGAAAGCTAGTTGAAAAGCATGGTATTGGTATGAAGGCAAAAATGGCTGAGTTAGCTATTCCGAGATGCAATATTGTTTTTCAGGATGCACAAAAATCGCAAAAAACAGTAGAGGGATATTTGAAGGTGCTTTATGATTTTTCACCAAAAGCTGTGGGAGGAAAGCTTCCAGATGAGAATTTTTACTATAAAAAATAAGCTTCCTACAATATTATCTATATTGCTTTTACTATTTATTTGGAGAATGAGCTCGGAAATAATTGCTTCGAAGATCATTCTCCCTTCTCCTGAAGCTACATGTAAAAGTTTATTGATTTTGATGAAATCAGAGAATTTTTTTAAAATAGTGCTAATGACTATAAAAAGAGGATGCATCGGATTTTTTTTATCTTGTTCTTTAGGACTTTTGATAGGCTTATTAACAGGAAGTCATCTGTTTTTAGAAAGGCTTATAGAGCCTATTTTAGTGGTTATTAAATCTACCCCTATTATGTCTATTATTATCTTAGCATTAATTTGGTTTAAGACAGAGTATGTACCAATTTTTGTTAGTTTCTTAGTGGCTTTTCCTATTATATGTGTAAATGTTTCTGAAGGAATAAAAAGTGTAGATGTGAAGCTTTTAGAGATGGCTAAAATATACCATGTGAGAAAATATAGAATTATCTTAGAAATATATCTTCCAGCGATCTCACGTTATTTTTTAGCAGGCGTTTCTACTGCTATGGGAATAGGCTGGAAGGCTGTTATTGCAGCAGAAGTTCTAAGTCAGCCAAATTTTGCGATAGGTACAAGCCTTTACAATGCAAAGGTTTATATTGAAACAGAAAATGTCTTTGCATGGACAGTGATAGCTGTGTTATTAAGCTTTATATTTGAAAGAGCTATAAGAATATTAGAAAAAAAGATTATGCGATGGAGAGGTTAATATGACCCTAAAGATTCAACAGTTATATAAAAGCTATCAAAGGCTTGTAGTATTTGAAAACTTTAATATAAATATTCCACAAGAACATATTACTTGTATTTTGGGTCCATCAGGATGTGGAAAAACTACTTTGTTAAATACGATTAGTGGAATTGTTAAAGCTGAAGCAGGAGAATTTTTAGGATTTGGTGATAAAGTTATTGGGTATCTTTTTCAGGAACCACGGCTTCTACCGTGGAAGAGTGTATGGGGGAATATTGAATTTGTATTAAAGGATGTTTATTCAAAGGAAGAAAGGGAAAAAATCATATCCCAATATATAAAAATGGTGAATTTAGAAGGCTTTGAAGATTATTATCCAAAGGATATTAGTGGTGGAATGCTGCAAAGAGTTGCTATTGCTAGGGCTTTTGCATATCCTTCTGATATTCTACTTATGGATGAACCTTTTAAGGGATTGGATTTAAAGATAAAAAGAGAGCTTATTGATGCTTTTATTAAGCTATGGATGAAAGATCTGAGAACAGTGATTTTTGTAACACATGACATAGAAGAAGCCATAAGCTTAGGGGATAGGATTTATATTTTTAGTAAGGCACCTGTCAAAATAAAAAAGAGCTTTGAGATTGCTACTGCGAAAGAGAAAAGAAGCTTAGAGGATGAAAGCTTAATAAAGATAAAAAAAGAGATTCATGATATTTTATTTATTGACGATTTGGATACTTAATGGTATAATGAGATGAAATTAAATATGGTGATTGCATTAGGTACCTTTTTTAAGGTTTAATAGGGAAGTTCGGTGAAAATCCGGCGCAGCCCCCGCTACTGTAAATGATGACGAAACCTCAAGCAACCCACTGTGAAAACGGGAAGGGGAGAGGGAGTAGGAAGATTCATGAGTCAGGAGACCTGCCTATTGTGTATGTTACTACCTTCGGTGGGAAGGCCAGGAAACAAAGTAAAAGCTTACATATTATTTTATATGGAGTATGTTTTGTCCTGTCTTCTGACAGGACTTTATTGTTTTAGGAAAGGAGGCTGATAGGAATGAATGATTTAGTATATGGATTAAGCACATTAATCCCTTTCCCACTAGATACCATATTTTCAGACAATTATATTAAACTACTAAAATTTGTTTCTTATGGCCACTTTCCAGAACCACCTAATCAAGTTCAAGTCTTATAAAGATGGTATATTGATTTGAATTTGAAAGGAGAGCTTAATATGGTGGTTAGTATGTCTATGTATAAAAAATTAAAAAGCAACAGTAGAATGATAACAGGAAATATGAAAGCAGATAAAGTGTATGAAAACTTATTCCTTCGAAAGTCTGTAAAAAATAAAAGAGAACTAAAGGAAGTTTTTTGGAAGGAATTAAAGCAATCTTTTATTCATAATGAAAGGCCCATTAAAAATCTTATATATAGATAAAAAAAGAGCCTTGCTAGTGAAGGCTCTTTTTTATTGAATTTTTAGCCGCTGCATAAGATTTTTTACGGTTTTTTCAAAAGCAATTAAATAATATTTGTTTCCTAATTCTTTTTCGCATTGCTGAATTTTTTTTAGTTCTTCATCAGTGAGCTTAGCAAAGGGTGGGATTTTATTTAATTGTTGATATTGCTGATAAGTGATATACTGTAATTGCCAAACACGATAAAGACATTTTTGATACTTTAAATATAGATCATAATTATATGGATAATAATTCATTTAGCTTGTACCTCCTTTTGTAATAATATATGAAAAAACATAAAGCTTGTTCCAAATAAAGCATTTGAATAGATAAATAAAAATTACACAAAATATAATAAATGCAAAATAGGATGGAGGTGTAGTTGTGCTTAAAAAGAATAGATGGATATCAATATTTATGATCATCATTTCTATAATATTGTTTTGTTCTTGTGCTAAAACAAATGAAAAAGTAGAAGAACAAAAAGAAGCTGAAAAAAAGGGTCAGTATCCACTTACAATTGTTGATTCTTACAATCGGGAGGTTATAATTGAAAGTGAGCCTAAGAGAGTTGTATCTATTGCTCCAAATATAACAGAAACTATATTTGCTTTAGGGGCAGGTGAAAAATTAGTAGGAAGAACAGATTACTGTGATTATCCAGAAAAAGTAAAATCGATAGCGAGTATAGGAAGTCTTATGGAACCAAATATTGAAAAAATTGTAGCTTTAAAGCCTGATTTAGTAGTTGCATCTACTCATTTTAAGGAAGATGTACTAAACAAATTGGAGGAATTGAATGTAAAGGTTATTGTTCTTTATGGAGAGGAAAGCTTTGAAGGAGCTTATGCAATAATCGGTAAATTAGGGAAGGTGCTTAATGCACAAGAAGCATCAGAAAAAATCATATCTAGTATGAAGGATCAAGTTAAAAATGTTATAGATAAAGTAAAAAATGCAGAAAGACCAGAAGTTTATTATGTGGTAAGCTATGGAGCAGGTGGAGATTATACTGCAGGAGAGGGAACATTTATTGATAAAATGATAAACTTGGCAGGAGGGAAAAATGCTGCTAGAGATACAACTGGATGGAAGTATAGCTTAGAAAAATTAATAGAGAAGGACCCAGATATATTAATATGCTCAAAGTATTATGATGCAAAGAAGGGAATTATGAATACAAATGGATACAAGGATTTGACAGCAGTGAAAGAAGGAAGATTGTTTGAGATAGATAATAATCTTCTCGATAGGCAGGGACCAAGACTTGCAGATGGTCTTTATGAATTAGCAAAAATAATACATCCAGAATTATTTAAATAGCAGATTATGATAATAAAGCTTGTTATGCTTTAAAGTGAGGAAAGTATATGACCTACATACAGAAAAGGAAAGGCTATAAAATTTTATTTATTTTTCTATTATTTTTATTGTGCGTATTAATTTTATTTGTAAGTACTCTTGGTGTTTCTGATATATCTTTTGTGGAAGCAGTTAAAATCTTATGTAGCAATATTCCATTTATAGGGAAATATGTTGTAGCAGATGCTATTAATGAGTCAAAAAAATTAATTGTTTTAGGGATCAGATTACCAAGAATTATATTGTCATCATTGATTGGTATGGCTTTAGCAGGATCGGGAGTAATATTTCAAGGTATTTTTAAAAATCCTATGGCAGATCCTTATGTGTTGGGGGTATCATCAGGAGCTGCTTTTGGTGCAACTATTGCAATTGTATTTGGCTTAGAAGCAACCTTCATAGGTTTTTGGGCAATAGCTATTATGGCTTTTATTGGTGCTATTACAGCGACATTAAGTGTTTATTATATAGCTAAGATTGGAAATAAGACCCCTATAATAACACTTTTACTTGCAGGAATAGCTTTAAGCTTTTTATTGTCTTCACTAATATCATTAATAATGACATTTCACAAAGAACAAATTGAAAAGATTGTTTTTTGGACGATGGGAAGTGTTTCTTCTGCAAGTTGGAAGCATGTGATATTTTGTGCTCCTGTTGTATTAATAGGGTGTATATTTTTTACTATGTTTGCTAGGGATTTGAATTTGATGCTGATGGGAGAAGAAACAGCAAAAAGTTTAGGAGTAGAAGTAGAAAAAATAAAAAAGCTCCTTCTTATTTTAGCTTCTATAGTGGCAGCATCAGCAGTTTCAGTAAGTGGAATTATTGGATTTGTAGGGCTGATCATTCCACACATTGTAAGGATAATAATAGGTCCAGATCATAGAGTGCTAATTGCTTTTACATTGGTTATGGGGGCAATATTTATGGTTATAGCAGATACCCTAGCAAGAACCTTAATGCCTCCAACAGAAATTCCAGTAGGAGTTATTACATCATTGTTTGGTACACCTTTTTTTATTTATATCCTTTATAAAAGTAAAAAACAAAATGCTATGAGGTGAAAAAGTTGACCTATCCAATAGAAATAGATCATCTGAACTGGAGCTTTGGAGAAAATAACATATTAAAAAATATTAGTGTGAAAATAGCAGAAAAAAAGTTTACCTGTATTATAGGACCAAATGGTTCTGGCAAGTCAACACTTTTAAAAAATATATTAAAGCTTCTATCGCCTCATAAAAAGTCTATTTATATTTATAGTGAAGATGTGGTGAATTTAAAATATAAAGATTTAGCGAGGAAAATTGCAGCTGTTCCTCAAAATACGATGGTAGATTTTGATTTTACAGTTATGGATATTGTTTTAATGGGTAGAAGTCCTCATTTGAAAAGATTTGAAGTAGAAAGTGAAGAGGATTTTCAAATCGTAAAAAAAGCAATGCAACTAACAAATACGTGGCATTTAAAGGATAGAGGAATCCATAAAATCAGTGGAGGAGAAAGGCAGAGAGTTATTATTGCTAGAGCTTTAGCACAGCAATCTCAAATTTTGATTTTAGATGAACCGATTTCAAATCTTGATATTCATCATCAAATTGAGGTTTTAAATATTGCGAAAGAATTGTGTACAAATAAGAATATTACAGTACTTGCAGTTTTGCATGACTTGAATTTTGCGATACAATATAGCGATTATTTAATTCTTTTAAATAAAGGAGAGATTATTGCAGAGGGTTTACCAGAACAAGTGATTACGAAAAAGAACATAAAGAAGGTATACAATATAGATGTCTATATGATGAAAAATCCTATAACTGGAAAGCCTCATATTATTCCGATAATTTCTTAAAGGATCATATTATTTTTTCCATATTGAAATAACTAATAATATATGATATATTGAAAATCGATGAAAATAAGCTATAAGGGAGTAGCCATGGAAAACTTCCATAAATATGAATCAACATACTGGTGAAAATACCTGGTTCTATTTACTTTAGCATTTAAAGGGGCGAGACTTATAGCTTAATAAAGCTACTATATAGTAGCTTTATTAAGCTATGGGTTTCGCTTTTTCAATTGATAAAAAGGAGGATAAAAATGCTTCAAGAATTTATTAGATCATTATTTTTAATATTCATAGCAGAGATGGGAGATAAAACACAAATATTAGCTATGGCTTTTGCAACTAGGTTTAAAGTTTATCAAGTATTATTAGGTGTATTTATAGGTTCATTTTTAAATCATGGGATTGCTGTAGCATTAGGTACTTATCTATCTAAGCTAATTTCAATAAATACGATTCAAATTATTGCAGGATTTTTATTTGTAGGCTTTGCTCTTTGGACTTTGAAAATGGATGAGGAGGATGAAGAGGAAAATAAAGGGAAAAATTATGGCCCTGTTTTAACAGTCGCACTGGCATTTTTCATAGGGGAGCTGGGAGATAAGACACAGCTTACAGCAATTACTTTATCTGTAGATGCAAATTTTCCAATATTTGTTTTACTCGGGACGGTATCAGGGATGGTATTTACTAGTGCATTAGGTATTTTTGTAGGGAGTAAAATTGGTGAGAAGGTTTCAGAATTTACAATGAAATGGGTTGCTGCTAGTATATTTATGTTTTTTGGCATAGAAAAGCTTTATAAAACCTTACCAGAGGAATATTTAACTACTGTAAATATAAGCATATTTTTTATTGTAATAATAGTTAGTATATATCTTTTATTAAAACCTGCTTTAAAAGCAAGAAAAAGACGAAGGCTTTTCTAAAAGCTTAATTTTGACAATATAAATACTTATAATTGTCACAAAGCTGTCACATTGGATGGATATAATAAACTCATCAAAGAAAATAAAAAAAAGGAGATGAGTTTTTATGAAAAAAAGAATCATTACTTTAGCATTAGGAGCACTTTTGGTGGTATCTAGCATAGGATTTTCCTTTGCTGCTGAAGGAGATACACAAACAAGGGAAACTTATGGAAGAGGTGGCATGAGATTATCCACGCAAAATCTTTCAGTAGATGAGCTGGTGAAGGTAAAGCTAGAGAGAATTGATGAGCTTGTAAAAGAAGGAAGATTTTCAAAAGAAAAAGGAGAAGAATACAAAAAAATAATTACAGAAAGAATGAAAGATTGTAGTACTGTAGGAGAAAATAGAGAAAAGCATGAAAGATTAGGAATTGGTTTTGGAAGAGGCTTTGGACAAGGTAGAGGTGCAAAGGATGGATCAGGTAGAGGTATGGGTCGAGGTATGAGATTTGCAAATCAATCATAATCTAAGGAGCAGAGTAAATCTGCTCTTTTTATATGTAAAAATTTTGATATAGCATGTATAGACAAGTACATATAAATTTTGTGTATAATAAAAATAAATAAGCTGTGGGGGTGAAAAAATGATTCGGAAGAAAATTTTAGTTGTTGAAGATGAAAGCAGAATGAGAAGATTAATAGGAGATTATTTAAAAAGAGAAGGCTATCATGTACTGGAGGCGAAAGATGGAAAAGAAGGTCTTCGTATTTTTGAAGAGGGAAATATAGATTTAGTGATTCTTGATATTATGATGCCTGCAATTGATGGTTGGACTGTTTGTAGAAAAATAAGAAAGGTATCTGATGTGCCGATTGTGATTCTTACTGCAAGAAGTGAAGAGTCTGATGAATTATTTGGATTTGAATTAGGAGCAGATGAATATGTGACAAAACCCTTTCGACCAAAGATTTTAGTAGCAAGAGTAAAAGCTTTGCTAAAGAGGAGAAGCATGAATATTGAAAAAACAATTATTTTTGATGGATTAGAGATAGATATGGATGCACACAGAGTAATTATTAATGGAGAAGAAATAGATATGACTCCTAAGGAATATGAACTTTTAGTTTATATGGCAAATAATCAAGGGAAGGCATTAAGTAGAGAGCAGATTTTAGATGGTGTATGGGGATATGATTATTATGGAGATTTAAGAACGGTGGATACACATATTAAAAGGCTTAGAATAAAGCTTAAGGATAAAAATGATATTATTCAGACTGTAAGGGGAGTTGGGTATCGATTTGAGGTGAAAAAATGAAAAACTCTATAAGAATAAAATTGTTCATGGCGCTTATATTTTTTACATTTATGATTGTGGGCTTATCTTGGACATTAAACACTAAATATTTAGAAAAATATTATTTGGAGAAGAAAGAGGAAACCCTTATTAAATATGGCAAAGAGATCAAAAACATGGTTAAGGATAATGTAGAGGATATAAATAGCGAATTGGGAAGAATAGAAAATACATTAGGTGGAAATATTATTATATTTTCAGCAGATGGATCAACGCTGTATTATTCATCTTTTCATAGAGGCGGAAATGGCTTTGGCAAAATGGGAATAAGGATGCTGTTGTCAAGTAGGGGAATAGAAGAGGTATTAGCTGGGAATAAGGTATTAGAAACCTTCGTACATCCAAAATTTAAGATGAAATTTTTAGTACATGCAGTACCTCTTGAAGGAAATAAAATTTTGATACTTGAAACCTCTGTTGGTGCTATCAAAGAAAGTGTAGAAATTGCAAAGGATTTTTATGTTTATATAGGAATGATTGCTTTGGTATTAGGAACAATACTTGCTCATTGGTTTTCAAAAAGATTTACAAAACCAATTGTAGAGTTAAACAGGGTTGCAAAATATATGGCAAAGCTGGACTTTAGCAAAAAATATAATGTAAAAGGCAAAGATGAAATAGCTCAGCTTGGAGAAACTATGAATTATTTATCAGACAGATTAGACCACACTATATCGGAGTTGAATAGAGCAAATAAAAAGCTTCAAGAAGATATTGAGAGAGAAAGAAAAATAGATCTTATGCGAAAAGAATTCATATCTAGTGTTTCTCACGAACTGAAAACACCAATAGCACTTATACAAGGATATGCGGAAGGACTCAAGGAGAATGTAGCAGATGAACAAAGTAAAGATTTTTACTGTGAAGTGATTATTGATGAGGCAGAGAAAATGGGAAAAATGGTAAAGGATTTGTTAGAATTATCAAAAATGGAGTCTGGAAATATTACCATCGATATGGAAACTTTTGATATATATGAACTTGTTGAAAAGGTTTATAACAAATACAAGCCTATTTTTGAAGAGGAAAATATTCATGGGATACTAGAAAAATGTGATGAAGATTTAAAGGTTATAGGAGAATCCTCTAAAATAGAACAAGTGCTGATTAATTTTATAAATAATGGAATAAATCATATAGGAGGAGAAAGAAATATAAAGCTTAGTATCAAAGGGGATAATGAAAAAGTAAGAATATCAGTATACAATACAGGAGAGCATATACCGGAAAAAGAACTTCAAAGAATTTGGGACAGCTTTTATAAGCTTGATAAAGCTAGAAATAGAGAATATGGAGGAACAGGGTTAGGATTATCTATTGTAAGAGGTATTCTTAAGCTGCATAATAGTGATTTTGGTGTTTTGAATAGGGAAAATGGTGTAGAATTTTGGTTTGAATTGAGAAAAGGAGATTAGTTATGTTTAGCAGTAGAAAAAATACTTTTTATATTTTAGCACAGTTGAGAAGCTTTACAAAAACAGCAGAGAAGCTTAATATTACCCAGCCGGCAGTTTCACAGCATATTAAATATTTAGAGGAAATGTATGGAGTTTCATTGATTAAAAAAGAAGGCAGAAAAATATTTTTAACAGAAGAAGGAAAATTTCTTTATGAACATATTAAAAAGATATTAGCTATGGAAAGGCAAATTACTAATATTTTAAAAAACCAAAGCAATATTATTAAAAGATATAGGCTTGGAGCGACAAAAACGATTGGTGCTTATTTGATCCCAGATATTTTAGGGAAATATAAAATGAAGTTTTCAAATCAAGAAGTTATCTTAGAGGTTGGAAATACAGAAAATATATTAAATAAGTTAGAAGATGGAGAATTAGATTTGGCTTTGGTAGAGGGACTTTTTAAGAAAGAAAAATATGATTATAAATTGTTAAAAAAGGATGAATTAGTACCTGTTTTTTCAGCTTGTCATCCTTTTGCAAGAAGAAAAAAAGTAAAATTAGGAGACGTATTAAATGAAAATTTGATTATTCGAGAATTAGGCTCAGGAACGAGAACCATTACAGAAAACTATTTGAAAACAAAAGGATATAACAAGGATAGGTACAAGATATTCATGGAAATAGGAGATATTACTGCTATAAAGTCTTTAGTTAAATGGAATCTAGGCTATAGTATTATTTCTAGAGAAGCTATAAAAAAAGAGATAGAAGAGAAAAGCTTATGCATTATAGAAGTCGAGGGTCTTATGATTGAAAGAGAATTTAATTTTGTTTGGAGAAAAGGGGAAAAAAGTAGTTTTATTGAAGATTTTATAAAGTTTTCTATTTCAACTTTATAGCAGTCTTATATAGATTGTTGTGTATGTGGTTTTTATTTTAGGAATTTAAAACAAGACGAATATATAATGTTATATTATATAAACATTATAATTAATAATTTTTAATAATACATAATTTTTGTTATCCTAAGATAAGGAGGTGGAGATATTGAAAAAATATATACCAGGACTTATTTTTGTTTTTTTGATTGGTGCGTTATCAAAATTACTTAATGAATGGCTGTCTCATAGCATTCAATTAGAAGCATTAACTATTGGTATTGTGCTAGGGATGCTGATTAAGAATACCTTTGGGGTGAATGAGAGCTTAAATCCAGGAGTAAAATTTTCTCTTAAAAAATTACTAAAGGTAGGAATTGTACTTTTAGGGTTTAAATTGAACTTTTCTGCTATAGCTAACTTAGGACCTAGCGTTTTATTAATGGTGGTTTCTTTTGTGTGCATTGCTTTGGTTTTAGTAAATTTATTGGGGAAAGTATTTAAGATAGATACAAAGCTAGCTACTTTAATTGGAGTAGGTTCAAGTATTTGTGGGGCATCTGCCATTGTTGCACTAACGCCTTGTATAGATGCAAAAGAAGAAGATTCTGTACTAGCTGTATCCATAATATCTTTATTAGGAGCAATAGGGGTTTTAGTTTATTCTGCTATTGCTGTAGTATCCCCTATGACAGATATTCAATACGGTATTTGGTCTGGAGTTTCACTTCAGGGAGTAGCACATGCACTGGCAGCAGCCTTTGCAAGAGAAGGATCAGGAGAGATTGGTACCTTTGTAAAAATGGCGAGAGTACTTATGCTAGTGCCTGTGTCTATTGTGTTAGGATTTATTTTTAATAGTTCAGGAGAAGGAAAAAGAGCAAGCTTTCCAATGTATGTATTGTATTTTATTGTAGCGGGTATAGTGTCATCCTTAGGAATTTTACCACCAGTTTTAATAATGTTGTTTACAAAGCTTAGCAGTTGGTTTATTCTTATGGCTATGATTAGTATGGGACTGATGGTAAAATTCAAAGCTATTAAGGATAAAGGAATAAAAGTTGTTTTTTTGGGAAGTACTTTATTTTCAATATTATCTGTTTCAACGTATTTTATTATTTTAAAATTTTTCTAAATAAAGCTTTATTTTTTTGCACATGTGAATTCTTTTTGTATATTATGTAAAAGGTCATGATTTTCTATGACATCAATACCCGTAAGTACTAAAGCGCCAATTGTTTTAAACATTTGATTATAAGCAAAAGGTTTATTGGTAGCATCTCTAAATTCTTTTGTATGTGAAGCAATAGGGGTTTTGCTTATACTAAAATAAGGATGAATTGTAGGACATATATGACTTACGTTTCCTGTATCTAATGAGCCAAAGCTTTCTTTTGGCTCATAAATTTTTTCTATACCCATATCCTTGAGCCTTTTACAATAAGCTTCAGACAATTTTTGATTAGTAACTAAATTATCATAGCTATATTCATAATTACGGATTTCAAGCTCTGTGCCAGTGGCTATAGATGCTCCCTTTGCGCAATTCTTTACTTTTTCTACTAGTTCCTTTAAATAGCTTTTGGTTGTTGCTCTTACATAAAACTGAGCAATAGCGAGATCTGGAACAATATTTGCAGCTTTTCCACCTTCTTTAATGATACCATGAACTCTAGCATCTGATTTTATATGCTCTCTTAATGCATTAATATTATTGAAAGTATTGATTACAGCATCTAGTGCATTGATTCCTTTCTCTGGACATGCTGCTGCATGGGCAGTACGCCCTTTGAAGGTAAATTCTATAGCTTCCATTGCTAAGGATTTTCCGCTTTTATAATGTTTATCTGCTGGATGTGATATCATTGCAACAGTAATATCATCAAAAGCACCTTTGTTTGCCATGTCTACCTTTGCACCGCATGTTTCTTCAGCAGGAGTTCCAAATACAACTACATTTCCTCCTATGGTTGATAGGATTTTACTTAAAACAATACCAGCGCCTGTGCTTGTTGTTCCCAAAATATTATGACCACAGCCATGACCGATTTCAGGTAGTGCATCATATTCTGCTAAGTATGCTATTGTAGGACCTGGCTTTGAACTTTTAAATACAGCACGAAAGGCTGTTTTTATGTTTAGATATTTTTCTTCAACAGCAAATCCATGTTTTTTTAACAAATCAATATGAGCTTTGCAAGCTTTTATCTCTTTATTTCCTAATTCAGGATTGTTTAGAATATATTCATTCAGTATAATCAATTCATCCTTTATCTCTTCTACAAGATGTAATACTTTTTTGAGCATTTGTAAAAGCCTCCTATTTTGATCTATTTTTTTTCTATTATACTACTTTTGTGAATTTTTTTACATATATAATTTATATTTATTCAAAAATTCATCTATGCTCAGTAGTTAGGGTTGACAAGAAAATTAATAGTCTATATAATAATGATAATCAATATCATTTAAAGAGGAGGGATAAAATTGACTGCATTGATCGTGGGAGGAGATCGGTTAGGAAGTATACCACAAGTATTAAACGAAAGAGGAATTGAAAACTATATACATTGGACAGGACGAAAAAAGGGAATGAGAAATAAAACGATCCCTACAAATATTGATATGATTATCGTTTTGTATGATTTTATAGAGCATAATCTAACAAATATTATAAAAAAAGAAGCTAAAAGTATGGAGGTGCCTTGCATATTTGCAAAAAGAGCAGGAAGTGATTTGGCTATGAAGTTAGATGTTTGCAAATATTGTAGAAGATGTTGTACATAGTAGCATTTATGTATTAAAAATGATGAGGAAAATGATTGATCATTTTCCTCATTATTTTTATCAATATGAATCTAAATATATTATTTCTTTAGAGCATTGAAGCTGATTTTTTCCTAAGCGTTTTGCTTCATATAAGAGATTGTCCACAAATGCTACAAAATTATGCTGGTTTGAAGAAGAAGGTTTGATAATCGCACTTCCTATTCCTCCACTGATTGTAATTTTTATTTTTTGATTATTTACATCAAAGGTATGGTTTTCAATTGCTTTTCTTATGCGTTCACAAATTTTCTTAGCTTCTTCTATAGATGCATTAGGAAAGATGATTGCAAATTCTTCACCGCCGTATCTAGCTCCAATATCTGTTTTCCTTATGTGATCATGTATTATTGAAGAAATTTCTTTTAAAATAGCATCTCCTACCAAGTGCCCATAAGTATCATTTACTTTTTTAAAATTATCGATATCCATTATGGTCAAACAAAAAGGTGTATTTTTTTTCTCTGAAGCTTCAATAACATCTTTTAGATATTTGTAGAAGCTTTTGTGATTATACATATTGGTCAGATAATCTTTTGAAGAAATTTCTTTTAAAACAGCATTTTTCTTTTTGATTTCTTCGAGCATAAAGTAAATCTGTGTTTCTAATCTATAAATTTCTTTCATAACAGAAGATAAAATATAGCTAAGCAGATAAAAAGAAAAGACGTTCATAATAAATTCTAAAGAAATTATGTCCTTTGGATGCCTCATGATAGTAACAATCGTATAGCATATAGTAATAAAAGAACTGAAAAGGGAAGAGCTTTTATGGTCAAATCGAATTGTTTGTAGTGTGATATAAATATAAAATAAATGGAATACAGGATGAAAAATATCATTTGATAGATATAAAAATATTGTTAAAAATATGCCATCTATAAAAGATAGATATAAATTAGGATGAAAGGTATAAACATTTTGAAAATATGTTTTTCTGATAAAATATATAAGTAAAACTAATAAATACAAACCATAAATCAATAAGAAAGCTTTTATATGAAAGTAAGAGTCAGATGTTGTGAAAATATGTGAAGTTAAAATGCCGAACAATAATATGATGAGTTGTATTCCTAGATAGAGTTCTTCTAATATTTTCATTCTGGAATTTTTAATATCCAACATATGCAAATCAAGCTCCTTTTCAATATAATTGAAAATAATTATCATTTATATTTTAGAATACCATATTATACCTGTCAAGGAAAAAGGTTATCAAAAAGAGTTCTAAATTTCATTTTACATTAAAAGAATATTATGGTAATATAATTGATAATGAATATCGTTAGCAATTATATTACAAAAAGAGGGGAGGCTCATTAATGGCATTGCCCTTAAAAAGAATCCATATGAATACAATGCAACAAAAATTAAGCATATCAAAAAATGAATTTGACATAAATACGATTATCAATATGTTAAAAGAAAAAGATGATATTACTAAAAATCATTCTATTATGGTCGGAGTATATGCAAAAAAATTTGGAGAGAAATTAGGTTTTTCTTCAGATGATTTACAGGAATTAGAATATGCAGGGATTGTTCATGATATAGGAAAAATAATTATTCCAGATGAAATTTTATTGAAAAAATCAAAGTTGATAAATAATGAATATGAGATCATGAAAAGACATTCTTTGGCAGGATATAAAATTTTAAAGGAAATGAAGGCTCCAAGAAGTCTTTTGCCTTATGTTTTATATCATCATGAAAGAATAGATGGAAAAGGATATCCTTTAGGATTAAGAGAAAGAGAAATACCATATAAAGTGAGATTGTTTAGCATTTGTGATGCATATGAGGCTATGACAGGAGATAGACCTTATAAAGTTGCATTATCAAAGCAAGAGGCTTTAGAAAGGTTAAGGCTAGGAGCAGGGAGTCAGTTTGATCAAGAATTAGTAGGATTGTTTATAAGATTATGCTTTTAGGAGAGGAAAATGATAGACATGAAAATAGAAGATAAATTGTCTAAAAATCAATTAATTGTTTATCAAATTTTTAAAGAAAATTCATATCAAAAACTAAATATAAAAGAGATTATGAAATTGATAAATGAAAAAGATAAAAAAATCAGTAAAAGAACAGTATATAGAATTCTTAAAGCATTGATGAATATAGGGAAAATTTATTGTAGTGATATGTATAAGGGAATGAGAAGCTTTGAATTGATTGAACAGAATCATTGTTTGTTGGTTTGTAAAAAATGTGCAGCTATAAAAGTTATAAATATTGATGATATATGTAAATGGAAGCAACTAAATCGACGAGATGAAAAGGTTAAAATAACTGGTGGCTGGATAAAGCTTTATGGACTTTGTAAAAAATGCATGGAAAAAACTACAAAAGTTATTGACAATTATAATCAATTAGCATATAATATCGTTGATATTGATAATTGCAATCAATTACTACATATAAACAAATAATATAAATTTACATTTAAATAATGTTAGGAGGGTATTGTATGCCGTTATCTATGGTAAATCCAGGACAGAATGCTATTTTAAATAGTATTCGTTGGGGTCCTAAGCTAAAGAAAAAATTGCAAGATATGGGTTTAACTCCAGGTGTTGAAATTAATGTTATATCTAATAATACAAATGGGGCATTTATAATAAACGTAAGGGGTTCTAGATTGGTTTTAGGTGGTGTTGTAACACAACAGATCATGGTTGATTTAGCATAATATATTTGGAATTAGGGGGTAAAAGTATGGAAAGAACACTAAAAGAATTAAAACCAAAGACAGGTGGAAAGATTATTAAGATAATGGGAACGGGTGCATTAAAAAGAAGATTGATGGATATGGGGGTTATTAGAGGGACAGAGGTTTATGTAGAGAAAAAAGCACCTCTTGGAGATCCTATTGAAGTAAAAATAAAGGGATATAGTCTTACTTTAAGAAAAGAAGATGCAGAAAGGATTATTATAGAATAATCATGCTTAATAATTGATAATGAGTTTTAATTTCATTTTTTTTTTACACATAAAACGATAATGATTTGCATATTCAAATAAGGAGGAATATCAATGTCAAAAAATATTACCATCGCTTTGGCGGGAAACCCCAATAGTGGTAAAACTACATTGTTTAATGCTCTGACTGGTGCTAGGCATTCTGTGGGAAACTGGCCTGGTGTTACAGTGGAGAAAAAGGAAGGAATGCTTAAATATAAAGAGAATGACATTATAGCAGTTGATTTACCGGGAACGTATAGTTTATCACCTTATTCAATAGAAGAAATGATTGCTAGAAATTATATTGTTGATGAAGCTCCTGATGTGGTAGTGAATATTGTAGATGCTTCTAATATTGAAAGAAACTTATATTTGTCTACTCAATTAATCGAGCTTGGAAAGCCTGTGATCATTGCTTTAAACATGATGGATGTAGCAGAAAGAAGAGGCTATAGGATTGATGAGAAAAAATTATCGGAAGCATTAGGAGTGCCAGTAGTTCCTATTATTGCAACACAAAAAAAGGGTATTGAAAAGCTACTAGATACTGCTTTGGACATTGTTTTTGGGAAGGTTTCGTATAATCCAAATCAAGTAAACTATGGAAAAGATTTAGAGAAAAAAATAGAAGAGACCATAGAAATGTTAAGAGAAAATAAAAAAGCTTCAAAATTCAATCTAAGATGGTTAGCATTAAAGGTTATTGAAGAAGATGAGGCAGTTTTAGACTTGTTGGGTATTGCGCCTCAGTTGCAAAATGATGAGATTGCAGCTACAGATGAAATTTCACTAGAAGATGATTATGAAAGCTTTATAGCAGATAAGAAATATACTTATGTTGCAAATATTATTTCAAAAGCAGTAAAAAAACCAAAAGATCAGGGGCTTACTACTTCTGATAAGATTGATAAAGTACTTACAAACAAATGGCTAGGACTTCCTATATTTGCTGGACTTATGTATTTTGTATTTTGGTTTGCTATTACTTTTGGAGAAGTATTCTTAGACATGATTGATGGATGGTTTGGTACTTTGGGAGAGATGGCTGCAGCTTCATTAGAAGGAGTAGGTGCAGCAGATTGGTTAGTATCTTTAGTAGCTGATGGTATTATTGGTGGGGTTGGTGGTGTGTTAACATTCTTACCGCAGATTGCATTTTTGTTTGTTGCCATTTCAATCCTTGAGGATAGCGGATATATGGCAAGGGTAGCATTTATTATGGATAGAGCTATGAGAAAAATTGGACTTAGTGGTAAGGCGTTTATTCCAATGATTATAGGCTTTGGTTGTTCTGTTCCAGCTGTAATGGGAACAAGAACTCTTGAAAATGAAAAGGATAGATTAACATCTATTATGGTAGTTCCATTTATGTCTTGTGGTGCTAGAGCGCCTATTTATATTTTGTTTGCCGGAGTCTTCTTCCCGGGAAATGAAAGCAATATTATATTTGCTTTATATATTTTAGGGATCATTGTAGCAATTATTTGTGCATTAATCTTTAAGAAAACTTTATTCAAAGGAGATCAGACACCATTTGTTATGGAGCTTCCACCATATAGATTTCCAACCTTCAGGGGTACAGGAATTGCTGTATGGGAAAGAGTAAAAGCGTACATTTTACGAGCAGGTACAATTATTTTTTCAGCTTCTATTTTAATTTGGTTTATATTAGGCTTTAATTTCTCAGGTTCTGTGGATATGGTAGATAGTATAGGGGCTGGTATTGGTAGAGCTATGGCACCAATATTTAAACCATTAGGCTTTGGTTCTTGGCAAGCTGCATTATCTCTTATTACAGGACTTATGGCGAAGGAAGTTGTTGTAAGTAGTATGGCTGTAATATATGGATTAGGAGAAGCAGTAGGTGAAGCTGCTATGGATGGAGACGTTTTAGGATTTGCTAGTGCATTAAAGGCTGCTGGTTTTACTAGTCTTAGTGCAATATCATTTATGGTATTTTCACTCCTTTATATACCTTGTCTTGCAGTAATTGGTGTAATTAAGAGAGAAACAAATTCATGGAAATGGACAGGATTTTCTGTTGTATATACTTTTGTTGTTGCATGGGTAGTTGCTTTCCTTGTATATCAAATAGGAGGATTACTTGGATTTTAAGGAGATGATTTTGTGGGTAGTTTGCTTACGTGGATAATAGGGATACCAATCATTGGATTTGGAGCATATTGTCTGATAAAAGGTGTAAAAAACGAAGTTAAAGGTGGTTGCAGTAGCTGTAGTGGTTGCAGTGAATATAGCTGTCCTTCTAGAAAGGAATAGAAAAAAGGGGCTGTCGGGAAATAAAAATTAGCCCTTTAAAAAAGAAAAAAGGACAAATCTCAAAAAAGAGATGAGTCCTTTTTTTAGTTATATGATAAAATGTAACTAATAAATAACAAAATAAGACACTTCAATCCTAGGAATATTAATTTTATGAAGAACAATACCTTAGGATGCATCTGATATGATTAGTATATCCAAAGATTCATTTATTCAAAATAATATAATTAGATAGTATAGAAAGTGGTGATATCTTGGAATTTGTTTTTATTTTTTTAATTTGTCCTTTAAGTATACTGATCATATCAGTTTTTGGATACATATGGTTTAGTAAATGTTATGTAATTCCTTTAATAGTTTTTACAATTTTGACTATATTAACACTAACTCTATTCGGAGGCTCATTCTTTATTTGGGTAATAATTTATACCATTTTCTCTTTAATTATTAGTTTAACTGTTAGATCAAGAAGAAATAATGATTTTAAATAATTTAGCTGATTGTATATTTTTCTAATTACTCTAATTTTAAGTATAGTAAGGAGAATTAAATTTATGTATATTGATAAAAATAAAATACTATTAATTTCTCTTTTGTTAATAAGTATAATTAGTATGTCAATCTTATTTTCTTTTCATAATTCTATTTTAAAATCCGTTATATTCTCATGTGCTATATTGTTAGTTATTTTTATAGCTGGATATTTAACTAATAGAGAAGCTATATATGTTAAAATTATAGGGTATACAATGATTTTTTTAACTTTTGGTGTATATGTCCCGCATGCTTTTAAATATATAAACAAGTATATGGGAATGAGTGTAGGTATCATTATTGTTTTAGGTAAATTATTATTAAATATAAAAAGCAAATAATTATTATATGAACATAATTATAGATTTCTCACTAAAAAATTTAAGCTATTCTAGAAAAATCAAGTTGTTTTTTTTGAAAAAAAACTATCGGTTAATCAATTTAATGATTTACCGACAGCCTCTTTTTTGTTAATCAAATGAAATTATGCCCATAATTCCTCATCAGAAGGAACTACTCTATCTGCCATATAATGACCGATTCTTGAAATGTTAATCATATGCTTGTAAGTAAAGTTTTCAGAAATACTGTTATTTCCCCATGATCCACAACCTAATGTAGTTGTAGGTGCAAAGCCATTGAAGAAGCTTCCTCCTGCAGTAGTTGAAGATGGTTGGTTTACAACTAATCTACTTACTGTTAAATTCTCTCCTGCATAGTCGATATGTTCATTGTTATTTGAGTGAATTGCAGCACTATGTCCTTTTCCTTCAAGCTCTAGGTTTGTTTGTGCAATTTTTACTCCTTCTTCAAAGGTTTTATATCTAAACGTAGCCATTACTGGACACATCTTTTCCTTGCAAAGTACATCCTCTGCACCAATACCATCTGCTTCGATAAGGATTACCTTTGTATCTGCTGGAATTTCAACACCTGCTAACTCTGCAACCTTTTGTGGAGATTGTCCTACTACGTCTCTATTAATTGTACCATTTACAAAAATAGCTTTTCTGAATTTTTCTTTTGTTTCTGGATCATTTACATAGTATGCTCCATTGTTTTCAAAAGCTTTGATAACTTTATCATAATCATCTTCATGAGCAATAACAGTTTGCTCTCCAGAACAGATGATACCATTATCAAATGTTCTTCCTGCAATAATTTTTTTCGCAGCATCATCAAAATCTACATCTCTATCTACAATAACTTGTACATTTCCTGCACCAACACCATAAGCTGGCTTTCCACTGCTGTATGCAGCTTTTACCATTCCCATACCACCTGTAGCTACAACTACGTCAACAGCGTTCATTAGTAGATTTGTTTTTTCAATAGATGGTTCTTCAATGATTTGAATTAAATTTTCTGGAGCATTATGTTTTTTTAGTGCTTCGTTAATTCTTTTTACAGTTTCTGCACTACATTTTTTTGCTCTTGGATGAGGTGCTATAATAATAGAGTTTCTTCCCTTTAATGCAAACATTGCATTACACATTGGTGTTACGATTGGGTTTGTAGTAGGTGTAACAGCTCCAACAACTCCCATTGGTTTTGCAATTTCAACGATTCCTGTTTCTTCATCTCTATTTATAATGCCAACAGATTTTTTTCCTTTTAAGCTGTTCCAAATAGTTTTTGACTTTCCTTTATTTTTAAGTACTTTATGCTCATAAACACCCATGCCTGTTTCTTCAACAGCCATTTTTGCTAATTCTTCTGCGTTGTCATATACTACCTTACCAACTTCTTTTACAATTGCATCAACTTGTTCTTGTGTGAAATTCTCAAATTCCTTTTGAGCAATTCTTGATTTTTCAACTAAAGCATCAATATAAGCCTTTGCTTCCATACTCAATCCCTCCATTTATATTTATAATTTAAGTATCTTTTCTAGTATGAAAAGATTCTTTTAACAAATTTATACTGGTACTCGATACAGCAGTATAGTAAATAGAATCATCCCAAGAAGGGCAAATGGATAAGTAGCTCCATAACCTGCTGCAACACCATCACTTTTTGTAGCTTCTATGGCAGCACCTAGTCCTGGTGTACTAGTCATTCCACCGCAAAGTGCGCCAGAAAGCATAATCCAATTTATTTTAAAGACATACCTTCCGATGATAAAGCCTGCTAATAGAGCAGAGAATCCACATAGAAAGGATATGCATACTAAGTAAGCACCCGAGTGAGTTATTGAATGAATAGTTGTGTATCCATATTTTAAACCGACCATAGAAAGAAAGAATGCAAGAGCTAGTTCTTGTATTGTGCCTAAAATTTTAGGACTCATTCTAAAATGCATTGGCCCGAGCTTTCCTATATAACCTAATATAAGAGATGCTATAAGAATACCACCTGTTGAACCAAGACTAAAATATCCTATTATAGAACCTAAATAAATTTTCATTTTACCTAATAGCAACCCAATCAAACAGGCGAAGACAAATGCAATAAGGTCAAACTTTACTTCGAAATTCATGACAGGGTCTTCTGGGGAAGACATCTCTTGTTTAAATAATTCTTTTTCTGCTTCTAGATCTATTTTAAAAATCAATGGTAAAAATTGCATTAAGACAATGACGATAAGTACACCAGGAACGTATGCTACAGCATAGCCAAAGCCAACCATACTTTCTGCTTCGTTACCATATGAAGTAACAGCTTCTAATGCAGCTGCTAGTCCTGGGGAACTAGTTAAAGCACCTGTATAAACACCTGAAACAGCATATGGATTTTGCCCTTTACTGAGCATTGTCATGATGTAGCAAATTGCAGCTCCTGTAAAAGTAATAACAAAGCCTAACAACACAAATTTTAATCCATATTTTTTTAATACTTTGCCTAGATCTTTAGAGGCTAAAAGACCTACAGCAGCTACAAATAGTATAAGACTAAATAGGAAAAGTTCATTTGGAATGATGCCCTCAGTTAGTATTCTTTCTGCATATGAAGGTAGGTTTTCTGTATTTTTATAAGGAAGAGCATATTTCCCATAGATATACCAGCCGATAACAAGACCTGTAAATAAGCCTCCAGAAGTACCTAGCTTGATTTTTCCAAATTCAATTCTTCCGATGAATAATCCTGTTACAACAGAAAAGAAGATTAGTACAAAATAGTTGGTTATAAAGGTTGTAAAATTAAAATGCATCTTTATTCCTTCTTTCATTTTGTTATAGAACCTTTTAAATAAAAAGCACCTTTGTATAAAAAGGTGCTCGATCTTAACAATAAGTATATTGAAAAGCAATGAGACAGTAATGCTCTTTGCGAATCAATAACACCTCCTTATCCGCGTAAGTGATAACGGTATCATCAAGCATGGCAGGTCTCCTGACTTCGATTCATTACACAGCTATCACCTTCCCATTCCCATTAAATGAAAACAGTGGTATATATATAGCTGCATTCCTCGTTACAGTGGCGGGACCGTGTCGGATTTTCACCGAGCTTCCCTTTTAAGCTGTTAATCTATTGTTAACAACACCATGTTGAAGTGATTAACTTTTCAAACACATTGTATTAAACTGCTGAAACAATGTCAATGAATATACAAAATGTTGTAATAGTTTTTATTTTGAAAGAATATTTAGAAAATGCTGCAAAAGTATTTATGTTTTCAAAAAGCGCAAAAAATGGTATACTATGGACAAAAAGTATTATATGGAGGCAATTATGAAAAAAATATTATGGATGACAATTTTATTTATATTTTTATGTTCTTTTAGTGTTTATGGAGAACAAGAAGATCCGTTAAATGTATATGAAGATTATACGAGTTATACAGAAACAGGAGTGGTTTTAGAAGCAAGTAAGGCAAAAATTGTTCAAGAATACGGGGACTTTAAAGAAAAAGAGCAGCATGTAAAATTGAAAATTACTAGTGGAAAATATAAAGGAAAGGTTTTAGAAATAGAGAATAATATACCATGTAATTCTGCGTTTGCTATTGAAGTAAAGAAAGATGATAAAATTGTAATCAATATTGATGAATATACTGATGGAAGATTAGATGTAGCTATAACAGATTACATGCGACAGCATTATATAATATATTTATATATATTGTTTATTGTATTGATTATAATTATTGGAAAGATGAAAGGTATAAAGGCTGTTGTAACTCTTTCTCTTACTTTGTTTGCAATTCTAAAAATACTTTTACCAGCTATTTTAAAGGGAATGAATCCTATTCCTATTACTATAGCGATTTCTGTAGCTATTACAATAATGACTATGCTTGTTATTGGAGGTATTAATAGTAAAAGTATTGCAGGTATTATTGGAACCACTGGTGGTGTAATTATTGCAGGGGTCATTGCTTATTATATTGGAAGTATGGTCAAATTAACAGGACTTAGTAGCGAAGAAGCGGTTATGCTTATGAATATTCCTCAAAAAGTTTCCTTTGACTTTAAAAGTCTTCTATTCTCTGGAATTATAATGGGGGCATTAGGAGCAGTTATGGATATAGGAATGTCTATTTCTTCTGCTATAGAAGAAATAAATAATGCTAATCCATCACTTACAAGAAAAGAGTTGTTTTCTGCAGGAATGAATGTAGGAAAGGATGTTATGGGAACAATGACAAATACCCTGATCCTTGCTTATACAGGAAGCTCTATTCCATTGCTTTTATTGTTTATGGCTCATGAAACCTCCATTATTAAAATATTAAATCTAGATATTATTGCTACGGAGGTTATTCGATCATTAGCAGGAAGTATTGGATTAGTATTGACAATTCCATTAACAGCTTTTGTAGCAAGTATGCTAATGAAAAAGAATAAAAATAGGGATGCAGAATAAGCATCTCTATTTTTATGTATTTTTTTACAAAAGTTATCAAAGTCATTCACTCATATTTACATATTACAAAAATTTAAAACATTTATCAACGAAAATATGTTATCATGAATGATGCGTATAGACATATGATAACATTTTCCTAATATGACAAATTATATTTATGCAATTATAAAAAATAATCATGAATTGTATCTATACGCAGAATTGTCAGAATTATAAAACTAAAAGAACTATTTAAAAAGGAGGAATAATATGGCAAGCGTTTCAAAATCTTCTCAACCGTCAAAAAAAGGATTGTTTAACAAATTTCTTAATGTCATTGAAACAGTAGGGAATAAACTACCGCATCCAGTTACGATATTTTTACTGTTAGCAGTTGCTGTAATTGTTATTTCAGAAATTGCATCTCGTGCAGGATTAGCAGTTAATTTTTATGATGCTAAGTATAAAACGGAAAAAACTGTTGAAGCAATTTCTCTATTAAATGCTGAAGGATTAAGGTATATGATTAATACAGCAACAAAAAACTTTACTGGATTCCATCCATTAGGGACTGTTTTAGTTGCTATGCTTGGAGTAGGTATTGCTGAAGGAACAGGACTAATCAATTCAGCACTTAAGAAATTGGTACTTAGTACACCTAAAAGATTAATTACTGCTGTAGTTGTATTTGCTGGAGTTATGTCAAACATAGCATCAGATGCAGGGTATGTAGTATTAGTTCCATTAGGCGCTATTGTTTTTTTAAGCTTTAAACGTCATCCACTTGCTGGTATGGCAGCTGCTTTTGCAGGTGTATCAGGTGGATTTTCAGCGAACCTTTTATTAGGAACATTAGACCCACTACTAGCAGGTATTACAAATGAGGCTTTGACTGCTGGTGGAATTGAGTTAAGTATATTGCCAACAGCTAATATGTATTTCATGATGGCATCTACATTTTTAATTACTTTTATAGGAACATATGTAACTGAAAAAATTGTAGAACCAAGATTAGGCGAATACAAAGGTGAATATAAAGCAGATGATAGTATGGAAGTTACAGAAGTAGAAAAAAAAGGTTTAGTTGCTGCGGGTATTTCTCTACTAATTTTTGTTGCAGTGATGATCTTCTTAACATTACCTGAAAATGCAGCATTAAAAGTACCAGAAGCAGAAAACCCATTAAAGCAATTTATATATAATGGATTAGTTCCAACAATCATGTTATTTTTCTTAGTACCGGGTTTGGTTTATGGTATTGTTGCAGGAACAATTAAGAACGATAAAGATGTAATCAAAGCTATGAGCAAGGCTATGAGTGGTTTAGGAGGATATCTAGTATTATGTTTCTTTGCTGCTCAGTTTATTAAATATTTCTCATACACAAACTTAGGAATTATATTAGCTGTAAGTGGTGCAAACTTCTTAAAAGCTATTGGATTTACAGGATTACCATTAATCCTTGCATTTATTGTAGTTGCTGGATTTATTAACTTATTCATTGGTTCTGCATCTGCTAAATGGGGAATCATGGCACCTGTATTTATACCAATGATGTATCAATTAGGATTTACACCAGAATTTACTCAGCTTGCATATCGTATAGGAGATTCCTGTACAAACATTATTTCACCACTAATGTCATACTTTGCGGTAATAGTAGTATTTGCACAAAAATATGATAAAGATACTGGAATTGGTACGTTAATTTCTACAATGCTTCCATATTCTATAGCATTCTTATTAGGATGGACAGCACTGATGATTGTTTGGTATCTTGTAGGAGCACCTATTGGACCAGATGCATTTATCCATTTGGCTATGTAGAGAACTTTTCTAGATATAGACAAAACAAAGCGAGAATTCTTTTTAGATCAAAAAGGATTCTCGCTCATTTAGGAGGGGTAAAATGATAAACAAAGAAAGGATTGTAAATGAATTTTTAAAATATGTACAAATTGACAGTCCTACAAAAAGAGAAGGACAATTTGCAAATTTTATTGCGAAGGAACTAAAAAATATAGGTCTTGAGGTACATATAGATAATGCAGGAGAGAAGGTAGGTTCAGATACAGGGAATGTTATTGCAAGACTTGAAGGAAGCAAAGACATTGAACCAATTTTATTCAGCTGTCATATGGATACAGTAAGTCCTGGAGAGGGGATCAAACCAGTAGTAAAAGATGGTGTGATTTATAGTGATGGAACAACAGTGCTTGGAGGAGATGACAAAGCAGGTATTGCTGCTGTTGTAGAGGCGCTAAAGGTGATAAAAGAAAAAAATATAGAACATGGTCCAATTGAAGTGGTGTTTAGTATCTACGAAGAAGGTGGATTATTCGGGGCTAAAAACTTGGATTATACCAAAATTCAATCTAAACGTGCATTTGTATTAGATAGTGGTGGAGATCCAGGACAAATAATCATAAAGGGACCTGCGCAGGATAAAATAAATGCAAAAATCATTGGAAAGCCAGCACACGCAGGAGTATGTCCAGAAGAAGGGATCAGTGCTATCCAAGTTGCTGCAAGAGCAATAAGCAGTATGAATTTGCTTAGAATTGATGAAGAAACAACGGCAAATGTTGGTGTTATTCAAGGAGGAAAAGTAACAAATATTGTTTGTCCAGAAGTAGAAATAAAAGCAGAAGCAAGAAGCTTAAATAATGAAAAATTAGATAAACAGACAGCTCATATGGTGAAGTGCTTAGAAGAAGCTGCAAAGGAATTTAAAGCAGAGGTTGAAATTGATACAAAGAGAATGTACAGTGCTTTTAGCATTGACGAAGATGATGAAATTGTAAATATAGTAAGAAAGGCTTGTGAAAATATAGGATTAAAGCCATTTACTCAAGCTTCTGGAGGTGGCAGTGACACCAATATTTTAAATGGTCATGGTATTAAGGCTGTAAATTTAGGCATTGGAGAGAAAAAGCCACATACTTTAGAAGAACATTTAAAAATAGAAGATTTGGTAAATAGTGCAAGACTTGTAGTAGAAATTATTAGGACTGTATAAAGATTTAATAGGATAAAGAGGCTATTTTAAGTAGTCTCTTTTTTGCTGTATAGAAGAAAAGGGAATTTTATATTTTTGCTTTATATGGTAAAATATTCTTAAAATAGCACATATAAGGAAGGTCCTGTCAATGAATCAATCGTATGTCGACAAATTTAATATTATTCAAACATTGCAGACGAATACTGATCAAAATATTTTTATGGGGTCATTAAAAGATCATCCAGAAGAATTAGTGACTATAAATATATTACATAACATAAAAAGTATAAGAACCTATATGGGAAAATTTAAAAAAGCATTAAAAACTTTAAAGCATATAGAAAAATTAGATGGAGATCTTGTTGTTGTTACAAAAACACAAGAAGGGATACCATTAGAAGCTTATCTTGAAGAAGAAAATATAAATGTAGAAAATCGATTAAGCATGGTTTTTCAGTATTTAAAAAACATTAAAAGATACGATGTATTAGAGCATGGGTTTAAAAATAATTTGATTAATGAATCTCAGATTGTTGTACAAAAAGGGAGATTATCATTAAATGAACTGCTTATAATAGATAAGCTTTTTACCAATATAGATGATTTTCAGCAAGTTGCAAAGGAAGTTGGAAGAGTAGTTAAAAAAATATTACTTTATCCTATATTGGATGAAGCTGATCAAAAAAATATAGATGAGAACATATTAAAATTTGTTTATGAACTCGAGAGAGGCAAGAGAGAATATAAAAATCTAGAAGAAATTTATAATGATTTTAAAGGTTTATATTTATATAATGAGCGTAAAGCTAATACAAAAATCAGAGGAAAAAATTACCTAAGGTTATTTTCAAAGGTTACTATAGGATTAGTTATTATAGCAATTGGCACTTTAGCATATGCAAATTTTATGCATCAATGGTTTATAGGAAGAAAGGCAGATGATAGTCCTACAGCTTATTTTGAAAAAATAAAAATGAAAAATCAGTGGCAGTTTATTAATAAGAGTAAAGGAGAAGGTATTAAGAAGTATATATGGGAGGTTAGGAAAGGAAATAAAACAGTTAAGACATATTCCGTAAAGGATTTAATAGTAGATATTAAAGAGCCTGGTGAATATAATATTGTCTTAAAAGTGCAGGATCAGAAAAATCAATGGAGTAAGGAATATATTGAAAAAGTAAATATTACAAAACCACAAGAAAATGAAAAAATAGAAGAAGCTGTATATATTCCTTCAGATGAAAAGTTGGAAAGCTTGAATATTGTATATGAAGATAATATCATAAAGGATTATGATTTGTTTAGAAATGGAGAATATTCTATAAAGGTTGCAAAGATGAAGGATGAGGAAAATGCTATTTGTATTAAAGATTTAAAATTGGATATATCAAATGTGATGTCTATGTGGCTTATGTCTGATGCTACTGAGCCTGTGCAGATAAAAATAGAAGCATATAAAAATGAAAAATTACGATTTACAAAATCAGTAGTTTATGAGCCTAGCAAAGTAAATACATGGGATTTGCTGCGTATTGATGATGATATGGAGCAGGTAGATGAAGTGAAAATTATTATATTGAATGATGCATCAATGGTATGGTTAGATGATATAGAATTTGCTACATATAAATAAATGCCCTCTTAGTACAGGAGGGCATTTATTTATACATTAAACTGATCTATAATTTTTTCAAGCTTTGCTGATATTGCATTTAGTTCATGAGTTTTATCTGAAATTTCAACCATCATTGAACTTTGCTCTTCTATAGAGGCAGCAACTTCTTCAGTAGAAGCAGCAGATAGTTCTGTAATAGATGCTATTTCTTTTATAGCGGTTGTAACACTCTGCTTATCTTGATGAATTTTTTCTATGTTTGTGATTAGCTCTTCTATTTTTGCGATGGTATTCTCAATGGATTCATTAATTTTTTTAAAGCTTTGCTCTGTATGGATTAATTCATCATTACTTTTTCCTACAATTGTGCTTGCAGTATCCATTTGAAGCTTTGCATAACTCATTTCTTTTACCATATCATTTATGGTTGCTTCTATTTCTTTAGCATTGAAAGTAACCTGTTCTGCTAGTTTTCTTATTTCATCTGCAACTACTGCAAATCCTCGCCCTGCATCTCCTGCTCGGGCTGCTTCGATAGCGGCATTTAGCGCTAAAAGATTTGTTTTTTCTGCAATAGAGGAAATGGTATTGCTAATTGCAACTATTGAAGTTGATTTTGTATCTAATATGCCTATTTGAGATGTGATTTTTTTAGTAATTTCATTATTTTCTTTAAAGGAATTTTTTAATCTATTGATAGATTCTGTTCCATCCTTATTGGCTGCGATGACGTTTTGGATATTTTCTCTAATATTTTCTGAATGATTGACAGCGATGTTTATAGTTTTAGCAAGATGATTTAGCTTTTCAACTCCTTCTTGTGTAGTTTTATTTTGATCAGCAGCTCCTTGAGCGAGTTCATCGGTAGCGGAGGCTACGCCTTCAATAGACATAGATACTTCATTTGTTGTGTTGGATAGACTTTCAGCATAATGACCTATTTTGCTAGATACATCTTTTATATTATTTACCATATCCTTTAAAGCTTTTCTCATATGCTCAATAGATATTGCCATAATAGTAATTTCATCCTTATTCTTTTTTAAATGTATGGACGAATTATCTACTAAATCAAAGTTAGATGTTTTGTCAATTAGTATTAACAATTTGTTAATAGGATTGGTAATACTGTGTTTTACAAATAAGTATATAAATATAGTAATAATAAGAAGTACAATGATTGATATGAAAATCCCTTGAAAGATCAAGTGATTACGTGCAGTGATTAAAGGCATTGTAGATAGACCTACTTGAACGACTCCAATGATTTCATTTTTAGTATTTGTTAAAGGAACGTTGACTGTATAAATTTCAAATTTTCCATTTGGATTAGTAGTTGTGTAAGAATATGTTTCTCCTTTTGAGATTGCAGATTGCATAGCTGGATTAGTATAAACAGTACCGATTTTTTGAGCATCACTATGTGCAATGGCTTCATAGTTTTTATTTAAAATAGATGCATATACAATATTATCAGATGCTGCGAGCTTTTCTAAATAATTTTGTATATTTAGTGTTTTTTTCATTTGTTTTACTGTGTTTGCAGGAAAACCGATTTGCATGTAGCCTTTGTTTAATTTTATACCGCCGTATTTGTAAAGGAGACCATCTACTTCACTTTTTCTTATAGCTTCTGCAATTTTTTCTGTATGACCTTTGAAAATTTTTTGCATAGCATGGTTTTCTCCATAGATATAACCGATATTAGCAGGTAAATTTGAAAAAATAATTTTTCCGTTTTCATCGATAATATTGATTTCTGCTAAATTTGTTTGTTCAGCTAAAGCTACGAGCATTTCATTATTGAAGTTATTTTGATTACCAATTACAGTAGCTATATCATATAGATAAGTGTCTAATATATGTTCAACATCTTTTTCTATAGAATTTGTGTTTTTTACTTGTGCTAAAATAATATTTGCAATCTCATTTCCATTTTTATGCATTTGGGAGTACAAAGCATTAGTGGATATTTTGATAGAAATGAAGGATATACTACAAATTGCTAGAATTAAAGAAAAACAAATAAGGATCATAATTCTTTTGAACATATTGTTATTTTTTTCACATTGCATTTCTATGCACCTCCTTGAAATCTGAATATTATAAAAAATATAATAATAATATTCTATGGAATTTATTTGTTTCCTCTATAAATTTACATTCTTTTATAGATAAACAACATTAACAGTAAAAAAGAAATATATAAATATAAGTGAATGACTTTGATAACTTTTATAAAAAAACAAACCAGGTAGGTATTCCCACCTGGTTTATTATTTAAATACATCTTCTAAATTAATGTTTAATCCCTCAATACAACGAATGCTAAATTGAAAAAGGAAAAAATTGATAGCTTTTATGCGATCTGTGTTTTTATAATCATATCATATTCATTTAACACCTTGTCTAATTCTTGACTGACAAAAACTACTTCTGCTGCAACTAATTTATTGTTTTGTCCGATTAAATCATATAAGCTTCTGCGTAAATCTTCTATTTTTCGCCTCATTTCTTTTGTTTTTTCCATAATCCCATCCCTTTTCCCTTAAAATGACATTATACAAAATGTAGTGCGCAATCAAACAAATTTTCTTAATATCTACTATATATATGATACTACTTTTTTTGGATTTTGTAAATAATTTCAAAAAATTATTCTATTATGAATAATTTCCTTGTTGATTGTTGTTTATATGTGGCAGAATAGAAACTGAAAATACAGGAGTATTTTAAATTTTTTGTACTATTTATGAATTATTGATTTTGAGGCATCCCTTTACACGATGAAAAATACTAAAACATTTTAATTTCATTGAAACTTTTGTGTTTTTTTGAATATAGATAAAATAAAGCGTTTAGGGAGGGTATATTATGTGTATCAGAATAGTATCTCTATCAATAACTCCGAAAGAAGCGTTAGAGCTTTTAATGGGGGAAATAGATGGGGACTTGATACATTACGAATATCATCAAATTAAAGAAAATATTGGATTTGGAAGTGTCGTTTTTGAAAAATTTTATTCAAGGGGAAAATCACAAAGAATGATGATTGTGAATACAGAAAACTTAGAAAATGTAACAAATGCTACAATTATCCTTTCTTCTAATTGGGAGGAATATTCCTATGACTTAGATTTTGAGATATGGGATGAATGTATGGAAGAGTTAATGGAAATATTAGATGAATATATTATTGATGAAAAAATAGAATAACAGGTAATTTTCTACCTGTTATTCTTCATCACGTTCACTACCAATACGAATGACTTCATTCATTTTAGACATAATGTAATCATAAGCTCCTTTGCTATGAGGAATCAAACAATTGCTGCAATCCTTTACACCATTTGTATAAGTGAAATTGCCACCACATTTATCTTTTAACATATATAGCGGACAGAAGCAGAACAGACAATTGAAGCTTTTTTCATCTTTTACTTTGTGACAGGGAAAATATTCACATTTACTGTTTTGATAGAATTTAAAATTTTCGCTCATAGGCTCATCTCCTTAAATAGATTTTTAGTTATTTTATAATGATTAAAAATTATAGCTTTGTATTGTCTCAATTATAATTGTAACATATTGGAATGAACTTAGGAATAAGCACAGGTTGTTATTTAACATAGGATAAAAATATAAGAGCTCCTATAAGTGATATAATAAAATCATATAGAGGAGGGAGAGGTATGTCTGATAAAAAAATACTTATAGTAGATGATGATCATAATATTTGTGAATTAATAGAGCTTTACTTAAAAAAAGAAGGGTATAAGGTAATCAGTGTTCATAATGGACTAGCTGCAATAAAAACATTTAAAGAAGAGACACCTGATTTTGTCATTCTAGATATTATGCTACCTAAAATGGATGGATGGGATGTTTGCAGGGAGTTAAAAAGAATAAGCAATGTACCTATTATTATGCTTACTGCAAAGGGAGATACATTTGACAAGGTTTTAGGACTAAGATTAGGTGCTGATGATTATATGGTAAAGCCATTTGATGCACGTGAATTAGTTGCAAGAGTGGAAGCTGTTTTAAGAAGAACAAACAACCAAAGCTTGGCTGAAAGACAGATTATTTTACCTAATCTTTTCATTGATATGGATCTTTATGTAGTAAAAATACAAGATAAGACCTTTTCATTGCCTCCAAAAGAGATGGAGCTTTTATATTTTCTTGTCAAAAATCGAAATAGAGTTTTTACAAGAGAACAGCTTATTGAAAATATATGGGGCTTTGATTTTGATGGAGACAATAGAACTATAGATGTACATATTAAAAGATTACGTAAAAAATTAGAGATCTTAAAAGATCAGTATGAAATAAAGACTGTATGGGGGGTAGGATATAAATTTGAGGTGAAAGGGAATGTTTAATACTGTTTTTAAGAAACTTTTAAGCACGTATTTTGTCATTATTGTGATAACTTTTTTGCTTTTAGGATTGCTTTTTTCGCAGCTTTTTGGAAGTTATTTCTTCAATAAAACTGAGCGATTATTAATTGAAGAAGGCAACAAGATAAATGATCTAGTAATCGATTATCTAAATGGATATATTAGTCAAGAAAGATTAAACCTAGAGCTACAAGCAGTAGAGCGTTTTTTAAATACTCGAATATGGATTATTGACAAACGTGGAATTATTTACGGGGTTTCTAGCGATGAAGAAAAATGGATTGGAAAACAGATTACAACAAAAGACATGCTAGAGGTATTAAAAGGACATACTATTGTAAAAAAAGGAACTTATGAAGAGATTGGAAAAACTCCTATGTTAACCGTTGGTGTACCCATATTTGTAAATGGAAGAGTGGATAATGCAATCATTATGCATTCGCCTTTGTATGAAATTACAAAAGCTATAAGAGAAGTCCATAAAATTATATGGACTGCTATGATGGTTTCATTTTTTATATCCTTTATTATATTATATATTGTTTCAAGAAAATTATCAGCACCGATAAGAGCAATGGGACAAGTAGCTCAAAAACTGGCAGAGGGTGATTTTAGCCAAAGGGTTAAAAGCTATGAAAATGATGATGAGATTGGTAAGGTTACAAAGACTTTTAATGCTATGGCAGATAAATTAGAGAAAATAGAAGAAAATAGAAGAAGCTTTATATCTTCGGTTGCACATGAATTGAGATCTCCTCTAACATTAATAAAAGGCTTTGTACAGGGAATGGTAGATGGAACTATAAAAGAGAATGAACAAGAGAAGTATTTGAATATTATTTTAAGAGAAACAAAGAGACTGAATCAATTAATAGCTAATTTATTAGATATACAAAAAATGGAGTCTGATAAGTATCCAATATATCCTCAGATATTTGATATAAATGAGCTTATTGTAAGAACACTTATAAAATATGAAGAGGAGATCAATAAAAAAGGAATAGAGGTAAATATTGATCTTCAAAAAGAGAAACAAATGGTTTTTGCAGATAAAGATGCTTATGAGCAGGTACTCATCAATTTGCTGGATAATGCGATGAAGTTTATGAAGGAAGCTGGAAAACTAAATATAAAAACATATTTTCTTAATAATAAAGTATGGGTGGAAATTCAAGATAACGGAATAGGTATGAAAAAAGAAGTACAGCAAAGGATATGGGACCAATTTTATAAAGCAGATCAATCAAGAGATAGAAATGAAAAAGGTACAGGGTTAGGATTATATATTGTAAAGAAAATAATCGATCGTCATAAAGAAACAATAAAGGTTGAAAGTGAGCTGGGATTAGGAACAACCTTTACATTTTCTGTAGCAGTAAAGGAAAATTAGTTTTTGTTCACAATTTATTCATATTTTGTTCATAACCTTTTTTTAAAATAAAGATGGACGATATCAAAACGAAATATAAAGAACAGTTCATTCCAGATAACTTTTGAAAAAACTAAACTTCATTCCATGAAAAATACTAAACCTTCAAAACTCACTTCGTTCAAACAATGAAGGTTCTTAACGTATTTTTCATGAAATTTCAGTAAGTTTTTTTACAAAAGTTATCGAAGTCATTCACTTATCTTTATATATTTCTTTTTAATGTTGATGTTGTTTATCTATATTATACGAGGTGGTGATTTTATGGAAAATAGACAAAGAGAGCAAGAAATTATTGATGTACCTGTAATTACTTATGTAGAAGACAAAGTGGAAAAAAAGCCTAGAAAACGAAGAAATTTAAGCCTTGTGGTGGTTATTTTGATTTCAGCACTTATAGGGGGAGTCATTTCAAGCTATGTAATGCCTGTATATGTATTTGGAAAGTTGATTCCTTATCCACAAAATTATTTTGGTCCAGATATAAAGCAAGTAATTCATGTAAATCCTAAGAGTACAGAGTTTTTAGTATCTGCTGTAGCCAAAAAGGCTATGCCATCTGTTGTAGGGATTACAACAACAAGTATTGAAAGAGATTTTTTCTTTGGACCACGAACAGCAAAAGGATTAGGAACAGGTGTTATAGTAGATAAAAGAGGCTATATACTTACAAATGCACATGTGGTGCATAATGGAAATGTTGAAGAGTTAAAGGTATTATTTGATAATGGAAAGAAAAAAGATGCAAAAATACTTTGGAGCGATGCTGCATTAGATTTAGCAGTGATAAAGGTAGATGGTGTCAAGGTAGTCCCAGCAGATTTAGGAAACTCTGATGATTTGCAGGTTGGAGAGATTGCTATTGCTATAGGTAATCCTTTAGGAATGGAGTTTGAAAAAACAGTTACATCAGGAATTATTAGTGGACTAAATAGAAGTGTAGAAATAAATGAAAATGAAAGAATTGAAAATTTAATCCAAACAGATGCTTCTATTAATCCAGGAAATAGTGGAGGACCACTTCTCAACAGCAAAGGAGAAGTTATTGGAATCAATACAGCTAAAATCAAATCTGGAGAAGGATTAGGCTTTGCTATTCCAATCAATATAGCAAAACCTATTGTAGATCAGTTTATAGAAAAAGGAGAATTCAGAAAGGTATATATGGGTATTCAGGGGATAAATGTAGATATATTTGAAAGAAGTACAGGAATAGATTTGATTACGGATGAAGGAATATATATAGCAAGGGTATATAAAGGTTCTCCAGCAGCAAAGGGAGGTTTAAGGACAGGTGATGTAATCATTGGTATAGAGGACAAGAAAATAAATAGCATGACTCAATTGGTAAAAGAGTTATATAAATATAGACCAGGCGATACTGCAAATATTAAAATTATGAGAAATGATGAAGAAAAGACTTTAAAAATAAAATTAGAAAGAATACCAAAAAATTATTAAGCCAGTAAAAATGCTGGCTTATTTTTTTTGTGTTTTTTATATTTGAGAAATAATACAAATATTAGTTAAAGTTTCAAGCCATATAAAAAGAAAAAAGACAGAAAATAATAATGTAGAATAATAAAAATAGAAAGGAGAATTGCTTTGAGCAAAAGGATAAAATGTATTTTTGTAATCGCAGTGATTTCTATTTTTGCAGCATTTTTGGCTTTAGGCTGTACACCAGCTAGAAGACCTGTTCCAGAAGTAGATAGATATAAAAATAAAGTAGTTCCAGAAAGATATAATGATCAAAGAAATTTAACTTATGATAATATCCCAAATAGGATGAGAGATTATGCTGTTAATAAGAAAGGTGAAAATGTAGCTTTAGAAAGAGAAATTGAAAGAATGTCAGGAATAGAAGATGCAGTAGTTATTTTAGATAGGGATACTTGTTATGTAGGAGTAGATACTGATACTGGAGTGCCTATTGAGAATATGAAGGCGATGCAAACTAGAATTGCAAGTAAAGTAAGAGAAAAAATGCCTAGTATAGTAAGAGTATATGTTACATCGGAGGAAGATAGAGTAAAAAGATTAAGAGGCTTTAGAACTAGTATTATGAATGGAAGAGATGTTAGAGAATTTGTAAATCAAATAAAAGCTTTATTCTAGAAAAAAGGTTTCTCGATTATGAGAAACCTTTTCGATTATTTTTTATACATACATTGCATAGCGCGTATTTTGCAAGCTTCAGCCTTGCACATATAAGCCATATATTCATTCATGTGTTCTGCACAGCATAAATCCTTCATGTCTTCTTCTCCCATCATAGGAGGGCACATAGGCATCTGAGGATAAGGCATACCACCCATCATGGGCATTTGAGGATAAGGCATTCCGCCCATCATAGGCATTTGAGGACAAGGCATACCACCCATCATAGGCATCTGAGGATACATTGGACATTCATAATCATTGCCGTAATCCTTATCATAATCCTTCATATAATCATCACATCTAGACATTGTATTTCCCCCTTGTAATTTTAGATTATTTTTGTTCTCTCAGTTATAACATATGCAATGTAAAAGTGTTGTGCTACAACAAAAATGAAAAGTGGGTTACATAAGTAAATTAGTTTTGGAAAAACTAAAAGTGTTAATTCTACTTGACAAACCAAAAAAAGAATTATAATATGAATATGTACCGTAGGGGGGTATAGTATAAGGAGGTGCGAGATGTTGTTAAAAATACTTAAAATAGAGGGAATGAGTTGTGCAGCGTGTGCAAAAGCAGCTGAAAGAGCTGTGAAAAAGCTAGAGGGTGTGACAGATGCGAATGTAAACTTTGCTACAGAAAAGTTGGTTGTCACATACGATGAGACAAAAATACAGCTAGAGGATATAAAAAGTGCTGTAAAAAAAGCAGGATATGAAGCAACAGATGAGGAAGATACAAAGGAAATCATTATAGGAATAGAAGGAATGACCTGAGCGGCTTGTGTAGGAGCTGTTGATCGGGCAATCAACAAATTAGATGGAATAAAGTCTGTAAATGTAAATATTGCTACAAACAAGGCGGTTGTAGTTTATGATGCGAGCAAGGTGAGAATATCAGATATAAAGGGAGCAATAAAAAAAGCAGGTTATACTCCAGCTGAAATTGAAAAAAAGGATATGAAGGATAAAAACAAAGAAACTCAAGAAAAAGAAATGTATACTTTAAAGAAAAAATTTATACTGTCTTTCATATTTGCAGTGCCCTTATTGTATATTGCTATGGGACCTATGATTGGATTAAGCTTGCCAGAAAGCATAGATCCAATGAAAAATCCATTGAACTTTGCGTTGGTGCAGATACTTTTGGTATTGCCTGTACTGTTTGCAGGAAATAAGTTTTATACTAAAGGAATTAGTGCTATCTTTAGAAAAAGTCCAACTATGGATTCCTTAGTAGCTATGGGAACTGGAGCGGCGGTTATTTATGGTTTTTATGCAGCTTATAGAATTTTTACTGGAGATGTTTCCTATGCTCATGATTTGTATTTTGAATCAGCAGGGGTGATTATTACTCTGATTTTATTAGGAAAATACTTAGAAGCTGTCAGCAAGGGAAAAACATCTGAAGCCATAAAAAAATTGATGGGATTAGCACCAAAGACAGCTATTGTAATGAAGAATGGTAGAGAAATAGAAATCCCAATAGAAGAAGTAGACGTTGGGGATATGATTGTTGTAAAACCGGGAATGAAGATCCCTGTAGATGGAGAGGTTGTAGAAGGACATACTTCAGTAGATGAATCAATGCTTACAGGAGAGAGTATTCCTGTAGAAAAGAGGATAGGAGATAGAGTTGTAGGAGGAAGTATTAATAAGCAAGGAGCGATTATGTTTAAAGCAACAAAGGTAGGAAGTGATACGGCCCTTGCTCAGATTATAAAATTGGTAGAGGAAGCACAAGGATCAAAAGCACCGATTGCAAAAATGGCAGATATTGTTTCAGCTTATTTTGTACCTGTAGTTTTTGGTATTG
This sequence comes from Crassaminicella indica, assembly GCF_019203185.1. Lineage (NCBI taxonomy): Bacteria > Bacillati > Bacillota > Clostridia > Eubacteriales > Clostridiaceae > Crassaminicella > Crassaminicella indica. The sequence goes on along the minus strand of NZ_CP078093.1, from coordinate 762,364 downwards.
CGCTACTTTCTGCACTAATTTGGTATATAAGTGGTGCTACACCAGTATTTTCTTTAACTATATTCATTGCTGTGATGGTGATTGCTTGTCCATGTGCATTAGGACTTGCTACACCAACAGCTATTATGGTTGGAACAGGAAAGGGTGCAGAATATGGAGTTTTAATCAAGGGAGGAGAAGCTCTAGAAGGAGCACATAAAATACAGACTATAGTATTTGATAAAACAGGAACGATTACAGAGGGAAGACCAGAGATTACAGATATTATAACTACTGGAAAAATAGATAAAAATCAGCTGCTTCAAATCGCAGCTTCTGCGGAGAAGGGTTCTGAACATCCTTTAGGAGAGGCTATTGTAAGAGGTGCAGAAAAAGAAAATATTGAAATATTAAAAGTAGAAAGCTTTTATGCTATTCCCGGGCATGGAATAGAAGTAACAGTAGAAAATAAAAATGTATTATTGGGAAATAATAAGTTAATGAAGGATAAAGGTATAGATTTATCTATATTAGAAGAAGCTTCAAATAGACTTGCAGCTGAAGGAAAAACGCCTATGTATATAGCAGTAGACAATGAGCTTGCAGGGATTATTGCTGTAGCAGATATTGTTAAGAAGAGCAGCAAAGAAGCTATTATGAAGCTTCATGAAATGGGTATAGAGGTAGTTATGATTACAGGAGACAATAAAAGAACAGCAGAGAGTATAGCAAAGCAAGTGGGTATAGATAGAGTTCTTGCAGAAGTGCTTCCAGAGCATAAAGCAGAAAATATAAAAAAGCTACAAAAAGAAGGGAAAGTTGTAGCGATGGTAGGTGATGGTATTAATGATGCACCTGCATTAGCTTCAGCAGATATTGGTATAGCTATAGGGTCAGGCACAGATGTTGCCATAGAATCAGCAGATATTGTATTGATGAAGAGTGATTTGCTAGATGTAGTTACTGCAATAAAGTTGAGTAAAAGTACCATTAGAAATATAAAACAAAATCTATTTTGGGCGTTTTTTTATAATTCATTAGGAATTCCGTTAGCAGCAGGATTGTTTTATGCATTCGGAGGTCCTAAGCTTAATCCAATGTTTGCAGGAGCTGCTATGTCATTAAGCTCTGTATCTGTTGTTACAAATGCACTTAGATTAAAAAGATTTAAACCATAAAATAAGAGGAGGAAATAGAATGAAAAAGCTAATGATAATCGAAGGTATGAGCTGTATGCACTGCGTAAATCATGTGAAAAATGCACTAGAGGAATTAGAGGGAGTAAAGACAGCAACTGTAGATTTACAAGGAAAAAATGCTGTGGTAGAATTAAAGCAAGAGGTTGAAGATAAAGCATTAAAAGAGGCTGTAGAAGAAGCAGGCTATGATGTTGCAGAAATAAAAGTTATTTAGTGTCAAAAAAGTCTTAGAGATTCTCTAAGACTTTTCTTATAAGGAGGAGCGAAATGGGTAAAATTGAAAGAAATCCAGTAGACAAGCATTGTGAAAAAAAGCTAAATGAAAGACATGTAGACCGACCAGAAAAAGTAAATGGTGCATTAATCAAAAGACTTAATAGAATTGAAGGACAGGTAAGAGGGATTAAAGGAATGATTGAAAGAAATGTATATTGTGATGATATCCTTATTCAGATAGCTGCAGTACAATCTGCTATGAAGGGCGTCGCAAAATTATTGCTAGAAAGTCATATGCATACCTGTATTGTAAGTAAAATTAAATCAGGAGATGAAGATGTAGTAGATGAATTTTTAAAAACTATTGATAGAATGATTAAATAAAAGGTGGGAAGTTCCCACCTTTTTAAAATGCTTTTAATAAATTTGCCATCTCAATAGCTGTAACAGCTGCATCATACCCCTTGTTTCCAGATTTTGTACCAGCACGCTCGATTGCTTGTTCGATAGTATCTGTTGTAAGTACGCCAAATATTACAGGAACTTCAGTTTCTAATGATACATGCGCAATACCCTTTGAAACTTCATTAGATACATAATCAAAGTGAGGGGTAGCACCTTTTATAACAGCACCTAAGCAAATAACTCCATCATATTTTTTTGATTTTGCCATTTTTTTTGCAACTAGTGGAATTTCAAAAGCACCAGGAACCCAGATTATTTCAATATTTTCTTCTTCAACACCGTGGCGCTTTAAAGCGTCTAATGCACCAGATAATAACTTTCCACCAATAAACTCGTTAAATCTTCCTACGATAATACCAAATTTTAAACCTTCTGCAATTAATTTACCTTCATAAATTTTCATATTTATTCCTCCTCAAAGTTTAGCATATGTCCCATTTTTTTTTGCTTTGTTTTTAAATAAAACTCATTTTGATCATTATAATCTATTTGAATAGGTACTCTTTCAACAATTTCAAGTCCATAGCCTGAAAGACCAGATAGCTTCTTTGGATTATTGGTCATAAGCTTTATTTTTTTTATTCCTAGGTCATAAAGAATTTGTGCACCTATTCCATAATCTCTTAGATCTTCAGGGAAACCTAGAGCCAAATTAGCTTCTACTGTATCCATTCCTTTATCTTGAAGGGCATAAGCTTTTAATTTATTGATAAGCCCAATGCCTCTTCCCTCTTGACGCATATATAAAAGTACTCCTCTTCCCTCTTTTTCTATATTTTTTAAAGCTGTAGCTAATTGATCTCCACAGTCGCAGCGAAGGGAACCAAAGCAATCACCAGTCAAGCATTCTGAATGAACACGGACTAAAATAGGTTCGCCACTCTTCACATTTCCCTTTACTAATGCAACATGGTGTTCGCCATTTAGCTTGTTTTGATAACCTATAATTTTGAAATTTCCATATTTTGTAGGCATATTTGCTGATGTTATTTTCTCTACAAGGAATTCATTTTTTCTTCTATAGGTTATTAAATCTGCAATGGTAATGATTTTTAAATTATGTTTTTTTACGTATTCCATCAATTGAGGTATTCTTGCCATTGTTCCATCTTCATTCATTATTTCACAGATAACTCCAGCTGGATAAAGTCCTGAAAGCTTAGCTAAATCTACAGCGGCTTCTGTATGACCTGCTCTTTTTAATACTCCACCTGACCTTGCTGCTAGAGGAAATATATGCCCTGGTTTTCTAAAATCATCTGGCTTTGAAGACGGATCTAATACCTTCTTTATTGTATGAGCTCTTTCAAAAGCTGAAATTCCTGTAGTTGTATCTGTTGCATCAATAGATACAGTAAAGGCAGTTTGATGATTGTCTGTATTATGAGCAACCATTTGAGGCATATTTAGTTCTTTCAATCTTTCTTTTGTAACGGGCATACAAATTAAGCCACGACCATATTTAGCCATAAAGTTTATAGCTTCAGGCGTTACCTTTTCGGCAGCCATGAATAAATCTCCTTCATTTTCTCGATCCTCATCATCTACAATCACTATGATTTTTCCATTTTTTACATCATCCATAGCTTCTTCTATGGTGTTAAATTTATACATATTATCACCTCTTGTTAATAGGGTATGTTTTTTAAGCAAAGCCATGTTGTTTTAAAAAATTCATATCAATATGGCTTTCAGTTATAGATTTTTCTTTAAAAGATAAAAGTTTTTCAACATATTTTCCAATAATATCGCATTCAAGATTAACCTTATCTCCAATATTTTTAATCAAAAGAGTTGTATTAGCTTTTGTGTGGGGGATGATTGAAACCTTGAAGCTGGTAGAATCTACATAAGCAACTGTTAAGCTGATGCCATCGATGGCAATTGAACCTTTTTGAACGATGTATTTTAAAATATTGGATGATGTAGAAATTGATACCCATATGGCATTGTCTTCTTTTTTAAAATCCTTAATGATACCTGTTCCATCTATATGACCGCTTACTAAGTGACCTCCTAAGCGATCTCCTAATTTTAAAGCTCGTTCAAGATTTACTTTGCTTCCTGGGACTAAAGCTTTTAAGTTGCTTTTTCTAATGGTTTCAGCCATTACATCTCCAGAGAATGTGTTTGTTGTAAATTCTGTTACAGTAAGGCATACGCCGTTTGTAGCAATACTATCTCCCAAAGCAACTCCTTTTAAAACTTTATTTGCCTTTATAACAATTTTTGCTGATTTTGGACCTTTTAAGACGGACTGGATCACACCGATTTCTTCTATAAGGCCAGTAAACATATTAACCCTCCTTTCTCAAATAGGCTTCAACCATTAGATTATCTCCAATAGTAGATACTTGCATTTCTTTTAATAGAATCGCATTTTTCATAAATGCTATTCCTTTTCCTCCTACAGGGCTTTTAGCATCTATTCCACCGATTATTTTAGGAGCGATAAAAGATATTATCTTATCAACTATATTTTCCTTTAAAGCTGAATAGTTAAGGGCTCCGCCTCCTTCTAATAAAATACTGTCTATTTTTTTGTCTCCCAAATAATGCATTAGGAAAGGTAAATCTACTAAGTTTTCTTTAAGTGGGGTAATGATTACCTCAGCTCCTTTCTCTTTAATAGCTTTTATATTTTTTGTTTCTGCAAGCTTTGTTGTAGCAATAATTGTTTTTATGTTTTTACAATCCTTCAGGACATTGGAATTTAAAGGAATGCTTGCACGAGTATCTACAATAATTCTTGTTGGATTAATTCCTTTTTTATTATCAAGTCTTGTAGTAAGCATTGGATTATCCGCAAGAACTGTGCCTATTCCAACCATAATACCAGATACCTGATGTCTCAGTTTATGAACAATTCTTCTAGAACCTTCATTACTAATCCATTTTGAATCACCTGTATGGGTAGCGATTTTTCCATCTAGTGTCATGGCAGTTTTTAATATACAAAATGGAAGCTTTGTAGTAATATATTTTATAAAAATCTCATTTAGCTTTTTTGCTTCTTTTTCTAAAACACCTGTAACGACTTCTATCCCATTGCTTTTAAGGATTTTTATGCCTTTTCCAGCAACTAATGGATTAGGGTCCTTCATTGCAATGACAACTCTTTTTATTTTCTTTTTTACAATGGTATAAGCACAAGGAGGTGTTTTGCCATAGTGAGAGCAGGGTTCTAATGTGATATACATGGTAGCGCCTGTAACGTCTTCTGTTGCATTATTAAAAGCGTTGATTTCTGCATGTGATCCTCCGTATACCTTATGGTATCCTTCTCCAATGATTTTATTGTTTTTTACTATAACTGAACCAACTAAAGGATTAGGGTTTGTATATCCTATTCCTTTTTTTGCAAGTGTTAATGCTCTTTTCATGTATTTTATATCCATTTTTTCATCTCCATTTTAGGTAAAATAAAAAGCCCTGAAAATATTATTTTCAGGGCTGTTGAATTCTATGTTATAATACGCCAAAAACTAGACATATCATAATATGACTATACCTTTTATCTTCTACCATCCAGACTTTACTGTCGGTCTTGGAATTTCACCAAGTCAACCACATTTGTGGCTCGCGGACTATACCGCCGGTCGGGAATTTCACCCTGCCCCGAAGATACTATGTAATTTTATGGATATCTTAACATTGTTTTTTTTATATGTCAATATTAAATTAAATAATAAAATGTAGAATTATAATATATAGGTAAACAACTTCAAAGATTACTTCGTTCAAACAATGAAGGCTACTAACATATTTTTCATGTTATATATATTCTCTATTAAAGAATATTTATAATTTGGAAAATGATTCAAAAAAGTAAGAAATATTCAGAAATTATATTGAAATATGAAGTATATAGTGATATACTGTCCGTAGAATGCGGGCAATTATAAATAGTAATTTATTTTTAAAAGAAGTTAACTATTTTGTAAAATAAAAGTTTATGAAGAGGCAAAAGCTATTTTATAATATGCTTTATATTTTTCACAAGCAAAACAAATGTATTTGTATAGCGTACAAAAATTATTAATATATTTTAGGGGGTATGAAAATGGCAAGTAAAAATTTGGAAAAATTTCTCAAAGAAAATTTACAGGATTTAAAAAGTAGAGGGCTTTATAATGTAATTGACCCGCTACAAGGAGCAAATGGTGCTATTATAAAAATTTCTGGAAGAGAATTGATCAATTTATCATCAAATAACTATTTAGGGCTGGCTACTAATGAAAGATTAATAGAAGCTGCTGTTAAAGCGACAAAAAAATATGGAGTGGGAGCGGGAGCTGTTAGAACTATAAATGGAACATTAGATATTCATATTGAGCTAGAAAAAAAATTAGCAGAATTTAAACACACAGAAGCTGCAATCGTTTTCCAATCTGGCTTTAACTGCAACATGGGTGCCATTGGTGCAGTAATGGATAAAAATGATGCTATTTTATCTGATGAATTAAACCATGCATCTATTATTGATGGATGCAGATTATCAAAGGCAGAAATTATAAGATACAAGCATTCGGACATGGATGATTTAAGAGAAAAAGCTAAAGCTGCTAAGGAATCAGGAAAATACAATAAAATAATGGTTATTACAGATGGAGTATTTTCAATGGATGGAGATATTGCTAAATTGCCTGAAATAATAGAAATCGCTGAAGAATTTGATCTGATCACATATGTAGATGATGCACATGGTTCAGGAGTGTTAGGGAAAGGTGCAGGGACTGTGAAGCATTTTGGATTATCTGATAAGGTTGATTTTCAAATAGGAACTTTATCAAAAGCAATAGGAGTTGTTGGCGGATATGTGGCAGGGAAAAAGGATTTAATAGATTGGTTAAAGGTTAGAGCTAGACCTTTCCTTTTCTCAACTTCTCTAACACCGGGAGCTGCTGCTGCATGTATTGAAGCTATTAATATATTAACTGAAAGTACAGAGCTACATGATAAGCTGTGGGAAAATGGAGATTATTTAAAGAAAGGGTTAAAAGCTTTAGGCTTTGATATTGGAGAGAGTGAAACACCGATTACACCATGTATCATAGGAGAAGAAACAAAAACACAAGAATTCAGTAGGAGATTGAACGAAGAAGGAGTATATGCAAAGTCAATAGTATTCCCAACTGTTCCAAGAGGTACAGGAAGAGTGAGAAATATGCCAACAGCAGGACATACAAAGGAAATGTTGGATAAAGCATTAGCAATATATGAAAAAGTCGGAAAAGAAATGGGAATAATTTAAATTTTAATAAGGGAATATAAGTTTTTTAAATGGAGGTATATTCAATGAAAAAAATATTTGTTACTGGTGCATTAGGACAAATCGGTTCAGAGCTAGTTATGAAAATGAGAGATGTATATGGAAATAATAATGTAGTAGCAACAGACATAAGAAGGGTGGAGGATCATGAAGTTGTACAATCAGGTCCTTTTGAAATATTAGATGTAACTGACGGAAAAAAAATGCATGAGCTTGCCCAGAAACATAAAGCAGATACTATTATTCATCTAGCAGCATTGCTTTCAGCAACTGCAGAGAAAAATCCAATGCTTGCTTGGAATATAAATATGGGTGGTCTTGTAAATGCATTAGAGACAGCAAGAAGTCTAGATTGTAAATTTTTCACTCCAAGTTCTATTGGAGCCTTTGGACCATCAACGCCAAAGGATAATACACCACAGGATACAATACAAAGACCTACAACTATGTATGGTGTAAATAAAGTTTCTGGGGAGCTGTTGTGCGATTATTATTTCCACAAATTTGGATTAGATACAAGAGGGGTTAGATTTCCAGGGCTTATTTCATATGTGACTCCTCCAGGTGGTGGAACAACTGATTATGCAGTAGATATTTACTATGAGGCATTAAAGAGTGGAAAATATACTTCTTATATTGCAAAGGGAACATATATGGATATGATGTACATGCCGGATGCACTTAATGCAATCATCAAATTGATGGAAGCAGATCCTTCAAAGCTAAAGCATAGAAATGCCTTTAACATTACTGCTATGAGCTTTGAACCAGAACAAATTGCTGCTGAAATCAGAAAGCATATAAAAGATTTTAAAATGGATTATGATGTAGATCCTGTAAGACAAGCTATTGCTGAAAGTTGGCCAAATTCAATTGATTCAACAGCAGCAGTAGAGGAATGGGGTTTTAAGGCTGAATACGATTTAGCTAAAATGACAGAGGATATGCTAATAAAATTAAAGGAAAAAGGGATATAAAAAGATAAGAAATAGGTAGTTGCAAAATATAATTTCAATTTATCCACAGGAAAAACAGGATAAAAATGCGATAGCATAGAGAAATACACATAAAAAAAGGCATAACAAACCGAAGGTTAGTTAAACCCTAAATTTTATCAATATTTGATTGTACTTTAATTATGCTATTAAAGATTTTATTGCCAGAGGATTATTATGTTTTTCTTGAGATTTAAACAAAAGTATAAAAGCTACTAATTGAGATATACAGGCTAAGAAAATATCGGATTTCAAAGATACGGTACTTCTAACCTTAGAAGCTTTAATTTGAATAAAATTCTTAATTTGTGAGATAGATCTTTCAATAATAGTTCTTTGTTTGAAAAGCAATATCCATTTCAAACTGTTACGAGGAAAAGAAGTGTTGAATCTAAAATTATGGTGAACAGTAAGCTGTTTAATTCGGCCACACTTTGACTTAGTGCAAGGATTATCGCAATTAAGAATATAAGTAGTTTTGCCCTTCACAATGGTTTTCTTTACCTTAGGGCAGATATACTTAATTCTATCAGCACGTCCCTTTTCTCTAGAAATACCATCATAAACCATAGGCAAAGAAGGGTCTAAAGGGCAAAGAGGAACACCAACTTCATTAAAATCAGGTTGAGGTAAATCAGAAGAGTTTCTAGGATTCAAGCTAATAATAGGCATAATGTTTTTTCCATGTAGATAAGCATAGTTATCATCAGCATCAAGACCAGCATCACCAAGAAAGTATTTATATTCAAAATCGGGATGAATGCTAAAGAAAGTTTCAAGAGTAGGAATTAAAGATTTAGCATCATATAAATCCTTGGTTTCCTGTGGTGTTAGGTCAAAGGATAGATTATTATCAGAATCATAGAAATTAACATCTCTAATAAGACCGAAACCATTAGTTGAAATAACTGATTTTTGAAAATAGCCAAAATGACCATTAAGGTAGCAGAGCTTAGCATCATTATTAGAAGAAGCATATTTAGGCATCTTACTCTGAGCATATTTTTCTATATCAAAAGTGGAATTAGGATCTTCTTTCTTAAGAGTTTTAGCATAAGCCTTCGCTTTGCGAAGTTGGGACTGATAGAACTTAGGATTGTTTTCAGTCACATAGAGTTCAAAGCCAGTAGTATCAGTAATCAAGATAGAAGAAAGAAAAGGATTAACCTCCTTAGCTAATTCTTCAGTAACATCAACAAGATGATGGAACATATCCCTTAACTCATCAGAGAAGTTTGATTTAAACCTTGAAAATTGAGATTTGTTAGGAACCCTAAGAAAACCACAAAAGCTACGCATTTCAAGAGAAATATGTAGTAAAGAAATGAGAAGGTCAATAGTAGGGATAGATAAAATATTTTTTAGAATAAAAGCCAAGAGCATTGATTCAAGAGAAAAATTCCTATTAGTACCTAGATTAGAATAATACTTTTGAGAAAAAGAAAAAGGAATGAACTCAGAGATATCAATAAATTCATTTAGTAAAGAAAGTAAATTACTTTGATTTTGATCAAAAAAATCATTAAAATCAGATGAAATATCATGAAAGTGTAACTGTTTAGTTGAAATTGGCATAGGTTTCTCCTTTCTTTGAGTTATTAACAATTATCTACTGTATATATACCCAAAATGGGGGAAACTTAGCCATTTCAATAGATTTAAATGTAGTATTTATGCGAGTTGTAGTATTCTGCAACGAGCTAAGATAAGAAAGTAAAGGGGGATAACAAAGTGAAAAAAATAGGATTGTTGCCAAAGTTGATTATTGCGATCATTTTGGGTATTCTAATTGGTAAGAGTGGATCAGAGGGAATCGTAAAATGCTTTGCAACATTTAATGGAATTTTTGGAAACTTCTTAGGTTTCGCTATTCCATTGATTATTATTGGTTTTGTGGCACCTGGTATTGGAGAGTTAGGAAAGGGTGCAGGAAAATTACTTGCAATTACAGCAGGGATTGCATATGTATCTACCATTATTGCAGGATCATTAGCATACTTTACAAGTAGCATTGTACTTCCGAATTTTTTACAAGTAGGGAGTTTGGCGATGAATGCAACAAATCCAGAAGAAGGTTTGGTAGCACCATTTTTTAGAGTTGATATGCCTCCTATTATGGGTGTTATGACAGCTCTTTTAATTGCGTTTATATTTGGACTAGGTATAGCATCTATCAATGGAGATACGATTAGAAAATTTATGGGAGAATTTCAAAGCATTATTGAAAAACTTATTTCAAATATTATTATTCCGTTATTACCACTACATATATTGGGGATATTTGCAAATATGACTTATGCAGGACAAGTTGCAACTATTATGTCTGTATTTGCTAAAGTATTTTTAATGATTATTATTCTTCATATTGTTATTATCCTTGTGCAATATTTTATTGCAGGAACTATTGCAGGAAGAAATCCTATTAGATTAATTAGAACAATGATTCCTGCATATTTTACAGCTATTGGTACACAATCTTCAGCAGCTACTATTCCAGTTACCTTAAATCAGACAAAAGAAAATGGGGTAGATGATGGCGTAGCAGAATTTGTAATACCTTTATGTGCAACAATCCATCTATCTGGAAGTACCATCACCCTTACAAGCTGTGCTATGGCTGTAATGATGTTAAATGGTATGGAAAGCTCTTTTGGAGTAATATTTCCATTTATTATGATGCTAGGGGTTACCATGGTTGCAGCTCCAGGGGTGCCTGGTGGAGCGGTGATGGCAGCATTAGGACTATTAGAGTCAATGCTTCATTTCTCTCCTACCTTAACATCCTTAATGATTGCTCTATATCTTGCGCAAGATAGTTTTGGAACTGCATGTAATGTAACTGGAGATGGAGCTATTGCTATTATGGTCAATAGAATTTCAGGCAAAAAATTAAAAGCTTAAAAAGAGAATCTAAATTAGATTCTCTTTTTTTAAAAAAATTCATTTATATAATTATTTTTAAAATGAAAACTTTTAGAGAAATTTTTTAATATAGCCTGATTGTTAATGGTGACTTTTTCTAAAAAAACAGCTTGATCAATAGATATAGCACCAAAGAAAAGCTGTGTAAAAATATTAATATCACATACCATATCAGCAGAAGCTGTATTGCTTTTTTTTACAGAAGCTTTTCCGTTTGATATTTTTATTATAAAGGTATTATTATTCCACTGAGCGTATGAATCTTTTATTCTTATTGAAAATGAAAAATTTATATCCTTTGAGAAAGAACTGTTTTCAATAGCATCTTTAAAGTTGATGATCCTACCACACATAAATGGATAAATTCTTAGATTATTTGTTGGCTCTGGTTGAATTGTATCTCTTAAAAATAGCTGTGTAGGATCATTGTAAGGTGCAGACCACTGCACAGCTACTGCTTGAGATTTGTGACTATATATAAAGCTAAATATAGATTTTTGTGCCTTTATATTCGTATAAGCAATTTCCTTTGCAATAAATTTTTTGTCCTTTAAAAAATAAAGAATATAGCCGATTGGATTGTTTTTTTGATCTCTTAAAAGACAAGCATATCCACCATAGTATTGAAGGTCCTTTAAAATATAATCCCAATTTTTTCTATTTCTTTTTACATATCCGTGATAATTTTTTAAAAAGGAATCATAGACAATGTTTAAAGCTTCAAAGTCTTTATTTATATCTATTTTATGGAAATTTCCATACTTTTCTCCAGAAGCAAAATGACCTACTATATCAATAGGAACAGTATATTTTAATTGACGATAACATAGCTCCCACCCATAAGGACTATAAAAGGTAGTATCAAAGGGCATTAGGATAGAAACGCTATGATTTCTTTTATTTATTTCTTCTATTGCTTTTGGGAGCAATATTTTCATTAGTCCTTTGTTTCTATACTCAGGGCTAGTAATAACACCTACTACATAAGAGGCTTCAAAGGATGCTCCATTAAGGTAAATTGTATAAGGGTTCAATTGCAAATAACTAATAAGCTGACCTTTGTTAAAAATACCTACAGCATTTTTAGGGCTAAAAACCTCTTCAAAATACCAGCTGTAAAATGGTTCATCTGTTTCAAAAGCATATCCCCATAATTTTTTTGCAGCAGGGATATCTTTTTTTGTTAATAATTTTGCAATCATTTTTTTCCTCCTACCTATTTATGAAAGGTTGCATCATACTTTTCAATCATTTTTATAGGACGATATGATTCTTTTGCCTTCCTTAAATTTGGAATACCCATATCCTCTTCACGATTTATATATTTTACATCTAAACAAGCATTTTTACAAAATTGCTGATTGATAGCTTGATATAAGCCTCTATAATTTGTATTGGCTTTTTCAATGTGGACAACCATTGTTTCTGCATCTAGCTTTGCACCTAAAGTAAAGGCTTCAACCTTGTCATTTATTAAAATTGCACCACCACGAGCATCTAATGCTTTCATATTTTTGAGTGCTTCATAAACTGCCATTTGCTCTAAATCAATCAAATGAGCTTCTAATGTGCTATAAGTCTTAGCTTCAACAAGGCGCATATTTAATCTGAGACAATCTTCTATTAGTGCATCTGTTAAGGGTACATACTTGTGTGGGATATTTTTCATAAAATAATTCAAATGATTTTTTTTAGAATGTAGCTTTCGCCCCCTTAATGTAATTAAATCTTCCTTTAAATATACATAGTCAAAATTCGCTCGATCAGGAGTAAAGATCAACTTAGGATTAGCTAGTTGAAAAGTTTCGAGCATTGACTTTGGAATTAATTTCATATTAAAAGGGTGGTTAAAGCTTTCGAATCTATTTTTGATTGTATCAATTGTCAAGGACAATTTATGAATGTCGTATTTTTCTATTGTTAATGGAGGAAGAACAAAATATTCTTTATGGTTAATATTTAGATGATTGATTCCTGAAATACACAAAAAATCATTAATGATTTCATATTTGAATTCATTAAGCTGTCTCCACATAAAAAGACTTGTAAAAGTTAATCCAGAAGCTTTATAAGGATAACTATAGATATATTTTTCGAATAAAGCGCGATCCTTTAGTGCAATATTATTTTTAAACATAAGCATCTCCTTTAATTTTTTCATCTTTTTTCATATACCCTAATATATTTTAGTTTAATCAAGAATAGTATTTAATCGTTTACATTTTAATATACTTAATATTTTTGTCAAGAAATAAGAAAGAACTGTGCGTTATGCACAGCTCTTTTTAAACAGTTTTTTTGCTCAATTGTTTTTTATTTTCTAGCTGATGAAAATAGAGCTTTGTTTCTGTTATAATGACGTTGCTTAATCCAATCAAACCAATAAGGTTTGGAATTGCCATTAATCCATTTACAATATCAGCTAAAATCCAAATTGTATTTAATTTTAAGAAAGCTCCTATTGCGATCAATAATATATAAGTGTATTTAAAAGGCTTAATCCACTTTACACCTAATAGATATTCTGTACATCTTTCTCCGTAATAATTCCATCCTAATATAGTAGTAAAAGCAAAGAACATAAGTCCGATTGTAACAATAAGCTGACCAATACCAGGTACAGCTTTACTGAATGCTGCATTGGTCATGGCTGCTCCTTCCAAATCACCTTGCCAAACTCCTGTTAATATTAATACAAGTCCTGTCATGGTACATACTATAATAGTATCAAAGAATGTACCAGTCATAGATATAAGTCCTTGACGAACACATGATTTTGTTTTAGCAGCAGCTGCTGCAATTGGTGCACTACCAAGACCAGATTCATTAGAAAAAACTCCTCGAGCAACACCGTTTCGAATAGCCATCATAACAGTTGCTCCTAAAAAGCCTCCTGCGGCTGCAGTAGGGGAAAAGGCGCTTTTTATAATTAGTAAAATAGTGCTTGGCAATAGATCTATATTCATAACAAGAATTATAATTGAACCGATGATATAAAATACTGCCATAAAAGGAACTAAAAGCTCAGCAACTCTAGAAATGCTTTTAATACCACCTAATGTTACAAGTGCTACAAGTATAGTGAGGATAATCGATGTAACAATCATTGGCATATTAAGAGTGATTTTTGCAGCATTTACAATAGCATTTACTTGTGGAAAAGTACCAATACCAAAGAATGCTACGCCGATGCCGAATATAGCAAACATTTTTGCAAGAAATTTATTTCCTAGACCCTTTTCAATATAATACATAGGGCCTCCTGACATTTGACCGTTTTCATCTACAACCCTATATTTTACTGCCAAAAGTCCTTCAGAGTATTTTGTTGCCATACCAAAAAATGCAGCTATCCACATCCAAAAAAGTGCACCCGGTCCTCCTGCTTTAATAGCAGTTGCAACTCCTACAATATTACCTGTACCAATAGTTGCAGCAAGTGCTGTACAAAGTGCTGCAAAGCTAGATACGTCTCCCTCAGCAGAAGAATCGTGATCCTTTGAAAATAAAAGCCTTAGTGCTAAAGGTAATTTTAATACTTGTAAAAGTCCTAGTCTGATAGTTAGATAAATACCTGTACCAACTAATAGGATCAATAGGGGTGGTCCCCATACAAAAGAATCAATTGAGTTTAAAATTGCAGTTATTTTTTCCATATTTCCTTCCTCCTTAATATATTATTAGGAAGGCTTTTTTTATAATCCTAAAATAATGGATTATAAAAAAGCCAAATCAAATGAAAATGATTTGGCCTCCAGAAAACAAATTACTCTGTCCTTTTACCTGAGAGTTTCACCTACAAAAATAGGCTTGCTCCTTCGGTGCCCATATAGAGTCTCTCCAGAGGCTCGTCCAATAATGGTCCTATTTACCTGAAAGAGTTACTTCTTCGGTGGATCAAATAGATCTCTCTCCCATTATTTTCATCCGAAAGTATTCACTTGATAAAAATTCATTAAAACTGCTTGCTAAGATGATAACATTGAATGGAAATTATTACAATACATTATAGAAAAGTTGCAAAATTCTAATAATTCAATAATAGATATATATAGGGATCCAACTTCAAAATGAAATATAAAGAACAGTTCATTCCAGATAACTTTTGAAAAAACTAAACTTCACAATGAAAAGTAATTCTTTGATAGTTATAAGGTGTTTGATATAATAAATAAAATAGAAAAATTTTTCAATTCGATCATGACGAAGAAGGAAGTGATCAATATATTTAATTTATTTAAAAGAAAAAAAGCTGCAGCAAGCACAGTAAAGGAACAAGGAGTTGAAAAGACAGAAGATCATACAAAAACAGTTTTAGAGGAAGGGAAAGAAGCTTTAAAAGAAATAGAGAAGACTCTTTATGATATAAAAGATCATAATATATTTATTAGTTTACTTTTCTTTGTAGCATACTATTCTTTTATAATAGAATTTTATGCTGAAAATATAGAGCGAATAATATCTGTAAAAGAATTATTGTTATTAAAATATATTAAAATGATAAAAGCTATATTAAAGCATTTTAATGAAGATGATGCTTTGAAAAAACAGAGAGAAGAATTATTAGATACTATAGAAAGGATAAATGAAAAATTATATTCAGCCATCAAAAATATAAAAGAACAGCAGGAATTAGATTTGAATGTAGATTTAAAAACTATACAAGATTTAATTGAATCAGATTTTTAAAGCATATGAAAGGAGCGGTTGAGGAATGAGTTCTAAAGATTTTACTTCTGTTGATTTATCTAAGCTTGATCAAAAGGATTTAGAGAGGTTAGAAAAAATAAAAGAAGAGATAAATATAGGGAATACAAACAGCATAGCTTCTTTTGGGGCTGAAATTCAAGGAAGTATTGCAAAATTTGCAGATGGAATATTAGAAGGTGTAAGAACAAAGGATACTGGCAATGTTGGAAATGATTTGACATTATTATTATCAACTATTCAAAAAGTAGATGTTGAGAAACTTCAGGAAAAGAAATCTATCACTAGCAAAATCCCTTTTTTCAATAGAATAAAAAGAAGTATTGATCGTACAAAGACTCAGTTAGAAGAGGTTACTCAAACAGTAGATAGGATTGTTGTTTCGCTGGATACAGCTAGAAAAGAGTTGATTAGAGATATAAATATGTTAGATGCTTTATACAATAAAAATTTAGAGTATCTTCAGCTACTAGATATGTATATTGCAGCAGGAGAATTGAAATACAAAGAGCTTAAAGAAACTATATTTGTAGAATTAGAGCAAAAAGCACAGCAAACTCAGGACATGTTAGATGTTCAAAAATATAATGATTTTGCACAATTATTAAATGAAATGGAAAAGAGAATTCATGATTTGAAATTGAGTAGAGAAATCGCGATTCAGACTCTTCCACAAATAAGACTTATGCAAAACAACAATAAAATATTGGCAAATAAGATTCAATCTAGTATTTTGACAACTATTCCGATTTGGAAAAATCAAATCGCTTTGTCTATTTCTTTAAACAAGCAAAAAGCTGCATTAGAGCTTCAAAAGAAGGTTTCAGATACAACAGAAAATATGCTAAAGCAAAATGCAGAGCTTCTTAAAATGAATACATTAGAGATTGCAAGAGAAAGTGAAAGAGGGATAATTAGCATGGATACCCTAAAGCAAACACATCAAAAGCTAATTGAAACTATTGAAGGAACGATGAAGATTTATCAAGAAGGAAAAGAAAAGAGAGCAATGATAGAAAAAGAGTTAACAGCACTTGAAGATACACAAAAGCAAAAATTATTAGGTTTTAGAAGTCAACAGTAAAGGTGAGGACATGGATAAAAATGAATGTTTAAAGCTTATGGAGCAGTATTTTCATATTAAAAGCCTCATTGCAAAATTAAAAAATTTGGACTTTAAATTAAAAAGTCATATATTTTACTACAATAATATTTTTAAAGAAATAGATAAAATAGCTATCATGAGGGTTTATTCTAAAAATTTAGAAGATGATATTGTATTTGATGTATATTATGTTGCTGATGCTTTTGAACAACTTTTTCATGGGTATTTCAGTATAGAACCTGTATCTGAACCATCAAAGAAAATTTTTGAAAATATTAGCAGGGTTTGTACAGATTTAGGACATTATTTTTATTATGCTTATCAAAATAGTGATTTGTTAAAAAAATATCTTATTGCTGGTAATTTTAAAAGTATAGTTGAGCAAACAAAGGATGATTTTGAAGTACAATTTTGTAAAATGAAAAAAGAAGTTTATATGGAAATTGCTACATATAAAACAGAGGATTTAGAAAAAGTATTATTAAGAAGAGAGCTTATAAAAAAATATATAAAAAACTTTATAAACCTGAATGGAAAACCTTCTGAAGAAGTAAAAATGTTTTTCATAAATATACTGTCAGAAAAAATGAGAAGACATATATGCTTTATAAATAGCGAAAAAATAACGAACGTTATAAATATCAATACAAGAACTGTAAGCTTTAATAAGTGTTGTGATCTGCCCATTTATGGATGGATTAATTATGCTGTAAAAGAAAATGCTATTTTGTTTTTGAATTTAGAATTTGATTTTGAAGGCGGAGATAATATTGGCAAAATCACTGATTAAAGGTGAAAAAGTTATTATAGGAAAAGTGAATGAAGGATTAGGAGTATTTAGTATGGAGCTAGAGTTTATAAATACTTTTTATCCTTTGCTGGATATAGATTTTTTTGCTTTCATGATAGATGAAAAACAAAGAGTCAATAAGCAGCATATTATATTTTATAATCAGCCAATGCAAAACAAAAGCATTAAGTATTATGAAGATTATAAAGGTGATGAAAATAAAAAGATATTTGAAATTGATCTAAATAAGCTTCCTAAAAATATTCAAAAAATTGTCTTTGGGTGTTCTGTGTATAAGGATGAAAATATAGATAAGCTTAAAAGCATCCCTTTGACTTTTAAAATGCTTGATAAAATAACAGGTATAGAAATGTTTCAAATCAATGAAGATTTAGATATAGGATATTATGAAACATTTTTATTAGGTGATATTTATCAATATAAGGATTTATGGAAATTCAACACAGTAAAATATGAACATGAAAAGCATATATTAGGTATCTTAAAACGATTATATGGTATAAATTTTTATTAAGATCACATTTTTAAAGGAATGTGATCTTAATTTTGGAAAAAAGCAAATATAAAAGAAAAAATCATGTTTGACAGGAGGATGAGCGAGTGGTAAAATCATACTGGTACTAAAAAAACTAAAATAGTTTTCATATTACACAAGGAAAGAAGTGGTATGGATGCGTATGCGAATAATTGATGCAGCGATTGAGGAAACAGGAGAAAAAGGGATTAAATTTACTATGAACGATTTAGCAAAAAGACTTGGAGTCAGTAAAAGAACTCTTTATGAAAATTTTAGTTCAAAGGAAAGCTTAATAGATGCGATTGTAGAGCGTTTTTTCTCCACTATGAAAGAAAAAGAAAAAGCTATTTTGGAGGATGAAAGCTTAGATACATTAGGAAAATTAAAGGCGATTGCTATGATTCTTCCAAATGATCCGAAGCTTATGTATATGAGTAAGTTTTATGAAATGAAGCAGTATTATCCAAAACAGTGGATGAAAGTAGAAAAATGGTTGAATGAATGGGAGCCTGAAGTTGAATTGATCGAAGAGGGAATTAAGAGTGGAAAATTAAGAAAAGTAAACCCTATTGTTTTTAGGAAAATCATTATAGAATCAATGATGGCTCTAGTAGAAAGAAGCTTTTTAATGAAAAATGATATGACATTTAAAGAAGCTTTGCAGGATATGGTAGATATTATCCTGTACGGTCTTGTAGTAGATGAAAAATAATATAGACAGCTAATAAGAAGGGGGAACTATGATGAGACGAAAAGGAATTGCTTTATTTTTATGTATTTTATGTATGCTGTATGCTTTGACAGGGTGTAGCTTTCAAAAAGATCAAACTGTTATGGCTCAGTCATTAAAGCCTGTAGTGCTACAGGAAATAAAGGAAGCAGCTTATGTTGATCAAATATCTTTAAGTGGAAATATAAAGCCAGCAAAGACTATTAAGCTTGCTTATAAGATTCCAGGAGGAATTATTGAAAATATTTTTGTAAATGAAGGAGATTTTGTAAAGAAGGATGATATAATTATGCAGCTTGATAGCTATGATTATCAACTTAAGGTTCAAGCAGCAGAATCAAAATGGGAGTCTTCAAAATTAAAGATGGATAGCCAAATTCCATCAAAAATAAACCAAGCAAAGGCTTATTTAGATTTGGTTGAAAAAAATTATGAAAGAATAAAAAATCTTTACGAAGAAGGTGCTGTTCCAACAGCTAAGATGGATGAGATTGAAGCAAAGTATATAGAAGCTAAAAACAAATATCAAGAAGCATTAGATGCGAAGGAATATACAAGAATAGAGCTTGAGCAGGCAGAAGCTGCAAAGGATTCTGCTCAGTCAAATCTAAAAGATACAAGTCTTAGAAGTCCAATTGATGGGATTGTTCTAAAAAAAATAGCAGAGGTTGGAGAAACAGCAGCTCAGGGGTATCCTGTTATAGTATTAGGACAGCTTGATGAGGTAGAAATAGAAGTTGGTGTTGCAGACAGCAATATCAATAATATTAAAAAAGGGCAAAAGGCTGTAGTTTATGTATATGGAATTGAAAAGGAATTTGAGGGAACTGTAAGCGAAGTGAGTGCATTAGCTGATACACAGACGAGAACTTTCCCTGTAAAGGTAACTATTAAAAATAAAGACCATGAATTAAAACCGGGAATGGTAGGAAAGGTAACTATTCCATTATCTGAGGAAAAAGCGTTACTGATTCCTATAGATGCTATTTTAAATATGCCAGAAGGACCTGTTGTATTTGTTTATTCAGAAAAAGATAGATCTGTTCATAAGCAAAAAATTACGCCAGGAGAAATTATTGGAGATAAGCTAGAAGTAAAAGAAGGTTTAAAAGTAGGAGATAAGATTGTTGTAGAAGGACAGTTCAAATTAAAGGATAATGATAAAATCAACGTGGAGGCGATGAAATAATGGTAAGATGGAGTGTAAATCACAGAAGTATCGTCATGTTGATTTGTTTCTTTGTATTCATTTCAGGGGTTTTCATTTATGGAGATATGGAAAGACAGGAAAATCCAAATGTTGTTGCTCCTAAAGGTATGGTGAAGTGTATTTACCCAGGAGCAAGTCCGGAGGATGTTGAAAAGTTAATTATCAAACCATTAGAAACAAAGATTAATGAAATTCCAGAGATAAAAAATCTTGA
Organism: Crassaminicella indica; assembly: GCF_019203185.1. Lineage (NCBI taxonomy): Bacteria > Bacillati > Bacillota > Clostridia > Eubacteriales > Clostridiaceae > Crassaminicella > Crassaminicella indica. The sequence goes on along the minus strand of NZ_CP078093.1, from coordinate 742,022 downwards.
GAGCTTTGCATTAGATAGTGTAGGTGTTATAAAGGTAACGCTTGTAGATTTAAGTGATGAAAAAATTGACAAAGTTTGGGAAGATTTAAAGGATGATGTAGATGAGGTAAAAAAAGATTTACCAAAGGAAGCTTGGGAGCCAGAGGTTGAAACGGATTTTACAGAGACATATGGAATGTTGCTTACTCTTACAGGTAAGCAGTACAGCTATAAGAATTTAAAAGAGGTTGCAGAAAATTTAAAGGATCGATTAGAGGAGGATCCTGGTGTTAAGGCTGTAGATATTGATGGAGAGATTAATGAAGAGATTCATATAAATCTAGACATGGCAAAGCTAGAGCAATATAAGATTGCACCGAGTACGATTGTAAAGCTTATTAAAGCTCATAATGTAAATATTCCAGGTGGAAATTTAGAAATGGGACATATAAAGGTTCCAGTACAGACATCTGGTGAATATAAGAATATGGAACAATTAAAAAATACAGTCATAGGGATATCTAAAAGCGGAAATCCGATTTCCCTAAAGGATGTTGCACAGGTAGTAAAAACAGAAGAGAAAAAAGAGGTGTTTGATACCTTTAATAATGAAAAAGCTCTTGTAATAGGTGTAAAATATGAAGATGGAAAAAACATGGTTAAAATAGGAAAAAGATTGAGAGCTATAATAAATGATTTCAATGAAGAGTTATATGAAGGAATGGATATTACTATATTTACAGATCAAGCAGATTATGTAAATGATGCGATCAAACTGTTTGAGAGTAATCTTATATCAGCGATTATTCTTGTGGTTTTAGTCGTACTTATTGCTATGGGATCAAGAAGTGCATTGGTTGTATCTAGCTCTATACCTTTAATCATTATGAGTGTTTTTGTATATATGAAGCTCAACGGAATGCAGCTGCATCAAGTATCTATTGCTTCACTGATTATTTCATTAAGCTTGCTGGTTGCAAATGGAATTGTCGCAAATGATAGTATGTATCTTTATCTTGAAAGAGGCTTTGATAGAGAAACAGCTTGTATAAGAGGTGCTAATGAGGTAAAAATTGCTATTCTTACATCTACACTGACAAGTATTGCTTCTTTCTTGCCATTAGCTATGATGCAGGGAGTAGCTGGGAAATTCGTAAAGAGTTTGCCAATATTGGTTTCTGTCGCACTCTTTAGTTCATATATTACATCTCTTACGATGGTACCAGCACTAGGGTACACTTTCTTGAAAGTAAAAGGAGATGCGAAAAAGAAAAATATATTCTTTAGAAAGCTTGAAAAATATATAGATATTGATAAATTTTCAAAAAAAGTTTTAGAAAAATATAAGGAAAACTTGAAGGTTATATTAAAAAGACCAAAGCTTATTATTGGTATTGCTTTAGCTGTATTTGTTGCAAGTCTTGCAATTATACCAAGCTTAGGGGTGCAACTATTTCCTCCTGTAGAAAGAGATCAGTATATTATTGATGTAGCTATAAAGCAGGGAAGTACCGCAGAAAGAACAGGGGAGGTTGTACAAAAAATAGGAAATATCCTTTTAAAAGAACAGTCTATAGATTCCTTTATGGCAAAGGTTGGAGATGGACCATTAAAATATTATATAACCTTTGTACCTAATACGGTAGCAAGTAATAAGGCCCAATTTATTGTCAATGGAAAGCAAAAGGATATTGAGCATATACAGGAGCTTTTAGATCGCAAAGTACCGGGAGCAAGAATCAATGTAAGAAAACTTGAAATTGCTATGCCTGTTGATTTTCCTATTGAGATAAGAATATCAGGTGAGGATATATCTGTACTGAAAAAATTAGCAAACGATGTAAAAGATATAGTAGAGGACGTTCCGGGACAAAAGAATACTCAAGATACCTTTGGATTTGATTCTTATAAGCTTCATATAAATGTGAATGAAGAGAAGGCAAACCTAGTAGGACTTAGCAATTATGATATTGCTGCTACTGTTAGAATGGCTATTAATGGATATGAAGTGACAAAATTAAAGCAGGAAAATATAGATGATGATGACCTTCCAGTAATTATCAAAATTCCAGAAAAGGATAAGCATAATAAAGAAATTTTAGATGACATATTCTTTACATCAACTATTACTGGAGAAAATGTGCCTATTGATCAAATTGCTACTATAAAGAATGAATTTGCTTTAAATAAAATAGTAAGACGCAATACAAAAAGAACTATTACAGTAGGTTTATTTGTAAAGGAAGGCTATAATACAGAAGCTGTTCAGAAAAAGGTCGAAAAGGCTCTAAAGGATTATAAGCTTCCAAAGGGGTATACGATGGAATTTGGAGGAGCGAGCGAGGAAAGAAATGATGCGTTCATTTCTATGAAGGTGCCTTCTGTTATTGCAGTAGCTATTATTTATTTAATATTAGTTATGCAGTTTGGAGATTTAAGAGAACCTTTCATTATTATGGGTACTATTCCTTTATCATTCATAGGAATTATATGGGGGTTGAAGCTTACAGGCTATCCAATAGGCTTTATGGCACTCTTAGGTGCGATAAGTCTTATGGGTGTTGTTGTAAATAATGGTATTGTTCTTTTGGATTATATTAAGCTGCTTAAAAATGATTATGAAAACTTACATGATGCTATTATAGAAGCTTGTGCTACAAGAATTAGACCTATTATGATAGGTATGATTACTACTGTTATTTCATTGATTCCTTTAGGACTTTCAGGAGGACAGCTTTGGGCGCCTATGGCATATTCTATTATTTTTGGTATGATGGTTTCATCAGTCCTTACGCTATATGTAATTCCAGCTGCATATCTTATTATAGAAGGAGAACAATCTCTTATTAGAAAATTAGTTGTTTATATGAAATCAAAATAACCCTAAGTTTAGGGTTATTTTTTTTCCATATAACCCATCACCTTCATATACTAATGGTAGGAGGAAGATTTATCATTAGGAGGTAAAAATGTGAAGGATGATTATAAAATTGTTTTTCTAAAACAGTTAAATATATTTGAGAAGGTTCTTGAAAACAATACAGAGGGTGTATTGATTGCAGACATAGAAGGAAATATTTTATGGGTCAATCATGCTTTTGTGGAAATTACGGGTTATGAAGAAAAAGAAGTAATAGGAAAAAATTATTGGACTTTTAATGCTTTAGAAAAAGAAATATATAAAAAAATAAAGGTGTCTTTATTTGAAAAAGGAATGTGGAAAGGGGAAGCTTTGAGTAAGCGAAAGGATGGAGAAATATATCCACAGCGTATCAATTTGTTCTTGATAAAGGATAAAGAAAAGCCTACTCACTTTGCTGCAATAATTAGAGATGATACAGATTGTAAAAGCAAGGAGCAAAAGATTAATTATTTGGCTTTTAGAGATTTTTTAACAGGTTTATATAATAGAGCATTTTTTATTGGGAAACTCCATTATACATTAATAAATGCTTGTAGAAAAAAGGAAAGAATGGCAGTATTTTTTATAGATTTAGATGGATTTAAAAACATTAATGATCATTTAGGACATGCAGTTGGAGATCTATTACTGCAAAAAGCTGCTAGGAGAATCCAATTCTGTGTACGGGAATGTGATATTGTAGCGCGTATTGGAGGAGATGAGTTTACTATACTGCTGCCAAATATAAATGATGTGCAAAGCTCTATAAAGATTGCGCAAAGGATTATGAATTCGTTTGAAAAACCATTTTTAATCAATGAACATAAATTATATGTAGATATTAGTGTTGGTATTGCAGTATATCCTGATGATGGGCTAGATGCAGATACGCTTATGATTCATGCAGATATTGCAATGTATAAAGCAAAAGAAAGTAAAGGAAGCAGAGTTGAAAGGTTTTCTAATGATTTGAATAAGCAATCAAAAGAGAAATTTATATTGGAAAACCTTTTAAAGGGTGTATTACAAAGAGATGAATTTTTACTTTACTACCAACCTATTGTAAATATCAATACAGGAAAAATGGTCGGAGCAGAAGCACTTCTAAGGTGGAAGACAAAGGAATTTGGATGGATTCCGCCAAGTAAATTCATACCAATTGCTGAAAATACTGGACGAATAATTTCTATTGGAGAATGGGTGCTTGAGAATGCTTGTAGGCAGAATAAAAAGTGGCAAGCTACTGGATATATGCCAATTTATTTATCTGTGAACATATCGATTAGACAATTAGAGCAAAAAGATTTTGTGGAAAAGGTAAAAAACATACTATTAAAGACAGGGCTAGAAGCTAAATATTTAGAGCTTGAAATAACAGAGAGTATCTCTGCAGAAAACATTTATAATATTTTTAGCACATTTGAGAAACTAAATCAATTAGGGGTAAAATTATCTATTGATGATTTTGGAACAGGTTATTCATCATTAAGCCAATTGAGCCGACTGCCCATTAGCAAATTGAAAATAGATAAAAGCTTTGTAAATGATCTTTATATAGATAATAACAATAAATCTATTGTGTCTGCGATTATTGCTATGGCTAAGACTCTAAAAATGGAGGTAGTTGCAGAAGGAATAGAAACTAATGAACAGTTGAAATTTTTAAAAGCTGCAAAATGTCATATGGGGCAGGGTTGTTTGTTTAGTCCACCTGTAGATAAAGAAGCATTTGAAAAATTTTTAAATTCATTTTTTCATTACAATATAAATTAAATTATCTTGCACTTAGCTAAAGCAAATGATAAAATTTCATTAACCAGTGAAGCTTATTTATATTTACTATGATGGAATAAGATACTTAAAAATATTTGATATTCTCTTATAAATTATTATACGCTTTAAGAAACATAAATTTATGGAGGTTTTTATATGGAAAAAATTTTGAAACAAATATTGGTTGAATTAAAGGAACTTAAGAAAGGTCAAGCAAAAATGCAATTGGATATTAGTGAAATTAAAGCAAATGGAAAAGCTATTAGAGAACAGACCGCAGACTTAACAGAATTCAAAACAGAAATATCTCAAAATATTTCTGACATAAAAGATACTTTGAAATTCTTATTACACAAAGAAATTGAAACAGAAAAAGAAATTTATGCACTTAAACAAACAAAAAGCAAATAATTTCATATTTTAAAGAAATGGGTAAAAATTAAGTTTTTTACCCATTTCTTGTCTTAATCCTATCTGAAATGGAGTATGCACCACCAATAGGTTGCATACATATTATATATTACAGGAGATTCTATTTGATAGGACATATCACCCCACAGAGCACTAATGGAATGGAGTGTGTAGAAGGGAGGGAGGAGAATGGAAAATAAAGTAAAAGTAATAAATAAATTTGTAGGAGAAAAAAGCTTAAAGGAAGTCTTAAAAGAATTGGTTTTATTAAAATTAAATCATAAATAGGAGTGATTGCTTTGAGATGTGCTGTATATGTTAGAGTTTCTACAGAGATGGAAACACAAAAAACAAGTATTGCACATCAGAAAAATTATTTTAAAAAATACATTGAGGATAGAAAATGGCAATTATATAAAATCTATCAAGATATTGAAAGTGGAAGAAGCATTAAAAACAGAGTAGGGTTACAAGAGCTGATAGAGGATAGCAAAAAGAATCGTTTTGATATGATACTTACAAAAAGTATTTCAAGATTTGCTAGAAATACATTAGAAGGATTAATCCTTATTAGAGATTTAAAATCAAGAAACATAAGATTTGTAACTATAGAGGATGGATTTGATTCAGAGGAATATGATGAATTTATGTTTACTTTATTATTATCTATTGCTCAGAAGGAATCTGAAAAAATGAGCGAGCGAATTAAATTTGGTAAGCTGTGTAGAGCGAAAAAGGGCTATTATAATGGTAGTCATGCTCCATATGGATATAAAAAAATCGATAAATACAATATTGTTCCTGCTGATGATATAACTAATTTTGTAGTAAAAAAAATATTTTCAATGTATATAGAGGGAAATGGTTTATATAAAATAGCAAAGGAGTTAAATGATAAAGGCTATCCAACACCAAGCCAAGCAGCAAGGAAAAAAAACAGTACATCTATTTGGCATCAAAGTACTATTCGAAAAATACTTTCTAACAGATTTTATATAGGAGATATGGTTCAGAATAAAGAAAATAAACCTATTATTGTGAAAAATACTCATGCACCTATTATAGATACTGTAATTTTTGAAGAGGTGCAAAAACGACTAGAAGAAAAAAGAAGAAAGGTTTTCAAAACAAAGCATCTTTTTTCTGGTATATTGATATGCGGAGAATGTGGTAGTAGCATGCACTATAAAAAAGATAAAGAATCATATATTTGTGGAAAATTAAATAAAATGGGAAAGAAATACTGCAAAGGAGCATATGTTAAAGAAGCGTTGTTAAAAAAGATTATACTGAGCCAACTAAAAAAAGTGGTAAATGAAAATATATGTAAAGAACGCTTTTTAAATGAAATACAAAATGAAATAAAAATAAAAGAAGAAGATGGAAATATTAGGAATATAAAAAAGCGTTTAAATGAATTAGAACGAAAGAAGGATAGGATTTTAGATATGCTAATTGATGAGATAATAGATAAAAAAATATATTTAAAAAAAATAAAAAAAATAGAAGGAGAAACAAGGATTAATATAGAATATATGGAAAATATAGTTAAAAAATTCACAAACAGTAAAGAGTATGTAGGAAGTATTGTTAACGAAATATTTATTCTTGATGATATTGATATTTTATATTTAAATAAATTAGTAAAAAAGATTAAAATATTTAAGAATAAAGAAGTGTTAATAGAATATACATTTCAAGTATGATTTTTAAATAAGAATGTAGAAAAATTCACAAAATGTATATAAAAACGAACAAAGTGTATGGAAAAAGCTACAGTGAAAGTTGATTTTGTATAAAGCAAAAGGTGAATAATAGAAAAATATTAAGATAAATGCTAGAAAATGGTGAAATATGATAAAAAATAATTTTGGCATAAATATTGCATTATCATAATAACGTGATCATGTAATAATAATTTTATATAAATATAAGGGAGGAATATCCATGAGAGAAGTAGTAATAGCAGGTGCTGTAAGAACAGCAGTAGGAAGCTATGGCGGTTCTTTAAAAAATTTTAAACCAGCTGATTTAGGAGCTATTGTAATCAAGGAAGCGTTAAACAGAGCAAAGGTGAAGCCAGAACAAGTAGATGAAGTATTATTTGGTTGTGTATTACAAGCAGGACAAGGTCAAGGGGTAGCAAGACAGGCTTCAATAAAAGCAGGGATTCCTGTAGAAGTTCCAGCAGCAACTTTAAATATCATTTGTGGTTCAGGATTAAGAACAGTATCTTTAGCAGCGCAAACAATTATGACAGGAGATAATGATATTGTTATTGCTGGTGGTACAGAAGTGATGAGTGCAGCTCCATATGCTGTAGAAAAAGCAAGATGGGGTCATAGAATGGGTGATGGAAAAATAGTTGACTTAATGATCAAGGATGGATTATGGGAGGCATTTAATGACTACCATATGGGAATTACAGCTGAAAATATAGCAGAGCAATGGGGAATCACTAGAGAAGAACAAGATGCCTTTGCAGCACAAAGCCAAAATAGAGCAGAAAAAGCAAGAAAAGAAGGAAGATTCAAAGATGAAATAGTGCCAGTAGAAATAAAAAGTAAAAAAGGAACTATTATATTTGATCAAGATGAATTCATTAGAGAAGGTGTAACAGCAGAAAGCATTGGTAAATTAAGACCAGCATTCAAAAAAGATGGTACTGTAACAGCTGGAAATGCATCTGGTATCAATGATGGTGCAGCAGCATTAGTAATCATGTCAAAGGAAAAAGCAGATGAACTAGGTATTGAGCCTTTAGCTACAATCGTATCCTATGCAACTGCAGGGGTAGATCCTTCAATTATGGGAATAGGTCCTGTTCCTGCTTCTAAGAAAGCTTTAGAAAAAGCAGGACTTAAAGTAGAAGATATGGATTTAATTGAAGCAAACGAAGCTTTTGCAGCACAGTCTATTGCAGTAGCAAGAGATCTTAAGTTCGATATGGAAAAAGTAAATGTAAATGGTGGAGCAATTGCAATAGGCCACCCAATCGGAGCAAGTGGTGCAAGAATATTAGTGACATTACTTTATGAAATGCAAAAAAGAGATGCAAAAAGAGGGCTTGCTACTCTTTGCATCGGTGGAGGAATGGGAACAGCTGTAGTTGTTGAAAGAAAATAGATAAAAATGATTTATAGAGGATGCCTTTGGTATCCTCTTTTTTCTATTTTTTGCACTCTATACTAATCCATTGTTCAGACTCTGTATGGAGGAAAATAAAGGGGGGTAAAGAGTGACTTTATCAGTTTATGTTAAGATATATGACCATATTGAGAATAAAATTGTCTCAGAGCCGATAGAAGAATTGGTAAAAAGAATTGTTCCTTTGCAAATGCCCATATTTTTTGAATTAGAAGCATTAAAAGCACAGGCTATTATTGCAAGGACTTTTATAGTAAGAAATATCAGAGCCTTTGGAGGAAGAGGATGTTCAAAATATAAGAATGTAGATTTATGCACAGATGGGCATTGTATCAATATTGTAACGATTAAGCAGTTAAAGGAGCAATGGGGTGCTGATTTTGAAAAAAATTGGGCAAAGATAAATTGTGCTGTTAATGAAACAGATGGAAAAATAATTACAATGAATAATAAACCTATAAGTGCAAAATTTCATTCTATTTGTGGAGGAGCTACAGAAAATTCAGAAAATATACAGGGCAATAAAATATTATATCTAAGAAGGGTTTTGTGTGATTATTGTAAGAATTCTCCATACTATAAGCATTCTATTGAGATGTCACTAGAAGAAATAGAAAAAAAGTTAAATATAAAAACACTTAATGTAGCTGCTACAAAAGGACCTGCAATAGAAGGGATTATAGAGGACATAAAAAGAGATGAAGAAGGTAGGATTGTAAGTCTTAAGATAGGAGGAAAGAAATTAAAGGGAACGGAAGTAATGAAATTATTAGGGCTAAATTCAACAAGATTTGGATGGAAGCCTATTGCTTTTCAGATCGAAACTCAAGGAAAAGGAGATGGATTAGGGCTTTGTCAGTATGGGGCAAATAGTATGGCCAAAGAAGGAAAAAAAGCTGAAGAAATTTTAAAATATTATTTTACAGGGGTAACTATTAAAAAAATTAATAAACCTAGTATAAATAAACCTTTGGAGGGGAAAATAATAGTGCTAGATCCAGGACATGGTGGTTTGAATGCGGAGGACACAATAGGACCAACAGGGCTTAGAGAAAAGGATGTAAACTTATCCATATCTTTAGCATTAGCAGAAATATTACGCGCTTCTGGTGCTACAGTATATGAGACAAGAACGGAAGACATCTATGTTCCTCTTAGCAAGCGGTCAGATCTTGCAAATGTAGTAAGACCAAATTTTTTTATCAGTATCCATCAAAATTGTTTTTCAAATCCAAATATATCAGGAAGTGAAATTTACCACTATAGAGGGGATAAAGAAGGAGAAACATTAGCAGATTTTGTTTTGGATGAGCTGTGCGGCGAATTAAATACTGTTAAAAGGGGAGTAAAGGTTGCAGATTTTTATCTTTTAAGGGAAGTACAAAGCAGTGTGATTCATGTTGAAATTGCTTTTATCACAAATCCTAAGGAAGAGGAAAAATTAAGAGACGAAAAGTTCCAGCGTAAAGCAGCAAAAGCTATTGCTAAGGGGATTATGAATTATTATGGCTATGAATAGAAGAACGATTGGTTCTTCTATTTTTAGGATTATTGATCAAAAAAGCTTTATGCAAATTTTTTTCCTGATTAAATTTTGAAGATTTGTTGACAACGACTTGCATACATTGTATAATAATAAGTTTTATATTTGACAATTGTGTTTATATGTGATATGATGGTACTGTATTCTGTGAAAGAAGGTGATTCGATGGCTAAAGTGAATGATTTAGCTAAAATCAGAAAAGATGTAGAACACCTTGTTGGAGAGAAGGTTCGATTAAAAGCCAACAAAGGAAGAAAAAAGATTTCCGTAAGAGAAGGAATCCTTGAACAAACTTACCCAAACATCTTTGTGGTATGTATTGACGGTGGATATAATACGGTAAGGAGAGTTTCCTACAGTTATTCAGATATACTTACAGAAACAGTTGAAATCAGCTTATGCGATAAAGAAAATAAAATTCAAGCTAGTTAATTTTTATAACCGCTTAGTTAAAGCTAGGTGGTTTATTTTTATTTTATAGTGCATAATATAATTGAAAGAAATAAACTTTAACGATATACTATATATATAAAATTCTAAATATTCAATAACTTAATACAAAATAGGGGAGTGAGGGAATGGGAGAAAAAATACCTTTTTTAGATGTAAGCTCGGAGATTGGTAAACTTAAAGGCGTTATGCTTCATAGGCCTGGAAAAGAGTTGGAAAGAATAACTCCTGAGTATTTGCATGCTTTGCTTTTTGATGATATTCCGTGGCTTAGAAGGATGCAGGAAGAACATGATGGATTCGCAGAAGCATTAAGAGCTCGAGGGTGTACTGTTTATTATTATGAAAAATTATTAGAAGACATTATGAAAAATAAGGAAGTGAAAAAGCAGCTAGTTTGTGAAGTGGTAGAAAATTGTGGAGTTGCTGATCCAGAATTAGAAGATATGATTAAAGAGTTTTTGATTGAAAAAACTGAGAAAGAAGTAACAGAAATATTTATTGCAGGACTTCACAAAAAAGATTTTCCGAATATAAAAAAGAAGAGATTAGGAGATTATATAAAAGAGGAATATCCATTTTATATCAATCCTCTACCAAATCTATATTTTACGCGAGATCCAGGAGCTGTTATAGGAAATGGATTGAGCATTCATGCTATGAATACTCATGCTAGGGAAAGAGAGACAATGATTTTAAAATATTTATACGATTTTCATCCTATATTTCAAAAGGAAAGTACACCTCTTTTGTATGACTATAGCTATAAGAATCCTATAGAAGGTGGAGATATATTAGTATTGAGCGAAGGTGTTATTGCTATTGGCTGTAGTGAGAGAACATCTGCAAGAGCTATAGAAGATTTGACCATGAATTTATTTGAAAAAAATAAAAACTTTAAGGAAGTTATTGCTGTTCAAATTCCTTTTAAAAGATCATATATGCACCTAGATACAGTATTGACTATGGTAGATTATGACAAATTTACTATATATCCGGGTGTTGAGGATAGATTAAAGGCTTTTCGCTTAACCTACGGAAAAATATATCCCAAAGTGGAAGTCATGAAGGATTTGAAAACTACCTTTAAAAAAGCTTTAGGCTTGAGTGCTGTAGATTTTATTCAAAGTGGTGGAGGAGATGAAGTAACAGCAGCTCGTGAGCAGTGGAATGATAGCACAAATACTCTTGCTATTGCTCCAGGTGTTGTGATTACATATAATCGGAATGAAGCCTCTAATGAAACATTAAGAAAGCATGGGATAGAGGTTGTTGAAATAGAAGGTTCAGAATTAGTAAGAGGTCGTGGCGGTCCAAGATGTATGAGTATGCCGCTCATGAGAGAAAAAATATAAGATATATGTAAAAGCTTGTAAAAAGGAAGTATATTCTTTTTACAAGCTTTTTTAAAAAATGGAATTATATGCATAAATAAAAAAGGAGGGAATAGGTGAAAAATGTCGAAATAAAAAGAAATACATGATGAGGATCGGCTAATTATATTAGCATGTATCTTGAAAAATTTATAAGGAGGAATATATACATATGAAAAGTGTAAAGCATATTAAATTTGGTATTGGTGCAAAATTGTCTATTGTCTTTATTTTATTAATCACCATTCCTTTATTAACATTAGGAATAAGTTTTTATCAAAAATCTATTCAGATTATGGAAGATAACTTAAAGGATGATTCTTTTAGATTAATTAAGGAAATAGAGCATTCTATCAACAATAAAATGCTCGGCTTTGAAGAAAGCGTGGTGCAGATGTCACACGAAGCAAATGTTCAGCAGATATTAGGAAATATTGATTCTTCAGAATGGATGATGAAAAATTTCTATGGTTTTATAAAAGGACATCCAGATGCTGAATCTATTTATATAGGAACAAAGAATAAAGATATGTTTATATATCCAGAAAATGAATTGCCAGAAGGTTATGATCCTACAGAGAGACTCTGGTATAAACAGGCAGTTAGTCAGAATGGTATAGTATGGACAGAGCCTTATACAGATGCTGCTACAGGGAAACAAATAATTACAGTAGCTATTCCTGTTTATAATTCATTTAATAATAATGAATTTGTAGGTGTTTTAGCAGCAGATATTTCATTAGAAACTCTAGCAAGTCATATTAATACTATTAAAATAGGGAAAAAGGGATATCCTGTCATTTTAGATAGAAATTTAAATGCAATGATCCATAAAAATAAAGAGTTTATTGGAAAACCATTACCTATAGAAGAAATCAACAAAGCTTTAACAGAGCAAAAGGAAGGCTATGTAGATTACGAATGGGAAGAAAATGGGGAAAATCAAAAGAAATTTGCTGTATTTACAAGGATAGATAAACTAGGATGGACTATTATTGGAATTTTATATTTAGATGAGATAAAAGAAAATGTGGATGCATTGCAGAATAGAGCTTTGATTATTGGTGGTCTTTCACTGCTGATTGCTTTATTGATTTCTCGTCTATTCTCAAAGGGATTAACAAAGCATATCAGAGCTCTTCTTGAGGATATGGAAAAAATTAAACAAGGAGATCTTACAGTTGTTTCTAAAATCAAATCAAATGATGAATTAGGAAGACTAGGAGAAGGCTTTAATGTAATGATTGATGAAATTGGAAGCCTTGTAAAAAATGTACAGCATGCTTCTAAGGAAGTGCTTGCATCAGCAGAAAATTTAGCAGCAACATCAGAAGAAACAAGCGCATCTGCAGAAGAAGTAGCTAGAACTGTAGAAGAAATTGCTAGAGGTGCAACAGAACAGGCTGGTGATGCAGAAAAGGGAGCTATGCTTACATCAAAGCTTGCAGATAAATTTAGTGAACTTACTAATAATACAGAGAATATGCTTAACTCTGCTAATGAAGTAATGGAAGCGAATATAGATGGGGTAAAGGCTGTTGATGATTTAAAGGATCGAACAGCACTTAATACAAAAGCAACTGAAGAGATTGAAAAAGCAATTATGGAGCTTGATAATAAGACAAAATATATAGGTGGTATATTAGATACAATAGCATCTATAGCAGAGCAGACAAACTTGCTTGCATTAAATGCATCTATTGAAGCAGCTAGGGCTGGAGAACATGGAAAAGGCTTTGCTGTTGTAGCTGATGAAATAAGAAAGCTTGCAGAAGGTTCAAGAGAAGCAGCAGATGAAATTAAGGATATTGTTTTAAATATTCAAAGGGACAGTAACAATACAGTACAGATTATGACTCAAGTAAAGGAAAGGTCTCAAGAACAAAATGATGCTGTAGGTAAGGTAACAGGATCTTTCCATAGAATATCTCAATCTATAGACGGTATGATATCAAAAATTGAGTTGATAGATAAATTTGTTAAAGAATTAAATACGGATAAGGATGCGATTGTAGAAGCTATTGAAAATATATCTGCTGTATCAGAAGAAACAGCAGCAGCATCTGAAGAAGTAAGTGCATCTATGCAGCAGCAATCTATGGCGGTTGAAGAAGTTGCAAGAGCAGCAGAGAGAATGAACGATCTTGCTTTAAAATTAAATAAAGAAATAATTAGATTCAAAATATAAAATTTTATGAAAAATCAAAAGGGTTTTTGATTTGATTGTAGAACTTTATAAATGGGTTTATGTGACAAATGAATAGGGAATTTGTTATTTGAATATTGGGGGAGTAAAGTCGATGAATTGATAAAAGGGGGATTTATGATGAACTGGAATAGTCCAGAGTCAATTAAAAAAACACTTTTTAGAATGGTTGCATGCTCTAGTGTTTCGGGGACGAAGGATGAAATCAATATGGCTAAGGAAATTTACAATATATTTAATGAAATGACGTATTTTAAGGAGAATCCAAAATATTTATCATTAAATCCTATACCCCACGATCCACTAGGAAGATATTTTGTTACAGCTTTGGTAAAGGGAAAGGGAGATAAAACTGTTGTATTTATAAATCATATGGATACGGTGGATTATAACGGATTTGGTCCTTATAAAGCTTTAGCATTAGATGCTGAAAAATTGACTCGTACAATAGACCCTGATAAACTGCCCAAAGAAGCAAGAGATGATTTGTTAACTGGAGATTGGATTTTTGGAAGAGGTATTATGGATATGAAGTGCGGAGGCGCATTAGAGATAGGATTATTAGGAGAAGTTAGCGAAAATGTAGAAGCTTTTGAAGGAAATTTACTATTCTTATCTGTACCTGATGAAGAAAATAATTCAGCAGGAATGATAGGGGCTATTCCTATACTTAACAAAATGAAAGAGGAATATGAGTTAGATTATGTGGCTGTGATTAACAATGAACCACATCCTTTCATAGATGGCAAACATGATCTTCATATTGGAAGTATGGGAAAGGTTCTGCCTGTATTTTACTGTATGGGAAAAGAAACACATGCAGGTCAGCTTCTACAAGGACTAAATGCAGATTTACTGCTTGCAGATATTCAAAGAGAAATGGAGCTAAATATGGAGCTTGTTGATGGAGTAGATGGAGAGTATACATATCCTCCTACTGCTTTAAAAATGTCAGATACAAAAGAGCTTTATAATGTATCAACTCCGCATACAGCATATGCTTATTACAATGTACTAACATTACAGTTTACACCTAAGGAAATTATGGAGAAATTAGTTCGTATTGCAGAGAAAGCTTTTAATAATACTTTGAATAAGTTTAAGGATACTATTAAAGCTTATAAGGAGGTTGCCAATGAGGAATTTATTTGCCCATGGGAGCCAAAGGTATATACTTATGAGGAAATTTACAAGTACAATGTAGAAAATATTGGAGAGTCATTTGTAAAGCATATGGAAGAATTTATTGACAAATATAAGGATGAAGCCGAAGATGAAAGAGATTTTGCTATTCAAGTAATGGGAGAAGCTTGCAGACTATGTCCGGATAGAGATCCAAAAATTATTATAGGCTTTGCACCGCCATATTATCCTCATGTAAGAAATAAAGGAGAAACAGAAAAAGAAAAGCGAATGTTAGAATGTGTAGATCAGTTAATCAAATACAGCAAGGAAAAATTTAATGTGGATTGGCGGATAAACAAATTCTATAAACAGCTTTCTGATATGAGCTATTGTGGAGTACAAGATGCACAAGATATTTTGGAGAAATTAAAGCCTAATATGCCAACTCTTGGATACACATATTTCCTTCCACTTGAGGAAATGGCAAAATTTAATTCACCTGTGTTAAATCTTGGGCCGTGGGGAAAAGATTTGCACAAATTTACTGAAAGATTGCATGCACCATTTGCATTTGAAGTTATGCCAAAGATATTAAAATTTGCAATAATGTATTTGTTAAGTGAATAATTTTGATTTTTTATAGCTCAAGAAGTAAAAAAATTATTTTTTTACTTCTTTTTTTTTGTTTAAAGCATAAATATATATAGATAAATTGGATTAGCTATATAGAAGCTTTGTGCTGTTTGTTGACACAACAAAAAAAGTACATATTTTAAAAATTTATAAATAATATTGTATTAAGGAATAGAAGAGAAGGAGGAGGAAATGGAATGGCTGTTGAGTTAATGAGAGATTTACTGAAGATAGATCAAGTCATAGGAGAAAGCGATACACAGGCTCTCGTAGAGGGAGAGATTCTTGTACCAGATGTGAAGCCTGATATTTCAAGAATACTATTAGTAGATGGCAATATAAATATTACTGGGAAAGAAGCATTAGCAGAAAAAATTGTTGTAGATGGGGTAGTGAATTTTAAAATATTATATACTTCAGAGGGTGCAGAATATCCAGTCTATAGCATGAATGCTAGTGCAGGCTTTAGTCAAAATATTGATATACCTGGCATGACAGAAAATATGAACATTGATGTAGCAGCCGATATTGAGCATATTGATTTTAATATTATAAATGAGAGGAAAATAGCTGTAAAAACAGTAGTAAATCTTAATGGAAAAAGTATAGAGCCTTCAGAAGTAGAGGTGTTAAGAGGAGTGGAAGGGCTGGATGATCTTCAGCTTTTAAGGGAAAAAGTATCATATACTGATCTTGTAGGTAGAAACCAATCGGAGACTATTGTGAGAGAAAAATTTGAAATAGAAGAAAACCTTCCAGAGATTGCTGAAATCATAAAATGTGATGCTTATGCAGTAGAAAAGGAAAAGCAGCTAACAGATGGAAAGGTTATTATAAGTGGAGTTGTAAAGGTTAATACACTTTATGTAGGAGATGATGATAGGAACTCATTATTTTTATTAAAGCACGAAATTCCTTTTACTCATTTTGTTGAAATTTCAGGGGCATTAAAGGAGATGGACAGCAAAATTAAAATTTTAGTAGATGAAGTATATACAGATATAAAAGAAAATATTGATGGAGATAGAAGAATATTTGAAATAGAGGCAATGGTAAAAATAGATGCAGCTGTAAATTCTGTAGAAGAAAAAGAAGTTATAATTGATGCATACTCTCCTAGTAAGGAATTGAAAATAGATAAAAAGCTAGTAGGGTTTAATCAAAATATAGGACAGAATAGCTCAAATATGGTTGTAAAGGAAATGATAGATATTCCATCAGATGAGCCAGAAATTTTTAAGGTATTTAGTATAAATGCAAAACCAGTCATTACAGATATAAACTTGATTGAAGATAAAAATATCATAGAAGGAATTATTGAAGCAGATGTATTGTATATATCTCAAGAAAGGGAGCAGTCTGCTTACAGTTTACATCAAGAAATTCCATTTAGACATTTTGTAGAAATCGATGGTGCAAAAGAAAATATGAATGCAGAGGTTTATTTACATATAAATGATGTGGATTATACATTGATAAATCCTGAACAGCTAGAGTTGAAGGTAAATTTAAGAGCTACTTGTACTGTAAGTAAAAAAATGGAAATAGATATTTTAGTAGATGCTGAAGAATTAGAAGAAAGCATTGATATTAGTAAACGGCCAAGTATTACAATTTATTATGTTCAACCGGGAGACACACTTTGGAAGATTGCAAAAAGATATCATACTACTGTTGATGATTTAATACAGACAAATAATATACAAAATCCAGATAAAATTATGCCAGGAGATCAAATTATTATTCAAAAAACCTTCAAATATAAATTTTAAAAAATCCGTGAAATGCCACGGGTTTTTTATTTATATGTGCGCCCAGCATGGGCGCAATCTAATGGGTGAAAGTCCCAAGCACGGGTTGATAGTGCCAAGTGCATAGCTCAAGACAAGGGTGTCCACCGTGAGGTGGAATCTGAAGGAAGTCGGCGGCAAAGCTCTGGTCTGACGTACAGAAACCACATTTGAGGCAGATATATGCTGGGTAAGGTTGCATAACAAACTAAAGCCCAAAACTATCCGAAAGTATATGATGTATATGTGGCAGATGGATGGAGCGAAAGATTGCGTTCTTACCTGGGGAGGTCTTACAGATATATCATCAAAAGATGTATTTCTAGATGATAACTCATGTAGTGATACATGACTGAGCTGTAAGAAGTCAGCAGAGGTCATAGTACCACACTATGTGCACGTAGTGCGGGAAGGACTGAACATTAGGAGGTTTTCAACTTTGAGTAACTCAAATAAATTACTAAGAAAGCAGACAACTCAAAATAGAGGTCACCTTGTGGAAGTAGAAGTGGAACTTCGAGAGAAACAAGGGATGCCGAGTAAGAGTTTGGCGTTAGCAAAGGGAGAAAGAGAAAACAATGTAATAGTTGATACTAATAACTTACTCGAAAGAATATTAGCGAGAGAAAATATGCTCAAAGCTATGAAAAGAGTAATTGCTAATAAAGGAAGTCATGGTGTTGATGGTATGAGAGTCGATGAACTTCGAACATTTATCATTGACAACTGGCTAACTATTAAGCAAAAGTTAATAGAAGGAAGGTACAAACCTTCACCCGTTAGGAGAGTGGAAATTCCAAAACCTGACGGTGGAATTAGATTGCTAGGAATTCCAACTATACTTGACAGATTGATTCAACAAGCGATAGCTCAAGAACTAAACAAAATTTATGACCCAACCTTTTCAGATAGTAGCTATGGTTTTAGACCAAATAAAAGTGCTAAACAGGCTATAATAAAAGCAAGAAAATATATTAATGATGAATACAAATGGGTTGTTGATATGGACTTAGAAAAATTCTTTGATAAGGTTAATCACGATATACTAATGGAAAGACTATCAAGGAAGATAAAAGATAAAAGAGTGCTTAAGTTAGTTAGAGAATATCTTAAATCTGGAATTATGCTTAATGGAATAAAGATAAACTCAGATGAAGGTACTCCTCAAGGTGGCCCGCTTAGTCCATTGCTTGGAAATATATTACTTGATGAAGTAGACAAAGAGCTTGAGAAAAGAGGTCATAAGTTCTGCCGTTTTGCTGATGATAGTAATGTTTATGTTAAAAGCAAAAAGGCAGGATTAAGGGTTATGGAAAGTATGAGAAAGATACTTGAAGGTCGCTTAAAACTTAAAGTTAATGAAAACAAAAGTGCAGTAGATTTGGTAACAAGAAGGAAATTCCTTGGGTTTTCATTTTATTTTACAAAAGGCGGGGCCAATATAAGAGTTCATGAGAAGTCATATAAAAGGTTTAAGGACAGAATTAGAAACATAACAAATCGTAATACTGGAATAAGTATCCAATATAGACTGATGAAGCTTAATGAACTGACAGTTGGATGGATAAACTATTTTGGAATAGCGAAAGCTACCGCTAAAATAAAGAAGTTAGAGGAGTGGATAAGAAGAAGGCTACGAGCCTGTATCTGGAAACAATGGAAGAAGGTTAAGACCAGAGGTCGAAACCTAATGAAATTGGGTCTACCGACCTATAAAGCGTGGAAATTCGCAAATACTAGAAAAGGCTATTGGAGAATATCCAACAGCCCAATTCTTAGTACAACTCTAAACAATAAATATCTTGAAAATTCTGGTTATAAAAGCATATCTAAAAGATATCAATTAATACATAATTCTTAATGAACCGCCGTATACCGAACGGTACGTACGGTGGTGTGAGAGGTCGGTAGATAAATTAATTATCTACCTCCTACTCGATATTAAATAGGAAAATTTCAGTACAAGATATATTGTTTGAAATTCTTAGATAATAAATATAAAATTGGAATAGATACATTTATAGAAAATACCTGTTAAATGTGAATGTTAGGAAACAAATTGGAAATAATTACATTAAACAAATCAGGAGGAAACTGGTAAAAATTAAGGAGTTGATGGGATGAGTATAAAAAAATTAAAATTAAGTCATTTTACTGTATTTGAGAATATTGATATAGAATTTTCAGATGGAATAAATATTTTTATAGGTGAAAATGGGACTGGTAAAACCCATATTATGAAAGTGTTGTATGCAGCATGTCAGGCTTCAAGAAAAGACATTATGTTTTCACAAAAATTAGTTAAAGTTTTTAAACCTGATAACTTAAATATAAATAGATTAGTAAAAAGAGGTAAAGGAGGAGACACTTCAAAAATAGAAGTGTATTCAAGTAATAGTAATATAAAAGCAAAATTTACAACAAAAACAAAAAAGTGGGAAGCTGATGTAATCGGGGAAACAACATGGGAGAAAAACAATTCTCAATTAATTAGTACTTTTATCCCAGCTAAAGAAATACTCGCTAATGCTTATCAATTTGAAGCAGCATATTTGAAAAACATGATTGATTTTGATGAAACATATTTAGATATAATTACAGCTGCTAAAATTGATATTAGTAGAGGACCTAATACAAGCTCAAAGAAGAAATATTTAGATCAATTGAAAAAGATTACAGAAGGAAAGGTAACTATTAGTAAAGAAAAATTTTACTTAAAGCCAGGAACACAAGCTAAAATTGAATTTAATTTAGTAGCAGAAGGACTTAGAAAATTAGCTCTACTTTGGCAATTAATAAAAAATGGAACATTAGAAAAAGGAACTATACTATTTTGGGATGAGCCAGAAGCAAATTTAAATCCAATTGCAATTCCTACACTAGTTGAGATTCTATTGTCTTTACAAAAAGAAGGAGTACAGATATTTATATCAACTCATGATTATTTATTATCGAAATACTTTGAAATAAGGGCTACTAAAGATAATGATATGGCTTATTATTCTCTATATAGAGATGAAGATAAAAATGTTAAAGTTTATAAATGTGATAATTTTAGGAAATTAAAAGAAAATCCGATTATTAAAGCTTATGACAAACTAATGGATGAAGTATTTGATTCAAATATGGGGGACTAAAATATGGAGCAAAAAATATTTATTGATGAAAATGGAGTCTATAAAATCAATTGTACATCAGCTATAGAGTTGATTGAATTACATGATTACTATAATAAAAATAATTTGTTAAGTGATGTAGATTTTATTATGATATTAGATGAAGATGTTATTTTTGTTGAGTACAAAAATAATACAATTCCTGAAGTGAAAAATCCAAAAGCATTTGAAAAAAAGATTACAACAGAGGATCATTATAAAAAGATAGCTAGAAAGTATTATGATAGCTTAATATATATTAGACATAGGAAGTCATTGACTGGAAAAACGTATAAATATTACTATATATTAGAATGCGATAAAGCAGATTCAGTAATGAGGAAAAGATTAGCAACTAAAATAAAGAAAAAATTGCCTTTTGAATTACAAACAGTTATACCTAATATAGATGAAGCTATGATAGATGATTTTAAAGTGGTAAATATTGAAGAATGGAATAAATTATTTCCAAGTTTTAAGTTAGAGCAGAATATAGGATAGACTTAGTTGTAGAGTTATAAAAAATAAAGACTAGAATATCACGCATTCTGTAAATTATAAAAGAAATGCAAGGAGTGAACGGAATGGATGAAATAAAAGTACGAGGAAGAGCTAAGATTAATCTGTCGTTAGATGTTTTAAGAAGAAGAGAAGATGGATATCATGAAGTAAAGATGATCATGCATCAAGTAGATTTATATGATGAAATTATATTAAAGAATATAGAAGAGGGAATTATATTAGAAAGCGATTGCGAATATATTCCTACTGATGAAGGAAATATTGCATATAAAGCAGCAAAATTAATGATGGAGCAGTTTGGAATAGAAAAAGGAGTGCATATATATATAAATAAAAATATTCCTGTAGCAGCAGGTCTTGCTGGAGGGAGTACAGATGCAGCTGCAGTTATGATAGGGCTTAATGAATTGTGGGGAATTGGTGCTGAAAAAGAGAAATTGATGAAGCTAGGTGTAGCTTTAGGAGCAGATGTTCCATTTTGTATATTAGGAGGAGCAGCACTTTCAGAGGGAATAGGAGAGCTTTTAACGCCTATAGAAGGGATAAATGAGTGGGTTGTTCTTTGTAAACCAAATATAAGTGTTTCAACAGCAAGTGTATATAAAAATTTAGATGTTGAAAATATTGAAAAGCATCCAGATACAGATAAAATGCTAACTGCTCTGGGAAATAAAGATTTACAGACGGTAGTAGAAAATTTATGTAATGTATTAGAGCCTGTAACAGAAAAAATGCATCCCATTGTAAGAGAGATCAAAATAAAAATGATGCAGTATCATGCTTTTGGGAGTTTAATGAGTGGCAGTGGACCAACTGTATTTGGCATATATAAGGATTACAGCAAAGCAAAAAGTGCTTATGAAAATTTGAGCAGGGTATATAATCAGGTTTATCTTGTCAAAACTTATGATGGGAGAAAAATTGATACTTGATAATATAATCAGTTAAAGGAACAGTTTTTACTGTTCCTTTTTTGTATATACTTACCTAAATATGCAAACATTATATTTAAACATTTTTTAAAAGAAGGTGATATTTTTTGTCAAAGTGGATAGCTTTTTTTTATAAAGAATTAAAAGCGTGTTGTACTTTGTATATGTTATTTTTAAGCATTGCTATTGGATTGTTTTGCTTGCTTGTAGATTATAAGACTTTAAAAAAAAAGAAATTAAAAAAAGAAGCGAAAATTTGTAAAGCGATTGGATGGATATATGTAGTCGGTGGGATTTTCTTATATATCATATTAAAGATATTTTAATTGAGGAGGAGCTTTTATGGGTTTTTTTGAAAAATTATTTGAAAATAAAAAGGAAGAAGAAAGAGAAAAGCTTCCAGTAAAAAGCAAGTATGATGATAATCTAAATCAAATAAAAGAAATTCTTAATCTTTGTGATGATGTCATCTATAGAGAGTTTACTGTAGGAAAAGAACAAAAAATGAGCTTTGCTGTTATTTATGCAGAAGGACTTGTTGATACAAATTTATTAAATGATTTTGTATTAAAAAATCTTATGAGCTTATCTCCTGATGAAAGTATTGATTTTCATGTACTAAAACAAAAAATATATGAGTCAATAGAGAATGGAGCAATTGCTGTATCAGATATTAAGGAGATTGATGATATAAATTTGGCTATTGATGCTATTCTTTCAGGAGATACAGTACTCATTTTAGATAAATGGGATAAGTTGCTTGTTATTGCTTCAAAGGGATGGCCTATGAGAGGAGTTAGTGAGCCATCTACAGAGACAGTAATCAGAGGTTCAAGTGATGGATTTACTGAAACACTGCGTGTAAATACAGCTTTGGTGAGAAGAAGAATTCGTGATCCTAAGTTTAAGATAAAGCAAATGCAGTTAGGAAAAAGGTCAAAAACAGATATAGCCATTTTATATATCGAAGAAACAGTAAATAAAGATGTATTAAAAATGGTAAAGGAAAGATTGGATAAAATAGATATAGATGCAATTTTAGAAAGTGGATATATAGAACAATTAATAGAGGACGAATGGCGATCACCTTTTCCACAAATACAGGATACACAAAGACCAGATGTAGTAGCCGCAGCACTTTATGAAGGACGTGTGGCTATTATTGTTGATAATACTCCTTTTGCTCTTTTGGTGCCAACAACTATTGTTACTCTAATTCAATCATCAGAGGATTACAGTGAAAGATTTTTTATTGCTTCAGCACTTAGGGTATTAAGATTTTTATCTATTATGGTTGCACTGCTGTTACCTAGCTTGTATATTGCTATTACCTCTTATCATCCAGGAATGCTACCTACAGATTTGGTATTATATGTTGCAGGAAGTAGGTTGAATGTACCTTTTCCAGCTTTTATAGAAGCTTTTATTATGGAAGCTTCTCTTGAGTTGTTAAGAGAAGCAGGGATTAGACTGCCTGGAGCGATTGGTGCTACTATTGGTATCGTTGGAGGGCTAGTTTTAGGACAAGCAGCAGTAGAAGCAGGGATTGTAAGTCCTCTTGTAGTTATTATTGTTGCTATAACGGCTATGGCAGCTTACACAACACCTAATTATAGTCTAGCTATAGCCTTTCGTATGTTAAGATTTATTCTAATGGTATTAGCAGGAGTATTTGGGCTATATGGCATTATAATAGGGATTATTATTATCCTTACGCATTTATGCAACCTAAAGAGCTTTGGAGTACCATATTTAAGTCCGTTTGTAGCGAGTGAGATGACTTTTAAAGACTTTAAGGATGTTTTCATAAGAGCACCACTTCACAAAATGAAAAAAAGACCACAATATTTACACAGAAGTGATAGTGATCGATTAGGACAAATAAGAGAAGCTACAGAAACAGAGGATGGTGGAATAGATGGAGAGAAATAATGATAAAATTTCAAGCTTTCAATTAGGAGTTGTTCTTGCTGTTACTATGGTTGGAGTAGGAATATTAACGCTTCCAAGAAGTATTACAGAAGCAGTAGGACCTGATGGATGGATTGTGTTGTTTATAGCAGCTTTGATAGAAGTTGCTATTGCTATAGGAATGGCAAAGCTTGTAGAAAAATTTCCTAAAAAGACAGTAGTAGAATTTGAAAATATATTGCTTGGAAAATTTTTAGGTAGCATAATTTCAATAGGCTTTTTTATATACTGTATTACACTTTCTGCTATTGAGGTAAGAGTTTTTGGAGAACTCATAAAAGAGTATTTGCTCTTGAATACTCCTATTGAGGTTTTAATGATTACATTATTACTTACTGCTGTTTACTTAGTCAGAAGTGGGATAGAACCTATTGCAAGAATGGCACAGATTATTTTTCCTGTTGTTACAATCATTGCTATTGTCATTATATTGCCGGTTCTTCCAGAACTTGATTTTACTAATCTGTTGCCGGTACTAAAAACTCCTATTGTGAAAATTATAAAAGCTGTTCCGATTATTTTGTTTAGTTTTATGGGAATAGAAATGATATTATTATTTTCAAAATTTGTATTAGATCCACCAAATATAAAAAAACATGCTTCTTTAGCAATTGGTATGGTATCTGCCATATACATGTTTATTCTCATCGTGGCAGTTTCACGCTTTGGACTAATTGAAACGACCCATGTTATATGGCCAGCTCTTGAAATCTTTAAGACAGTAGATTTGCCCGGAGCTTTTATAGAAAATATTGAAGCTTTTATAATAGCTATATGGATGTTATCTGTATTTATGACATTAGCAGTATTATATTTTGGTGCTAGCTTAATAGCAAGTGAATTATTAAAGTCAAAGGAGCAAAATTACTTTGCTTTACCTATCCTTCTTATTATTTATTTTATAGCTTTAATACCAGACAATATAGCTCAGACTTATGATTATATAGAAATTTTTTCTAATTATTTAGCAAGCTTTTATATAGTCATACTGCCTATTTTTCTTTTTATAATTAGTGTTTTTAAAAAGAGAAAAGGAGGTAAGAAGGGTGCATAGATTGAAGCTTATTTGTATTATGTTGATTGTTATATTAACTGCGACTGGATGCTGGGATAAGGTAGAGATAGACAAAAGAGCCTTTGTTGTAGTTATATGTATAGATAAATTTCAGCCAAAAGAAGAAAATGGAAAAAAGCCTATAGATAGTTCAAAAAATAGATATGTAGTTACTATTGAATATCCAAATGCAGGAGTTATTGCAGGAAAACAAGATGGAGAGCCAAAGTTTACTTATTCTTCTGTGGGAAAAAGCTTCTATGATACGCTAGAAAGCTTAAGTACTAGGTTAGGAAGAAAAATGCAGTTTCGTCATATTAAGGCAATAATTCTTGGAGAAGCTTTGGCTAAAGATGAAAAGCTTTTTAGAGAAATATTAGATGCTATAGAGAGAAGTCCCAAAATTGGTAGGAAGGTTAATTTGATGATCACCCCAGGAGAAGCAAAAGATCTTTTAAATACTTCTACAAAAGATGAACCTGTACTTGGATTGTTTATAAGGGAATTAATGGAGCAAAATCTTAGAACCTCTAGAATGGCAGATGCAGATTTAGGATATATTCTTAGGAGTTTGCATGAAAGCCGTGCAGCGATTACACCTAAGATTTTTTCATCAAAGGATGAATTCAAAATAGCAGCTTCTGCTGTAATTAAGGATTTTAAAATGGTAGGCGAATTAGGAGAAACAGATACAAGAAATTTGATGTTTATGTTTAATAAGGTTCAAAGCAGTCTTATTGATGTAAAAATAGATGATATTCTTCTGCCTATACATATAACAGCTTTAAATACCAAAAAAAAGGTTTATGAAAAAAATGGGATTATTTATACGAGCTTTTCTATAAAAGGAGAAGGAGATTTAATACAGCATTTATTTGAAGTAAGAGATCAACCTCTTGATGATAAATATATAGAGAAAATAGAAAAAGAGGTTTCTAAATATATAAAAGAACAGATAATATCTACTTATAAAAAAATACAAAAAGATTTTGGAGCAGATTTGGCACAAGCAGGTGAGTATTTGAGAAAGCATGAGCCAGAGCTGTGGGAATCTATAAGGAATGATTGGAGCGAGATTTTTCCTAAAACAAAGGTGGTAGTAAATGTAGACTTGAATATAAGAAGAATTGGTGTTACACAATAAAATCTTAGGAAAAATATATAAAATCTAGTTTAAAATTTCCCCTATTTGTTAATACTGAAAGTATAATAAAAGATTAGCAATAGGGGGAGTTTTTATGAAAAGTAAAAAAATATTTATAGTTGGAATTATATTTATTTCATTTATAACTATTGGATGCTATAGCTTTACGAAGGATGTATATGTGAATCAAAAAAGCTATAAGGACCACCTTATTCGATTTCATGTTCTTGCTAACAGTGATTCTCCTGAGGATCAGGCTTTAAAATTGAAGGTAAGAGATCGCATTATTCGTGAGATGAATCCTAAATTTGAAAAATCTAAAAGCTTGGCTCAAACAAGAAAAATAATTGAAAAAAATATAAAAAATATTGAAAGTATTGCTATGGAAGAGATAAAGAAAAATCATTACAACTATTCTATAAAAGCATCATTAGGAGAGTTTGCTTTTCCTACAAAAAACTATGGAGCTATTACCATGCCTGCTGGAAATTATGAAGCATTGAGAGTAGTGATCGGAAAAGGAGAAGGTGCGAACTGGTGGTGTGTATTGTTTCCACCATTATGCTTTATTGATATGAAAAATGGATTAACAGATGAAAGAACTAAAAAAGAAATGATGAATGTATTGACAGAGGAAGAGTTCAAAATGATAAGTACAGCTAGTAGAGATGGAAATATTCCTATTAAATTAAAATTTAAAGTTGTAGAAATATTAGAGCAGGCTAAATTAAAACTTAATAAAGTTGTAGGAATGAAATAAAGTGAAGGATCTATGGATCTTTCATTTTTTTATCCAAAATAATCCATAATCTCCAATGTGGAATAATTGCTATCAACCTTACAAAAAATAATAAAGAATTAAATGTGAAAGGAGGATAAAATTGAAAAAAATTATTTTGGTGATAATCATCTGCCTATGCTTTGTTATTATTTTTGACGTAGGTATTGCACAAGGAACATTATACTGGGGTTCTAGTGGGCCTGAAGTAAAAACGCTCCAAACAAAGCTGAAGAATTGGGGGTATTATGATGGCCCTATAGATGGTGTATTTGGTGGAGGAACCTTTACAGCAGTAAAAGAATTTCAAAGAAAAAATGGATTGACTGTTGATGGGGTAGTAGGGCCTCGAACAGCAGAAAAATTAGGTATGAGTATAAAAGGAAATGTAAATAAGACAGATTATAAAGCTAGCAGTGGAGGAATGCCGAGAAATGATGAAGTAATATTGCTGGCAAAGGCAATCACAGGAGAAGCAAGAGGAGAGCCTTACATAGGTCAGGTAGCTGTGGGGGCTGTTATTTTAAATAGGACGAGACATCCTTCTTTTCCTAACACTATTGCAGGGGTGATTTATCAACCTGGAGCATTTACAGCAGTAAGTGATGGACAAATAAATCTACCCCCTGAGGATAGCTGTGTAAAAGCAGCTCAAGATGCATTAAATGGATGGGATCCAACAGGAGGATGCTTGTATTATTGGAATCCTGCTACAGCTACAAGTAAATGGATTTGGTCGAGAAAAGTAGTTAAAAAAATAGGCAAGCATTGGTTCGGAAATTAAGGAGGTGAAATATTTGAAAAAAAATGCTTTGATAATGATACTTGCTTTAGCTTTAGTAGGAACTGGGATATGGGGATATAATCAATATAAGGAAAAGAATGATTATTATACATTTTTAGATAATCAATTTCAAAGAATGTATTATGATTTAATGGGAAGCGTAGAGACTATTACTACAGATTTATCAAAGTTAATGGTATCTAGCCAAAAAAAAGAAAATGTTTTATTATATTCGAACATATGGCAAAATGCATATAATGCCCAAGAAAAATTGTCCCAGCTGCCAATAAAGCATGCAGAGATTACAAAAACGGAAAAGTTTCTCAATCAATTAGGGGACTATACCTTTGCCATGTACAATAGAAGCATGGATAAGGAAGCCTTAGGAGAAAAGGAAATTGATAATTTGGAAAAGCTTCATAATTATGCTTTAGAATTATCAAAAGACCTTCAAGACCTTCATAAGAGTGCATTAAAAGATACTGTATGGAAGGGAGAACTAAGAAGAAAAGGAAGTAAAAAGTTAAACAAAGAAGCAGAGAAGGAAAATCCAATACAGTTGAAATTTAATAAATTTGAAGAAAGAATGGTAGAATATCCAGAGCTGATTTATGACGGTCCTTTTTCAGAGCATGTAATAGCAGGAATGAGACCAAGACTAAAAGGAGAAAAGATCACTCAGAAGGAAGCTGAGAAAAAGGTCATATCATTTTTGGGTGGAGGTAAAATAGAAAAGGTAGAAAAAATTACAAATGGGCAAGGGAGAATAGATACCTATAGCTTTGAAGTAATCCCCAAGAATCAAACAAAGGGTAAGAAAAATCCTATATATATTGATATCACACAGAGGAATGGATATGTAGCATGGCTTCTTAATAATCGAGAAGTAAAAAAAGAGAAGCTTTCTCCTAAACAAGCATTAGAATATGCATCAAAGTTTTTAGAGGATAAGAATTTTAAAAATATGATTCCTACTTATACACTTAAATATGATGGTGTTATGCTTATCAATTATGCATACAAGCAGGATAATGTAATTATGTATCCAGATTTAATAAAAGTAAAAATCGCTTTAGATAATGGAGAGGTTGTAGGGTTTGATGCAACACATTTTTTAACAACTAATTATAAAAGAAATATCAAAAAACCTAAAATAACTCCAAAAGAAGCAAGAGAAAAAATATCTTTAAGAGCAAAGGTTGAAGAAAATCCACAGCTTTGCATTATTCCAACTAGCAGCTTTGGAGAAATTTATTGTTATGAATTTGAAGCAAGCTATAAAGGAGATAAATTTTTAATATACATTAATGCCAATACAGGAGAAGAAGAAAAAATTCTCAAACTCATTAAAAATGAAAATGGAACATTGATGATTTAACATTTTCACCCCCCTCTTTGACCTTTATGACGGTTTATAAATCAAAAATAATTTGATTAATAAATCGCATAAGTATAGAATATTAATTAATTAAAAAATGATGAAATTGAGGGGGTTTTTTTTATAATGGCTGATAAAATAAATGTAGCTGTTGTATTCGGTGGTAGATCAGGAGAACATGAAGTATCCCTTATGTCTGCAACTTCAGTGATGAAAGCTATAGATAAAGATAAATACAATATCATTCCTATAGGCATTACAAAGGAAGGACAGTGGATTATATATAATGGATCTATTGAAAAGATAGAAACAGGAGAATGGGAGGAAATAGCTAAAAGAGAATGTAAAGAAAATTCTAGTGTTGCTATTATTCCATTAAATGAAGCTGTGAAGAAGCTTTCTGGTATGGTAGATGTAGTTTTTCCTGTGCTTCACGGACCTTTTGGAGAAGACGGGACTATTCAGGGACTACTAGAAATGGCAGATATTCCTTATGTAGGAGCAGGAGTATTAGCTTCTTCAATAGGAATGGATAAGGTATATACAAAAAAGATTTTTGAACATGAAGGATTACCTGTAGGAAAATATATGCTAATAATGAGAAATCAGTTTAATAAAGCTTTACAAAAAACTATAGCTGCTATTGAAAAAGAATTTGAGTATCCTATTTTTTTAAAGCCTGCAAATTTAGGCTCTAGTGTAGGCATAACAAAAGCACATAATCGAGAAGAATTAATAAAAGGAATTGAGTTAGCGTCAGAGCATGATAGGAAAATATTAGTAGAAGAATTTATAAATGGAAGAGAAATAGAGTGTGCTGTTCTTGGAAATGATGACCCTAAAGCATCTGTTGTGGGTGAAATTTTACCTTCTCATGAATTTTATGATTATAAGGCAAAATATTTTGATGATGGAAAGTCAAAAATAGTCATACCTGCAAATATTCCTCAAGAAAAAGCAGCAGAAATTAGAGAAATGGCAGTAAAGGCTTATAAGGCAATAGATTGTTCAGGTCTTGCAAGAGTTGACTTTTTTTTAGAGAAAGATACAATGAAAGTATATATCAATGAAGTGAATACAATGCCTGGCTTTACAAAATATAGTATGTATCCTTTATTGTGGGAACAAACAGGAATAGCTTATGGAAGGTTGATTGATCGATTAATTACATTTGCACTAGAAAGATATAAAGATCGATAAGGATGAGGTGTACAAATGAAGAATATTATGTTGAAAATAGAAGGTATGCAAATAGGTATGGACGGAGAAGAAAATACTATTGAATTAGTAACAGAAGGAAAGCTTTATGAAAAAGGAAATACTTTATACCTAGTATATGAGGAATCTGAAATTTCTGGAATGGCAGGATGTACTACCACAGTTAAAATATCTAAGGATAAAATATCAATGAAAAGATTTGGCACAGCCAAGTCAGAAATAGTTTTTGAAAAGGGTAAAAGATATAACTCAAATTACCATACACCTTATGGAACATTTGATATGGAAGTATTGACGAAGGATATGACGTATACAATTACGGATGAATATAAAGGAGATATTCGCATAGAATATTTTTTGAACCTTCAAGGAATGGCAGAAACTACAAATGAATTGCGTATAAAGATAATGTAGAAGATAGAAAGAGTTGTATACAAATGGAAAAAACTATTGAAAACGAACTGAAAAAAATAATACAAAAAATATTAGAAGATATTTTTGAGTATAAAATTCCTATAGCATCTATTGAAGTAGAAGTGCCGAAAAAGGATGAACATGGTGATTATACAACTAATATAGCTTTAAAATTATCAAAAACATTTAAAAGGAATCCTATGGATTTAAGCTGTGAGCTGACAAAAGAAATAGAGAATAGACATGATTTTTTTGAAAAGATCGAAATACTCCCGCCGGGTTTTATAAATTTCTTTTTAAAGCCGAAGGCTTTATTAGATTATTTAGATTTTTACTTAGCATATAAAATAAATTCAAATAAAATGCTTTTAAATAATTTGCTTCAAAAATATTCCTCAACTCAAATAGTTGAGCTTTATGGTTTAGAAAAAATAGAATCCGTACAGTATGTACACAGTAGAGCTTGCTCTATTATCAAAATATTTCAAGAAGAAGGGATAGCTGTACAACAGCTTCAAAAAGAAAATTTTCATATAGAGTTAAATTATTTTGAAAAAAATATTATAAAAAAAATGATGAATTATCCAAAGGTAATAAAAAGGTCTATTACTTCAGAAAATATAGAAGAGCTTATACAATATATGTTCGAGCTTAGTGAATTTTTTTATAAATTTCATGAAAAAATTCTTTTTAGAAAGCTTGACAAACAACACTTGTATGTTATTCTGAAGATAATTGATCATATAAAAATTATCATAAAGGACTTATTAAATATTTTTTCTATAGATGCACCAGAAAAAATGTAAAGAATAAAAGCAGCGAAAGCTGCCTTTGTTTTGAAGCAAGTGACGAAATTTCGGCACTTAATGACGAAAAATTGGCATTAGGAGGTGGGAAAATGGAAATGATTTTTACACAAAAAAATGTCGAAAAAATATTAGATCATGTAGAGGAAGGTATACAGATTATTGATGGAAGAGGACGAATTGTTTACTTTAACAAAGCAGCAGCAGAGCATGAAGAGATCAAAAGGGAAGAGGCGGTAGGGAAGCATATTTTAGATATTTATCCTTCTTTAGACCCAGAAACAAGTACATTGCTTCGTGCTATAGAAAAAGGAGTTCCTACCTTTGACATACAGCAAACCTTTTTAAATTATAAAGGAAAAAAGATTACAACTATAAATTCGTCCTTTCCTATAAAAGCAAAGGGTAAAATTATTGGAGCTATTGAAATATCTAGGAATATTACAGATGTAAAAGAATTGTCAGAAAAGGTTGTAGCTCTGCAAGAACAATTAATAGACAAGAAAAAAGGCAAAAAAAGCAATAAAAATGGAGATTCTGCCCAATTTACATTTTTCGATATAATAGGAAGAAGCAAAGAAATGGTGAAAGTAAAGGGACTTGCAATGAAAGCTGCTCAAACAGCTTCTCCAGTCCTTATATATGGAGAAACAGGAACGGGAAAAGAATTATTTGTACATGCTATTCATACTGCTAGCTGTAGAAGGGATAAGCCTTTTATTGCGCAAAACTGTGGAGCGCTACCAGCTGCACTATTAGAAAGCATACTATTTGGAACTGTAAAGGGAAGCTTTACAGGAGCTGATAATCGTGCAGGTTTATTTGAATTGGCAAATGGAGGGACACTGTTTTTAGATGAAATCAATTCTATGCCAATAGAACTTCAGGTTAAGCTTTTAAGAGTACTTCAGGATGGGAGAATAAGAAGAGTTGGGGATAGCAAAACAAGACAGGTAGATGTAAGGATTATAGCAGCTAGCAATGAAGATCCTTTAAGTGCAGTTGAGAACAAAAGATTGAGGCGAGATCTTTACTATCGTTTAAACGTTATATCATTGAAATTACCAGAGCTTAAAGATAGAAAAGGAGATATACCAATACTTACAAAGCATTTTGTTGATAAATTTAATAATAAATTGAACAAGGAAGTATTAAAGGTATCTGATGAAGTGCTGGAGGTATTTGAAAACTATGATTGGCCAGGAAATGTAAGAGAATTAGAGCATGTTATTGAAGGAACGATGAATTTGATGGATGGAAATATTATTACAATAGATTGTTTGCCGATGTACTTTGAGAAAATCACTAAAAGAAGCTTAAAGAAAGAGATAGATATAAAAAATGTTCCATTAAATGAAGCTCTTAAAAGTCTTGAAATAGAAATGATTAAAAATGCTTTACGAGAAGGAGATGGGAATATAAGTCATGCAGCTGACAGCTTGAAGATCCCAAGACAAACTCTTCAGTATAAAATCAAGAAATATAAACTGCAATAATTAGACAAGATGCCGAAATTTTGGCACATAAAATGACAAACTTTGATAAAATATAATATTTTTTTACAAAAAACAGAAAACCTTTTCCTTATATAAAAAACATAAAGGCCTCTAAGAACAAGGAAAATACTGGCTTTTATGTTTTGTTTTTATTTTTTTTGTTAAAATAAAAACAAACTTGGCACAGTACTTGCTTTTATATTATGGCGTATGCACTAAGGCAGTAAAAAATAAAATTACTTATAAAAAATTTTAAGGGGGAACTTAAAATGAAAAAAGGATGTCCTTATGGAACACACAGAGTGATTGAGCCAAAAGGAGCTCTTCCACAACCAGCAAAAAAAATCGACAATACAATGGAAATCTATGATAACGAGATTCTAATCGATGTACAAACATTGAATGTTGACTCTGCAAGCTTTACACAAATTAAAAATCAAGCAGGCGGAGATGTAGAAAAAATCAAAGAAATAATGCTAGGAATTGTTGCTGAAAGAGGTAAGCACCAAAATCCTGTTACAGGTTCTGGTGGTATGTTAATTGGAACAGTTGAAAAAATTGGACTTGCACTTGAAGGAAAAACAGATCTTAAAGTAGGAGATAAGATCGCTACATTAGTATCTCTTTCATTAACTCCACTTAGAATAGATGAAATAGTAGCAGTAAGAAAAGATATTGACCAAGTTGATATTAAAGGAAAAGCTATTCTTTTTGAATCAGGAATATATGCAGTACTTCCAGATGATATTCCAGAGAACCTTGCATTATCAGCACTTGATGTTGCAGGAGCACCAGCACAAACTGCAAAATTAGTTAAACCAGGAGACACAGTATTAGTAATCGGTGGAGCTGGTAAATCAGGAATGCTATGCTGCTATGAAGCTAAGAGAAGAGCAGGGGTTACTGGTAAAGTAATCTGCTTAGGACATAGTGAAAGATCTTTAGAGATTGCAAAAAGAGCAAATGTTGCAGATGTTTATATTGCTGCAGATGCTACAAAGCCAGTTGAAGTAATGGAAAAAGTTAAAGAAATAACAAATGGAAAAATGGCAGATGTAACAATCAACAACGTAAATGTTCCTGATACTGAAATGACTAGTATTTTAGCGACTAAAAATGATGGAGTAATTTACTTCTTTAGTATGGCAACAAGCTTTACAAAAGCAGCACTTGGAGCTGAAGGTGTTGGTTCTGACGTAACAATGATTGTTGGAAATGGTTATACAAAGGGTCATGCAGAAGTAACTCTTCAAATCATGAGAGAAAGCAAAGAATTAAGAGAAATATACGAAGAATTATATGCGTAATAAGTATGGCTGTTTTTCAGCCATACCTATAAATAAAAGCAAAATGGAGTAAGACTTAAAAAATTAATGAGGAGATTAAACAAGGGGGTTTTTAAAAGCATGAGAAATTACAAAGAGATCGAGCTTTGGAAGGATGTAACAGAAGAGCAGTGGAATGACTGGCAATGGCAAGTAAAAAACAGAATTACAACAGTAGAAGATTTAAAAAAAGTAATAAATCTTACTGAAGAAGAAGAAGAAGGAATCAGAGAATCTCTAAAAACATTAAGAATGGGAATCACACCATACTATGCATCATTAATGGACCCAGATGATCCACATTGTCCAGTAAGAATGCAAGCAGTACCTACTCTTGCTGAAACACACAAGAGTGAAGCTGATATGGAAGACCCACTACATGAAGATACAGATTCTCCAGTACCAGGACTTACTCACAGATATCCAGACAGAGTACTTCTTTTAATCACTGACATGTGTTCTATGTACTGCCGTCACTGTACAAGAAGAAGATTTGCAGGACAAAAAGATGATGCAATGCCATTAGAAAGAATCGATAAGGCTATTGAGTACATCAGAAATACGCCACAAGTAAGAGACGTATTATTGTCAGGAGGAGATGCTCTTCTTGTAAGCGATGAAACATTAGAATACATCATCAAAAAATTAAGAGAAATCCCACACGTTGATATAGTAAGAATAGGATCAAGAACTCCTGTTGTATTACCACAAAGAATTACACCAGAGCTTGTAAATATGTTTAAAAAATATCATCCAATCTGGTTAAATACACACTTTAACCACTCAAAAGAAATGACACCAACAGCAGCAAAAGCCTGTGCAATGCTTGCAGATGCAGGTGTGCCTCTAGGAAATCAATCAGTACTTTTAAGAGGCGTAAATGACTGTGTTCATGTCATGAGAGATTTAGTACACAAGCTTGTTAAAAACAGAGTAAGACCATACTATATTTATCAATGCGACCTTTCAATGGGTATCGAACACTTCAGAACTCCAGTTTCTAAAGGAATAGAAATCATTGAAGGATTAAGAGGACATACATCAGGATATGCAGTACCAACATTTGTTGTTGACGCTCCTGGTGGTGGTGGAAAAACTCCAGTAATGCCTCAATACGTAGTTTCTCAATCTCCAAAGAGAGTAGTATTAAGAAACTTCGAAGGAGTTATTACTACTTACACTGAGCCTACTCCATACGAAGAAAAATGCAACTGTCCAGTATGCAGAGGTGAAAGAGAACATAAAATTACTGGTGTTGGAGGACTTCTACAAGGAAATCAAGTAGCACTTGAGCCAACAGACCTTGCAAGAAGAGAAAGAGGCCATCACGAGTAGAAAATAAAATTTGGTTAGTGGTTAACAGAAATACTGTTAACCCTAGCCGTTAGCATTTTCAAGGGGGAAGCTTTATGCAGTTAATGGATGCAATACAAGATAACTATAAAATCGTTTCTGTAGTAGGAATGGCAAAAAATGCTGGTAAGACAGTAACATTAAATCAATTGATTGATGAAGCAATGGAAAGAGGTATTCGAATTGGGATTACTTCTACAGGAAGGGACGGAGAAAATCAAGATCTTGTCACAAACACAGAAAAACCTATGATTTATGTAGATGAGGAAACCTTGATTGCAACTACAGAAGGAACCTTTAAATATACAGAGGCAAAGCTTGAAATATTGGAAGTAACCAATATGAGCACATCAATGGGAAAAATAGTGATTTGCAAAGCAAAAACCTCTGGATATGTACAGATTGCAGGTCCAAATACAAATCGTGAAATTAAAATAGTGTGTGATAAACTTTTAACATATGGAGCAGATTTAGTAATTGTAGATGGTGCCCTTGATCGAATTTCATCAGCTTCTCCATCTGTAACAGAAGCTACAATACTAGCTACTGGAGCAGTGTTGAGTAGAGATATGAATAAGGTCATTGAAAAAACTATGCATCAGGTACAATTGTTTTCTCTGCCTCAGGTACAAAATGACAAGATTAAAAAACTAGCAGATGCTGTTATAGAAGAAAAGGGCTACTGTATCATTGATGAAGATGATAAAATAGTGCCTATAGAGATAAAAACGGCCCTAAATGGAGGAGAAATCATAGGAAGAGCTATAAAAGACAACACAAAATATGTGGTAATTGGAGGCTCTTTAGTAACGAATACCTTGAAAAAGATTGCTGAGACAACTAGAAAATATAAAAAGGTTATCTTTATTGTAAAGGATGCTACAAAGATATTTATTGATGCAAAGGATTGGATGTTTTTCAAAAAGATTGGCATTCAAGTTGAAGTAATAGACAGAATTAAGCCATTAGCTGTAACAGTGAACCCTTATGCACCTCAAGGTTATTATTATCAACCAGAGGAATTTCTAACAGCTATGAAGAAATTTCTCGACCCTATTCCCGTTTTCGATGTAGTGTTAGGTGGTGAATAAATATGTTTTTATCTGAGAGAGTATATAAAAATCTAGAGCTTGACTATATATTTGATAGAATTAGTGTTTTTACTCCTTATGGTGAGCAAGCAAAAAAAGAGATGAAGCCGTATTTAAGAGAAGATAAAGAAAAACTTCTAGAAGAATATGACCGTATTGAAAAGGTCATTGGCATCATCAATAAGCACAGATATTCTTTAGTAGAAATGCGTACTATTTTCAAACATTTTAAAGATTTAAGAGGTTCTTTTAAAAGGATCGAAAAGGATGAAGTACTAAGTACCATTGAATTGTTTGAGATCAAAAGCTTTCTATTCTTGCTTGTAAAGCTTGATGAAATAATTGCAAAATTAAATTGGAACGTACCAAAAGATTTAAAAATCATGCCCATGCCCAGCCTAATGGATCTATTAGATCCTGAAAAAAGTGGTGTCAATACTTTTTATATATATGACGCTTATTCAAAAAAATTACAAAGTATAAGAAAAAAAATGAAAGATATTGAAAGCCACATAAAACGTTCCAAAAAAGAAGCAAGAGAAGCTTTGCAAGAAAAGCTTAATATAAGAATAAGACCTAATGGTGAAATTTCAGTCAATAAAAGTGACAAAGAGTTAATAGAAAAGCTAGAAAAATGCCCTGATCTTATCTATAGCTCAGAAACTTATATGAATATCACCTTTAAGGTAAA
This sequence comes from Crassaminicella indica, assembly GCF_019203185.1. Taxonomy (NCBI): domain Bacteria; kingdom Bacillati; phylum Bacillota; class Clostridia; order Eubacteriales; family Clostridiaceae; genus Crassaminicella; species Crassaminicella indica. Next base: position 704,578 of record NZ_CP078093.1, on the reverse strand, counting down.
ATTAGATGAAAGCTTAGATGAAAAGCTCAAACAAATAGATGAACTCAAGCTTCAGGAGGAGGAAGAGGAGTTCTTAGTACGTAAACAATTGACCAAAGCAATGAAAAAGCATATAGACGAATTTTACGCAAATATTAAAGCTATAGGTGGATTAGATTTAATCATTGCAAAAGGCTCACTAGCAGTTGGCTTTGATGGGGTAAAACCAAAGGTTGTAGATGAAGATATGCTTTCTATTGTAGATGGAAGACATATTAAAGTAGCTAACACTCTTCGAAAACAGGGAAAAACCTTTACACCTATTTCAGTAAACCTAAAGAGAGGGGTAACCTGTATTACAGGAGCAAATATGGGAGGAAAAACTATTTCTCTTAAATTAATAGGAGTACTTAGTGCTATGGCACAGTTTGGACTTTTTGTTCCTGCAAAAGAGATGACCTTCTCATTAAAGGATTATATTTTCTTCTCTTTAGGAGATTTACAATCAACTGATATGGGACTTAGTACCTTTGGTGCAGAAATATTAGAAATTAAAAAAATTATAAACAGAGCTAATGAAAAAGGAATTATATTAATAGATGAATTGGCAAGAGGAACTAATCCTTCTGAAGGCTTTGCTATATCTAAAGCACTCATAAATTTTTTAAAGAATAAAGATACCATCACGATTATCACAACACATTTTGATGGCTTGACAGATGATGAGGCTGTTCATCATTTACAGGTAAAGGGTCTTGAAGGAATAGACTATAAAAAGCTAAAGGATGAAATAGATAAAGAGTGTGAAATAGGCATAGAAGCTGTACACAAATATATGGATTACAGATTGATTGAAGTTAAAAACAAAAATAAAGTTCCAAAAGATGCAATCAATATTGCAAGATTGATGGGACTACAGGAAGAATTATTAAAAGATGCAGAAAAGTATCTTGAAACCTGTTAGTGGTTAGCCGTTAGTATTTTATATGGTTAACTACTAAGGGCTAACTGCTAACTATAAAAAAGGAGGAAAAATAATGCAAAGCAAGTTAAATCTAGACCAAAGCATTATTGCTAAAGCAAGAAATTCTGCTAAAAAAATTGCGGCAGATACACAAGCATTTATTGATAGACATACAACAGTAGCAGTAGAAAGAACTGTTGCTAGACTTTTAGGAATAGATGGTATTGATGAAATAGAAAAACCACTACCAAACGTAATTGTTGACAACATTAAAGAAGGTGGCGGATTAGGATTAGGAGCAGCTTACTGGATAGGAAATGCAATGATCCATACTGGAAAAACACCACAGGAAATTGCTGAAATGGTTTCAAGAGGAGAATTAGATATTACAAAGGTTCCAGTAGCAGATGATGAAAAAATCAAAGAAAAAGTAAAAGCTTTAGCAGAAGAAATGGTAGAAAGAATCAAAAAAAATAGAGAAGAAAGAGATGAATTCTTAAATACATTAGGAGAAGGGCCAAGACCTTACCTATATGTAATCGTTGCAACAGGTAATATCTACGAGGATGTATTACAAGCACAAGCTGCTGCAAGACAAGGAGCAGATATTATTGCTGTAATCAGAACAACAGGTCAAAGTTTACTTGACTATGTACCATATGGGCCGACTACAGAAGGTTTTGGTGGTACCTACGCAACACAAGAAAACTTCAGAATCATGAGAAAAGCATTAGACGAAGTTGGTCAAGAAATAGGAAAATACATTAGATTATGTAACTACTGTTCAGGATTATGTATGCCAGAAATTGCAGCTATGGGTGCAATGGAAAGACTTGATGTAATGCTTAATGATGCATTGTATGGAATTCTTTTTAGAGATATCAATATCCAAAGAACATTAATAGACCAATACTTCTCAAGAATAATCAATGGTTACGCAGGTGTTATTATAAATACTGGAGAAGATAACTACTTAACAACTGCTGATGCAGTAGAAGAAGCACATACAGTACTTGCTTCTCAGTTTATCAATGAACAATTTGCATTACTTGCAGGACTTCCAGAAGAACAAATGGGACTTGGTCATGCCTTTGAAATGAATCCAGATATTACAAATGGATTTTTATATGAATTAGCACAAGCACAAATGGCAAGAGAGATATTCCCAAATGCGCCACTTAAATATATGCCACCAACAAAATTCATGACAGGAAACATTTACAAAGGACATATTCAAGACGCATTATTTAATATGGTAGCTATAATGACTAATCAAAGTCTTCAATTATTAGGAATGCTTACAGAAGCAATCCATACACCACTTCTTCAAGATAGAGCATTATCTATTGAAAACGCTAAATATATATTCAACAATGCTCGTGATATTTCTGGCGAAATAGAATTTAAAGAGGGCGGAATCATTCAACAAAGAGCACAATTTGTATTAGCAGAAGCTGCAAAAATGCTAGAACAAATTGAAAAGGAAGGATTATTTGAGACAATTGCACAAGGTAAATTTGCTGGTGTAAAAAGAGCTATGGATGGAGGAAAAGGTCTTGAAGGCGTTACTCAAAAGGATGAGAAATACTTCAACCCATTTGTTGAATTAATGCTAGGAGGTGCAAGATAATGTCAACAAACCAATTAGATCTAACAAAAATTAAACCATATGGAGATACAATGAATGATGGAGTGGTACAACTATGCTTTACGCTACCAGTACCATGTGGAGAAGAAGCAAAAGAAGCTGCTAGACGTCTTGCTGCTAAAATGGGACTTGAAGAGCCATCTGTAGTACATGCAGAAGACCTCGGTGTAGGATATACGATGTTTGTAATGTATGGAAAATGCTCTCATACAGTAGACTTCACATCTATTGAAGTACCAAAAGTAGAAGTAGAGTCCTTTGGACAAGAAGGAGTAGAAGAATATATCAAAGAAAATATCAAGAGAAAAGTTGTTATTGTTGGTGCTTGTACAGGTACAGATGCTCATACAGTAGGAATCGATGCTATAATGAACATGAAGGGCTACAACCACCACTTTGGACTTGAAAGATATAAAGGTGTTGAAGCATATAACCTTGGAAGCCAAGTACCAAATGAAGAATTTATCGCAAAGGCTATTGAATTAAATGCAGATGTTTTATTAGTATCTCAAGTTGTTACACAAAAGGATGTACACATTAAAAACCTTACTAATTTAGTAGAATTAGTTGAAGCAGAAGGAATTCGTGATAAAGTTATATTAATTTGTGGAGGACCTAGAATCAGTCACGAGCTTGCAAAAGAATTAGGCTTTGATGCAGGTTTTGGTTCAGGAACATATGCAGATGATGTTGGAACATTTGCAGTAACAGAGATAGTAAAAAGAGGATTAGTAAATAGAGAAAAGCTTTAAAATTTAGTTTATATGTATACTCATCCCTCAATAATAGATAAAAAATACTTAAGGCCAAAGGTCTTAAGTATTTTTTTATTTTAATATAAAATACACTCTTTGTGTTCATGCTTTTATACTAACATCATATTGTTAGCAACTTCTATTGTAGTATAGGTGTTTATTTTATGGTATAGATTTATAAAGTGTATTAAATATTAAGAAGAAAACTGCGATAGGTATTGTAATAATATGATATAATGAAAATAAAAAGATGGTGTAAAAATGAAGGATAAAATCAAGCATGAACATGATATAGGATATAAGGAAATTCTTTCTCATAAGAAAACTTTTCTTGAATTTTTAAGAAGCTTTGTGAAGAAGGAATGGGTAAAATTAATAGAAGAAGACAATTTGATTTTAATAGATAAAGAATTTATATTGAAAGATTTTAAACAGGAAGAAGCAGATGTTGTTTATAAGGTAAATATAGATGGAAAAGATATCATCTTTTATGTATTATTAGAATTACAATCAAAAGTAGATTATAGAATGCCTATAAGACTACTCATGTATATGACGGAAATATGGAGAGAAGAACTAAATAATACAGAAGACAAAGTAAAAAAAAGAAAAGATTATAGATTACCAGCGATTGTACCAATTGTTTTATATAATGGAAAAAACAAATGGACAGCAGTAAGAAATTTTAAAGAAGTTTTGAACGGATATGAGTTATTTGAAGAAAATATTATAGATTTTCGATATATGCTTTTTGATGTAAACAGAATGAAGGAAGAGGAACTGTTAGAGATTGCGAACCTAGTAAGTTCAATATTTTTACTAGATCAAGATGTAGCAATAGAAGAAATACTAAAAAGACTAAAGCTAATAGGTAGAATTCTTGGGAAAAAAGGAACAAAAGAGCAAATACAAGTGTTTAATAGATGGATAATAAATATATTCAAAAATAGATTTGATGAAAAAATAGGAGAACATATATATAAGGCATTAGAAGAAACTAATCATATGGAGGTGGAGAAAATGATTAGCAATCTAGGAAGAAAGATTGAAGAAGAATTCAAGCTTAGAGAAGAAAAAGGGATACAAAAAGGAATGCAAGAAGGTATACAAAAAGGAATGCAAGAAGGTATGAAAAAAGGGCAAATACAAGAACGTAGAGGGATTGCAAAAAATTTATTATTAATGGGAATAGATATACCTACTATTATTAAAGCAACAGGATTAACTAATGATGATATAAAAAAAATAAAATCAGAAATGAATTAAGATTGATGATAAAAATTTTTGTTTAGAATGAAAAAATAGAATAAGTTGTAAAGATATACTTTAAATAAGTATTATACAAAAAATAAAAATCCGAGGATGATTTACTATTATATGTCCTTGGATTATTTTTATGTATTCAATTTGTATGTCTTTTAGGAGATATTGCTTCTGCTATGTTGTGGGTTACCTAAACAGCTGTTTTTTTCTTTTTTTGAGCATAATTCTGATGATGTCAGCTACGGCAAGTTGAGTTTTATAGTTTAATGCAGAAAAAGGTTCATCAAGGAGTAGTAATTCAGGTTGCTGACAAACCATTGAAAATTTTTAGCGGTTTGTCTTTTTTTAATATAAAATACACTTTTTGTGTTCATGCATTTATACTAACATCATATTGTCAGCAGCTTCTATTGTAGTAGAGGTGTTTATTTTATGGTATAGATTTATAAAAAAGTGTATTAAATATTAAGAAGAAAACTGCGATAGGTATTGTAATAATATGATATAATGAAAATAAAAAGATGGTGTAAAAATGAAGGATAAAATCAAGCATGAACATGATATAGGATATAAGGAAATTCTTTCGCATAAGAAAACTTTTCTTGAATTTTTAAGGAGCTTTGTGAAGAAGGAATGGGTAAAATTAATAGAAGAAGACAATTTGATTTTAATAGATAAAGAATTTATATTGAAAGATTTTAAACAAGAAGAAGCAGATGTTGTTTATAAGGTAAATATAGATGGAAAAGATATCATCTTTTATGTATTATTAGAATTACAATCAAAAGTAGATTATAGAATGCCTATAAGACTACTCATGTATATGACGGAAATATGGAGAGAAGAACTAAATAATACAGAAGACAAAGTAAAAAAAAGAAAAGATTATAGATTACCAGCGATTGTACCAATTGTTTTATATAATGGAAAAAACAAATGGACAGCAGTAAGAAATTTTAAAGAAGTTTTGAACGGATATGAGTTATTTGAAGAAAATATTATAGATTTTCGATATATGCTTTTTGATGTAAACAGAATGAAGGAAGAGGAACTGTTAGAGATTGCGAATCTAGTAAGTTCAATATTTTTACTAGATCAAGATGTAGCAATAGAAGAAATACTAAAAAGACTAAAGCTAATAGGCAGAATTCTTGGGAAAAAAGGAACAAAAGAGCAAATACAAGTGTTTAATAGATGGATAATGAATATATTCAAAAATAGATTTGATGAGAAAATAGGAGAACATATATATAAGGCATTAGAAGAAACTAATCATATGGAGGTGGAGAAAATGATTAGCAATCTAGGAAGAAAGATTGAAGAAGAATTCAAGCTTAGAGAAGAAAAAGGGATACAAAAAGGAATGCAAGAAGGGATACAAAAAGGAATGCAAGAAGGGATACAAAAAGGTATGAAAAAAGGGCAAATACAAGAACGTAGAGGGATTGCAAAAAATTTATTATTAATGGGAATAGATATACCTACTATTATTAAAGCAACAGGATTAACTAATGATGATATAAAAAAAATAAAATCAGAAATGAACTAAGATTGATGATGAAAATTTTTGCTTAGAATGAAAATATAGAATAAGTTGTAAATATATACTTTAAATAAGTATTATACAAAAAAATAAAAATCCGAGGATGATTTACTATTATATGTCCTTGGATTATTTTTATGTATTCAATTTATCTGTCTTTTAGGAGACATTGCTTTTGCTATGTTGTGGGTTACCAAAATAGCTGTTTTTTCTTTTTTTGAGCATAATTCTAATGATGTCAGCTACGGCAAGTTGAGTTTTATAGTTTAATGCAGAAAAAGGTTCATCAAGGAGTAGGAATTCAGGTTGCTGACAAACCATTGAAAATTTTTAGTGGTTTGTCTTTTTTAAATATAAAATACACTTTTTGTGTTTATGCTTTGATACTAACATCATATTGTTAGCAACAGAGGAAGTTGCTTCAATAATTAGCAAAAAAACTGGCTTTTATACTAATATCATATTGTCAGCAGCTTCTATTGTAGTAGAGGTGTTTATTTTATGGTATAGATTTATAAAAAAGTGTATTAAATATTAAGAAGAAAACTGCGATAGGTATTGTAATAATATGATATAATGAAAATAAAAAGATGGTGTAAAAATGAAGGATAAAATCAAGCATGAACATGATATAGGATATAAGGAAATTCTTTCGCATAAGAAAACTTTTCTTGAATTTTTAAGAAGCTTTGTGAAGAAGGAATGGGTAAAATTAATAAAAGAAGACAATTTGATTTTAATAGATAAAGAATTTATATTGAAAGATTTTAAACAAGAAGAAGCAGATGTTGTTTATAAGGTAAATATAGATGGAAAAGATATCATCTTTTATGTATTATTAGAATTACAATCAAAAGTAGATTATAGAATGCCTATAAGACTACTCATGTATATGACGGAAATATGGAGAGAAGAACTAAATAATACAGAAGACAAAGTAAAAAAAAGAAAAGATTATAGATTACCAGCGATTGTACCAATTGTTTTATATAATGGAAAAAACAAATGGACAGCAGTAAGAAATTTTAAAGAAGTTTTGAACGGATATGAGTTATTTGAAGAAAATATTATAGATTTTCGATATATGCTTTTTGATGTAAACAGAATGAAGGAAGAGGAACTGTTAGAGATTGCGAACCTAGTAAGTTCAATATTTTTACTAGATCAAGATGTAGCAATAGAAGAAATACTAAAAAGACTAAAGCTAATAGGCAGAATTCTTGGGAAAAAAGGAACAAAAGAGCAAATACAAGTGTTTAATAGATGGATAATAAATATATTCAAAAATAGATTTGATGAGAAAATAGGAGAACATATATATAAGGCATTAGAAGAAACTAATCATATGGAGGTGGAGAAAATGATTAGCAATCTAGGAAGAAAGATTGAGGAAGAATTCAAGCTTAGAGAAGAAAAAGGGATACAAAAAGGAATGCAAGAAGGTATGAAAAAAGGGCAAATACAAGAACGTAGAGGGATTGCAAAAAATTTATTATTAATGGGAATAGATATACCTACTATTATTAAAGCAACAGGATTAACTAATGATGATATAAAAAAAATCAAATCAGAAATGAATTAAGATTGATGATAAAAATTTTGCTTAGTGCTTAAGAAGAAACTAATCATATGGAGGTGGAGAAAATGATTAGCAATCTAGGAAGAAAGATTGAAGAAGAATTCAAGCTTAGAGAAGAAAAAGGGATACAAAAAGGGCAAATACAAGAGCGTAGAGGGATTGCAAAAAATTTATTATTAATGGGAATAGATATACCTACTATTATTAAAGCAACAGGATTAACTAATGATGATATAAAAAAAATAAAATCAGAAATGAACTAAGATTGATGATAAAAATTTTGTTTAGAATGAAAATATAGAATAAGTTGTAAAGATATACTTTAAATAAGTATTATACAAAAAATAAAAATCCGAGGATGATTTACCATTATATGTCCTTGGATTATTTTTATGTATTCAATTTGTATGTCTTTTAGGAGACATTGCTTTTGCTATGTTGTGGGTTACCAAAATAGCTGTTTTTTCTTTTTTTGAGCATAATTCTAATGATGTCAGTTACGGCAAGTTGAGTTTTATAGTTTAATGCAGAAAAAGGTTCATCAAGGAGTAGGAATTCAGGTTGAATAGCCAATGTTCTAGATCTATGTCAATGCTTTTATACTAACATCATATTGTCAGCAGCTTCTATTGTAGTAGAGGTGTTTATTTTATGGTATAGATTTATAAAAAAGTGTATTAAATATTAAGAAGAAAACTGCAATAGGGATTGTAATAATATGATATAATGAAAATAAAAAGATGGTGTAAAAATGAAGGATAAAATCAAGCATGAACATGATATAGGATATAAGGAAATTCTTTCGCATAAGAAAACTTTTCTTGAATTTTTAAGGAGCTTTGTGAAGAAGGAATGGGTAAAATTAATAGAAGAAGATAATTTGATTTTAATAGATAAAGAATTTATATTGAAAGATTTTAAACAGGAAGAAGCAGATGTTGTTTATAAGGTAAATATAGATGGAAAAGATATCATCTTTTATGTATTATTAGAATTACAATCAAAAGTAGATTATAGAATGCCTATAAGACTACTCATGTATATGACGGAAATATGGAGAGAAGAACTAAATAATACAGAAGATAAAGTGAAAAAAAGAAAAGATTATAGATTACCAGCGATTGTACCAATTGTTTTATATAATGGAAAAAACAAATGGACAGCAGTAAGAAATTTTAAAGAAGTTTTGAATGGATATGAGTTATTTGAAGAAAATATTATAGATTTTCGATATATGCTTTTTGATGTAAACAGAATGAAGGAAGAGGAACTGTTAGAGATTGCGAACCTAGTAAGTTCAATATTTTTACTAGATCAAGATGTAGCAATAGAAGAAATACTAAAAAGACTAAAGCTAATAGGTAGAATTCTTGGGAAAAAAGGAACAAAAGAGCAAATACAAGTGTTTAATAGATGGATAATAAATATATTCAAAAATAGATTTGATGAAAAAATAGGAGAACATATATATAAGGCATTAGAAGAAACTAATCATATGGAGGTGGAGAAAATGATTAGCAATCTAGGAAGAAAGATTGAAGAAGAATTCAAGCTTAGAGAAGAAAAAGGGATACAAAAAGGAATGCAAGAAGGGATACAAAAAGGTATGAAAAAAGGGCAAATACAAGAGCGTAGAGGGATTGCAAAAAATTTATTATTAATGGGAATAGATATACCTACTATTATTAAAGCAACAGGATTAACTAATGATGATATAAAAAAAATCAAATCAGAAATGAACTAAGATTGATGATAAAAATTTTTGTTTAGAATGAAAAAATAGAATAAGTTGTAAAGATATACTTTAAATAAGTATTATACAAAAAATAAAAATCCGAGGATGATTTACTATTATATGTCCTTGGATTATTTTTATGTATTTAATTTGTATGTTTTTTAGGAGACATTGCTTCTGCTATGTTGTGGGTTACCAAAATAGCTGTTTTTTTCTTTTTTTTGAGCATACTTCTAATGTTGTCAGCTACGGCAAGTTGAGTTTTATAGTTTAATGCAGAAAAAGGTTCATCAAGGAGTAGTAATTCAGGTTGAATAGCCAATGTTCTAGATCTATGTCAATATCCTAGACACAAAAAGTGGGTATTAAGTAGAAATTTTTTCAAATTCATTCATCTGGGGTAATTGGAGTATACTATTTTAAATAGTAGCTGAGGTTGTGCTATATTTGCTTTCGAGATCTTTCAAGGTGCTATCAGTTGTATTGTATAGTTATACTATCATTTTTTAATCTAGATCATATCTTTTATCTACAGGACACGTCCTTTCAGATATATTTATTATATCTCACTTTTTGTGTTAATGCTTTTATACTAACATCATATTGTTAGCAACAGAGGAAGTTGCTTCAATAATTAGCAAAAAATTTCTTTTATACTAATATCATATTGTCAGCAGCTTCTATTGTAGTAGAGGTGTTTATTTTATGGTATAGATTTATAAAAAAGTGTATTAAATATTAAGAAGAAAACTGCAATAGGGATTGTAATAATATGATATAATGAAAATAAAAAGATGGTGTAAAAATGAAGGATAAAATCAAGCATGAACATGATATAGGATATAAGGAAATTCTTTCGCATAAGAAAACTTTTCTTGAATTTTTAAGGAGCTTTGTGAAGAAGGAATGGGTAAAATTAATAGAAGAAGATAATTTGATTTTAATAGATAAAGAATTTATATTGAAAGATTTTAAACAGGAAGAAGCAGATGTTGTTTATAAGGTAAATATAGATGGAAAAGATATCATCTTTTATGTATTATTAGAATTACAATCAAAAGTAGATTATAGAATGCCTATAAGACTACTCATGTATATGACGGAAATATGGAGAGAAGAACTAAATAATACAGAAGACAAAGTTAAAAAAAGAAAAGATTATAGATTACCAGCGATTGTACCAATTGTTTTATATAATGGAAAAAACAAATGGACAGCAGTAAGAAATTTTAAAGAAGTTTTGAACGGATATGAGTTATTTGAAGAAAATATTATAGATTTTCGATATATGCTTTTTGATGTAAACAGAATGAAGGAAGAGGAACTGTTAGAGATTGCGAATCTAGTAAGTTCAATATTTTTACTAGATCAAGATGTAGCAATAGAAGAAATACTAAAAAGACTAAAGCTAATAGGCAGAATTCTTGGGAAAAAAGGAACAAAAGAGCAAATACAAGTGTTTAATAGATGGATAATGAATATATTCAAAAATAGATTTGATGAGAAAATAGGAGAACATATATATAAGGCATTAGAAGAAACTAATCATATGGAGGTGGAGAAAATGATTAGCAATCTAGGAAGAAAGATTGAAGAAGAATTCAAGCTTAGAGAAGAAAAAGGGATACAAAAAGGAATGCAAGAAGGTATACAAAAAGGAATGCAAGAAGGTATGAAAAAAGGGCAAATACAAGAACGTAGAGGGATTGCAAAAAATTTATTATTAATGGGAATAGATATACCTACTATTATTAAAGCAACAGGATTAACTAATGATGATATAAAAAAAATAAAATCAGAAATGAATTAAGATTGATGATAAAAATTTTTGTTTAGAATGAAAAAATAGAATAAGTTGTAAAGATATACTTTAAATAAGTATTATACAAAAAATAAAAATCCGAGGATGATTTACTATTATATGTCCTTGGATTATTTTTATGTATTCAATTTGTATGTCTTTTAGGAGATATTGCTTCTGCTATGTTGTGGGTTACCTAAACAGCTGTTTTTTTCTTTTTTTGAGCATAATTCTGATGATGTCAGCTACGGCAAGTTGAGTTTTATAGTTTAATGCAGAAAAAGGTTCATCAAGGAGTAGTAATTCAGGTTGCTGACAAACCATTGAAAATTTTTAGCGGTTTGTCTTTTTTTAATATAAAATACACTTTTTGTGTTCATGCATTTATACTAACATCATATTGTCAGCAGCTTCTATTGTAGTAGAGGTGTTTATTTTATGGTATAGATTTATAAAAAAGTGTATTAAATATTAAGAAGAAAACTGCGATAGGTATTGTAATAATATGATATAATGAAAATAAAAAGATGGTGTAAAAATGAAGGATAAAATCAAGCATGAACATGATATAGGATATAAGGAAATTCTTTCGCATAAGAAAACTTTTCTTGAATTTTTAAGGAGCTTTGTGAAGAAGGAATGGGTAAAATTAATAGAAGAAGACAATTTGATTTTAATAGATAAAGAATTTATATTGAAAGATTTTAAACAAGAAGAAGCAGATGTTGTTTATAAGGTAAATATAGATGGAAAAGATATCATCTTTTATGTATTATTAGAATTACAATCAAAAGTAGATTATAGAATGCCTATAAGACTACTCATGTATATGACGGAAATATGGAGAGAAGAACTAAATAATACAGAAGACAAAGTAAAAAAAAGAAAAGATTATAGATTACCAGCGATTGTACCAATTGTTTTATATAATGGAAAAAACAAATGGACAGCAGTAAGAAATTTTAAAGAAGTTTTGAACGGATATGAGTTATTTGAAGAAAATATTATAGATTTTCGCTATATGCTTTTTGATGTAAATAGAATGAAGGAAGAGGAACTGTTAGAGATTGCGAATCTAGTAAGTTCAATATTTTTACTAGATCAAGATGTAGCAATAGAAGAAATACTAAAAAGACTAAAGCTAATAGGCAGAATTCTTGGGAAAAAAGGAACAAAAGAGCAAATACAAGTGTTTAATAGATGGATAATGAATATATTCAAAAATAGATTTGATGAGAAAATAGGAGAACATATATATAAGGCATTAGAAGAAACTAATCATATGGAGGTGGAGAAAATGATTAGCAATCTAGGAAGAAAGATTGAGGAAGAATTCAAGCTTAGAGAAGAAAAAGGGATACAAAAAGGAATGCAAGAAGGTATGAAAAAAGGGCAAATACAAGAACGTAGAGGGATTGCAAAAAATTTATTATTAATGGGAATAGATATACCTACTATTATTAAAGCAACAGGATTAACTAATGATGATATAAAAAAAATCAAATCAGAAATGAATTAAGATTGATGATAAAAATTTTGCTTAGTGCTTAAGAAGAAACTAATCATATGGAGGTGGAGAAAATGATTAGCAATCTAGGAAGAAAGATTGAAGAAGAATTCAAGCTTAGAGAAGAAAAAGGGATACAAAAAGGGCAAATACAAGAGCGTAGAGGGATTGCAAAAAATTTATTATTAATGGGAATAGATATACCTACTATTATTAAAGCAACAGGATTAACTAATGATGATATAAAAAAAATAAAATCAGAAATGAACTAAGATTGATGATAAAAATTTTGTTTAGAATGAAAATATAGAATAAGTTGTAAAGATATACTTTAAATAAGTATTATACAAAAAATAAAAATCCGAGGATGATTTACCATTATATGTCCTTGGATTATTTTTATGTATTCAATTTGTATGTCTTTTAGGAGACATTGCTTTTGCTATGTTGTGGGTTACCAAAATAGCTGTTTTTTCTTTTTTTGAGCATAATTCTAATGATGTCAGTTACGGCAAGTTGAGTTTTATAGTTTAATGCAGAAAAAGGTTCATCAAGGAGTAGGAATTCAGGTTGAATAGCCAATGTTCTAGATCTATGTCAATGCTTTTATACTAACATCATATTGTCAGCAGCTTCTATTGTAGTAGAGGTGTTTATTTTATGGTATAGATTTATAAAAAAGTGTATTAAATATTAAGAAGAAAACTGCAATAGGGATTGTAATAATATGATATAATGAAAATAAAAAGATGGTGTAAAAATGAAGGATAAAATCAAGCATGAACATGATATAGGATATAAGGAAATTCTTTCGCATAAGAAAACTTTTCTTGAATTTTTAAGGAGCTTTGTGAAGAAGGAATGGGTAAAATTAATAGAAGAAGATAATTTGATTTTAATAGATAAAGAATTTATATTGAAAGATTTTAAACAGGAAGAAGCAGATGTTGTTTATAAGGTAAATATAGATGGAAAAGATATCATCTTTTATGTATTATTAGAATTACAATCAAAAGTAGATTATAGAATGCCTATAAGACTACTCATGTATATGACGGAAATATGGAGAGAAGAACTAAATAATACAGAAGATAAAGTTAAAAAAAGAAAAGATTATAGATTGCCAGCGATTGTACCCATTGTTTTATATAATGGAAAAAACAAATGGACAGCAGTAAGAAATTTTAAAGAAGTTTTGAATGGATATGAGTTATTTGAAGAAAATATTATAGATTTTCGATATATGCTTTTTGATGTAAATAGAATGAAGGAAGAGGAACTGTTAGAGATTGCGAACCTAGTAAGTTCAATATTTTTACTAGATCAAGATGTAGCAATAGAAGAAATACTAAAAAGACTAAAGCTAATAGGCAGAATTCTTGGAAAAAAAGGAACAAAAGAGCAAATACAAGTGTTTAATAGATGGATAATAAATATATTCAAAAATAGATTTGATGAGAAAATAGGAGAACATATATATAAGGCATTAGAAGAAACTAATCATATGGAGGTGGAGAAAATGATTAGCAATCTAGGAAGAAAGATTGAAGAAGAATTCAAGCTTAGAGAAGAAAAAGGGATACAAAAAGGTATGAAAAAAGGGCAAATACAAGAGCGTAGAGGGATTGCAAAAAATTTATTATTAATGGGAATAGATATACCTACTATTATTAAAGCAACAGGATTAACTAATGATGATATAAAAAAAATAAAATCAGAAATGAACTAAGATTGATGATAAAAATTTTTGTTTAGAATGAAAAAATAGAATAAGTTGTAAAGATATACTTTAAATAAGTATTATACAAAAAAATAAAAATCTGAGGATGATTTACTATTATATGTCCTTGGATTATTTTTATGTATTCAATTTATCTGTCTTTTAGGAGACATTGCTTATGCTATGTTGTGGGTTACCAAAATAGCTGTTTTTTTCTTTTTTTTGAGCATACTTCTAATGTTGTCAGCTACGGCAAGTTGAGTTTTATAGTTTAATGCAGAAAAAGGTTCATCAAGGAGTAGTAATTCAGGTTGAATAGCCAATGTTCTAGATCTATGTCAATATCCTAGACACAAAAAGTGGGTATTAAGTAGAAATTTTTTCAAATTCATTCATCTGGGGTAATTGGAGTATACTATTTTAAATAGTAGCTGAGGTTGTGCTATATTTGCTTTCGAGATCTTTCAAGGTGCTATCAGTTGTATTGTATAGTTATACTATCATTTTTTAATCTAGATCATATCTTTTATCTACAGGACACGTCCTTTCAGATATATTTATTATATCTCACTTTTTGTGTTAATGCTTTTATACTAACATCATATTGTCAGCAGCTTCTATTGTAGTTATGGTATAGATTTATAAAAAAGTGTATTAAATATTAAGAAGAAAACTGCGATAGGGATTGTAATAATATGATATAATGAAAATAAAAAGATGGTGTAAAAATGAAGGATAAAATCAAGCATGAACATGATATAGGATATAAGGAAATTCTTTCGCATAAGAAAACTTTTCTTGAATTTTTAAGAAGCTTTGTGAAGAAGGAATGGGTAAAATTAATAGAAGAAGACAATTTGATTTTAATAGATAAAGAATTTATATTGAAAGATTTTAAACAGGAAGAAGCAGATGTTGTTTATAAGGTAAATATAGATGGAAAAGATATCATCTTTTATGTATTATTAGAATTACAATCAAAAGTAGATTATAGAATGCCTATAAGACTACTCATGTATATGACGGAAATATGGAGAGAAGAACTAAATAA